>DATIWG010000036.1:0-105637 GCA_035519555.1 Nitrosotalea sp. | reverse complement strand
GGCGATACGGAGATCACGTTGAGCGGCGGACGGCAGGTCACCATCCGAGACATGTTCGACCGCCAGATGGTGGGTGTTCGAGTTCCGAGCATGAGTGAGGACTTCCGGCTCGAGGACTCGACTGTCATTGGCATCACCTGCAAACTCTCGACCGATCTCTACCAGCTTCGCACTACGACCAGCTCGATCAAGGCCACCGGCAATCATCAGTTCCCCGTGTGGCGGAACGGACGGATGGAGTGGGTGCGGACCGACGAGCTCATGGCCGGCGATCATGTCGCCGTGCCGCGGGTGATTCCGACCACCAGCGATCGGCCGCTGTTCGCCAGCCTGCTGCCCGCGGAGGATGTCGTCGTGCATGCGCACGGCAGGCAGCGCCCGCTGTTCGAAGTCCTGGCCAGCTATCGCGCCCACTGGCCCACGATCACCGCGCTGTCCACCGGGCCGGGCGGCTTCGCCTCGAGCCGGCTCGAGCGGCACCCGCTCGAGGTGACGGAATCTTTGGCCTACCTGTGCGGCCTGATCGAGTCCGATGGATCGTTTGGAGCGCCCGGCGACCGCACGATTCAGTTCGTCAATACCGAGCCGTACCTGCACGAGCGGGTGCGCGAGATTCTCGAGTCCGAATTCGGCTATGCGCCGCGCAAGCACCTGAATGCCAAGCATTGGGAGACGATTCTGCCGCAGGGACGCACCGCGCAGACGCTGCGGGATTGCTGGTCCACGCACATCAATCATCGCCTGCTATGCGAAGCGCTGCGCGCACTCAACCAGCGCGTGCTCGAGCTCCCGGAGGACCTGATCGCGGCGTGGTTGCGGGGCGTTTTCGATGGCGATGGACACGCCCGCCTCAGGCCGGAAAATCTACAAATCATCATTTCGGCCTGGGAATCCTCAGCGAATCGAAAGATTCGGGACGCGTTGCTTCGCGTGGGTATCCAGACCAGCGTCTCGCCTCGCGCTGCGGCAGGCGTTGACGGAAACATCATGATTACGGGCGCGCCGCAACTGCAGAGATTCATTCAGCGAGTCTATTCTGAGCATCCTGCAAAACTGACTTCGCTAGAGCGTATGAGCACGATTCTGGGTGAGCGGGACGGCTCGTCCTCGCGGCTCGATTCGATTCCGGTAGGCGACGCCCTTCGCCGGGCGCGACTGTCCCTCGAGATGGGTCAGCGCGCATTCCGGCGCGGTCACGTGGTGAGTGCGTACGAACGCGGACTCAACGCGCCGTCGCGGGTCAGTCTGCAGGGCGTCGTGGAGGAGATGGAAGTCTGGCGCGAGTCGCACAACCTGCCGGTCACCGAAGCGTTCGAGATCGTTCACGATCTCGCGCACTCGGCCGTGCTGTGGTCGCGCATCGAATCGGTCGAGCCGATCGCGGCCGGCGAGCCGGTCTACGACCTGTGTCTCGATCGGAATCACAATTTCGTCGCAAATCGTTTGTTCACACATAATTGCATAATTTTTATTGACGAAATAGATGCTGTCGGCCGCCATCGCGGCGCCGGGCTCGGCGGCGGCCACGACGAGCGCGAACAGACGCTCAATCAGCTGCTGGTCGAGATGGACGGCTTCGACTCGAACGAAGGCGTCATCATGATCGCGGCCACCAACCGGCCCGACGTGCTGGACCCGGCCCTGCTGCGGCCCGGGCGCTTCGACCGCCAGGTGGTGGTGGCGCGGCCCGATGTGAAGGGGCGCGAGGAGATCCTCAAGGTGCACTCCCGACGGATCCCCCTCGCGCCCAAGGTGGACCTGAAGGTGCTGGCGCGGGGCACGCCGGGCTTCTCGGGCGCCGACCTCGCCAACCTGGTGAACGAGGCGGCGCTGCTGGCCGCGCGCCAGGACAAGAAGGTGGTCGAGATGATCGATTTCGAGAACGCCAAGGACAAGGTCCTGATGGGCGTGGAGCGGCGCTCGATGATCATCTCGGAGACCGAGAAGAGGACGATCGCGTACCACGAGGCCGGGCACGCGCTGGTGGCGGATCTGCTCCCGGGGGCGGATCCGCTCCACAAGGTCACGATCATCCCGCGCGGTCGGGCGCTCGGCCTCACCCAGCAGCTGCCCGCCGACGACAAGTACAACTACTCTCGGGACTACCTGGTCAACCGCATCACGATCTTGCTGGGTGGCCGCGCCGCCGAGGAGATCGTGTTTCAGCAGCAGACCACCGGGGCCGGCGACGACCTCGAGAAGGCCACCGACATGGCCCGCAAGATGGTCTGCGAGTGGGGCATGTCCGACAAGATGGGTCCGCTCACCTTCGGCAAGGGTGAGGAGCACATCTTCCTCGGGCGCGAGGTGGCGCGGCCGAAGGACTTCAGCGAGGAGACCGCCGTCCTCATCGACTCCGAGATCAAGCGCATCGTGGTGGAGTGCGCCACGCGCGCGCGCCACATGATCGAGTCGAACCTCGAGAAGCTCCACGCGCTGGCCCGGGCCCTGCTGGAGCGCGAGTCCCTCGACGGCGAAGAGATCGCGCGCATCCTGCGCGTGCCGCCGTTGCAAGAGGCGCCGAGCCCGGCGTAGCGCGTGTGAGCTGCCCTTAGCGGGCGGGCTCACGGACCCGCACCTCTATTCAATCCGGGGGCCCAGAAATGGCCCCCGCACTCCCCCAGTCTGCGGGCACTCGTGTTTTGGAGGCCCCCACACCCCCGTGGACACTCGGGTGAAATTCCGGCTCCCGTGTGGGGCGGTGGCGGTGATAAGTTGTTCCTGGAGTAATCTCCCATGAACCGCGCGACCGTGGCAGAGGTGTCGGTGGGCGATGGCCTGGACGTGGCCGTCGTGGGCGCGCTCAACGTCAGCCCGGAGTCCTTCTACTCGGGCTCGGTGGTCTTGGGCGCCGACCGGCTCCTGCAGGCGGCGGAGGCCATGGCGCGGGCAGGGGCGGCCTGGCTGGACGTGGGGGCCATGTCCACCGCCCCGTACCTCGAGGCCCGGATCCCGGCGACCCAGGAGGCGGACCGCCTCCACTGGGCGGTCGGGCTGCTCACCGCCAAGCTCGACCTGCCGGTCTCGGCGGACACCAGCCGCAGCCTGCCCGCCCGCGCGGCACTCGAGGCGGGCGCGCGCCTGATCAACGACGTGACCGGGCTCCATGCCGATCCCGACCTGGCGCGCCTGGTCGCGGAGGCGGACGCCGGGCTGGTGCTGATGGCCTCCCCGGCGGGAGGTCTGCCGGTCGGCACGCTCGGCGAGCCCATCGCCGCCGTCCGGGCCGTGCTGGACCGCGGATTGGCCCTGGCCCGCGCGGCCGGCATCCCGGCCGACCGCACCCTGGTCGATCCCGGCATCGGGTTCTTCCGCGGCGAGTCCATCGCGTGGCCCGACTGGGACTGCCGCGTGCTCGCTGACCTCCCGGTGCTCCACACGCTCGGCCACCCGCTGCATGTGGGCGTGTCACGGAAGTCCTTCATTGGTGCCCTCGCTGGAGTCGACGACCCCGGGCACCGACTGCCCGGTACCCTGGCCGCTACCGCGGCGGCGGTGCTCGGTGGCGCCCACGTCATCCGGGCCCACGACGTGGCCGAGACGGTGCAGGCTGTTCGTGTGGCCCAGGCCCTGTATCGGGCACGGCAGGCCGCGTCGGCCGGGGCCCTCTAGCCATGTGGCCCGTGCTCCAGACCTTCCGGCTCCGCGACGCCATCGACATCGTGGTCGTGGCCATCGTGCTCTACCGGATCTTCGTGATGTTCAAGGAGACGCGCGCGGTCCAGATGCTTCTGGGCCTGGCCGGTCTCATGGTGGCGTCGTTCCTGGCTCGGCACTTCGAGCTGTTCAGCACGAGCTGGCTGCTCGACAACTTCTGGTCGTTCTGGGTCCTCGCCCTCGTCGTGCTCTTCCAGCCCGAGCTGCGCCGCGCGCTGACCCGGCTCGGCGAGAGCCGGCTCTTCCAGGGCATGGCTCTGGGGGCGCGCGAGGAGCGCAGCCACCTCATCGACGATGTCATCAAGGCGGCCGACGCGCTGGCGAGCAAGCGCATCGGCGCCCTGATCGTGCTCGAGCGCAGCACCGGGCTGCGCAACTATGCCGAGCTCGGGGTGCCGCTCGACGCGATGGTGTCCGCGGACCTGCTGGTGAGCCTGTTCCTGCCCTACTCGCCGCTCCACGACGGGGCCGCCTTCATCCGTGGTGATCGGGTGGCCGCGGCCGGGTGCTTCCTGCCGCTCTCCCGCAACACGCAGCTCGGGCGGAACATGGGCACCCGACATCGGGCCGGCCTCGGCCTGGCCGAGGAGACCGACGCGGTGGTGCTGATCGTCTCCGAGGAGAGCGGACGGATCTCGCTGGCGGTGGACGGACAGATGGAGTCGCCGCTCGACCAGGAAGTGCTGCGGCGCCGGCTCGGTGAGCTGTTCTCCCTCGAGGAAGCCCCCATGCCGCGGCGTTCGGCGTGGTGGGAGCCGGCGCGCGGATGGCTGCGCAAATGAGCGCGCTCACCCGGCACTGGGAGCTCAAGCTGCTGGCCCTCGGGGTCTCGATGGTGCTCTGGGCGTTCGTGATGACGTCCGAGAAGGACGATTTGATCATGGCGGCGCCCCTCGAGCTGGAGGGCATCCCGGCTGGCCTCGAGCTGAAGGGCGACCGGCCCGACAGCGTCGACGTCCAGCTCCACGGTCTTCGCTTCGCCCTGCAGCGTCTCGGCCCCGACCGGGTCAAGGCACGGCTCAGCCTGGCCGGTGCACAGGCGGGCGAGGTGACCCTGCGCGTGCTCCCGGAGCAGGTCACGGTGCCGGTCGGCATCACCGTCGTCCGCGTGAATCCATCGCACGTGCGCGTGGTCCTCGGATCCGTCCGCTCGTGAGCCGCCTCTTCGGCACCGACGGCATCCGGGGTCTCGCCAACACGCCGCCGCTCACCACCGAGCTGGCCTTCCGGCTGGGCCGACAGCTCGTCGCGACCCTGCTCGAGCACCACGGGGCCACGAAAACTCGCTTGGTGGTCGGGCGCGACACCCGGCTCTCGGGCCCGATGCTCGAGGGAGCGCTCGTCGCGGGCGCGCTGTCGGCGGGCGGCGACGTCTACGCGGTCGGCGTGCTCCCCACGCCGGCGATCGCCTATCTCACCCGGCGTCTCGAGGCCCACGGCGGGGTGGTGCTCTCGGCCTCGCACAACCCGTTCGAGGACAACGGCATCAAGATCTTCTCCTCGGAGGGCGCCAAGTTCCCGGACGCCTGGGAGGAGGAGATCGAGGCGCGGCTCGGCGGCCGCGACGTCGCCCCGTGGCCCACCGGTGTGCATATCGGGCGCCTCGTGCAGCACGAGGCCGCCGAGGCCGACTACATCGACCACGCGCGCGCCACCTGCCCGCACGATCTGCGTGGCCTGCGCGTCGTGCTCGACTGCGCGCACGGGGCCACCTATCGGGTGGCGCCCGAGATCTTCCGTCGGCTGGGTGCCGACGTGCGGGTGATCAACGCGAGCCCGGACGGCCAGAACATCAACCGCGGTGCGGGCGCGCTGCACCCGGAGGGGCTGCAGAAGGAGGTGCTGCGCGCCCGGGCCCACCTCGGCATCGCCTTCGACGGCGACGGCGACCGGCTCATCTCGGTGGACGAGCAGGGACGGATCCGCGACGGCGACTACGCGCTGGCCATCTGCGGCCGGCACCTCGCCGCGCGTGGCCAGCTCAAGGGCGGCACCGTGGTCACCACCGTGATGGCCAATCTCGCGCTCGATCGCGCGCTCACCCAGCTGGGCGTGCGCGTCGCCAAGGTGCAGGTCGGCGATCGCTACGTGCTCGAGGAGATGCTCCGCATCGGAGCCAATCTGGGGGGCGAGCAGTCCGGTCATCTGCTCTTCCTGGACCACACCACCACCGGCGACGGGATCGTCTCTGCGCTCCAGCTCATCGGAGTCATGCAGGAGACGAAGTCCACCCTCGGCGAGCTGTCCCGGTGCCTGACCAAGTTCCCCCAGGTCCTGCTGAACGTGGCGGTGACGAGCAAGCCGCCGGTCGATCAGATCCCGGGCCTCGTGGATCGGGCGAAGGCCCTCGAGCTGGAGATGGCGGGTGCCGGCCGCGTCCTGCTCCGCTACTCCGGCACCGAGTCACTGCTGCGCGTGATGATCGAGGGCGAAGATCAGGGGCGCATCGAGCGCATGGCCCAGGAGCTGGCGGACATCGTTCGCCGCGCCATCGGAGCATGAGCCGGGTCCTGGGCATCGGCGTCGATCTCGCCCAGATGCCGCGCCTGCGGCGGGTGGTCGCGCGCTGGGACGAGCGCTTTCTGCAGCGGGTGTTCACCGAGCAGGAGATCGCCTACTGCCGGCGGCGCCGCGACCCGATCCCCCACCTGGCCGCCCGATTCGCGGCCAAGGAGGCCACGCTCAAGGCGCTCGGCACGGGCCTCAGCATGGGCGTGAACTGGCGGGAGCTCGAGGTGCGCCGCGAGCGCGGGCAGGCGCCCACCATGGTCCTGAGTGGCCGCTGCCGCGCGATCGCGGAGGCCAAGGGTGGCCGACGCGTGCTGCTCTCGCTGACCCACGACGGCGACTACGCGATGGCCCAGGCCATGCTGATCGGAGACGGTCCCGATGACGAGGCGAGGCCTCGCTAGCCTCGCGCTCGGTCTCGCCCTTCTCTCACCGGGCTGCGGGGGGCTGATCACGGGCAAGGACACTGCCGAGGCCCCGCCGACGGCCCCGTCATCGAAGGCCGAGGCGGACGGCTCGGTTCAGGTTGAAAAGGGCCGCTCCGGCGTGGTGATCGCCGCCCCGCACGGGACCTCCGACGCCGCCACCGACGTCATGGGCCGCGACCTGGCCAAGCTGAGCGGGTTCGGCCTGGTCGTCGCCACGGGCTACTCCAATCTGGACGCGGAGGGTCGGCGCTACAACGTCAACCGGCCCACCGAGGGCGTGCCCGGCGCCGCCGCGCGCCTCGAGGTGGAGACCGCGGCCGCGCGCCGGATCTACGAGGCGTATCGTCGTCGCGTGGCCGAGGCCGCGCAGGGGCCGCTACGTTTCTACGTGGAGGTTCACGGCAACGGCCGCGCGGAGAGCGCGGGGCGGCTCGAGATCGCCACCGTCGGGGTGAGCCGCGACGACGCGTGGCGGCTCAAGACCCTGCTGGAGCTGATCCGCGACGCGCGCCTGCCCGCGGACGGCCAGGTCCCACGCCTCGACGTTTGGGTGGAGCCCCTCGACCGGCTGTGGTACACCGCCTCCGCGGCCAAGCAATCCGGCCTGCTCGGGCAGACCCCGGTGGCCATCCACATCGAGATTCCGCGCGCGGCGCGGACCACGTACCGCGAGGCCTATACGACGGTGCTCGCCGACTTCTTGATCCAGTCGGCGGCCCTTCTGCTGCCCCGTTAGCCCACCCGGCTCCGGCTGGCCACGCGATGGCGGTAGCTCGACGGCGTCGCCCCGGTCCACCGTCGGAAGGCGCGATTGAACGCACTCACTTCCGAGTAGCCGAGCAGGTACGCGATCTCGGCCGGGGTGTGGCTGCGGTCCGCGAGATAGTTCAGCGAGAATCGCCGCCGGGTGTCGTCGACGAGCCCTTTGAAGTCCAGCCCGTGCTCCTTCAGCCGCCGCTGCAGCGTGCGGGAGCTCATCGCGACCTTCCGCGCCACGCCCTCGATCTTCGGGTCTCCTTCCCGGATCGATTCTCCGATGGCCCGCCGGACCGAGCTGAGCGTGCTGTCCTCGCGCGGCATCTCCTTCAGGATTCCGTCGAGGTACCGCCGGAGAATCGGGTAGAGCCGATCGTCGGCGGCGGGCACCTGCCGCTCGACGAACGCGCGATCGATGACCAGGGCATTGCCGTCGTGCCCGAAGGAGACCGGGGCCCCGAAGATCCGGATGTGCTCGGTGGTACCGGACGGGGCCAGATGCGCGAACTGCACCTCCTGGGGTGCCCACCGGCTGCCGGCCATGAGGCGGATCGTGTTCAGCGCGACCGTCATGCCGTACTCGCTCTGCTGACGGATGCGCTCCACCGCCAGGCCGATGAGTGAGTGCCGGAGATACGCGTACGGTCCGTCGAGATCGAAGGATATCCGACCGGCCTCGTTGTGAACTCGCAGGTAGCGCACCGCGTTCTCGAACGCGACGGCCATCGTGGGAGAGTTCAGGACGACGTAGATCAGCGGGCCGATGTTCTTGGGCTGGTACTGCTCGCCGAAATGCAGCCCGAAGCAGTCGTCGCCGGTGGCCCGGGCCGCCTCCTCGAGGAGCTGCGCGAAATCGGAGCAGGGGAGGAAGCCGTTCGGGTCGGAGATGGCGGCGCGATCCAACCCGACCGTGCGCAAGACCTGGTCGGCATTCCCTCGGGCCGCGGTGATCGCGTTGATCAGGCCGACCGTCGCGGTGAGCGAGATCATCGGCGTGCGCACGTGCCTCGGTCCCCCGTTCCGTACGAGCAGTGGGCGGAGTGTCGATGAATCGGCGTGCGATGTCAAGGATGCGGCGGTTCCGAGGAGCCCGCCATGGGACCAAGGTCCAATGGCTCCGGGCCGACCCGCAGCATAGGCGGGGCCTCCGCCAACGTCGTGGCCGCCGGCATCTGTGCCCGGAATGGCAGCCCGGTGACCGCGCTGTACGTGCTGGCCCTGTTCCACTTCGCGCGCTGAAGTTGCGTCCGGCCCGGATCCGGGCTACGTTTTGGCGTGTTCTCCCCGATCCAGTCCGCGATCCTCCCCCCGTCGCCTCCGCGCTGACGCCGTGCTGCCCGTCTTCACCGCTGCCGAGATGCGGGCGCTGGATGCGCGGGCCATTCGCGATCTCGGTATTCCGGGTCCCCGCCTCATGGACGCCGCCGGCTCGGGCGCGGCCGCGCTCGTCGCGCGGTGGCTCGCCCCGATCCGCAAACGGTCCGTCGTGGTGGTGTGCGGGAAGGGCAACAACGGCGGCGACGGCTTCGTGGTCGCGCGCCGGCTGCGGGCGCGGGGCGCCGCGGTGCGCGTCTTCCTGGTGGGCCGGCGCGGTGACGTGCGGGACGACGCGGCGGACGCGCTGGGACGCTGGCGGGGACGCATCGAGGAGATCGGCGGCGAGGCGGCCCTGGGCGGGCTCGCACGTGCTCTCGACCGGGCTGACGTGGTGGTGGACGCGCTGCTCGGCACCGGGCTCACCGGTCCCGCTCGTGGCCTGGTCGCCGCGGCCGTCGAGGCGATCAATCGGGCCGGGCAGGCGGGGGTGCCGATCATCGCGCTGGACGTTCCATCCGGCCTCGGCTCCGACCATGGCGCTCTGCTGGGGGCGACCGTGCGGGCCACCCACACCGTGACCTTCGCCGGGCTCAAGCGGAGCCTGCTGCTGCATCCGGCCGCGGCACACGCCGGTGCGGTCGAGATCGTCGACATCGGCGTGCCCGCCGACGAGGTGCGGCGGGGCATCGGGACCTGGCGCCTCGAGGCCGCCGATGCGCGTCGTTGTTTCCCGGCACGCGAGCCGGATGCGCACAAGGGCCGCTTCGGGCACCTGCTCATCGTGGCCGGCTCGCTGGGCAAGACGGGGGCTGCCGTCCTCGCGGGTCGCGCGGCGCTCCGGAGCGGCGTCGGCCTGTGCACGATCGCGGTCCCGGCCTCCCAGCAGCCGATCGTGGCCACGCAGGCTCCCGAGTACATGACCGAGGCGCTGCCCGAGACGTCGGCGCGGACTCTGTCCCTCGCGGCCAAGGACCGTCTCCTTGAGCTGGCCGGGCGCATGGACGCCGTCGCCCTCGGCCCCGGGCTCTCGCTCGATCCCGAGACGCAGGAGCTGGCGCGAGCGCTGATCCGGGATCTGGATCGTCCCATGGTGGTGGACGCCGATGCCCTGAGTGCCCTGGCCGGGCACCTGGATCTCCTCCGGCGCGCGGCGGGGCCGCGGGCCCTCACGCCGCATCCCGGTGAGATGGCCCGCATGGCGGGGACGAGCATCGAGGTGGCGCAGGCCGATCGGGTCGAGGGGGCGCGCGCCTTCGCTCGCGAGCACGGCGTCGCGCTCGCCCTCAAGGGCGCGGGCACCGTGATCGCGGGCCCGGACGGCCACGTCGCCATCAATCCCACGGGGAACCCCGGCATGGCCAAGGGCGGCTCGGGCGACGTGCTCACCGGGATCGTCGGTGCCCTGCTCGCCCGCGAGCTCGACACGGTGACCGCGCTCGAGGCCGGCGGGTACCTGCACGGCCTGGCCGGTGACGTGGCCGCGCGCGAGCGGGGCGAGTACGCGATGATCGCGAGCGACATCATCGAGAGCCTGCCGGTGGCGCTCCGTGAGCTCACGACGGGCGCGCATGAGCCGGGTCGAGACGCTGATCTCGCGTAGCCCCGAGGAGACGCAGGCGATCGGCGAGCGCCTGGGAGCGCGCCTCGCCGCGGGCGCGGTGGTCGCGTGCACCGGCGAGCTCGGCGCGGGGAAGACCTGCTTTCTCCAGGGCCTGGCCCGCGGCCTCGGTGTGACCGGCGACGTGACGAGCCCGACCTTCGTGCTGATCAACCAGTACCGCGGGCGCCTGCCCGTGTACCACCTCGACGCCTATCGCACCGGCAGCCTTACCGAGCTGGTCGATCTGGGTCTCGAGGAGATGCTGCACGGCGACGGGGTGACCGTGATCGAGTGGGCCGACAAGCTGCTGCCGCTGCTGCCCGCGCGAACGATCCGCGTGCACCTGAGCGGTCTCGGGGACGAGCCGCGCGAGATTCTGATCCAGGAGCCCGTATCCGATCCGACGCGTTGACCCAGGCCGCGCCGGCGTGCTACCGAGGCGCATGGCGTCCATGGGGCAATGGCCGATCGAGGACCGGCCTCGCGAGCGCCTCTACCACAAGGGGGCCGAGTCGCTGGCCGACGCGGAGCTTCTCGCGATCCAGCTCGGCAGTGGCCTCGAGGGTCACAGCGCCATGGACATGGCGCGCGACCTGCTGACCCGCTACGGCTCGCTGTCCGGGCTGGCGGGCCGCGGCGTCGCGGAGCTGGGGGCCGTCCGCGGGATCGGACCCGTGAAGGCGGTCCGTCTCGCCGCGCTCTTCGAGATCACGCGCCGGCTCCGCTCGCGCAATGGGCACGCGCGGATCGTGCTCGGGAGCCCGGAGCAGGTGTTCGCGCGGTATGGGCCGCTGATGGAGGATCTCAAGAAGGAAGTATTTCGCGTCGCCCTGCTGGATGCCCAGAACGGGCTGCTGCGCGACGTCGTCATCTCGGAGGGCACGCTCTCCGCCAGCCTCGTGCACCCGCGCGAGGTCTTCAAGCCGGCCATTCTGGAGTCCGCCGCGTCGATCATCCTCTTGCACAATCACCCGAGCGGCGACCCGACCCCCAGCCGGGAAGATCTGCGTCTCACGCGGCAGCTCGTTGAGTGTTCCGAACTCCTCGACCTGCGGATACACGATCATGTCATCATCGGAAGGGAGCGGTTCATCAGCCTCGCTCAGCGCGGGGCTCTCTCGAAAGGGGTCGACTCATGAAGGTCCAGGGCGTGGGGCACGTGGTGCTGAAGGTGCGGGATCTCGACCGGTCGGCCCGGTTCTACACGGGGGTCCTGGGGCTCAAGGAGGTGGCGCGCTTCCCGGGTCGGATGGTCTTCTTCTCGGCCGGAACCAACCACCACGATCTGGCCGTGATGGCGGTAGGGGCGGACGCCCCGAACCCGCCCGAGCACGGGGTGGGCCTCGCCCACGTCGCGCTGAAGATCGGTGACTCGATGGACACGCTGCGGGAGGCCAAGTCGCTGCTGGAAGCCCACGCAGTGAAGATCCGGGGGATCCGGGATCACCACGTCAGCCAGTCGATCTACCTCGAGGATCCCGACGGCAACACGATCGAGCTCTTCGTGGATGCCGACCCCGCCATCTGGGCGGAGGATCCGCCGACAACGGTGGCGACGTCGAAGCCGCTAGCCCTTGGCTAGCTTCTCGACCTCCTTCTTGGACATGCTCTGGATGCGCGCCAGCAGCCCCTTCACCTTCCGCTCGGAGGCGTGATCCGCCAGGATCAGCTTCTTGGACTTCGTCCCGGTCACGATGTAGGCCACCCAGTCGTCGAGGCTCGGCGTGCCCCGCCAGGCCACGGTGAGTCCACTCAGCCGCATCCGTCTCCTGCCTTCGACCTTTGCCAGTGGCTTCCGGCTGGCCTCCATCGTGTTCGTCTCCTCTTGAGAATAGGCACTGGACGAATGCGTGGCGCGATGAGCGCCCGACCACCTTAAGAATCGGTCCGAGCCCTGTCAAGGCTTCGTTTCGCCGCAACATATGCGTGATTCGACGCTCGCGACGCCTCGCAGCCCCGTGAATGCTGCGTGCGGTGAAGGGCCTCGCGGCGGTGGACGATCGGAGCGTCACTTTTTCGAGGGCTCCCTCTCGAACCGCGTCGGAGCGTGCGTTTTTCTCGATTGTGGATCGCTGTGGATAAGTGGATAACCTGTGGGTGAAATTCTGGCGAGTGAGTCCCTCCTCCTCGAGCTATGGCCGGCCCGCGGCCAGCGTATCCCCGCCTGCGGCCAGCGTATCGAGGATGCGGCGTGCCAGCAGGGGGCCACGCGTGATGAAGCCGGTGAAAATCCCGCACGCGGTCGCACCCGCCGCGAGGGCCTCGCGGGCTTTCTCGGGGCTGTCGATGCCACCGGTGGCGATGAGCTCGAGGCGGCCGCCGAAGCGCTCGCGCACCCGGCGGACGTTCTCCAGCGTGGTGGCGAAGAGCGCGGGCCCGGAGAGTCCGCCCACGCCCTGCGACAGGCGCGGCTCCTCGACGCGACGGGTGTTGCCGTAGTTCACGATCGTGATCCCGGCGTCGAGCGCGGCCGGGATGGTGATCTCCTCGTTGGTGTCGCGGAAGTCCGGCGAGATCTTGACGATCACCGGCTTGGCGGTGGCGGCCCGGACTGCCCGGAAGACGTCCTTCAGCTCGTGGGGCCGGGTGGACCAGCCGTAGACCAGCTTGGTGTTGGGCGAGGAGATGTTGATCTCGACGAGATCGCCGAACTCCTGCAGCCCCGCCACGACCCGCACGTAGTCCTCGGCGGACTCGCCGGCCGCGGCCACGATGAGCGGCACCCGGTGCGGCAGCCCGACCAGCGCCGCGCGATAGGCCTCGAGGCCCGGATTCTTGAACCCGTTGCAGTTGACGAGCCCGGGGCCCTCCACGGTCTGGATGCGCACGAGGTTCGGCTCCGGGTGCCCGGGGCGCGGCCCCGGCGTGATGCTCTTGGCGGTGACGGCGCCCCAGCCGAGCCCCATCGCGCGGCGAAGGATGGCGACGTCGTAGTACATCGACGACAGGATGAGCGGGTTCGGCAGGCGCACGCCGCCCAGCGTGATGGCCAGGCGGGGGTCGTCGTTGCGGAAAAGAGCGAGTCGGTCCAGGGGCAGGTGGCGGAGGCTCCACTGGCCGAACGCGATCGACACGCGCTCCGGCAGCCGCGCCAGCACGGAGCGGTAGAGCGCACGGTACAGGCGGTCGACGGCGCTGACCATGTCGTGACTGCGCGACATGATATCCTACCAGCATGCCGCAGGACAGCACGCGCCGGCTGCTGAGAGAATTCGGTGTCGCGGTCACGACCTTCGAGGATGCGGTCGAGGGCGGACAGATCGAGGCGGCGCGCAAGGCCGAAGGAGAGCTGCGCGAGCACCTGAAGGAGCTGATCGGGCTCGTGGAGCGGCTCTCCGAGCAGGCTGCCAAGCTCTGACGTCCCCGCCTCGCCGCATCGTCTCCCTCATTCCAAGCATCACCGAGATCCTGTTCGCCATCGGCGCGGGGGACCGCGTGGTCGGGTGCACGATCTACTGCACCGAGCCTCCCGAGGGCGTGGCGACCAAGACGCGGGTCGGGGGCGAGAAGAACCCCAGGCTCGATGTCATCCGCGACCTCGGGCCGGACCTCGTCATCGTCAACGTGGAAGAGAATGTCCGTGAGCACGTCGAGACCCTGCGGGCCTGGGGCATCCCGGTCCATGTGACGTATCCGCGCACCGTCGCCGACGGTATCCGTCTCGTGGGAGAGCTCGGCGAGCTGCTCGACGCGGGCCCCCGGGCGCGCGAGATGGAGGCCGATCTATGGGCGCGCTACGAAGCGGTGCGCGTCACCGCGGCCCGGCGCCCGGCCCGCCGCGTCTTCTGCCCGATCTGGCGCCGGCCCTACATGACCATCAACCGCGACACCTACATCCACGACATGCTGGCGGTCACCGGCGGCTCGAATGTCTTCGCGAACGAGCCGAAGCGATATCCGGAGGTGACCCTCGAGCAGGTGGCGGCCGCCGACGTAGAAATCATCCTGCTTCCGGACGAGCCCTATCGGTTCCGCCAGGTGCACCAGGCCGACTTCGCGGCCTACGCCGACATGCCGGCCGTGCGCGACGGCCGGATTCACCTGGTGGACGGCAAGCTGCTGTCCTGGTACGGCCCGCGGATCGCGGAAGCCCTGCGGGTGCTGCCGCCGCTCTTCGACTAGCGGCGCTTCTTCGGCTTCTTGGCGGCGCGCGCCGGCTTGCGGGCGGGAGCGCCGCTCGCGGCGCTCACCTCGAGGATCATCTCGATCTCGACCGGGATGCCGGCCGGGAGCGAGCCCATCCCGACCGCCGAGCGAGCGTGGCGGCCGTTCTCCCCGAACACCTCCACCATCAGGTCGGAGAAGCCGTTGATCACCTTGGGCTGCTCGCCGAAGCTCTCGACGGCATTCACCATGCCCAGCACCTTGACCACGCGCTTGACCCGGTCGAGGCTCCCCAGGATGGAGCGGGCCGAGCCCAGCAGGTTGATGCCAACCTCGCGCGCTACCTTGTAGGCGTCCTCGGTGGACATGTCCCGCCCGACCTTGCCACGAGCGCTCGGGTTACCCTCGATGCGGATGGGCCCGTGCCCGGAGAGGAAGAGCAGGTTACCGACCCGCACGCCCGGAACGTAGTTGCCCATCGGCTTCGGTGGGCTGGGAAGGGTGATGCCGAGCTCCTTGATCCTGGCTTCTGCGCCCATGATCGATCTCCTCGTTGGAAGGGGCGAGCTAGACGGCGTGCGACGGGCTGCCGATGAAGAAGAAAGCCGGGCCGTCCTCGTCGGCGCGCCACACGATGGCCTCGACCTCGACCGGCTGGCCGCCGGGTGGCTCGAACCGCAGGTGGGCGGCACGGCCGACTTCCAGGGGCTCGCGCAGCAGCGGGTCGTCGAGGCCAACCTTGGCCCCGAGCGCGCTGAGATTCAGCGTCTGCAGATGCAGGAGTCGGTTGCCGGTCCGGATGGTCACCGGCCAGGAGGTCATCACCCGCGCGTGTCGACGGTGCTCCGCCGGGTGCTGGGTGGTGACGGTGTGCGGGTTCTGCACGCGCGGAGTCTCCCATCCCACGCCGGGGTCCACAAGGGCTTTTTTTGGCGGTGGCCGTCGTGTCAGAATGCAGGCGGTCTTGACGATCACGCCCATGAGCCCACTCGCTATTCCGTCCGCCGCCGCCACCCTCGTGCTCCTGCGTGACCGGCCGGTGGGGCCGGCCGAGATCCTCCTGATCCAGCGACACGGCAAGAGCAAGTTCGCCGCCGGTGACTACGTCTTCGCGGGCGGCAAGGTGGAGGCGGACGACATCCCGGACGACGTCGAGCGCTTCTGCCGCGGCTTGACCGCCGCGGATGCGAGCGCCCGGCTCGGCGGAGACCTGACGCCACGGCAGGCACTGGGCTACTGGGTGGGCGCGATCCGCGAGGCCTTCGAGGAAGTCGGCGTGCTCCTCGCCTACGATCGCGGAGGGGAGTTCGTGCGGCTCACCGCCGAGAACCACGACCGCTTCGAGGCGCACCGCAAGGCCTGCCAGTCGGCCAATCCCGCCTTCTTCACCATGCTCCGGGCCGAGGAGCTGACGCTGGCCACCGACCGCCTCACGTACTTCGCACACTGGATCACGCCGGAGGAGCAGCCCCTGCGCTTCGACACCCGCTTCTTTGCGGCCGAGATGCCGCGCGCGCAGGAGCCCGAGGTGGATGGTCACGAGATCGTGGCCCTGCGCTGGCTGACCGCGGCCGAGGCCTTCGCGGCGCTCCGGCGGAAGGAGATCACGCTGCGCCTGCCCACGATCAAGAACCTGGAGCTGCTGCAGGGGGCGGGCGCCCGGACGACCGACGTGCTGGGCGGGCTTCGCGGCCGCGCGGTGCCCACCATCCGCCCGCGCGTGCTGCAGGTGGACGGCAAGCCGATCGCGGTGCTACCCGGCGACCCCCGCTGGTACTAGCCGGTCGAGCTCCTTCGCGAGCGCGTCGGACACGCGCGTGAGCGGTAGCCGACACTCGGGCGAGGCGATCACCCCCTGCCGCCAGAGGCAATGCTTGATCGGCATGGGGTTGGGCTCCCGGAAGAGCAGCGGCACCATCGACTCGATCCGAGACCAGGCCTTGAGCGCGCCCTGGTGGTCGTTCGCGGCCATGCGCTCGTACACCGAGAGGAACGTCGCGGTCTCCACGTGCGCGGAGGCGAGAATGCCTCCGTCGCCCCCGTGCGCGAGCATGGTGTAGAAGAACGCGTCCTCGCCGGTGAGCACCGCGAAGCCGGCCGGGCGCTGACGCAGCAGATCGAGCGACTGGCCGATGTTGCCGGACGAGTCCTTTACGCCGGCGATGTTGGGCACGTCGGCCAGCGCGAGCAGAGTCTCGTTGGTCAGGTTCACGCCGGTCCGGTAGGGGATGTTGTAGATCAGGATCGGCCGGTCAGTGGCTCCGGCCACCCGCGTGAAGTGCTCCCGCATGCCGTCCTGGCTCGGCCGGTTGTAGTAAGGGCAGACCGAGAGGATGCCCTGCACCGCGTGGTTCTGGAGCCGCTTGACGGCCTTGACGACCTTCCGGGTGTCGTTGCCGCCGACGCCGACGAGGATCGGCACGCGGCCGGCGACGGTAGCGACCGTGCGCTCGATGAGCGCCTCGGTTTCCATCTCGTCGATGGTCGGGCTCTCGCCGGTGGTGCCGAGGGGAATCACGCCGGTGACCCCGGCGCGCACGTAGTGATCGACGAGCCGCGCGTAGCCTGCGTAGTCGATCTCGCCGTCCTTGAACGGGGTGACGACCGGAAGCCAGACTCCGGAAAAGCGCATCGCCGCACCTCCTGGGTGAATCCAGTCTAGCATGCGGCGTGTGCTATACTCCCGGCGCTGTTGACGCGGCCGAGGAGGTCATCCAGTGCGTGTCGACCAGATCGCCGTTCAGCTGCCGCCGGAAGACGTCGAGCCCGAGAAGGCGTGGACCCGTGACAGCATCTCACCGGCGCGCTGGCTGATCCCGCTGTCCCCGGCCTGCATGGCCGAGCTGGACGAGGTCGTCGCCGCGCTGCGCGCGGCTCCGCGTCCGATCGAGGCCCTCACCCCGGTCGACTTCTCGCTCCGGGCCTGCGCGGCCGTCATGTCCGAGGTGCGGACGAAGCTCCAGACCGACACCGGGCTCGCGGTGGTGGATCGCTTCCCGGTCGAGCGATACGGCACCGAGGAGAACCGCGCGATCGGCTGGCTGCTCGCCGCGATGCTCGGACAGGTCGTCGCGCAGAAAGCGAACGGAGCACGCCTGTACGACGTGAAGGACACCGGCCAGGCGCTCGGCTACGGCGTGCGGCGCTCGGTCACCAACCTGGGTCAACCCTTCCATACCGACGGTGGCTGGCTCTGGAAAGCGCCCAACTTCGTGGGCCTCTTCTGCCTCGAGTCGGCGCTCGAGGGCGGGCTGAGCCGCTTCGTCAGCCTGGTCACCGCGCACAACACCCTGCGCCGGACCCGTCCCGATCTGCTCGCGCGGCTGTATCGGCCGTTCTCGTGGGACCGGCAGGGCGAGCACGCCCCCGACGCCCCGCGCGCGAGTCGTCAGCCCGTGTTCGAGTACGACGGCACGCTGACGTCGCGGTACTACGAGGACTACATCGTCAACGGGCACCGGCTGGACGGCACCGCGCTCGACGACGAAGGCCGGGAGGCGCTCGCCGCGCTGCGGGCGATCGTCGACGATCCCGCCAACTGGGTCGAGTTCCGGATCGAGAAGGGGCAGCTCCAGTACCTCAACAACCGCCAGTTCGCCCACAGCCGCACCGCCTTCAAGGATGCGGCCGCCCCGGGCCAGGGCCCGGGCCGCCACATGCTCCGCCTGTGGAATCGCGACGAGGGCACCTGGCATCTCGAGGGTCGCCCCGCCGCCTAACGCTCGTGCCGCCCGTTGACCGTCGAGACCGCGTTCTACTCCGGGCTGGTGCTGCTGGTGGCGTACTGGGTGCGGGGCATGGCCGGCTTCGGCTCCGGCCTCATCGCGGTGCCGCTGCTGACGCTCGTGTGGCCGGTCACCATCGTGGTGCCGCTGGTAGTGGCGCTCGACTACCTCGGCTCGGCCAGCCAGGGCGTGAAGAACATGAGCGAGATTGCCTGGCACGAGCAGCTCGTCCTGATCCCGTTCATGGTGGTCGGCGTGGCGGCGGGCCTCTGGGTGCTGCGCGCCATGAGCACCTCGGGGCTGGCCAAGGCCCTCGGCGCCTTCGTCATCCTGTACGCGATCTACCAGATGCTCCCGCTGCCCGAGCTGCGCGGCTCGCGCGTGGCCTCGACCTACTGCGGGTTCCTGGGCGGTCTGGTCGGCACCCTCTTCGGGACTGGCGGGCCGTTCTACGTGATCTACCTGAACCTGCGGGGACTCGAGCGGCCCGCGTTTAGAGCCACCTTCGCGATGAACTTCCTCATCGACGGCGGGGTGCGGCTGGCCGCGTTCGTCGCCGCGGGCCTCTTCGGTCGACAGGCGCTCGGCTATCTCCTCGCCGCGATCCCGATCGCGGGCGCCGGTCTGTACGTCGGCGGGCGCATCCAGACCGGGCTCTCGTCGCGCGCGTTCCAGATCGTGATCCAGATGCTGCTGCTCCTGTCGGGTCTGGCCCTGCTGCTCAAGCGGTAAGGAGCCGGGTCCGGTCGTCAGGCGCTGGGCGCGCGCCGGGGCCTGAGCAGGGGCAGGGCGAGGCCGGCGGCGAGCACGCCCTGGGCGAGCGCGGCGAGGGCCATGCCCCGATAGCCGCCGCCACCGATGGCCGCCGCGCCCACCGCAGAGCCGATCACGAGCCCGCTCTGGTTCGTGAGCGCGATGAGGCCGAACAGCGCGCCGCGCTGACGCGGGGCCAGGTCGGACCCGTAGGCGAGGAAGGCGGGCCGGCTCGCCGCGTTGCAGAAGGTGAGCGAGATGGCGAGGGCGACCACTGGCGCGAACGGCAGCCCCGCGCCGAAGAGGGCCAGGCCCAGGGCCGAGCTGATAACCTGCGCGATCACGAAGATGGCCGGCTTGTGGAACCGATCGCCCAGCCGGCCGCCCAGCACGTTGCCGGTGATCGCCCCGATCGCCACGAGGGCGAGCACCGGGGCCACGCCGACCGCGGTCATGTGGAAGCTGAGCATGACGAACGCGGGGAGGTAGATCGCCACCATCGCGAAGAGCGAGCGCTCCATCAGGTTGGCGCCCAGCAGGCTCAGCAGGCCGGGCACTCCCCAGACCGCGCGGTAGGTGGCCACCACGCTCGTGCCGGAGGCCATGGGCGGGATGCGGGGGAACCAGAGCGAAATGCCGCCGGTGAGCAGCAGCATCAGCAGGCCGATGGCCACGAAGGCCCAGCGCCAGCCGAGCGCGCCCCCCACCGCGCCCATGATCGGCACGCCGCCGATGGCCGCGAAGCTGAAGCCCATGTTGAACCAGCCCATGGCCCGGGCGCGTCGCTCGGCCGGGAAGAGGTCGCCCACCGAGGCCATCAGGCTGGTGGGGGCGAGCGAGCCGAGCAGTCCGGCCAGGAACCGCACCACCATCAGAGCCGCGAAGCCGGGCGCCAGCGCCGCCGCGATGCTCAGCACGGCCACACTGCCGAAGGCCATCACGATCATCGGCTTGCGCCCGAGCCGATCGGAGAGCAGACCCGAGAACGGCGAGAACAGCGCCTGCGGCACCCCGGCCGCCGCGGCCAGCAGCCCGGCCTGGCCCAGCGAGACGTGGAGGTCCCGCGCGATGTCGACCAGCAACGGCCCGATCATCGTCACCGACGTCACGATCCCCGTGACGCCCGCGGTGATCAAGATCATGGGGTCAGGTCTTACATTCATACATTTTCGACGATCCAGCCCTCGGCCTCGCGCGCGACGCGCTCTTCTGCGTCGGTCAGGCCCGACGGTCGGGCCAGGCCGCGGGCGAGCGCGGTGGGTTGGTCGAGCGCCCAGTCCCGGACCGCGGCGACCTGGCGGGCGTCCTTGATCGGGTAGGGCTGCTGCGTGCAATCCACGAGACTCGGCCACATCTCGGCGATGACGATCGCGTCCTCGGCGATCGCGCGGTCCCACGCGGTCTCGAACGGCCAGAGCCGGGCCCGGGCCGCAAGGGCAGGATCCGTGAGCAGCCGATGCACGGCGGGCAGGCCCAAGAGCGTCTGCGAGCCCACCGCACCTCGCGTGAACAGCTTCCATGGGCTCTGGATGCGTCGCGCGCCGAGCCGCCGCTCGACGAGCCGGCCATCCGGGACGCGCGGAGGAAACGGACGCGGGCGCTTTGGGCCGAGGTCGCGGTACGTGTGCCCGACCGGATGGCCCCAGAACGGTCCGGCGAAGTCACCGCCGAGCGCGGCCTGGATGTCGCGGTTCAGCAGCCCGGCCGCCTCGAAGCGATTGTTGGGCCCGTCGGGCTCGTCGCGCACCACCGAAGCCAGCCGGGCGCAGAGCGTGCGTCCCGTCGGCAGCCCCGCCTCGACCGGATAGCCGAACGCGAAGTCGAAACCCACGAGAACGCGGCCGGGCTCGGTCGCGAGCAGGCTCCGGATGAAGCCCTCCGTCTCGATTCGGGTGCGGAAGTACTCCGGCTCCGGCCTTTCCGGCGCGAGGGTTTCACCGCGACGGCCCCACGCGACCCAGCACCGATCGCGCGCCGGTCGGGTGGGGCCCCGCGTCGAGGCCGCCGACCAGTCGGCAATGACAACCAGCCGGAAGGTCAGGGGACCAGGACGATCTTGCCGAACTGCCTGCCCTCCGCGAGCCGGCGCTGGCCCTCCACGCCGTCCCGGAGCGGCATCACCGTGTCGACGATGGCGCGGAGCCGCCCGTTGAACAGCTGGCTCATCACGGTGTTGAACTCGGCGTCGTTCGACATGGTGGAGCCGATGATCGAGAGCTGCTTCCAGAACACGAGCCGGATGTCGGTCTCCGCGATCGGACCCGAGGTCGCCCCGCAGGTGACGATGCGGCCGCCCTTGGCCACCGTGCGGATCGCGCCCTTCCACGTGGCCGCGCCCACGTTCTCCAGGACCACGTCCACCCCGCGCCGGCCCGTCTTCTGCCCGATCACCTTCACCCAGTCGTCCTTCGCGTAGTTGATGCACTCGTCGGCGCCCAGGGCCCGCGCCCGCTCGAGCTTCTCGTCGCTCGACGAGGTCACCCACACCCGCGCGCCGCAGAGCTTGCCGATCTGCACCGCGGTGGACGACACGCCGCCGCCCACCCCCAGGATCAGGAGGTCCTCGCCCGCGCGCAGTCGCGCCTGGGTGACCAGCATGCGCCACGCCGTCATGTTGACGAGCACGAAGGCCGCCGCGTCCTCGTAGCGGAGCGCGTCGGGCAGCCGGATCACGTGCCGCGCCTCGACCTTCACGTACTCGGCCAGCCCGCCGTGGGTGTGCTCGCCCAGGATGCCGTAGCGCACGCACAGGCTGTGCTCGCCGCGCAGACAGTACTCGCACCGACCGCAGTAGAGATTCGGGTTCACGGCGACCCGCTCGCCGACCTTGACGTCCTGGGCCGCCGCGCCCACCTCGGCCACGTCGCCCGCGATGTCGCAGCCGGTCCAGAACGGCATGGGCAGGGCGAGGCCGGGCAGGCCCTCGCGGACGAAGAGATCGAGGTGGTTCAGGGCCGCCGCGCGGACGCGCACCAGGACGTCGCCGTCGCCGACCTTCGGCTCCGGGACGTCCTGGAACGAGAGCTTGTCGAGCCCGCCGTGCTCGTGAAACGCGAGCGCCTTCATCCGCTCCCTAGGACGCTCCGAGGCCCGCCTTGGGCGCGTTCACCAGCACCGCCATGTTGCCGTACGGATGCTTGTTGTCGAGCATCAGCTGGTGGCACTCGGGCAGCTCGTCGAACTGGTAGGTCTGCGAGAGGCAGGGGTCGACACGGCCCGCGTCCACCAGCCGCGTCACCGCCAGGGCCTGCGCGTCGTTCGAGAGGTGGCTGCCCTGGAAGCGCTTCTGCCGCATCCAATGGTAGCGCAGGTCGAGCGTGACGTTGTAGCCGGTGGTTCCCGCGCAGATCACGATCATGCCGCCGGTGGCGCAGACGAACTCGGAGGTGGGCAGCGTGGCCTCGCCCGGATGCTCGAAGACGATCCTCGGGCTGACCCGCTCGCCCAGGGCGTCCCAGATGGCCTTGCCGAAGGCCCGCGCGCCCTTGGCCCAGTTGCCGTAGGCCTTGCCGTCTTTCGTATCGGGCATCACGCCCCAGTGGTCGAACTGCGAGCGGTTGATGACGCCGACCGCGCCGTGGGCCATGCAGAATTTCTTCTTGGCGTCGTCGGAGACCACCGCGATCGGGCGGCCACCCTGCGCGCGGACGATCTCGAGGGCGAGGCTGCCGAGGCCGCCGGTGGCGCCCCAGACCAGCACGACGTCACCCTTCTCCACGGTGTGCGGCTCCCACCCCATCAGCATGCGGTAGGCGGTGGAGGCGCAGAGCAGGAAGCAGCCGGCCGCTTCCCACGTGAGCCGCTTCGGCTTGGCGATGCACTGGTGCGCCTGGGCGCGGGCGAACTGGCAGTAGCTGCCGTAGTTGGTCTGGTAGCCCCAGATGCGGGTGGACTCGGCCAGCATCGGATCCTTGCCGGAGAGCACCCATGGGTCGTCGGGCCGCCACCAGCCGCTGTGCACGATGACCTCGTCACCGACCTTGACGTTCTTCACGTCCTTGCCGGCGGCCCACACGATGCCGGAGCAGTCACTGCCGCCCGCGTGGAAGTCCTCGGGCTCGCCCAGCTTCAGGCGCTCCGCGATGACGTCGAGCGGCTGGCCGAGCGCGGCCCACACGTTGTTGTAGTTGATGCCCGAGGCCATCACGTAGATCAGCACCTCGTCGGGGCCGATGGCGGGCGTGGGCAGCACCTCGCGCTTCCACGCCTCCCGCGGCTGGCCGAAGCGGCTCTGTCTCACCGCGAAGGCGTGCATGCGCTTCGGCACCAGGCCGAGCGGCGGCCGGTCGCCCAGATCGTAGAGATCAGCCATGGATTCCTCCGGGTCCCTTACTTGCCCTTAAAGTCGGCGCGCTTGCGCTCGGCCGCGGCCTTCAACCCGACCTTGCGGTCCTCGGAGAGGAGCGGGCCCGAGGCCTGCGCCGTCTCCCAGTCGAGCCAGGAGCGCATCTCGCCGTAGTAGGTGCCGTTGATGGCGCGCTTGGCCGCCTGCACGGCCAGGGGCGCGTTCGCCGCGATCTCGGCAGCCAGCTCGGCCACCCGCGCCTGCAGCTCGCCCGCCGGGTACACGCCCTGGACGAGGCCGATCCGGAGCGCCTCGGCGGCGTCGAAGCGCCGGGCCGAATAGATCAGCTCCTTGGCCTTTCCGATCCCCACCGTGCGCGGCAGGCGCTGCGTGCCGCCCATGTCGGGCACCAGGCCCAGCTGCACCTCCGGGATCGAGAACAGCGTGCCCTCGGCGGCCAGGCGCACGTCGCAGCAAAGCGCCAGCTCGAGGCCGGCGCCCATGCACGCGCGCTGAATGGCGCCGATGACGGGCACCCGGAGCGACTCGACCGCCGAGAACGACGCCTGGTGCCCTTCCAGGTGCTGGCGGATGCGGGCCAGCGCCTGGCCGGGGGACGTGCCCTCCAGGGTCGTGCTCAGCGTGGAGCCGGCCTTCACGTCGAGCCCGGCGCAGAAGCAGCCACCCGCGCCCATCAGCACGGCCACCCGCACGTCGGGCGCGGCGTCGACGACCCGGCAGGCCTCGCCGATGCCGTGCCACATCTCGTTGTCGAGCGCGTTGAGGCGTTCGGGCTTGCTGAGCATGATGGTGGCCACGTCGCCCTTGATCTCGACCTGCACCTTGTCGGTCATCGCGTCAGCTCCTCATCCCTGCGGCTATCCATTGAACGCCCGCACCATCGCGGGCAGGCGCGGATCGTTGAGATTCGGCTGGTACGGCTGGTAGAGCCCGGTGCGATCGAGCAGGCCCTCGTAGCGCTCGAGGATCTTCGCGTGCAGGTTCTCGTACGTCGCGGTCACCGCGTAGGTGTCGAGCATCTCGTCGGTGATCAGGTCGGCCATTCCCTTCCAGTCGCCCTCGACCGACTTGCGGTGGAGCTGGCTCGTCAGGCCCTGCCAGCCGTGGGCGGCCAGTACCGGCTCGTAGGTGCGCGTGGAGCCGTAGAAGGCGATCTGCTGCTTGACGGTCTGGGCCTGCGCGGCACGCTCCTTCTCGCTGTCGCCCACCACCACGAAGGTGGCCGTCGCGTAGGTGAAGTCCTTGCGAGAGCGTCCGGACCGCTTCAGCCCCTCCTCGACCGCCGGGTGGACGATCTCGCGAAGGTACTTCGGCGAGTTGAACGGGTGCACGTGCATGCCGTCGCACAGCTCGCCCGCGATCCGGCACATGAGCGGGTTGACCGCCGCGATGTAGATGGGGATCTTCGGATGGTCGATCGGTCCCGGATTGAAGAACGGCGTCATCACGTCGAAGGTGTAGAAGTGCCCCTTGAAGTTGAGCTTGGTGCCGTTCTGCCAGCAGTCCCAGATGGCGCGGATGGCGCGGATGGCCTCGGCCATCTTGGGTCCGGGCGACTCGAACTTCACCGAGAAGCGCCGCTCGTTGTGGGCCTTCACCTGGGTGCCGAGGCCGAGGGTGAAGCGGCCGCCCGAGGCCTTCTGCAGGTCCCACGCGATGTGCGCGGTGATCATCGGGCTCCGCGAGAAGACGGTCGCGATGTTCGTGCCCAGCTTGATGCGCGAGGTGGACGTGGCCGCCACGGCCAGGGGCAGATACGGGTCGTGCTGGGTCTCCGACGACCACAGGCAGTCGTAGCCCATGGCCTCGACCTTCCGGGCGTAGTCGGGGATGGTCTTGAGATCGTGGGTCAGCATCGACACATCGAGCTTCACCGTGGGTCTCCTTGTGCGGGGGTCCGGCGAGAAGCATACCTTACCCTCTCTCCCGATTCACCCTCCCCGTTCCGCCAGCACGCAGCCTGGGTGCGGTCGAGCATCGCCTCGACGTCGCCGGCGACGCGATGCTCGGCCAGCCGCTGGGCATCGTGTCGAGCGTGCTCCAAGACGAGTGCGCCGCCCCCGTCTCCACTGACCGCGTTTCCGGCTTGACATCTCCGAGCCCGCCCCCTATAAATTCGAAACGAAGTTTCTAAGTTTACCTCCAAGGACTCCTGCCCAATGGCGCGCGAGGTCGCGGGGATCGTTCGCGTGATGCAGATCATGGAGTCGCTCGCGGTCAGCCCGGACGGCCTCAGCGTCCGGGACCTGAGCCGGGCCATCGGCTGCGGGAAGGGGACCATCTCGAAGATGCTGGGGACGCTGGAGCGTCGCCACTACGTGCGGCGGAACGCAGCGAGCGGCCGGTTCAGCCTCACGTGGCGCCTGCTCGCGCTGGCCTTCGGGCACGCGGATCAGGCCGGCATGCCCCGGGTCTTTCTCCCCGTGCTCCAAGAGCTGGCCGACGAGACCGATGAGCTGGTCCAGCTCGCGGTGGTCGATGGCGACCAGGTCCTGTTCGTCGCCAAGGCCGAGGGGCGCGGCCAGACCATCCGACTGCTGCCGCTCGTCGGGCTCTGGGCGCCGCTGCACGCCACCGCGGCCGGCAAGCTGTGGCTCTCGACGCTCCCTGCCCGGGAGGTGTCGCGGGTCCTCGGTCGCCGGCTGCGTCCGGTGGCCCCCAAGACTATCACCTCGCTGGACACGCTCCGGAGCGAGCTCGAGCGCGTCCGTGATGCCGGTTACGCGCTCGCCGACGAGGAGCTGGCCGAGGGCGGGCGGGCGATCGCCGCACCGATCACGCGCGAGGGCACGATGGTGGGCGCGGTCGCGCTCTCGGGGCCGGCGTACCGCCTCTCGCTCGATCGGCTGCACGCGCTGGCGCCCCGCGTAATCGAGGCGGCGGCCCGGCTCGCCTCGATCTGGCCCCCGCACGTCAACGCCAAGGACTTCACCGCGTGAGCCGCTTCGAGTACCACGAGCCCGGAAGCGTGGCCGACGCCGTCGATCTCGCCGCGCGCTTCGGCGAGGAGGCGAGCTTCCTGGCCGGCGGCACCGACCTGATCGTGCAGATCGAGCGCGGACGCGCGGCGCCGCGCCACGTGATCGGCCTCGTCCGCGTGCCCGGCCTCGACGGCATCGAGGCCAACGGCCACCTCACGCTGGGGGCGCGGGTCACCCACCGCGCCATCGAGCGCACGCCGGCCCTCGCGGGGACGCTCCGCGGCCTGGTGGAGGGCGCCGAGGTGATCGGCGGCCACCAGGTACGCAATGTCGCCACCGTCGGCGGCAACCTCGTGAACGCCTCCCCGGCCGCGGATCTGGTACCGTGTCTGGTGGCCCTCGACGCCGACGTGACGCTGGTCGGTCCAGATGGCGAGCGGGAGCTTCCGGTGGAGCGCTTCCTCCTCGGCCCGAACCGGACGGCGCGGCGTCCCGAGGAGCTGCTGACGCGGGTGCGCATGCCCGCGCTGCCCGCTCGCACGGCCACCGCGTTCCTCAAGGCGGGGCGGCGCCGCGCGATGGAGATCTCGGTGGTGTGCGTGGCGGCCCGCCTGACCCTGGACACGAGCCTGGAGCACTGCCTGCAGGCACGCGTGGCCCTCGGAGCGGTGGCGCCGACGACGGTGCGGGTTCCCGCGGCGGAGCGCGCCCTGGAGGGCCAGGCGGTCGGGGGCGCGGCGTTCCGCCGGGCCGCGGAGGCGGCGCAGGCAGCCTGCCGGCCCATCGACGACGTGCGGGCCTCGGCGGCGTTCCGGCAGCACCTGGTGGGGGTCCTGGTCCGGCGCGCGCTCGACCGGTGTGTCGAGCGGGCGCGCCGAGCACCCTGAGGGGGTCGCGAACCATGCCGAAGATCCCGATCGCGCTGACGATCAACGGCGAGCCCCACGAGGTGCTCGTCGAGCCCGACCGCACGCTGCTCGACGTCCTGCGCTCCGACCTCGGGCTCACCGGCACGAAGACCAATTGCCTCGACGCCGAGTGTGGGGTCTGCACGGTGCTCGTCGACGGACTGGCCGTGAACTCCTGCTTGTATCTCGCGGTGGTCGCGACGGGCCGCGCGATCACGACGATCGAAGGGCTGGCGTCGGCCGGCGGGCTGCATCCGCTGCAGGCGGCCTTCGTGGAGCACGGCGCGGTGCAGTGCGGTTACTGTATCCCGGGCATGATCCTCTCGGCCAAGGCGTATCTGGACGAGCACCCGCATCCGAGCGAGCTCCAGATCCGCGAGGCGCTCGCCGGCAACCTGTGCCGGTGCACCGGGTATCAGAAGATCGTCGACGCGGTGCTGGCCGCGGCGAGGCGGATGGCCGCCACGGCGGTGGCGTCGTGAGCCCCGGCACGCGGGTCGCCGGGCACTCGCTCCCGCGTCTCGACGCGCCCGGCAAGGTGACGGGCACCGCCGTCTATGCGGCGGACTTCGCGCTGCCCGGTATGCTGTACGGCAAGGTCTTCCGCAGCGGGCAGCCCCACGCGCGTCTCGTCCGCCTCGACACCGCCCGCGCGGAGGCGGTGGCGGGTGTGCGCGCGATCGTCACCGCGGCCGACGCGGCCGACATCCGCTACGGGGCCGCGGTGAGGGACGAGCCGGTCTTCGCGTCGGACGTGGTCCGCTACGTGGGCCAGCCGGTGGCGGCGGTGGCGGCGGTCACCCCGGAGGCGGCGGAGGCGGCGCTGGCCGCCATCGAGGCGATGTACGAGCCGCGGCCGCCCGTGCTCGACCTCGCCGCCGCCCTGGCTCCCGGCGCCCCGCTGGTGCACGAGGCGTGGCGCTCCTACACCGCGATCCCGATCCTGCAGCGTGACGGCAACGTGTGCAATCGGGCCCGCATCGTGGTGGGCGACGTCGAGCGCGGCTGGGTCGAGGCCGATCGCATCTTCGAGCACCGGTTCACCACCGCGATGGTGCACCAGGGCTACACCGAGCCCCGCGCCGCGGTCGCGGCGTGGGACAGTTCTGGCCAGGTCACGGTGTGGTCGAACACCCAGCTGCCGTTCGACGTGCAGGCCACCCTCGCCGATATCCTGGGCGTCCTGCCGTCGAAGGTGCGCATCATCGTGCCGGGAGTGGGCGGCGGCTTCGGCGGCAAGCTGCGGATCGGGGTCGAGCACTTCGCGGCGATGCTGGCCCGCAAGTCCGGCCGTCCGGTGAAGGTCATGACGACCAGCGAGGAGGAGCTAACCGCCGCGTACCCCCGACAGGGGACCGTGATCGAGCTCAAGACCGGGGTCACCCGCGACGGACGGCTCACCGCGCGGCAGGGCCGCATCTACTTCGACACCGGTGCCTTCGCCGGCTCGGGGCCAGGCGTGGCGTCGGTGGCCACGATGGTGCTGGCCGGGCCGTATCGCACGCCGAACCTGCACCTGGAAGGCTACGCGGTCTACACCAACAAGACCAACTGCGGCTCGTATCGCGCTCCGTCCGGCCCGCAGGCCAACTTCGCGGTGGAGTCGCAGATGGACATCATCGCCGACGCGCTCGGCATCGATCCGCTCGAGCTCCGGCTTCGCAACATCGTGCGCGAGGGCGACGAGGGGCCCACCGGGCAGGTGCTGAGCGCGGTGGGACTCGAGGAGTGTCTGCGGCGCGCCGCCGACGCCATCGGCTGGACCGAGCGCCGGCCCGGGCCGGGGCGCGGCAAGGGGCTCGCCTGCGGCTGGTGGACCACCACCGGCGGCTCGTCCGGGGTGTACGTCAAGATCAACCCCGACGGGACGGTGACGCTGAACACCGGGGCGGTGGAGATCGGTACCGCCGCGCTCACCGGCGCGGCGCAGGTCCTGGCCGAGGCGCTCGGGGTCGATCTCTCCGACATCACGATCGTCTCGGGCGACACCTTCTCCACGCCGTTCGACTTCGGCGCGCAGGGAAGTCGAACCGCGTTCGCGGTCGGCAACGCCTGCCGCGCCGCGGCCGCTGAGCTGCAGCGCAAGCTGTTCGCGCTCGCCGCGCCGCAGCTGGGAACGGCGGAGGAGACGCTCGAGCTGCGCGACAAGCACGTGGTGGGCCCTGCCGGGCGCGTCTCGCTCGCGGAGCTCGCGCGCCAGTCCCAGGCGACCGGTGGCGGCATGATCGCCCACGGCACGTTCATCGCACCGGGCACCCCCTACGACACGAAGCGGGTCGAGGGCCATGTCTACCCCGCGTTCCACTCGCCGAGCTTTCACGCCCACGCGGTGGATCTGTCGGTGGACACGGAGACCGGCGAGGTGACCATTCACAAGTACGTCGTGGCCCAGGACGTCGGGTTCGCCCTGAACCCCACCTACATCGAGGGGCAGATCGAGGGCGGCGTGGCCCAGGGGCTCGGGCAGACGCTCTCGGAGGAGATCGTGTATCGCGACGGCCGGGTGCTCAACGCCAACCTCACCGACTACAAGATGCCGACCACGCTGGACGTGCCCCGCATCGAATCGATCCTGGTGGAGCATCCGGGCCGGGTCGGGCCGTTCGGGGCCAAGGGGGTGGGCGAGCCGCCGAACGTGGAACCCCCGGCCGCGGTGGCCAACGCCATCGCGTCGGCGGTGGGCGCGCGGGTCACCAGCCTGCCGATCACCGCGGAGAAGATCGTCCTCGGTCACCTCCGTGAGGTGGCCGACGGGGCCCGCTGATGCCGCTCACCACCGGTCTGCTCACGTTGCCCTCGCATCCGGCGGGCCGACTGGCCGAGCTCGCCCAGCTGGCCGAGCGCACCGGCTACGACTACCTCTGGCTGGCCGACGAGCGGTTCTTCCGGGAGGTCTACGCCTCGCTGACCTTCTGCGCGCTGCGCACGCAGCGGATCAAGCTCGGGCCGTGTGTGACCGATCCCTACTCGCGCCATCCCGCGCTCACCGCGATGGCGATCGCCACGCTGGACGAGCTGTCCGGGCAGCGCGCGGTGCTCGGGCTCGGCGCGGGCGTCAGCGGCTTCCGCGAGCTGGGGATCCCGCGGGAGAAGCCGGGCGCCGGCCTGCGCGAGGCGGTCGAGGTCATCCGCAAGCTGCTGGCGGGGGAGACCGTGACCTATCACGGATCGGTGGTGCGCATCGACGGCGCCCACCTGGACTTCAGGCCGGTTCGCTCGCAGATCCCGACCTACATCGCCTCCCAGCGCCCGGTCGGGGTGCGCGCCGCGGGTCGGGTGGCGGACGGCGCGATCATGCAGGGCTGCGTGGCGGAGCCGCTGTTCACGTTCTTCCGCGATACGGTGGCGGCGGGGGCCCGCGAGGCCGGGCGTGACCCGGGAGGCATCGATCTCGTCGCCCGCATCAACGTCTGCGTGCACGACGACCGCAAGGTGGCGCGCGACCTCATGAAGCCGACCATCGTGCGCAGCCTGGCCGCCCAGCGCCCGGATTTCTTCACGTTCAAGACCGCGGGGCTCACGGTGCCGCCGGCGCTCGCCAAGCACCTCGAGACGCTCACCTACGTCTACGATCCGCGCGCGTTCCAGGCCGCGGCCGCCGACGTCCCGGAGAGCTTCGTCGACGCGGTCACGCTGGCCGGCCCACCCGACGAGGTGGCCGCAGGGGTGGTGCGCCTCGCACGGGAGGGCGCGACCCAGTTCATGATCTACCCGCTGTCGCCGGGGGGCCGCATCGAGCAGACCATCGAGCGTTTCCAGACCGAGGTCATGCCCCGGGTGAGGGCGGCGGGCCTGTGACGGTCACGGTGGTGATGCACGGTACGCTGCGGCGCTTCCTGCCCGAGGGGGCGGCCCGGGCCACCCTCGATCTGCGCGACGGCGCCACGATCGGCGAGGTGCTCGCCGGGCTGGGCGCCGAGCACGACACCTGGCTCGTGGCCCGCAACCAGGCGGTCGCCGAGCGAGACGCGGTGCTGGGGCCGGGCGACGTGCTCGACTGCTTCGAACCCCTGGCCGGCGGCGCGGATGCCGTCGCCGGATGGGAGGGAGGGCTGACATGCCGATCCGCTACGTGATCACCACGCTGAAGCCGGGCGTCAGGCGCGAGGACTACGAGCGCTGGCTCGTGGACTACGACTACAAGGTGGCGAGGTCGCTGCCCAGCATCGTGAGCTACCGAACGCACCGCATCGAAGGGCCCATCAACGGGGCCGAGGCCGCGGGGTGGGGCTACATCGAGCGGATCGAGGTCCGCGACGTGGAGCAGTACCAGAAGGACCTCGCGTCACCGGCGGGGCAGGAGCTGATGCGGCAGCTCTACGGCTCGTACCTGGAGCGGTCGAAGAACATCTTTTTCTGGTCCGAAGAGATCACGGACTGAGGAGGCACACACAATGGGGGCAGAGGTCAGCCGACGCGACTTTCTGGTGACCGCCGGGGTGGGAGTCGCCGGTCTCGCCGCGGGGCGACGGGCGGCCGCGCAGGACAAGAAGACGCTGGTGGTGGCGTGGGACTCCGACATCGACAACCTCGATCCCGCCGTGTTCAAGTCCCAGGGCGGCTACGTCACGGTGGCCAATACCACCGACGCCCCGCTCATGTGGAAGGTGCAGCCGATCGAGGGCAGGCCCGGTCTCGCCCGCTCGATGCCGGGGGAATGGGACGGGCACCTGGCCGAGTCCTGGGCCATGGAGGACAACGGGGCCACCATTGTGCTGAAGGTCCGGCGCGGCGTGAAGTTCCCGAGCGGCCGACCCGTCACTGCCCACGCCTTCAAGTACTCGTTCGACCGCGGGCTGCTCTCGCCCGGCTACATGAAGCTGATCTTCCCAACCCTGATCCAGGTGACCGCGCCCGAGCAGTTCGTGGTGCGCGACGACTACACCTTCGCCATCGCCATGAAGGCCCCGAGCCCGATGGGCCTCGACACCGTGACCCTGTCCAACAACGCGATCCTGGATCCGGAGCTGGTCAAGGCGAACGCGACCAAGGAAGATCCGTGGGCGACCGAGTGGCTCAAGCGCAACGGCGCCTCGATCGGCCCCTACCGCCTGGTGAAGAACGAGCCGGGCGTCGAGATCGTGATGGAGGCCACTCCGGGCTACTGGCGCCCGAAGCCCTACTTCGAGCGGGTGGTCCTCAAGCTGGTGCCCAACGAGGCGGACCGGGTGCTGCTCCTCAAGCGCAAGGCGGTGGACCTGGTGGCGGGCCGTCCGGGGCTGAGCCCGAAGAACGTCAAGGCCCTGGAGGGCGAACCCGGCCTCAAGGTGTTCAGCGTGCCGGACACGACCTGCCACTACCTCTGCATGAACCAGAAGAAGCCGCCGTTCGACAACAAGCTGGTCCGCCAGGCGGTGAACTACGCGATCCCGATCCAGGCCATCCTGCCCAACGTCCTGTTCGGCTACGGGGTGCAGATGAAGAGCCCCATCCCGAACCTCACCCCGACCTACCTGGGCGACTACTCGCCCTACAAGCACGACATCGCCAAGGCCAAGGCCCTCATGAAGGAAGCCGGGATGGACAAGGCGCCGATCCCGGTGGACCTGGCCATCCGGGTGGGCTGGCCCACCCACGAGCAGGCCTCGGTGTGGCTGCAGCGGGAGCTGGAGCAGATCGGCTTCAAGGTGAACATCGTCAAGGAGACCGACGCCACCTTCCGGCAGATCGCCACCAAGGGCGATCACCAGCTGTCCATCGAGGCGTGGCAGTCCTGGATCAACGATCCGTTCTACCACCTCACGTTCCTGTTCAACTCCAAGTCGAAGTTCACGAACCTGAGCTTCTACGCCAATCCGGCGGTCGACAAGCTGATCGACGAGAACATGCACGAGACCAACCGCGACAAGCGGGCCGCCGCCTCGCGCGACATCCAGAAGCTGGTGCTCGACGACGCGGTCTGGGGTCTCCTGTGGTACGAGAACTGGACTCGCGTGGGCAGCAGCGACCTGATCGGCATCGAGAAGCGCTGGGACACCTTTGAGCGGTACTACAGCTTCAAGCGCACGTAGGTCGGCGGCCCCCGCCGCGCCCCGCCCTCGCGGGCGGGCGGGCGGCGGGGAGCGGGAAGGCCGGGCTCGATGCGCATCCGGGTGAACGGCGTCGAGCTCTTCGTCGACGTCCAGGGCCGCGCGCTCCGTCGCCACGACGGGGCCACCGTCGAGAAGCCAGTCCTGCTGGCGCTGCACGGCGGGCCCGGCCTCGATCACGCCAACCTGGCGCCGTGGCTCGCGCCGCTGGCCGAGCACGCCCAGATCCTGTACGTCGACCACCGGGGCAACGGTCGGTCTAGCCGGCCGCCGGTCGAGGACTGCACGCTCGAGGCGATGGCCGACGACCTGGAGGCCCTGCGGACCCTGCTCGGCCTGGGCCCGCTGAGCGTGCTGGGCGTGTCCTTCGGCGGCATGGTGGCGCTGACGTACGCGGTGCGCCACCCCGCCGGGGTGGCGCGCCTGATCGCCTGCGTGACCGCGGCGAGCGGCGACTTCGTGGACGACGCGCGTCGGATCGCGCGCGGCCGCGCCACCGACCGCCAGATGGAGGTCGTCGAGCACATGCTCGGCGGCACCTTTCGCGACGAGGCGCACTTCCGAGAGGGGTTCGCCAGCGTCGCGCCGCTCTACGAGCACCGCTCCGACCCGCCGCTCGACGCGCGGGCGGAGCCAAGCGTGCTGAACGTGGCCATGATCAACCGCTTCTTCTCGACGGACGTCAAGCGCTACGACCTGCGGCCGCGCCTCGGTGAGATCCGGGCGCCCACCCTGGTGCTGACCGGCCGCCACGACTGGATCTGTGCGCCCCCGCACTCGGAGACGCTGCGGCGGGGTATCCCGGACGCCCGGCAGATCATCTTCGAGGAGAGCAGCCACCGCGTCGTCAAGGAAGAGAACGAGCTGTTCGTCCAGGTCGTCACCGAGTTCGTCCGAACGGGCGACGTGTCGACCGCGAGGAGGCGGAACCCATGATCGCAGCCCCCAAGGGATACGAGCCCGACCACCCGCCGGTGTTCGACGGCGGCACCCCCGCGGACCACGACGCGCTGCTGCGGCTGTATTACGATCTGCGCCTGGCCAACGACGGGCTGGACAACGACGCGCTCCGCAAGATCTGGGAGCCCGACGCCCGGCACGTCTACTTCAATACCAACGGCCACGCCTACCACGGGCTCGAGGACTGGCTGCACATCTGGGACCACTACCGCACGCGCCTGCAGCTGGTGAAGCCGGGCGGCTGCGGTACCATCCGGATCACGGTGCGCGGGGACATGGCGCTGATCACCGACGACCGGGTGGGCCGCTACTGGAAGTGGATCGGGCAGAAGGAGGAGCCCAGCTTCCTGACCGAGAAGCCCTACATCCGGGCCACCATGGCGTGCCTGCGCGGTCCGGACGGCTGGAAGATGATCCACGCTCACTTCTCCTCCGGCCGGACCGGGAAGCGGCCCGATCAGGGCGGCCCGGAGTAGACCGGCGCGTGCTCGGCTATCTCTGCACGCGGGTCCTGCTCGTCGTCCCGACCCTGTTCGGGGTGACGCTCGTGACCTTCGTGCTCACCTACATCCTGCCCGGCAATCCGGCGCTGGTGAAGGCGGGGCCGCTCGCCACCCCGCAGCACATCGCGGAGATGGAGCGGCGCATGGGGCTGGATCAGCCGATGGCGGTGCAGTATTGGCGCTACCTGCGCGGCCTGTTTCGTGGCGACCTCGGCGAGAGCCACACCACCGGGCGGCCGGTGCTGGAGGATCTGATCCAGCGGGTCCCGGCCACGCTCGAGCTGACCCTGGCCGCGCTCGCGGTCGCCCTCGTGGTGGGCATCCCTCTCGGGGTGGTGGCCGCGGTCCGGCGCGACGGCTGGCTCGATCACGTGAGCCGTCTCCTGGGGGTGGGCGGCGTCGCGATGCCGACCTTCTGGACCGGGCTGCTCGCGCTGTACATCTTCTTCTACGCGCTCGGCGTCGCGCCGCCGCCGCTCGGCCGGCTGGCCACCGGCATCACGCCGCCCCCGCTGGTGACCGGGCTCCTCACGGTGGACTCGCTGCTGGCGAGGGAGGGCCGCGCGCTGGCCTCGGCGCTCCACCAGCTCGTGCTGCCCGCGCTGGTGCTCGGGTTCTCGGTGATGGCGCCGCTGACCCGCATGGTGCGCGCCACCATGCTCGAGGTGCTCGAGTCGGACTACATCAAGGCCGCGTGGGCCGCGGGCCTGCCCCGGCGCACCGTGATCTACGGGGACGCGCTCCGCAACTGCATGATCCCGGTCATCACCCTGCTCGGAGTGGTCTTCGGCTTCCTCATGGCGGGCAACGTGGTGGTGGAGTCGGTGTTCGCCTGGCCCGGGATCGGCAACTACGCGGTCGCCGCGATGATGTCGAAGGACTCGGGCCCCATCCAGAGCTTCGTCCTGTTCGTCGGCGTCGTCTACGTGTTCGTCAACCTCGCGGTGGACCTGGTCTACGGGCTTGTCGACCCTCGTATCCGTCTCCGCTGACGAGGCCCCGGCGCGCCGGTCCGCCGCCGCCCTGCTCTGGCGGCGCCTGTCGCGCAACGTCATGTCGCTGGCCGCCCTCGGGCTTCTCGTGGTGGTGGCGCTCACGGCCGCGGCCGCGCCGGTGATCATGCCCTACGACCCCGACGCTCCCGACGCCGAGCGGACGCTGGAGCCGCCGAGCCGCCGGCACTGGCTGGGGACCGATCTCTACGGCCGCGACCAGCTCACTCGCATCGTCTACGCGGGGCGGGTGGACCTGCTGGTGGCCCTCGAGGCCACCGCCGTCGCGCTGTCGCTGGGCGCCGCGCTCGGTGCGGTGTCGGGCTACCGGGGGGGCTGGATCGATCAGGTTCTGATGCGGATCATCGACACGATCCAGGCGTTTCCCTCGTTCATCCTGGCCATGGGCATCGCGGCGGCCCTGGGCAACCGCCTGACCAACATCGTCATCGCCATCGCGATCACCCACGTGCCGATCTACGCGCGGCTCATCCGCGGCGAGATGCTGCGCATCCGGGAGATGGAGTACGCGGAAGCGGCCCGCACGGTGGGCAACCCCCGCCGGCGGATCATCTTCTACCACCTCCTACCCAACTGCTTCCCGCCGGTCGTCGTCCAGGCCACGCTGGCGATGGGATTCGCGATCCTCACGGTGGCCGCGCTCTCCTACATCGGCCTCGGCATCCGGCCGCCCACCAGCGAGTGGGGTGCGATGACCGCGGAAGGCGCCGGCTACATCGTCTCCGGCGAGTGGTGGATCTTCCTCTTCCCCGGCCTGGCGATCATGGCCACCGTGCTCTCGTTCAACCTGCTCGGCGACGCGCTGCGAGACGTGCTGGATCCGCGGATGAAGGGCGTGTGAGCGACCTGCTCGCGGTCTCGGATCTCACGGTGCACTTCGACACCGACGAGGGCGTGGTGCAGGCGGTGGACGGGGCCACTCTGCGGATCGCGCCCGGCGAGGTGGTCGGGCTGGTCGGGGAGTCCGGCTCCGGTAAGTCGGTGACCGCGCTCGCCATCCTGCGGCTGCTGCGTCCGCCCGCCCGGGTGTTGGGCGGGCGGATCGAGCTCGACGGCCGGGATCTGCTCGGATGCTCGGAGCAGGAGATGCGCGCGGTGCGGGGCTCGCAGATCTCGATGGTGTTCCAGAGCCCGCGGACCTCGCTGAACCCGGTGCTGTCGGTCGGCCGCCAGATCGAGCGGCTGCTCGTCCGGCATGCTGCCGCGCGGCCCGGGCAGGCCCGCGAGCGGGTGGTGGAGATGCTCCGGGAGGTCGGCATCGCCGAGCCCGAGCGCCGGGCCCGGCAGTACGCCCACCAGCTCTCCGGCGGCATGTGCCAGCGGGTGATGATCGCCATGGCCCTGGCCACGAGCCCGCGGCTGCTGATCGCGGACGAGCCCACCACCGGGCTCGACGTCTCGATCGCGGCCCAGATCCTGGACCTGCTGCGCGACCTCGGCCGGCGGACCGGCGCGGCCATCCTGATGATCACCCACGATCTCGGAGTGGTCGCGCGCCTGTGCGACCGCGTGGTGGTGATGCACGCGGGTCAGACCGTCGAATGGGCGCCGGTGCGGGAGCTCTTCCACGCTCCCGCCCATCCGTACACGCGGGCCCTGCTCCGGTCGATTCCCCGCGTGGCCGGAGCGAGGGAGATGGAGCCGATCCCGGGCTGGGTGCCGTCGCTCCTGGCGCCGCCGCCCGGCTGCCGCTTCGCCCGGCGCTGCGCCCTGGTGCGGAGCGAGTGCGGCGTGTCCGTTCCGGTGCACGCCGTCGGCGAGGACCATAGGGTGGCATGCGTCGCGGTGGAGGCCTCGCAGTGGACGCGCTGATCGTCGACGATCTCCAGAAGCACTTCCCGCTGCGCTCGCTGGTCCCGTGGCGGCAGCCGCGCCGGGTGCACGCGGTGGACGGGGTCTCGCTTCGGGTGGGCACGGGCGAGACGCTGGGTCTGGTGGGCGAGTCCGGCTGCGGGAAGTCCACCCTGGCCCGGTGCGTGCTGCGCCTCATCGAGCCGACCCACGGGCGCATCTTCCTGGAGGACGAAGACCTCACCGCGCTGACGGAGGAGGCCCTCCGCCGTCGGCGCCGTGACCTCCAGATGGTGTTCCAGGACCCGACCGCCTCGCTCAACCCGCGCCTGAGCGTCGCGGCCACCGTGGAGGAGCCCCTGGGGCTGCACACCGAGCTGACCGGCCGGGCCCGGCGGGCTCGTGTGGACGAGGTGCTGGAGGAGGTCGGGCTCGGGGCGAGTCTGCGCGATCGATACCCCCATCAGCTCTCCGGCGGGCAGCGGCAGCGGGTCAACATCGCGCGGGCCATCGCCACCCGCCCCCGGCTCGTGGTGCTCGACGAGCCGACCTCGGCCTTGGACGTATCGCTGCGCGCGCGGGTGATCCTGCTGCTGGCCGAGCTCAAGCGCCGACTCGGCATGACGTACCTCTTCATCTCGCACGACCTGTCCACCGTGCGCTACCTCTGCGATCGCGTGGCAGTGATGTATCTCGGGGTGGTGGTGGAGCAGGGGCCGGCGGCCGAGCTCTTCGAGCACCCCGCGCATCCCTACACCCGCGCCCTGCTGTCGTGCATTCCGGAGCCGGATCCGGACGTCGTGCCCGAGCGCCTCGTCCTGAGCGGAGAAGTGCCGAGCCCGATCGACATCCCGGGCGGGTGTCGTCTGCGCGGCCGTTGCCCGCTCGCCCAGCCGGTCTGCGCCGAGCCGGTGCCGGCGCGGGAGATCGTGCCCGGACACACGGTGGCCTGCCACCTCGTTTGAGTCCGCCGTTCACCCTTGTCGAGCCAGGAGGATCCGTGATGGCGATCGTGCGGTACGTGCTCGCGAAGCTGAAGCCCGGGGTCAGCCCGGCGGACTACGAGAGGTTCGAGCGGGAGGTGGACTACGTGGTGGCGGGACGGCTCAAGACCATCGTCAGCTACCGCACGCACCGGATCACCGCCACCGACGCCCGCCTCGCGGGCGGACCGTGGGACTACATCGAGCGGATCGAGATCACCGATCGCGCCGCCTACGAGGCCGAGCTGGGCACGATGGGCAAGGAGCTGATCGACGAGCTGTACGCCAAGTACCTCGATCGGAGCTACACCACGTCGATCTGGTCGGAGCTGGTCGAGCCGTGACGTTCCTGGCCGGGCGGGTCGCCCTGGTGACGGGCGCCTCGCATGGCACCGGCGTGGACATCGCCGGCGCCCTGGCCTCGGTCGGGGCGCGGGTAGCGGTGCACTATCGCTCCGACCGCGCCGCCGCGGAGGCGCTGGTCGCGAGCCTTCGCGCCGGGGGGGCGGACGCGGAGGTGTTCGCGGCGGACGTGGCGCGGGCCGATGACGTGCGCCGTCTCGTGTCCGAGGTCCGGACGCGGCTCGGCCCGCCCGCGGTGGTCGTGAACAACGCCGGGCCGTTCAGCGACACGCGGTTCGCGGAGCTGACCGAAGCGGAGTGGGACTACGTGATGGACGCCAACCTGAAGGCGGTGTACCTCACGAGCCAGCTGGTCGCGACGGACATGCATCGAACGGGCTGGGGGCGCATCGTCAACATCGGCGCGACCTCGGGCCTGGTGCGCTCGCACGGCGTCTACGGCCTGGCCAAGGCGGCCGTGCTCGCTCTGACGCAGGCTCTCGCGCTGGAGCTGGCTCCCGCGATCACCGTGAACGCGGTGGTGCCGAGCCAGATCGCGAGCGCGCGGACCGACGGGATGGCCGACTACAAGGTGGCCGCGATCGCGGGCACCCCGCTGGGCCGTCTCGTGACCCAGGCCGAGATCGGCCGGATGGTGGTGCGGCTCTGCTCGCCCGAGTTCGACTTCGTCACCGGGCAGGCTATCGTGATGGACGGCGGACGCACGATCCCACGCTTCCCCCGCCTCAACCTCAAACCGGAGTGATCGGAGCCCGACGCGACATGGCCACCACGTCTCTCAGCGCCCGGCAGATCGAATCGCTCGCGGTGGGCGCCTGGATCCTCGGCACCGGCGGGGGCGGGAGCCCCTACCACGGGCTGCTGAACCTACGGCGGCTCTACCACGAAGGCCGACGGGTGCAGCTGATGGATCCCGCCGATCTGGCCGACGACGCGGCGGTGGCGGTGGTGTCGACGATGGGGGCGCCCCTGGTGATGCAGGAGCGGGTGGTGGACCCGGGCCCGATGGTGGCGTCGGTCCGCGCCATGGAGGAGTACCTGGGCCGGCCCTTCGATGCGGTGATGGCGGTCGAGATCGGCGGCAGCAACGCGCTCCAGCCCTGCCAGATCGGGGCGGTGACCGGCCTGCCGGTGGTGGACGGCGACGCGATGGGGCGCGCGTTCCCGGAGGCGCAGATGACCAGCTTCGCGATCCACGACCTGCCCATGGCCCCGCTGACCCTCGTGGATGTGCGCGACAACGCGGTGATCGTCGCCCGCGCCGCGAGCTGGAAGTGGATGGAGCGCCTCAGCCGCAAGGTGTGCGTGGAGGTGGGCTCGATCGCAGCCACCTGCAAGGCCCCGCGCACCGGACGCGAGGTGAAGGAGTGCGGCATCCTCTACACGGTGTCCAAGGCGATCCGGATCGGCGAGACGGTACAGGCGGCGCAGGCCGCGCATCGCGACCCGGTGCAGGCGGTCATCGACGCGGAGGGCGGCCGGCGGCTCTTCACCGGCAAGATCCGGGACATCGAGCGGCGGACCACCGAGGGATTCCTGCGGGGCCGCGCGACCCTCGATGGCCTCGAGGAGGACCGCGGGCGGTCGTTCCATCTCGCCTTCCAGAACGAGTTCGCGGTGGGCTGGCTCGACGAGCGGCCGGTGGTGATGACGCCGGACCTGATCTGCGTCATGGACTCGGTGAGCGGCGAGGCGATCGGCACCGAGACGCTGCGCTACGGCCAGCGCGTGGCGGTGATCGGATTGCCCGCGCCGCCGCTCCTGCTGACCCCGAAGGGGCTCGCGCACGTCGGCCCGCGCGCCTTCGGATACGACCTCGACTTCCGGTCCGTGTTCGCGGAGGCTCGATGAACCGCATCGGGAGCGCGGCGCCGCCGCGCTGGGCCGCCGCCCCGGGTGTCGCGCTCCTCGGTCGCGACCTCCCGGTGCGCGCGACCGCATGGGCGCGGGCGGCCGAATCCTCCGGCCTGGGCAGCGCGTGGATCATCGAGGACTACTTCCAGCCCGGTGCCTTCGCGCTGGCCGCGGCCGCCGCGGCGGTGACCGAGCGGCTGGCCATCGGGCTCGGCGTCGTCAACCCGTACACGCGGCATCCCGCGCTGCTCGCGATGGAGACGGCCGCGCTGGCCGGTATCGCGCCCGGCCGCGTCGTGCTCGGCCTCGGGTCGAGCAACCGACACTGGATCCAGACGCAGATGGGCATCCCGTTCTCGGCCCCACTCGGCGGCTTGCGGGAGTCCATCGGGATCATCCGGGGCCTGCTCGATGGCGAGCGGGTCTCGGCGCGGGGCGAGATCTTCACCGTCGACGGCGTCCGGCTCGAGTGGAGCCCGCCCGAGCGCGTGCCGCTGCTGCTGGGCGTGAAGGGGCCCCGGGCGCTGGCGCTCGCGGGCGAGATGGCCGACGGGGTGCACTGCGCGGTGCTGTCCTCGCCCGCGCACGTGCGCCGGGTGCGACGGACCGCGGGGGCCGGACGCGCCGATCTGACGGTGGTGGCCTACGTGATCACCGCGCTGAGCCCGGACGGCGAGACCGCGCGCGCAGCGGTCCGGCCGCTCATCGCGCGCTACGTGGGGTTCCTCCATGGCCAGTCGATCCTGCGCGACGCCGGGCTCGAGCCGGAGCGGACCCGGCCCTTCCGCGATGCGCTGGGCGCCGGCGCTCCCGCCACCCATCTGGTCGACGACACGCTGATCGACACCCTGGCGGTGGCGGGGACGCCGGAGCACTGCCGGCGGCAACTCGAGCGCTGGGCGGAGGCGGGGCTCGACGCGCCGATCGCGGTGCTGCCGGACGGCCTCGACCCGATCGAGCAGATGCGGCTGTGCGGCGAGATCCTGGTGCCCGCGTGGCGGGCGACGAGGTAACCACCATGCGCTTCGGCGTCCACATCCCGACCTGCATCGAGGGCATGATGTACCCGGTCCCGTTCGCCAGGCCCGCCGACATCCTGCCGACCGCCCTGCTGTGCGAGCGGCTCGGGTTCGACTCGGTGTGGGGTAACGACCACATGACGACCCAGCGCTACGTGCAGCGGGAGTTTCCCGACCCCCCGAACTTCTTCGAGCCGCTGATGACCTTCGCCTACTGCGCGTCGCGCACGACCCGGCTGCGGTTGGCCACCGGCATCATCGTGCTGCCGATGCGCAACATGCCGGTGCTCGCCAAGCAGGTCGCCACGCTCGACCAGCTCTCGGGCGGGCGGGTGATCCTGGGGGTGGGGACGGGCGCCTACCGAGAGGAGTACGAGGCGCTCTTCCCCGACGCGCGGGCGGTGCACCGAGGCACGATCGTCGACGAAGGCATGCAGGCCCTGCGGCTGCTCTTCACCGAGCGGAAGGCCACCTTCCGGGGCCGGACGGTGCGCTTCGAGGAGGTGGAGTGCTTCCCGAAGCCGGTGCAGGAGCCGATGCCGATCTACGCGGGCGGCAACCATCCGGAGGTGCGGCGTCGGGCCGCGCAATACGGGCAGGGCTGGATGCCCGCGGTGCTGTCGCCGGAGGAGATCGCCCGCGGTGTCGACGACATCCACCGGGCCGCCGCCGCGGCGGGACGGGACGCCTCCGGGATCGACATCGCGCCCCAGTTCGCGGTGTCGATCGGACGCACCCACGACGAGGCGGTGCGCCGCTTCCGCGGCTCGCAGCTCTTCAAGCACCTGGAGTCGCTGAAGCGGTCGACGCTGCGCGAGCAGACCGGCGGGTTCGACCAGCGCAATCTCATCGGCAGTCCGGCCGAGATCTCGGAGCGAATCCGGGCGTACGAGCGGGCCGGCGTCACCACGCTGTCCGCCATGCTGTTCGTGGCCAGCTCGGTGACCGAGATGCTGGAGGCCATCGAGCTCTTCGGCCAGGAGGTCCTGCCGAGCTTCCGGTAGCACCGAGGTCGCCACCCGCTCCCCGGGCGCCCGGCTCCTGGTATACCCTTGCCGAAGAGGAGGGAGCGCCATGGCCACGAAAGGCACCGGACTCCTGATGGTCTGGGCGGACGTCCCCGCCGACAAGGAAGACGAGTTCAACCGCTGGTACAACGAGGAGCACCTGCCGGAGCGGATGGCGATCCCGGGATTCCTCGGCGGCGCCCGCTACGAGGCCGTGAAGGGCGGGCCGAAGCACCTGGCCTGTTACGAGCTCGAGAGCGCGGCGGTCATGGAGAGCCCGGCCTATAAGAAGGTGCAGGCCAACCCGACGCCGTGGACCAAGCGCATCGGGCCCCAGGCCATCGGCACCCCGTTCATCCGCAACGTCTACACGATGATCCACCCAAAGGCGCTACCGCCCGCCGTGGCGGCCGCCCCGATGGCGCCGGCGCTCCAGATCGGGCGGATGGACGTGCCGCCCGCGGCCGATCGCGAGTTCAACGACTGGTACAACACGGTCTACGTGCCGAACTACGAGAAGGTTCCCGGGGTGATCCGCGGCCGCCGCTACCGCGCGGTGGAGGGCACGCCCACCTATCTCACGCTCTACGAGTTCGAGCACCCCAGGGTCTCCGAGAGCCCCGCGTGGATGGCCCAGCGCGATGTCTCGCCGGTGAACGCGAAGATGCGGGCGCACATGAAGCACGCGCCGGGATCGCCCGGCGTCTACGTCAAGACGGTCGAGCTGAAATAGTCACTCCTGCGCGGCGCCGCGCGACGGCCGCCCCTGATACAATGCCCGCCACTGGCTGTCGAGTGGCGACACCGAGGAGGCGCGCCGTGTACGACTACGTGATCGTGGGTGCCGGCTCCGCCGGCTGCGTCCTCGCGAATCGCCTCTCCGCCGACCCCGCCACGACCGTGCTGCTGCTCGAGGCGGGAGGACCGGACAGCTCGCCCCTCATCCACACCCCCGCGATGATGGGCCTCCTGCCGGACGGGCCGCACGACTGGCGCTACCGCACGGTGCCGCAGCTGCACTGCAACCTGCGGCGCTTTCCGTGGCCGCGCGGGCGGACCCTCGGCGGGTCCAGCTCGATCAACTACATGATCTACATCCGCGGCCACGCCTCCGACTACGACCATTGGGCCGCGCTCGGCAACAAGGGCTGGAGCTACGAGGACGTAGTGCCGGTCTTCCGGAAGTCCGAGCACAACGAGCGGATCGAGGATCGCTACCACGGCCGTGGCGGCCCGCTGAACGTGGCCGATCACCGCTTCCGCCATCCGCTCTCCGAGATGTTCGTGGCCGCCGCCCAGGCGACCGGGGTGCCGCTCAACCCAGACTTCAACGGTGCGACCCAGGACGGGTGCGGCTTCTATCAGCTCACCCAGAAGGACGGTCTGCGCTGGAGCACCGCCAGCGCGTTCCTGCGGCCCGCTCTGCCGCGGCCGAATCTGACCGTGATCACGGGAGCGCTGACCTGTCGGGTCCGCTTCGAGGGCCGGCGTGCCGTCAGTGTCGAGTACGTCTGCCGAGGACAGTCGGCCCGGGCCGAGGCCGTCCGCGAGGTGGTGCTCTGTGCAGGGACCATCAACTCCCCGCAGCTGCTGATGCTGTCCGGTGTCGGTCCCGCTGACCATCTGCGCGCGGTCGGCGTCGACGTGATCGCGGACCTGCCCGGGGTCGGCCGGAACCTGCAGGACCATCTCGGCACGTTCGTCCGCAACGAGATCACGGTGCCGTTCTCCCTCTACGGTGCCACGCTCGAGCAGCTCGCGGCGGTGCAGGCCGAGTACGAGAGCACGCGACAGGGCCTCTTCACCTCGAACATCGCGGAGGCGGGCGCCTTCCTGCGGACCGGCGGCGCCGACGGGCCGCCCAACCTGCAGGGCTTCTTCCTGCCCTACTGCCTGACCGAGTCGCCGATCGAGGCGTTCCAGCCCTACTGCCACGGCATCACGTTCGCGTTCTACGTGAACCGGCCGGCCAGCCGCGGCCAGATCACGCTCGCCTCCGCCGACCCGCTCGATCAGCCGCTCATCGACCCGGCCTACCTGAGCGATCCCGCCGACCTGCCGCAATTCGTGGCGGGCATCCAGATGGTGCGCGACATCTTTCGCGCCAGCCCGCTCCGCGAAATCCTTGGGCGCGAGCTGGGCCCCGGCGCGGAGGCTCGGAGCGAGACGGAGCTCGCGGCCTACGTGCGCGACCGCGCGTCCGGCACGATCTTCCATCCGGTCGGCACGTGCAAGATGGGTATGGACGAGCTGGCGGTGGTGGATCCCGCGCTGCGCGTACACGGGTTGGACGGGCTCCGCGTGGTGGACGCCTCGATCATGCCGACTCTGATCGGTGGCAACACGAACGCACCCACGATCATGATCGCGGAGAAGGCCGCCGCGATAATGCTGGGCACCTGAGCGCACTCGCGAGCGCCGACCGGCCGCGATGCGGCGCGTGACGACGGTGTCCGCCGGGCAGGCCCCGCGCCGGCTCGATGTCTTCCTCAGCACCCAGACCGCCCATCTGTCGCGGGCGTCCGCCCGGCGGTGGATCGACGGTGGGCTGATCACGGTCAATGGCCGGCCGGCCAAGCCCGCCCAGCGGATCCGCCCGGGCGACGTGATCACCTGTCACGTGGCGGTGCGCGAGCCCCCGGCGGTCGAGCCCGAGCCCGTTGTGCTGCGCGTGCTCCACGAGGATGCGGAGCTCCTGGTGGTCGACAAGCCGCCCGGTCTCGTGATGCACCCCGGCCCCGGCCACTGGACGGGCACCTTGCTCAACGCTCTGGTGCACCACGTGGGCCCCGGCGATGGGCGGCGTGCCCGCCCCGGACTGGCCCACCGCCTCGACAAGGGCACGAGCGGGGTCCTCGTGATTGCGAAGACCGACGCGGCCCACCGCGATCTCTCGCGCCAGTTCCGCGCGCACTCCGTTCACCGCGTGTACCTCGCCCTGGTAGCCGGCGCGGTCCGGCGGGGTGGGCTGATCGACCAGGGGCTGGGCCGTGACCCGCGCGATCGGCGGCGGATCTCGACGCGCGCGCCCGCCCCGCGGCGGGCGGTGACGGAGTTTCGCGTGGCCGAGCGCCTCGGGCCCGACGCGACCCTGGTGGAGGCGCGCCCGCGGACGGGCCGCATGCATCAGATTCGCGTCCACCTGGCCTCGATCGGCCATGCGGTGCTCGGCGACCTTAGCTACGGTGCGCCGACGGCCGATCCCACGCTGGGCCGTCCGATGCTCCACGCCGCCGTGCTCGGCTTCGTGCACCCGGCGACCGGCGAGTACACGGAGTTCCGCGCGCCTCTGCCAGCCGACATGGAGCGCGCGGTGTCCGGCCGGCGCGCGAACTGAGCACGGTCCGCAGGGGCCTCGCCGCAGGTTGAGCCCGCCGATGGGATGTGGGCTGAGCGTCTCGCATCGGGCGTGCGATCGGCGTTCGCGAAGCCGGGGAGGGCCGGTCGTGGCGTGCGCGATGTTCGCACGCCGTGATCGGTCCCAGACGCCGCGGGAAGCGCGGGTTAGAGTCGTCCCAGCAGAAGGGAGGCCTCGCCATGCAGACGACACTTCAGCCCGCGCCGTTGCTCACCGCGGAGTTGGAACGCCTCGGCGACGAGATCGCCGAGCTCTCCGCCCATCTCGAAGCGGCGACCGCCCGTCTCCTCGAGCGCATCCGTGAGTTCGATGCCCGTGGCGGCTGGAACACCGGCTTTCGCTCCTGCGCCGAGTGGCTCGCCTGGCGAGTCGGGCTCAGCCCGGGTACCGCTCGCGAGCACGTCCGAGTCGCCCGCGCCCTCGGGACGCTGCCGGCCTTGACCGCGGCACTGGCGCGTGGAGAGTTGTCCTATGCCAAGGTGCGCGCCTTGACCCGCGTCGCGACCCCGGAGGCCGAAGCGCGCCTCCTCGCGGTGGGACGGGCCGGCACGGCGGTCCACGTCGAGCGCATCGTGCAGGGCTGGCGCCGGGTTGATCGTCGAGCGGAGGCACGCGAAGCTGCGCGCGAGCACGCGGGGCGGGCCCTCCACGTTTATCAGGATGAGGATGGGTCCGTGGTGCTCCGTGGGCGTCTGACACGGGAAGCAGGCGCGCTGCTTCTGCGGGCCCTCGACGCGGCCCGCGACACGCTCTACCAGCGGCGCCGCGTCACCGGCGCCGTCCTGTCGGCCACCGACCCTGCCGCGGAGGCCCCGACGAAGCCGCAGCAGCAGGCGGACGCGCTGGTGCTGCTGGCCGAGACGGCGCTCCATCACGAACTCGATCCCGGCGCTCTGGGGGAGCGGTACCAGGTCGTGGTCCACGTGGACGCCGCCGTCTTGTCAGAACGGGACGCCGCCGGGCAGTCGATGCTGGAAGACGGGCCGCACGTTCCCGCGGGAACGTCGCAACGGCTGGCGTGCGACGCGAGCCGGGTCGTCATGCGACACGATGAGGACGGGCGGGTCGTGGAGGTCGGAGCCCGGACGCGGACGATTCCCCCGGCCCTGCGGCGGGCGCTCCAGCACCGGGACCGCGGCTGCCGCTTTCCGGGCTGCAACGTCCGGGTCGCCGAAGGGCATCACGTACGTCACTGGGCGGAGGGAGGGCCGACCACGCTGTCGAACCTCGCGCTGCTCTGCCGACGCCATCACCGCGCGGTGCATGAAGAGGGCTATCAGGTCGAACGCGCAGCCGATGGGACACTCGAGTTCCGGCGGCCGGGTGGCCGGCCTCTGCCGGATGTGCCGCCGCCGGCGGCGGTGCCTGCCGATCCGGCCGAAGCGATTCGGGCGCAGAACGCCGGGCGGGGGCTCCATCTGCATGCGCGCACGGGACTCGCGGGGTGGCTGGGGGAGCGCCTGGACGTGGAATGGGCGATCGACGTGCTGCATCCACTGGCGACGCGAGCCGTCAGATGATGGTCGCGTCGTCGCCGCGCTAGCCCGAGCCGCTCGGCAGCGTCACCGCGAAGCAGCTCGTGGAGCCGTCGTGCCCCAGGTAGCGCGCCTCACCACCGTGGCGGCGCGCGATCTGCCGCACCAGGGCGAGGCCGAGTCCGGCCCCGACGGCCTCGGTCGTCCCGAGCCGCCGGAACGGCCGGAAGGCGTCCTCACTCGCGGCGTCGGGGATGCCGGGCCCGTGGTCGCACACCGTCAGCTCGACCGCAGGGCCGGCCCGACGTACCCGCACGTCGACCGGTGGCGCGCCGTGCCGCCGGGCGTTCTCGAGCAGGTTCCGGATCATCCGACGCAGCAGCCGTGGGTCGCCCCGCACGATGGCCGGCTCGCCCTCCAGGGCGGCCTGCTCGTAGCGGGCGCACTCCTCACTGGCGAGGGCGAGCAGGTCCACGTCCTCGTCGACCTCGCGGGCCTCGACCGCGTCCAGGCGACTCGCGAGCAGGATCTCGTCGATCAGCGCGTCGAGCTCGGCGATGTCGCGCTCGAGGTCGACCCGGCGCCGGGGCTCCACGCCCTCCTTCAGCAACTCCACCGCCATGCGGATGCGAGTGAGCGGGGTCCGAAGCTCGTGGGAGGCGTTGGCGAGGAGCGCCTTGTGGGCGGAGACGAGCTCCTCGATGCGCGCCGCGGCTCGGTTGAAGCTCTCGGCGAGCCGGGCCACCTCATCGCGTCCTTCCACCCGCACCCGCGCCGCGAGGTGCCCCGCGCCGAGCGACTCGACGCCCGCCTGCAGGCGCTCCAGTCGCGCGGTCAGGCGTCGCACCACCGGATAGGCGCCGATGCCGACCGCGAGCGCGAGCAACCCCAGCATGAGGAAGAAGGGACGCCCCGACGGTCGATGCTCCGGCCGTACACTGGCCACGAGCCATCTGCCGTCGCGCAGGTGGACCACGCCCGTGGGGCGACCCCACCCCCGCATCCACCCGCTGCGCTCGCGGCCCGGATCGGGCGCGGGCACCGCCTGGCCGACGTGCGCGAGAGGTGTCCAGTCGGCCGCGAAGAGGCCGACGTCGGCGCGCAGATTTGCGGCGAGCCGCTCCAGGGCGGCCTGCTGCTCGACCGCGGGCGCGTCGACCGGCGGCAGCGCGTTCTGCGCGAGCACGCCGGCCACCTCGAAGGCGTAGCGGCCCGGTCCGCCCTCGCCGAGCAGGTGCCAGAGCAGGCCGGCCACCAGCGCGAAGGCCACCAGGCTCGCCAGGACCGCGGCGTGGATGCGCAGGTAGAGCCGGCGCATCAGTCCTGCTGGCGGGCGAAGACGTAGCCCGCGCCGCGGACGGTGAGGAGCCGGCGCGGCCGCTTCGCGTCGTCCTCGATCACGGCGCGGATGCGCGAGACGTGGACGTCGATCGACCGGTCGAAGGCCTCGAGGTCCTCGCCCCGCACCAGATCCATGAGGGCCTCGCGCGAGAGCACGCGGCCCGCCCGCTCGGCGAGCGTCACCAGCAGCGCGAACTGGTGCGCGGTGAGGCTTCGCTCCGCCCCGTCGAGCCGCACGGCCCGCGCGTCGCGATCGATCTCGAGCCGGCCGAAGCGCAGGGTGGCGGACGAGCGTGGCCGGTCCGTCCGCCGCAGGATCGCGCGCAGGCGTGCGAGCAGCTCCCGGGGCTCGAACGGCTTCGGCAGGTAGTCGTCGGCGCCCACCTCGAGGCCGATCACGCGGTCCATCGCGTCGCCCCGCGCGGTCAGCATGAGCACCGGCGTGTCGGAGAAGGCCCGCAGCTGCCGGCACACCTCGAGGCCGTCCATGTCGGGTAGGGTCAGGTCGAGCACGACCGCGTCGTGCGGGTCGCGCGAGAGGCGGGCGAGCCCGCTCCGGCCGTCTCCCTCCACGGTGACGCGAAAGCCCGCCTCGCCGAGATACTCGGTCAGCATCTCGGCGAGGCGGCGATCGTCCTCGACTACCAGGATCCGGGCGGCCACGCCATCAGTTTACCCACGGCCTCCGTGCCAGCGGCCGATTCGCTCGGCGAGCGCCTTGCGCTGCTCGGGCGTGAGGACGTCGGCGGCGTCGGCCAGCGCCTGGGTGACCCGCCGGGACGCCTGCTCGGCGAGCTGGAGCTGGTTGGCCCGCAGGGCCTCGAGCGCGGCCCGGTCCACGGTGGGCTGCGACAGGAGCGCGACCGCCTGCATGCGGGCATCGCGCATCCGATCCCGCATCGGGAGCAGGTCGCGCGCGGCCGCCTTCACGATCGGGGCGAGCTGCTGCTTCTGGGCATCGGTGGCATCCACCTCCACGTACAGGTGCTTGAGCATCCGGTCGAGGTGCTCGTCGAGCCGGGCCGGGTCGACGGGCCCGCCCATGAACCCGCCCCGGTGCCAGCCGCCGAAGCCGTGCCCGTAGGCGAGGGCCGTGAGGCCGATCCCGGTGGCCAGGCCGGCGATGACGGTGGCGATGGCGGCCCGCCGGAAGAAGCGCCGGCGGGAGGTGCCCGCGGGCTTGCCGTCCGCGGGCGTGGAAGAGGGCTGGGGAGTCTCGGTCGTGTCGCTCATGGCTGATCTCCTTTCCCGGGATTGGCGTGGAAGCGTCCCGGTCGAGGCTCAGCCTGCCGGCACCACGTGAACGGGGCTTGTCCGGAAGGTAAAGTTTTGTGAAGGCGCAATCATGGCTTCGACCCAGTACGGAGCTCGTCTGCCTTCGCACGGATCTCGCTCGTACCACCCGTGAAGTAGAACGCCTGCTCCAGGAGGCCGTCGTGCGCGCCGTCTAGGATCTCCCGGCAGATCCGGAGGGCCTCCGTCCGGCCGACCGTCACACCGGGCCTCTGCGTGTACGGCTCGGCCACGTAGAAGGGCTGGGCGAAGAACCGCTGGATCTTGCGGGCCCGCTGTCTCAGAGCCTCCGCTTCCGGGCTCGCAGCCGTGTCCGCCGAAGCCGCCGGGAGCGACTGCCGGACTCGCGCCGCGGTCTCCGCGTGCTCCCGCTCCACGAGGCCCGCGTCCAGGAGTCGGGAGCGGGAGGCAAGCGGGTCGATAGGGGGATAGATCCCGATCTGGGCGAGGTCCCGCGACAGGCGGATCACCGTGTCCACCGAGGGCAGCGTCGCGAGGCGCTGGGCCGTCCATTGTTCCTGGCCGAGGAAGTAGAACGTCTGCACCGTGCCGGCGGTCCCGCCGGTGTACCCTTCCTTCGCCCACATCTCCTGGAGCTCGCGCTCCGGCGCGTCGTGCGGGGGAATGAACGCGAAGATCGAGACGCCTCCCGGTTCCCGGCTGAGCCGGCGGCACAGCTCCTCCACCACCACCGAGGTCCCGGCCCGGAGCTCGCCCGCGACCGCCACCGTCCCGCCTCGCACGAGCGGGCACATCAGGTCGATGACCTTGATGCCGGTGGGGAGCAGCTCCGGCGCCCGATCGGGCTCGCGGACCGGGCCGGCCAGGAGACGGACCGCTCGGTCGAGCGCCTCCCGTCCGGCGGGAGCCTCGATGCGCCGGCCGGCGCTGAGGACGGTCATGCCCGCGGTCAGCCCGTCGGTCGGCGACAGCGGCACGCAGCGGACGACCCCGCCCTGCAACAGCTGGACGACCTGGACCGTGACGGCCCGGCGCCGGGGGGCGTCGCTCACGGTGAGCTCGGTGAGAGGATCGGGCAGGTTGGTCGGGTCGAAGAGAACCTCGACCACGCCCTCGCGTGTCCGCACGATCCGGCCGATCCGGGCCGCGAAGTCGTCGGGAAGGCGATGCGCCTCGAGCGTGTCCTTGACCATGGTCAGTGTCCCTCGCTTGAGCTGCTGTCTGGCCGCGTGCAGGCGGTTGTTCACCGTCGTCACCGGCAGGCTCAGGAACGTGGCGATGTCCTGCTGGGTGCAGTCGTGGACGTAGAAGAGCGTCATCACCTCGCGCACCGGGCTCGGCAGCCCGGCGATGGTGCTCAGCACCGCGGCGATCAGCTCCCGCTCCTCGGCCCGGCGGTCCGGTGCGCTCCCGTTGGCCGGGACCCCGAGGGCGGTCTCGAGGGACAGCGATGCTCGCGGTCGCTGCCTCAGGACGCGGTAGGCCTGGTGCCGCACGATTCCCCTGAGCCAGCCGGGGAAGGCGGCCGGATCGGCGAGGCCATGCAGTCCGAACCAGGCGGCGACAAAAGCTTCCTGGACCACGTCTTCCGCCTGCTGGAGATCACGCAGCAGGGCCACGGCGTAGCCGAAGGCCATGTGCTGGAAGCGACGCGTGACCTCCGCGAACGCGTCGAGGTCTCCTCGCTGGGCCCGCTGGATCAGCCGCTCCACGTCCATGGGGTGCCTCTACCAATAGGTGCCGACTTCGAGGACCGACCTTTGGCTAGAGAGCGATCGACAGGCCCGCGTCCACGGTCAGGACCTGGCCCGTGATGTAGGACGCGGCGTCGGAAGCCAGGAAGATGGCGGCACCCACCAGCTCGTCGGGCCGGCCGAACCGTTGCAGCGGGATACGTCGCGCCAGCTCGACCACACGCGGCTGGGAGAAGAACGGGGCGTTTCCGTCGGTCAGGAAGAACCCGGGCGCGATCGCGTTGGCCGCGATCCCCTTCTGGCCCAGCTCGACCGCGAGCGCGCGCACCAGGGCTTCGAGCCCGCCCTTCGAGGCCACGTAGGCCGGATCGCCCTGAAATGACCGCTGCCCCACCATCGAGGTGACGAAGACAAGCCGCCCCTGGCCGCGGGCCGCCATGTGCCGTGCGGCCACGCGGGAGAGCTCGTACTGCGCCACCAGATTGGTCTCGATCAGGCGGCGGAAGTCCTCGGCCGCGATCTCCTCCAGCGCCCGGCGGTCGCGCACCGCCGCGTTGTTGACGAGGCAGTCGAGGCGGCCGTGCTGGGCCACGATCACGCCCAGCGCCGCCGCCGCCGCGCTCAAGTCGGTGATGTCGAAGGGAGCCGGAAAGGCGTTCGGAATACTGTCCGCGACCTCGCTGGCCCGCGCAGGGTCCCGCCCGTTGATCCCGACCGCGGCGCCGGCCGCGGCCATGCCCCGCGCGATCACGAGCCCGAGTCCCCGCGTCGCGCCGGTGACCAGCACGACACGCCCCGACAGCGAGAAGCGCTCGATCCCCGGAGTCTTGTCCATGCTTTCCCCGGATAATAGAATGCCCTTCGCGACATTGAAAGACAGGAGGGTCGCCGTGGCCACGAACGCCCGCAAGGATTTTCCGGTCTTCGACTGTGACAGCCACGTCGTCGAGCCGCCGGCGATATGGGATGAGTACGTGCCGGCCCGGAGCCGCGCCTGGGTGAAGACGCAGTTCTGCTTCCACACCGACAGCGACCTCCTCTTCATCAACGGGCGCGTGGTCCCGGCCGCGCGCGAGCGTTCGAACGCCGCCGAGGTCGGCTGGGCCCGCTGGGACAAGAAGGAGGTGGGCAAGCTCACCCCCGGCACCGCGGCCTGGCAGGGGAAGTTCGGGCGCCTGCTCGGTTGCCGCGACCCGCAGGCGCGGCTCAAGGACATGGACGCGCTCGGTACCGACCAGGTGATGCTGTTCCCCACGTGGTTCGTGCGCCTGGCGCTGGTGCGTAGCGCCGAGGCGGCGACGGTGCTGGCCCAGGCCTACAACAACTGGGTGCTCGACTACTGCGCCGCCGACAAGCGGCGACTGTTTCCGTGTGCCGTCCTGCCCTTGCAGAGCGTCGAGGCGTCGATCGCGGAGCTCCGGCGGGTCGCCAAGCTCGGTTTCAAGGCGGCGGCGGTGCGCCCTTGCTTCTGGAACGGGCGGTACCCCACCCTGGCCGAGTTCGACCCCCTGTGGCGCGAGTTCGAGGCCACCGGGCTGGTGCTGGCCATGCACACCTTCCCCTCCCGCGAGGCGCTGACGCCCGAGTGGGGCGAGCGCATGGCCCGGGCGCGCGGCCACTCGGGCCAGGGCCTGCTCTTCACCGACGAGTCCGTGGTCTACTCGCCCGGGCAGTTCGTGTCGAACATCACCGCGGCCATGGATCCCGCCATCGACGCCTCCGAGACGCTCGGCTTCCTGCTGGAGGCGATGACCTGGGTGACGGTGGTGGTACAGACCGGCTGGCTCGAGAAGTTTCCGAAGCTCAAGGCGGCGGTGCTGGAGTCCAACGCCTCGTGGCTCCCGCTCGTCCTCTCACGCTCGTCGAACTTCTCGAACCTCTTCGCCTTCCAGCGCGACAACCGGCTCATCCGCGATCCGGTCGACGTGTTCAACGAGCGCTGCTTCATCGGCTTCGAGTCGGACGAGACGCTGGTCTACCGCCTGTGGGACGTGTTCCAGGACGTCGCGATCTGGTCGTCGGACTATCCGCACCACGACGCCGAGGACGCGTGGGACGGCCTGCACCACATGGCCGAGTTCAAGGTGCCGGCCGCGGCACAGAAGAAGCTGATGGGCGAGAACGCGCGAGCGCTCTACGGCATCGAGCCGCTCATGACGGTGGAGGAGCGGATCCAGGAGTACGCGCCCGCGATACTGCCCTGGTAGGACGCGGGGACGGCCCGCCTACGAGCGAGGGTGGTCCTCGCGGTGTGGCGAGCTCCCGGCGAGGCCACGGCTCAGATCTCGATCTCGATCCAGGTACGATGCTGGATCCGGCCCGTGAGCCGGGAGACCAGGTCGCCGAGCCGCATCCGCCAGCGGTACTTCGCCCGGAGCGCGGTGTGCGCCCGCTCGATCAGGCCGGGCGCGGTGACGATGCGTGCCGCCACGTCCCACCAGACGCCGCGAACCTGCCCGCGCATGTCGGACGGAGCAATCCGGGCGCGCGACGAGTGGCGCAGGCGCTTGACCTTACCGGATTCGCCGGCCGTGAACACATAGATCCTCCCATCCACCGCCGCGAACCAGACCGGAGTTCTGACCTCGGCTCCGCTCCGGCGGAACGTCGCGAGGACCATGTACCGCTGTCGGTCGAACGAGTCGATATCCCTCAGGAGGGCGGCTCCTGGGGAAACCCGATCGATCTGGCGACCGCCTCGAGGTGCCACGTCGACTCCCCCGCGTCGAGCGACGCCGCGAGGATGCGCTTGTGGAAGAGGTGGAGCGGGTGCTCCTCGCTGTAGCCGATGGCGCCCATGATCTGGTGACCGCGGCGGGCCACGCGCAGACAGGCCTCACCGCAGTAGGTCTTGGCCGCGGCGACCGCGGGGAAGGCGTCCGAGCGCCCTGATTCCAGCTTCCAGGCGGCTTCCCACATGAGCCAGCGCGCGCTCTCGACGTCGCGATAGAGGTCGGCGCAGGCGTGCTGGATGGCCTGGTAGGCGCCGATGGGCCGGCCGCCCTGCACGCGGACGCGCGCGTGCTCCACGCAGAGCTCGAGCACGCGCCGCGCGGCGCCCGCCATCTCCGCGCTCCGGGCGAGCGCGCCCACGCGGAAGGCGGGGCCCAGCAGCGCCCAGCCTTCGCCCGGCGCGCCGAGCCGGTCGTCCGGGCCGGCCTCCACGTCGTCGAAGCCGAGCTCGAAGAGCTTGTCGCCGGTCATGCTGTCGAGCGGGGCCACGGTGATGCCGGCACGCTCCATCGGCAGCAGCACGGCGGTCGGCCCGGTGGCCGCGCGCCCGAGCACGATCACGTCGGTCGCCACGTGGGCGTCGGGGACGAAGAGCTTGCGGCCGGTGAGGCGGCCGGGCGTCGCGACGGGGAGTGTCAGGGCCTCCGGGTCGAGTCGGCCGGGCTCCTCCAGCACCGCCACGGTGCAGATGCGCTCGCCGAGCGCCAGGGCGGGGAGCAGCGCCTGGGCGCGCCGCCCGCCCGCCGCGGCCAGCGCGGTGGTGGCGACGACGGCGCTCGCGATGAACGGGCCGGGGAAGCAAGCCCGCCCCAGCTCCTCGACGAGTGCGAGCGCGTCGCCGAGCGAGCCGCCGCTGCCGCCCAGGTCGGGCGGGATCAGGAGCCCGGGCCAGCCGAGCGCTGCGATCTCCTTCCACAGGTCGGCCGCGAAGCCGCGCGGGTCGAGGGCCAGCGCCTGCACGCGCTCCAGGGGGCAGTGTCGCTGCAGGAACGCACGCGCCGATTGCTGGAGGATCTGTTGCGACGGCGAGAACGAGAGGTCCATCAGCGGGCCCGCGGCTCGGCGGGCAGGCCGAGGGCCCGCACCGCGATGGTCGTGCGCTGGATCTCGGAGGTGCCGCCCGCGAGCGTGTGGCCCCAGCTCGTCTGGTACTGATGCTCGATCTCGCCGCGGAGCCGGGCCCATCGCGAGCCCGCGCGCAGCACGCCGTAGGGACCGAGCAACTCCATGCCCAGCGACAGCACGCGCTGCCCGAGCTCATCGGCCATCACCTTGGCCGCCGAGACGGGGCCGGTCGCGGGCAGGCCGCGCTCGATGAGAAAGGCCGCGCGATGGAAGAGCGCGCGGAGCGCGGCGATCTCGGTGGCCGCGTGGGCGAGCTGGCGGCGCGCCACCGGGTCGCCCGGCCGCTCGGCTCTCACGTACTCGACCAGCAGCCCCAGGATGCGGCGGAGGAACGGCGCCTTGTAGAAGCGGCCCCAGAAGCGGTCGGTGTCGAGCCCTCTCAGGAGCTGGCCGAATCCCTCGCCGGGCTTGCCCATGACCCAGTCGTGCGGTACGCGCACGGAGTCCATGAAGACCTCGTAGTGGTAGACCTGGCCGGTGAGGCTGCGGATCGGTCGCACCTCCAGCCCGGGCGACCGGTTGTCGACCATCAGCATGCTCAGGCCGCGGTTGCGGGTGGACGTGGGATCGGTGCGCGCCAGCACGGTGCCGTGCGTCGCGATGCCGGCGTGACTCGACCAGATCTTGCGGCCGTCCAGGATCCAGTGATCGCCGTCGAGGCGCGCGCGCGTCTGCAGCGCGAGCAGATCCGATCCGGCGCCGGGCTCGCTGTAGCCCTGCCAGAACGTGGCGAGTCCGCGTGCCACCAGCGGCAGGATCTCGCGCTGGAGGGTCTCCGATCCGTTCCGGATGATCGATTCCGATACCTGGAGGCAGCCCGCGAGCGGGCCGAACGGCGCGCCGGCGGCCGCCAGCTCGTCCAGCAGCACGAATAGGTGGCTCAAGGGCCGATCCTGGCCGCCGTGCGCCCGCGGCCACGTCATGCTGAGCCAGCCGCGCTCGCCGAGCGCGCGGGTGAAGGTGCGCGAGTGGGCGCCGGAGCCGTAGCCGGCGTCGGTGCCGTCGGGTGGAAAGGTCTCCGGGGGATGCGCACGAAGGAAGGCGCGCACCTCGTCCGCGAAGGCCTGCTCGGCGCCGGAGAGCCCGAAGTCCATGCGAGTGGGCCGCACGATAGCAACCGCGCCGGAGGCGGTCAATGCCGCTAGCCCCGGTCGGGGTCGCGCGTCGCCTTCAGCGAGAACATGAGCGGCAGGCTGCCCGCCCCGGTGGGGAGCCGCCCGTCGGCGGGCAGGCGCCACCAGCCGTCGGCGCCCCGTTCCATCCACGGGAAGAACTTCCAGCCGAGGAACGGGTACTCCTCGAAGGACTCGATGCGCAGGCCGGCGCGGACGAGCGAGCCGATGATGGCCGACAGCGGGTGCAGCCAGACGTGCTCGACGCTCGTGATCGCGGAGTCCGGGGTGCTGTAGCAGCCGGGATGCTCCTCTCGGATCGGCTCGGGCCCGTGGAAGTACGGATAGAGCAGCCGCAGGTCGGGCTCGGAGAGTCGGTCGTTGTAGATCTGCAAGATCGGGTGGGCGTCCACGATGTAGAAGAGGCCCCCGGGGGCCAGGAAGTGCGCGATCACCTGGGCCCAGCGCTCGAGGTCGGGCAGCCAGCTGAGGACTCCGTGCGAGGTGAAGACGACGTCGAAGCGGCCGTCGAGCTTCGCGGGCAGATCGTAGACGTCGCTGTGGACGAACGTGGCGGGCACGCCCATCCGCGCCGCGAGCGCCCGCGCGGCCACGATGGCCTCTTCCGAGAAGTCCACGCCGGTCACCGCGGCGCCGTGCTTCGCCCAGCGGATGGTATCCATCCCGAAGTGGCACTGCAGGTGGAGCAGCGACTTGCCCCGCACGTCGCCCGGGCCGGTCCGGGCGATCGGATCCAGATCTCCCCCGCGTCCCGCCGCGAACGCCTCGACGTCGTAGAGCTCGGACCGCAGGTTGATCCGCGTCCAGGCGTTCCAGAGATCGCGGTTGGCCTCGCGATACCGGTCCATCACTCCAGGCGATAGACCCGTCGCGCGGTGCCGCTGAACATGGCCTGTTTCTCCGGGACGGACGCGCCGGAGACGATCCGCTTGAACGCGTTCCACAGCGCGGCCCAGCCGATGCCCATCTTGTCGACCGGGAAGTTGCTCTCGAACAGGCAGCGGTTCGGGCCGAACAGCTCGATGCAGGTCTCGAAGTACGGGCGCCAGAGGGCGGCCAGCTCGGTGGAGGTGGGCGGCTTCGGCTGGGTCCGGTAGTCGTAGGCGGCCAGGCGCATCATCATGCCTCCGAGCTTGACGCTCACGTTGCCGCACTTAGCGAGCTCGGTCATCTGCGGCTTCCACGCCGCGAAGACGTCCTTCTGCTTGCCGGCGTAGGGGCCGTAGCCGAGCACGCCGCCCACGTGGCCCAGGATGATGTTGGCGTCCGGGTGTGCCCGCGCCAGATCCACCACGTCGGCGAGCTGGGGATGGAAGACCCAGGCGTCGAGCGAGAGGCCCAGCCGGGTGAGCCGGGCGAGACCGGCGCGGAAGTCCGGCCGCCGGTAGACGTGCGGCCCGTCGGCGACCGCGCTATTGCCGATGGTGTCGTCGGCGTCCCACGCCGCGGAGTGGCGCACGCCGCGGAAGCGCCCGCCCCCTGCGCGCAGGTGCGCCTCCAGCACCGGCTCCACCCGGTCGCCTAGGTTGAGATCCGCGAAGCCCACGATGCCGGCAGCCACGCGCGTCTCGCCGTACATGCCGCTGGCGCTCATCGCGGCCTGGCCGGTCACGAACTCGGTCTCGCCCACCGGCCGCATCTCCGCGGGGCCGCTCGCGCGATACATCGAGTGGCACTCCAGGAAGACGCTGGCGACCAGCTTGTGGCCGGTCGCCGCGTCGGCGAGGAACTCCGGCAGTAAGTACCGGTGCCCGTCGCGGTCCCACAGGTGGTGGTGGGTGTCGATGATGGGCAGATCGGGATCGAGAATCGGCTCGGGCGGATTCTTCGCGAGCCAGCCCTCGTCGGGAGCGTGGATCCTGCCGAACTGCGTGGGCCGCTTCGTCTCGGTCATGTCAGCACCTCGCTCCCGGGCTACTCCTGCCTGGCCAGCTCGCGCAGCCGCCGCTCGCTCGTCGCGTCCGCAGGAAAGAAGCATTCCACCCGCAGCTCGTGCAGCGTGATGTCGTAGGGTACGCCAAGGCTGGTCAGGGTGGAGAAGAACTTGACGTCGAGGTCACCCTTGCGCATCTCGACCGCGAGGAACGGGGCCGGGGTGACGTCGAGATCGAGCGTCCGCCATTTCTGGGGCACGTCCGGGTAGGAGAGCAGCTCGTCCAGCAGGCGGCGCGTCTCGGCATCACCGATGCCCCGGGCCAGGTCCAGGTGCAGCCACTGGATGAGCGCCGCCGCGGTGGCTTCCCAGTTCACGATGTAGGGGCGCATGCCGCGGGGGTGGTAGAAGAGTCGCATCGCGTTCGGGCGGCCGCCCACCGCCGCCACGTCCTCCTGGTTGAGGAAGAGGCCCATCAAGCGCGAGGCACCCTGGTTGGTCATCAGCAGGTTCCAGTGGCCGTCGATCACGAGGCCGGGGAAGGGCTCCTGCTGGCGCAGGATGAAATCGAGCGCCCGGCGGACGTCGGCCATCTCCGGCGAGTCGAGCGGGGTTTCCCGGTAGACGGGCGCGTAGCCGGCCGCGGTGAGCAGGTCGTTGCGCCCTCGCGGGGGCACCTCCAGGGCGCGGGCAAGCAGCAGCACCATGTCGCGGCTCGGCTGGGCACGGCCCGTCTCGATGAAGCTGAGGTGGCGGGTGGAGATCTCGGCGTCCACGGCCAGGCTCAGCTGGCTCAGGCGCCGGCGCTCTCGCCAGTGCTTGATCAGCAGACCCACCGGGCTGGCCTTGGCCTTCTTCGTCGACGCGGTGGCGGTTTTCATGGCGGCACGTTACACCGGCCGGCGAGGCTTCGCCATTACCTTCGAGGTAATTGAACTGCCGCGGCCGGTGAGCCAGGATACCCCCCGAGAGGAGAGCGTATGGCAATCGACCCTGAGCTGTTCAACGACCGGATGAAGGGCACGCTGAGCACGCTGCTCGGCTTGCGCATCGTGGAGGCGACGCCGGACCGGGTGGTGGCCGAGCTGACCATCCGCGACGAGCTACGCACCGTCGGCGGCGCACTGCACGGCGGCACGCTGATGGCGCTGGCCGACACGGTGGGCGCGGCGGCCACCATCCTCAACCTGCCGCCGGGAGCGAGCACGACCACGCTCGAGTCGAAAACCAACTTTTTCGCGGCCGGCCGCACCGGTGTCGTGCGCGCCGAGGCCACGCCGCTGCACAAGGGCAAGCGCACCCAGGTCTGGCAGACCCGGGTGACCGACGAGTCCGGACGGCTGCTCTCCCTGACGACCCAGACCCAGATGGTGCTCGTGTGACGGGAGCCTCGGCGGGCGCGCCCCCGCTTCGGGTCGCCTTCGCGGGCGTCTTCGCCGAACACCTGGCCGATCGGGTGCGCGCGCGGCTGTGCATCCCGTGCGATGTCATCCTGGGCGACGAGCGCGAGATCCTCGGCCGGCTCTCCGACGTGGACGTGCTGGTCGGCATGGGCTTCACGCGCGAGATGGCCGCGGCCGCCCCGCAGCTCCGGCTCGTGCAGGTGCCGGGCGCGGGGCTCGATCGCATCGACCGGGGCGCGCTCGGGCCCGGCACCGCGCTCGCGAACGCCTACGGCCACGACGTCGGCATCGCGGAGTACGTGATCGGCGCGATGCTGGCCCTCGCGCGCGACTTCGGACGGCTGGACGCCAATCTGCGGCGTGGTCAGTGGGACAGCGTCTGGTCGGGGGCCCCGGTGCCCCTCTGGTCGGAGCTGGCGGGTAAGACGCTCGGCATCCTGGGCTACGGTCGTATCGGGCAGGCGGTCGCGAAGCGCGCGCGGGCCTTCGACATGGACGTCGTCGCGATCCGTCGCGACCTATCCAGGCCGGATCCCCACGGGCTGGCTTTCCTGCGAGGCCCCGAGGCCCTCGACGAGGTGCTGGGACGCAGCGACTACGTCGCGATCACGCTCGCCCTCACGCCCGACACCCGCGGGCTGATCGACGCCGGGCGTCTGCGCCTCATGAAGTCCACCGCGGCGCTGATCAACGTGGCGCGCGCCGAGGTCGTGGACGAGGACGCGCTCTACGACGCGCTCAGCCGTCGCGCGATCGCCGCGGCCGCGCTCGACGTCTGGTATCGCTACCCGTCCGGCGGCGCCCCGATCCACCCGGGCCATCGTCCGTTCCACACGCTGCCGAACGTGCTGATGACCCCGCACGTGTCGGGCTGGACCGAGGGCATGATGGAGGCGCGGGCCGCGGTGATCGCCGACAACATTCAGCGCGTGGCGCGCGGCGAGGCCCCCGGCAACCTCGTGCGGTGATCGGCGCTCCGGGGGGCGTGCAACTCCTGCCGGGGGCGGTACCGAAGCGCGGCAGTCGGGCTGCCGCAGGAGGGTAGGCGGCCAGCGGGTGGTATCGGCCAAGTGCGCGTGGGGTCTGCGCACTTCGCCTGGCACTGGGTTTGCGCTATCTACTGGCCATGAACGTCTACATCGGCTCCCGCCAGCTGATCTCCTCGGTCCTCGATTCACGCGGCCTGTCGTCGGATGAGCGGCGCGGTGCCCGCAGCGGTGCCCGCAGCGGTGCCCAGAGCGGTGCCCAAAGCGGTGCCCAAAGCGGTGCCCAAAGCGGTGAAGGTCCACGGTCGCAGCCGGTTCGCGGCCTGTGTCCGTGCGGGCACCTGATGAGCATGCACTGCCACGCCGACGGCTCCGGCCCGTGCGCCGCGCCCGGTTGTCGGTGCCCAGGCCAGAGCGGGGGCTGATACCATGACAGGCGGTGGCCACACGGATAGACCGCGCCGACATCGAGCAGACCTATAGCCTGATCCAGCCGTACATCCGCGTGACGCCGGTAGTGAATCTGACCGGCGCGGATCTCGGCCTTCCCGCCGCTCCACTCACGCTCAAGCTCGAGCTGTTGCAGCACGCCGGTTCCTTCAAGACGCGGGGCGCCTTCGCCAATCTGCTGACGCGCTCGATCCCTGCGGCCGGCGTGGTGGCGGCTTCCGGCGGCAATCACGGGGCCGCGGTCGCCTACGCCGCGATGCGGCTCGGCGTGAAGGCGCGCATCTTCGTGCCCATCGTCTCATCGCCCGCCAAGATCGCCCGCATCCGCGCCTACGGTGCCGACCTGGTCGTGGGCGGTGATCGCTACGCCGACGCGCTCGCGGCGAGCGAGGCGTGGATGGCGCAGTCGGGCGCGCTGCCGGTGCACGCGTTCGATCAGGAAGAGACGCTGCGGGGGCAGGGCACGCTGGCGCTCGAGCTGACGCGGCAGGCGGCGGGACTGGACACCGTGATGGTCTCGGTGGGCGGTGGCGGGCTCATCGGGGGCGTCGCGGCGTGGTGCGCGGGCTCGCCGCGGGTCATCGGCGTCGAGCCCGAGACCGCGCCCACGCTCACGAAGGCCCTCGAAGCGGGCCGGCCGGTGGACGCCCCTGCGGGTGGCATCGCGGCCGATTCTCTCGCCCCCCGCCGTGTCGGCGCGCTGATGCTCCCGATCGCCCAGGCCCACGTCGCCCGCGTGGTACTGGTGAGCGACGCGGCCATCCGGCGCGCTCAGGAGGCCCTCTGGGAAGCGCTACGCGTGGTGGCCGAGCCGGGCGGCGTGGCCGCCGTCGCCGCGCTGCTGAGCGGCGCCTACGTACCGGGCCCAGGCGAGCGCGTCGCCATCGTGGTGAGCGGAGGCAACACGACTGCGGTAGACTTCACCCTATGAGCGCTTGCGCGAAGAGATTCAGAACATGCGCTTGCGCGAAGAGGGCCGGCCGCCAGACTGAGATGGCTCACGTTCACGAAATAAGATGAGCACGCGAGACAAGGTCGCCAGCGACGCCCTCGCCCGGGCGCTCGACTTCCTGGCCGCGGGCGAATGGCAGCGGGCCCACGAGATCGTCCAGGAGCAGAAGTCCCCACTGGGCTCGTGGCTGCACGGCATCGTGCACACGCTGGAAGGCGATCTCGACAACGCGCAGTACTGGTACCGGAAGGCCAAGCGTGACTTCCCCGGCGCGGGCGCGGTGCCTCAGGAGATCGCGGCGGCCCGCTCAGCCCTCGCCCAGGAACATCTCGCGTAGCCGCGCCTTCTGCACCTTGTCGCCGTGCGGGCCCGGCGTGCGCGGCACGTCGGCCACGATGCGGACGTGCCGCGGCACCTTGAAGGACGCGATGCGCCCCCGGCAGTGCGCGATCACCTCGTCCGCGGTGAGATCGGTCACGCCGGGGCGCGGGATCACGTAGGCCGCCGCCGCCTCGTTGGTGCGCGCGTCGGGCACCCCGATCACGAAGGCCTGCAGCACCTTCGGGTGGGTCTGCAGGTACGCCTCGATCTCGCCCGGGGCCACCATGAAGTGGCTGATGCGCAACACCTCGCGTAGGCGGCCGATGAAGATCACCCGTCCGACGGCGTCGCGCACCGCCAGATCGCCGGTCTTGAACCAGCCGTCGGCGGTGAAGGCCCGGGCGGTCTCCTCCGGCTTCTCGTAGTAGCCCGACGTGACCAGCCGTCCGCGCAGCCACAGCTCGCCCTCGCGACCCACCGGCTGATCTTGCCCGGTCTCCGGATCGACCACACGCACCTCGACGCCGTCGGCGGGCCACACGCCGGCCAGCGCGCGGCTCTCGGCGGGCTCGTCGAGATCGTGCACCATCGCCATCGCGTTGACCTCGGTCATGCCGTAGGGCTGGAAGGCCTGGCGCATGCCCAGCCGCTCGACCACCGCCTCGAAGAGCCCCTCCACCCCGCCGCCGGTGGCCGCGAAGCCGCCGGTGCGGAGGCGCGAGCGATCGCGCCGGGCCAGGTCCGGATGCGCGAGTATCGGGATCGCCATCGTGTCGACGCCGTTCCACACCGTGATGCGCTCGGTCTCCATCAGGCGGAGGGCCAGCGCCGGCTCGAAGGTCTCCATCAGGACCAGCGCGCTGCCGTGGGTGAAGGCGGCGAGAGGAATGCAGAGCCCGCCCCACGTGCCGGACAGCGGCAGGGAGTGCAGCACCCGATCGTCGACGCCGAGGCGCATCACCTCGCCGCACCACCAGCCGTGGGGCAGGCAGTTGAGGTGGCTGATGACCGCGCCCTTGGGGAAGGACGTGGTGCCGGACGTGTACAGGATCGTGAACGGATCCTCGGGCTCGACCGTCGCGACGGCGGCGCGCAGGGGAGCCGCCCACTCCGGGGCGTCGCCGTCCTCCAGGAGATCGCGCAGGCGCACGCACCCCGCGTACGGGTCGTCGGCGTCCACGATCACCCGCCGGAGCATCGGGAACTCGTCAATCGCGAGCTCGCCCGGGAGGGCGTCCCGCAGCGTCGGCAGCACCTCGCCGAGCGTCTCCAGGAAGTCCACCGGTCCCGAGTGATCCGCGCAGATCAGGGTGGTCGAGTCCGACTGGCGCAGGATGTAGCGCAGCTCGTGAGCCTTGTAGCGCGTGTTCAGCGCGACCACCACCGCGCCGACAAGCGCGCAGCCGGCCTGCGCGAAGAGCCACTCGGGGCGCGTGGGGAGCCAGAGCGCGATCTTGTCGTTCTTCTTGACGCCGAGCGCGAGCAGCCCGCGGGCCACGCGCTGCGCCGCCTGGTAGAACTGGCTGTAGGTGAAGCGACGATCGGTCGCGACGATGGCCTCGCGGTCGTGAGCGCGCGCGGCCATGGTGGCGAGCATGCCGCCCACCGTCTCGCGCAGGAACGGATTGCCGTCGCCTGATGGCAGCATCGACCACATGCTATCACCGGCCACGCGGGGCTTTACAGAGCACCGAGGGATGTGGAAGATGGAAGGCAGATGAAGATGAAGTGCCAGGACGTCCGCCGGGCCTTCCCGCTCCTGATCACCGGCGAGATCCCGCTCACGGAGTGGGCGCTCATGGAGACGCATGTCGCCGGCTGTGAGGAGTGCCGGCAGGAGCTGGACCGGCTCCGGACGAAGACGGCCGAGCACTCCCGCGTCAAGCGGCGCCGGGCCGCGGTCGCCGCGCTGGTGGCGTCCGCGGTGCTCGTGGTGATCGCCGTCGGAGGCGTGTACGTGTACCAGAACGGGCTGTCCGAGATCCGACGCCCGGAGCCCTTCTGGTCGTCGACGCCGGCGCCGGCCCCATCCAGTCCGGCGGCTCCGATCCCGCCCTCGCCCGTGGTGACCACACCGCCGATCGACGTGCCGTCCGGCGCGAGCCTGCCCCGTCCTGTTCCCGCGACGGTGCCGCCCGCGCCCGCCTCGACGCCGGCCGCGCCGCGGCCCAAGGCGCTCGGCGAGGCGACGCCGCGTGTGGCCCGACCGCCGGCGACCACCGCGCCCCCGGCGCCTGCGGCGGGCCCCTCCGACGAGGCCATGCCCACGCAGGCGGCCCCGGCGCGGGTGCTCAAGGCCGCGCCCACCGCCGAGTCGATGCCCACGCAAGGCCCGTCGCAGCCCTCCACGCGCGGCCGGCCGTGAGCCGCCGGCGCATGGCGCCGGGCGACCGTGGCCCCGCCCGCTCCGCGCTGCGTATCCTGATCACCGGCGCCAGCCGCGGTCTCGGCCTCGAATTCACCCGCCGCTACCTCGAGCGTGGCGAGCGGGTCTTCGCGACCTGCCGCCGCCCCGAATCGGCACGGGCCCTTCGCGCGCTGGGGGCGGCCCACCGCGACCGCCTCTCCGTGGTGCCGCTGGATGTGAGCGACGCCGAGTCGATCCGCGCATCGCATCGCGTCGTCTCCCGGGAGACCGAAGGGCTCGACCTGCTCATCAACAATGCCGGCATGTACTCCGCGCGCGGCCGCGACGATCCTTCCGAGCGGCTGGGGCACCTGCGCTTCGACGACGCGCTCCTGCTGCTGCGAGCCAACGCGCTCGGGCCGCTGATGGTCGCCCAGCAGTTCCTGGACCTGCTCGCGGCCGGACGTAGCCCCCGCATCGTCAGCATCTCCTCGGAGTACGGCTCGGTCTCCGAGAACACGGGCTTTCCGTACTACTACGCGGCGAGCAAGGCGGCGCTCAACATGCTGATGCGCTCGCTCGCCGCGGAGGCCAAGCGCCATCGAATCACGACCGTGCTGCTCGACCCGGGATGGGTGAGCACCGACATGGGAGGCCCGGAGGCGCCGGTGACGCCGGCTCAGTCGGTGGCCGGGATGATCGGGGTGATCGATGGGCTCACCGCGCGGCACAACGGGAGATTCTTCACGCGCGAGGGCCGCGAGGCGCCCTGGTAGGCGCGGTCAGGCGCGCTCGGGGTTGCTCTTCAGGTACTTGCCGACGGCTTCCAGGAGCAGGCCGAGAGCTTCCTTCTCGGTGCGGCCGGTGACGCTCACGTCGGGGTAGGGCACCGCGGTGGCCCGGAAGAGCCCACCCTCCTCCTGCACCACCTCGACCTCGAGTCGCATCGGCGGCTCTGTCTTACGCGGGCCCCGGGGCGGAGCGCCCGCGCTCGGCCAGGAAGAGATAGCGTGAGAGGCTGAAGAAATACTCCCCGCGCGCGGCCTGGCCGCGCACGTCCTCGGCCCAGCGGGCCGCCTCGTCCTCGGTGATCCCCCCGCGGTTGGCCACGAAGCGCGCGACCACGTCGATCATGCCCGGGCTGTAGCTCTGCTCGCTCAGCTCGATGTTGACGACCGGGATCAGGGTCACGCTCTTGAGCGTGAAGCCGACCCGCCGCAGCAGCTCGGGCATGCGGGCGGGCAGGTGGGGATGGGCGAAGCGCTCCTCCCATACCCGGAGCACCCGCGCGCTCCGGTCCCGGTCGCCCGCGTGCCAGACGCACGATTCCCAGTCGGTGTCGAGCACGGCCAGCCGACCGCGCGCCTTCAGCACCCGATGGGCCTCGGCGAGCCCGCGCTCCACGTCCGTCATGTACTCGTAGACCTGCATGGCGGTCACGAAGTCGAACGAGCCGGGCGGGAAGGGCAGGGCCTCCGCGTCGGCCTGACGGAACTCGGTGCGGCCGGTGACCGCGTCGTGGCGCGCGCGCTCCTCGCACGCCGCGATCATGTCGGGCACCGCGTCGACGCCCATCACCCGACCGGTCGGCCCCACGTCGCGCGCCAGCTCGCAGGCGAGCAGGCCGAAGCCACAGCCGATGTCGAGGCCGCGCTCGCCGCTGCGCGGGGCCACGATGGCGCGGGTGCGGGCCCGCTGCTCGGCGACGTCCGGGGTGGAGCGAGCGGGGTCGAGCAGGGCCGGACTGGGGGTTGCCACGCCGGAACGCTAACAGCGCGCGGCGCTCTCGTCAACCATCCTCTGAGCGGCTACGCGCGCGGCTTCTGCGTGAGGACCTGCAGCACGACCTGGCGCATGTCGGCCAGGTTGAACGGCTTCTCGAGCGCGGGCTCCCCGGTGTCGGCGAGGAAGCGTGCGTACTCCTCGATGCCGGTGTTGGCGCTCATGAAGATGACCCGGGGCGGATTCTCGGGGTACTGCTGCCGCAGCGCCTGGTACAGTGCGGGCCCCTCGACGCCCGGCATGCGGAGGTCGGTGATCACGAGATCGTAGCGGCTGTCCTGCACCCGCCGCAGCCCCTCGGTGCCGTCGGCAGCGCTTTCCACTTCGTGCCCGTCCCGCTTCAGCACCTCCACCAGCACGTCGCGGAGGTTCTCCTCGTCGTCCACGACGAGGATGCGGTGTCGGGCCATCTCAGCTCCGGGCTTCGAGGATGGCCCGAGCGATCAGCCGGGAGCCTTCGTAGCAGCGCTCTGGCGGCTCGAAGCTGAAGGCGAGTCGGATGAAGCGCTCGCCCCCGCCGTTGGGGAAGAACGACGGGCCGGCGGTGTACTGCACGCGGGCCTTCACCGCGGCGTCAAAGAGCTTCCGGGTGTCGGTGCCGGTGGGCAGCTTGATCCAGATGAAGAAGCCGCCCTCCGGCTTGCTGATCTCCACGTCGGTGTCCTTCAGCACCTCCCACAGCCCGCGCAGCATGGCGTCGCGCTTGGCGCGGTAGACGTTGACGAGCAGGGCCACGTGGGGGGCGAGGTGGTCGCGCAGGAAGTAGGTGGCCACCCGCGAGGCGAAGGGGTTCACGCCGCCGCCGAAGAGGAAGCCCTGGAACGCGGGAATCATCTCCTTGGGGGCGCAGAGCCAGCCGAGCCGGAAGCCGGCGCCGAGGATCTTGGACACGGTGCCCGCCCGGATCACGCGCCCCCCGCCGTCGAGCGCATAGAGCGAGGGCAGGTGCTCGCCCTCGAAGCGCAGCTCGCCGTACGCGTCGTCCTCCAGGATCAGCGTGTCGTACTCGTGGGCGAGATCGATCAGTTCTCGCCGGCGGCGAAGAGACAGCGTCGGGCCGGACGGGTTCTGGAAGTTCACGATCGTGTAGATGAGCTTGCAGCGGCGGCCCTGCCCGCGGAGGCGGGCCAGGTGCTGGCGGGCGACCTCCACCACGAGCCCGTCGGCGTCGACGGGCACGTCCAGGACCTCCGGACCGTGCCGCCGGATGGTCTGGAGCGTTCCCGAGAAGGTTGGCGCCTCCGAGAGGATCACGTCGCCCACATCCACGAACGCGCTGAAGGCCAGGGCCAGCGCGTGGCCGGAGCCGTTGGAGATGATGATGTTCTCGGGGCCGACCTTCAGCCCCTCGAAGAGCCCGTACTTGTGGCAGACCAGCTCGCGCAGGCCGCGATAGCCCTGAGGCTCGCCGTAGGTGAGCGCCTCGGCGCCCTCGGCTCGAATCATGCGAGCGGTCGCGTCGACGAGGCCGTCGTACGGGAACGAGGCCGGATCCGGGAAGCCCCCGCCGAACTCGAAGAGCGCGTTCTGGACGGGGCGCGTGGCGGGCGGGGCGCCCCAGCCGATGCGGGCACGGGTGGACAGGAGGTCGACGAAGGATTCGGGCGCAGTGGTCATCGGGTCGGCTCTCGGCGTTTCCTGGATGGTGGCGCGATGGCTCGCATGACTTGAGGATCTTAGCCCATATCGTGTCCCGATGCCCGTTTACGAGGCAACCGATGGCCCCGCTCCTGGGTTATTCTTAGTGATATGGACCTCACTCGACGCCACTTCCTGAAGTCGGGCCTGGGCGTCGCGGGTGGCTGGGTGGCGGCCTCCGGCGTTCCGGTCGCAGCTGCACCCATCCCGGAGGACCCGTACACCGCCGCCGCGCCAGGGGATCTCGATCCGCATCAGCGGCTGGCCATCGTCAATGCCGACGATCTGGGCATGTCCGCGGAGGTCGATCACGGGATCTTCGAGGCGCTGGACCGGGGCATCGTGACCAGCGCCAGCCTCATCGTGGACGGGCCCCACGCCGCCGAGGCGGTTCGCATGGCCGGGCACCGCGCCGACGTCAGCCTGGGCATCCACGTCGCCTTCGACGACCGCGGCCGCTGGTTCGTCAACATGCAGGATCCCCGGGCTGTCCAGCGGGAGCTCACCCGGCAGCTCGAGGCCTTCGTGCGCCTCACCGGGCGGCCGCCGACCCACATCGACTCACACCATCACGCCCATCGGCTCTTCAACGTCGCCTGGCTCTTCCTGGAGGCGGGAGCGCGCTACCGCGTCCCGGTGCGCGGCTTCTCGGAGGTCTTCTTCGTAGGCCGGTTCTGGGGCCAGCCGGAGTTCGGGCACACCGACGTGACCAAGATCAGCGCGGACTACCTGCTCACGATCCTCCGGTCGCTGGGGCCCGGGGTCTCGGAGGTCTCGTGCCATCCCGGCCGGCTGGAGACCCGCCCGGACGCCCAGTACAACCGCGAGCGTGAGGTGGAGCTGCAGTCGCTGTGCGACGCGAAGGTCAAGGCCGCGATCGCGGCCGAGGGCATCCGGCTCATCAGCTTCCGCGAGTACGGGCAGATCGCCGCGAAGGGCGCCAAGAGCCTGCTCGCCGGCGGCTGCGCGCCGACCGTGTCCTCCCGGTAACGGCTAGGCCACGATCTTCTTCTCCCGCAGGCCTCGGATGTCGGCCTCGCGCATCCCGAGCTCGCCCAGGACCTGGTCGGTGTGCTCGCCCGAATACGGGGCGACGGTCCGCATCGTCCCCGGTGTGTCGGAGAGCTTGATCGGTTGGCCGAACTGCTTCACGGTGCCGTGCACCGGGTGCCGCATCTCGACGATCATGTCCCGGGCCTGCACCTGCGGGTCGGCCACGACCTCCTCCGGCTCGTAGACCTTCCCCACGCAGACGTCGGCCTTCACCAGGAAGTCGTACCACTCGTCCCGGGTGCGGGTCCTGATGATGGCCTCGATCTCCTCCCGCGCCTTCACTTCTTCCGCGTTGGCGGCCCGCACGAACTGATCGGCCTTGCGGGCGAACTTCACCAGGTCCGGCCGGTTGATCGCCTTGCAGAAGTTCTCCCAGAGCCAGGGCTCGGTGCAGCCGATGGTCAGATGCTTGCCGTCCTTGGTGTCGTAGACCGCGTAGTACGGGTAGGAGCCGCCCAGAAAGCCCTCGCCGCGCTTCGGAGCCATGCCGTCGCTCCAGAAGAAGCGCATGTTGGGCGTGGCGGCCAGCAGGGCCAGCGAGGTGTCGAGGTACGAGACGTCCACGTGCTGGCCACGCCCGGTGCGCTCGCGGGCGAAGAGGGCCATCATGATGCCGAGCGCCCCGTGCATGCTGGCCCCGCCGTAGTCGGCCACCAGGTTGAGCGGGAAGATCGGCTTGCGGCCCGGCTCACCGATGAGGTTCAGGACGCCCGCCAGCGACAGGTAGTTGCCGTCGTGGGCCGGGTAGTCGCGGTAGGGCCCGTTGTGGCCGAACCCGGAAAGCGAGCAGTAGACCAGCCGCGGGTTCGTGGCCGACAGGGTCTCGTAGTCGCCGCCGAGCCGCTTCATGACCCCGGGCCGGAAGCCCTCGACGATCACGTCGGCGGTGGCCGCGAGCTTCCGGAAGATGGCCTGCCCCTCGGGGGCCTTCATGTTGAGCGCCAGGGACCGCTTGTTACGGTTGACGTAGGCGAAGGCGGCGCGGCGCTTCGTGGCGCCGTCCTCGGCCTCCGAGGGCGGCGTCTCGATCTTCAGCACGTCGGCGCCCATGTCGGCGAGGAACATCCCGGGCAGCTCGGCGGGGGGCACCCGCGCCATCTCCAACACCTTGATTCCGTCCAGCACTCCCATGGCGATGTCCTCCAGGTCTACTTGGGGAGACTACTTGTAGGCGTCGGGCGCCTTGACGGCTCGCTCCCAGAACGCGGGGTCGTGGCTCGGGAAGATCCGCCCGCCGGTCAGCCGCGCGAGCGTCTTGAGCCGCTTGATGCTGTGCATCGCCCGTGTCGGATCCCACACGACGCCGGGCGGGACCTCCTCGTCGATCGACCGCTGCCAGTAGCAGGAGTCGCCGGCCAGGATCACCGGCCCGCTCTGCGGTAGCTCGACCAGCAGCGACTGGTGGCCCGGCGTGTGGCCGTCGCTGCGCAGCGCGGTCACGCCCGGGACCAGGGCGGTGTCGCCGTCGAGCAGACGCCAGCGGTATCCCGGCAGGTCGAAGTTCTTGCGGTAGTAGTACGGCGCGAAGAAGGCGGCCGGGTACTGCGCGTAGGCGTACTCGTCCTTCTGGACCACGAGCTCGGAGTTGTCGAACAGCGCCGCGCCGCCCGCGTGGTCGAAGTGCAGGTGACTCAGGACCACCAGGTCGACGTCGCTGGGCTCGAGCCCGATCGAGTCCAGACGGTGCACCAGCAGGTCCTCGTCGCCGAAGCGGCAGAGGGGGTCCTGCCGCACGAGCCCCGGCACCGCCCGCGGGGAGATGCCGGTGTCGAAGAGGATGGTGGCGTCGCCGGTGCGGACCAGGTAGCAGGCGACCGGGATCGCCACCCGGTCCGCGGAGCGGTCGCCGTAGAAGAGCCCCGCGCGCTCGAAGCCGAGGAAGCCGTTCTGCAGCGCGTAGAGCGCCTTGACCGGCATGCTCAGGGACGCGGCTTGGCGGCGCGACGGGCGCGGGCGGGCCTGGGGCTGTCGATCGGCTCCATCGGGTCGTACACCCAGATCTTGTTCGCGGCGCTCAGCCCCATCGTGATCGTACGGCCCTCCAGCAGGATGGAGACGGTTCCCGCGTACGGCGCCACCTCGCTCACCACGATCCGGCTGCCGGGTCGGATCCCGCTCTCCCAGAGGAAGCGCAGGAGCTGCCGATCGGCTTCCGCCTCCTCGGTGATGCGCTCGACCACGAACGGGTGGCCGGCCGGCGCCTGGCTCAGCGGGATCGGGCTGTGCGCCTCCGGCGCGGGCATGCCCGGGATCGGGTTGCCGTGCGGGCACGTGCTGGGCATGCCGAGCGTCTCGGCCAGCCGCTCCTCCACCACCGGGGACAGCGCGTGCTCGAGGCGATGCGCCTCGTCGTGCGCACGCGACCAGTCGAGGCCGAGCACATCGGTGAGCCAGCGCTCGATCAGGCGATGGCGACGCGCCATGGTCTCGGCGATGCCGAGCCCCTTGGTGGTGAGCCGGATCTCCTTGCGGCCTCCGAGGCGGATGTAGCCGTCCTTCTGCATTCGGCGCAGCGCCTCGGTGATGGACGGCGCGGAGACGTGCATGTGGCGCGCGAGCCGCGCGCCGATCACCGGCTTGTCGGTTCCGGCCAGGTCGTAGATGGCGCCCAGATAGTCCTGGATCGCCGGGGTCGTCTCGCTCATGGGCGCCAGCATACCGACCGTCGCCGCGGCGGGCAAGCCCCCGGGCGCCCGTGCTATTCTTGGGCCCGACCAGGAGGCCACCATGGATTTCGCGCTCACGGAATCGCAGGAGCTGATCCGGAAAGAGGTGGGGGCGCTCGCGCGCACCTTCTCGCTCGACTACTGGCTCGACAAGGACGACAAGCCCGAGTACCCCAGCGAGTTCGTGAAGGCCTTCGCCGACAACGGCTGGCTCGGCATCATGGTGCCCGAGGAGTACGGAGGAGCCGGACTCGGGGTGACCGAGGCCGCGCTGATGCTGCACGAGATCTGCGCCTCCGGAGCCGGCACCTCCGGCGCCTCGCCGATCCACTTCTACGTGTTCCCGCCCACCCCGCTCATCAAGTACGGCACCGAGGCCATGAAGCGGAAGTACCTGCCGCAGATCTGCAGCGGTGAGATCGTGATGGCGTTCGGGGTCACCGAGCCGAACGCGGGCACCGACACCTCGCGCATCCAGACCCGCGCCGAGAAGAAGGGTAGCCGCTGGGTGGTGAACGGGCGGAAGGTCTGGACGACCAACGCCCAGCACGCCACCAAGATCCTGCTGCTCGCGCGCACCGCCGACCGCGATCCGGCCAAGCCCTTGAAGGGCATGACTCTCTTCTTCGCCGACTTCGATCGCACCCGGATCACGGTGCGCGAGATCCACAAGCTCGGCCGCGCCGCGGTCGATTCCAACGAGATCTTCATCGACAACCTGGAGATTCCGGACGAGGACGTGGTGGGCACCCCCGGCGAGGGCTTCTACCACCTGATCGACTCTCTGAACCCCGAGCGCATCGTGGTCGGCATCGAAGCGGTGGGGATCGGGCGTGCCGCCCTCGAGCGCGCGGTCCAGTACGCCAAGGAGCGGATCGTCTTCGACCGACCGATCGGGAAGAACCAGGCCATCGCGCATCCTCTCGCCCACGCGATGGCCCAGCTCGACGCCGCCGAGATGATGTGCCTGAAGGCGGCCTGGCTCTTCGACAACGGCAAGCCCTGTGGCCGCGAGGCCAACGCGGCCAAGATGCTCGCGGCGGAAGCCGGCTTCAACGCCTGCGACGCCGCGCTTCAGACGTTCGGCGGCTTCGGCTACGCCAAGGAGTTCTACGTGGAGCGGCTGTGGCGGGAGATCCGGCTCTACAAGATCGCGCCGGTGTCCCAGCAGATGGCGCTGAACTACCTGGCCGAGCACGTCCTCGGGCTGCCGCGCTCCTACTAGAGGGGGTTTCGAGTGGACCTGTTGCTCAGCACGCACGACACCGGCTACGAGCAGCCGGACGGACCCACCATCGCCAAGGTGCTCGCGTCCCTCGATGGTGGCCGCAACGTGCTCGCCACCCTCGGCACCTCCGACGTGACCTACCTGCAGGCCATCGGCAGCGTCCAGACCGGCTTCGGCCTCGACCTGCAGGAGGGCTCGCTGCAGCGGCGCTCCCGGACGCGCGACCGCGCCCTGCCGCTGGCCTGGGTGACGGAGGCCTTCCAGCGCTACGCTCAGGGGGATCTGGCCTGGCGGGACGCGGTGGAGTGGGAGCAGGATCGTGTCGCGCTCCCGCGCGAATCGTGGGCCAACAGCTGGGCCGCCTACATCGCGATGCTCGTCGGCGTCGCCGCCGCGATGTGGCTCTGGCACGTCTGGCGCGCCGCGCCCTGATCGCGGCGCGCCCGTCCGCTCAGGTGCGCGGCGAGGTCACCACGCGCTCGTGGAGCGCGCTCAGGATCTCCGCGATCCCGGCCTGCGCCCACACGTCGAAGAAGGGAGATTCGAGCAGGGCCGCGATGTCCCGTCCCCCGCGCGCCTTCGCCTGCTCCTCGCTCTCCCCGGCGCGGGCCGCGCGCAGGTGCCCGATCACGCGCTCCTTGCGGTAGATCGCCGGGTACTCGATGTAGCGATAGAGCTCGGTGAAGTCCCGCGTGAAGAAGACCGCGACCGGGACCGACGCCCACCGCTGCCCGTTCTTCTCGTTGGCGTACTCCACCACCAGGTCGGCGTTGCCCCCGGCGCCGGGATCGGGCAGTCCCTTCATCAGCATGGTCTCGCCGTCGCGGACGAAGATCCGGAGGTCGAGGCCGCCGGCCTCGGCCAGCCGCGCCAGGTACGGCACGTCACGCCGGCAGTCCGACGACCAGTCCTCGGAGATGACCGCGATCTTGGCGGGCCCGTCCGGCTGAGCGGCGAGCCATCGGATGGCCTGCGTCTGCTCGGGGCCGAGGCTTGCCCGGGCGTGGCGCTCGCGCAGGTACCCGCTCCAGTCCACCCGCGGGCGGACCAGGCTGAAGCGCCGGATGTCGAACCCCTCGCGGGCCAGGTTCGCGGACGAGCCGGTGAAGGTCACGTACTCGTCGAAGGTCATCCCCCGGGCGAATCGCTCCGGCGTCATGGCGTGATCGGCCTTTCTCGTGTTGTTCCTCGCGGTGCGCTGCGCTACCCTGCGGGTCCGTGACGGCTCGCCGGCTCCCGGTGGTGCTGCTGGTAGTCTACGTCGTCTTCGTGGCCTACGGCTCGTTCTTCCCGTTCGACTTCACCTACGATCCGCACGCGCTCCAGCGCGTCCTGGACTCGCCGCTCCCGCGGCTGCACGACGCGAGCGGCCGGCGGGTGGTGTCGCTGCCCGACGTGGTCGCCAACGTGCTGCTCGGCGTGCCGGTCGGGATCCTGATGGTCTGGAGCGGGCTCGCGGGCACCGGGCTCGCCGTGCGCCTCGCCCGCGTGGCCGGGCTGGCGGCGGCGGTCGCGTCCGCGGTCGAGCTGGGCCAGCTCTTCGTCCCGGACCGCACCAGCTCGCTGATCGACGTGGTCGCCCAGGTGATCGGCAGCCTCGGCGGCCTACTCGTCACGCACGCCCTGCTCGCCAGCTCGAGGCGTCCACTCGGCCCGCGACTCGCCACCGCGCTGCACCGCCGGCCGGCCTTCGCTCTGTTGCTCATCCTGACCGCCGTCCTCGCCGCCGACGCGCTCTACCCGTTCGCGGTCACGCTGGACGTCTCCACGGTCTGGGAGAACCTGAAAGCCGGCCGGTGGAAGCCGCTGGGGAGCCTCGGCCGCGCCTTCTGGCCCGATCTGGTGGTGGAGAAAGCCCTCGCGTACGCGGCGGTCGCCTTCCTGGCGCGGGCGACTCTCGAGCGGCTGCGGCTGTCCCCGGCCCGCCTCCTCGCGTGGACGGGGGCCACCGGCCTCACGATCTGCCTCGAGGGCGGCAAGCTGCTGATCGTCGGCCGGTCGCCGAACGTCGACCACGTCCTGCTGGCGGCGGTGGGCGCGCTGCTCGGGGTCACCGCGCTGCCCGCCCTCGCGCGGGTCGACGCGCTGCGGGCCCACGGCCCGGCCCTGCTCGTCGCGGGCACGATCGCGCTGCTCGCCTACGAGGAGCTCACGCCGTTCACCGTCCTCTCCTCGCTCTCCGCCCTGCCGGCCCGGATGGCGCGCATCGAGTGGGTGCCGTTCACGTCCTACTACGGTGCGGATCCACAGTCGGCGCTCTTCGACCTCGGCAAGAAGGTCCTGCTCGGCGCGGCGGTGGGTGCGGCGATGCGCTCCGCGTGGCCCCGGCCGCGGCTTGCCCTGGTCCTCCTCCTCGCCACGCTGCTGGAGGCGGCTCAGGTCTTCCAGCCCGTTCACACGCCGGCGGTCTCGGACGCCCTGGTCGTGTACGCCGGGGCGCTCGCGGGCGCGCGGCTCGTCGAGCGCAACCGGATGATGGCCGGCCGGCCCGGAGCCGGCGCGTAGGCGCCGAGGTCAGGCCCAGAGGCGCCGGCTGGCGAGCGCGGCGCCCTCGCTCAGCGCGGCGAGCTTGGCCCACACCACGCTGTGGGCGACCATCTCGGAGCCCGCGAACGTGCCGAAGCCGCAGTCGGTCGAGGCGATCACCCGGGTCCGATCGCCCACCGCCTCGACCGCGGCCATGATCCGGTCGGCGACCACCTCCGGGTGCTCGACGTAGTTCGTGGTGGTGTCGATGACGCCGGGCAGGAGCAGCATCGAATCGGGCAGGCGGTGGCGCTTCAGGACCCGGTACTCGTGCTGATGGCGGGGATTGGCCAGCGGCAGCGAGAGCGCGCCCACGCGGGCGCGGGCGACGACGGGCAGGATCGCCTCGAGCGGCACGTCGTGGGTGTGGGGCCCATCGTAGTTGCCCCAGCAGAGATGGAGGCGGATGCGGTCGGCCGGGATGCCCGCGGTGGCCTGGTTGATCGCGTCGACGTGCAGCTCGACCATCTGAAGGAAGCGATCGAGCGAGTCGTGCTGGAAGAAGCGGGCGCGCTCCATGGCGAGATCCGGGCAGTCCACCTGCAGGAGCAGGCCGCGCTGGTGAATCAGCGCGTACTCCTTTCGCATCTCCCGGGCCAGCGCCATCACGTATTGCTCGTGCGACCGGTAGTGGGCGGAGAGCAGGATGGTGGCGATCACGCCGGGCGACGCGGCGGTCATGAAGCGCTCGACGAATCGGCGCGGCCCGCCCTCGGTCGCCCGCAGGAAGCCGTCGCACTCGGCGGCGGCCGGTCCTAGATCCGCGTACTCCACCTCCGCGATGGCCTGGGGCGCGTCGCCGATGCGGGCGGCGTCGCGCCGCCGGCGCGCGAGCATCTCGGCGTAGTCCGGGAAGTCGATGAGGTCGCGCGCCAGCTCCCGGCGGCTCGCCCCGCCGAAGCCCCGCATGCGCCCGGCCACGTAGGTGGAGAAGCCGGCGCGCGGCTGCTCGCCGTTGTTGCCGACGTCGATGCCGGCATCGAGCTGTCCGGCCACGACTCGCTCGACCGCGGCGGCGGCCTCCCGGTCGAGGGCAGCGGCGTCCACCGGCTCGCCGCGGTCGCGGCGCACCAGCAGCTCCCGGAGCGCGGCCGGCCGGGGCAGACTGCCGACGTGGGTGGTGAGGATGCGCGTATCGCTGCGCTGCACGGGCCCGAGATCTCCGGTGTCGCGGGCAGCCTAGCCGGCCCGGGGGGTGATCTGGATGAGAGGGGCTGGCTCGGTCTCGATCTGGATCGTGGTGTGATCGATGCCGAATCTGGCGTGGAGGATGAGGTGCAGATCCTCGAGAATCTTGTCGCTGGGCGCGCCGGCCTCGACGACCACGTGCGCGCTCATGGCCTCGCGGCCGGAGGTGAGGGTCCACACGTGCAGGTCGTGGACGCGCCGCACCGCGGGGGCCGCCGCCATCGCGTCCTCGATCTCGCGGACGTCGAGGTGCGGCGGGGCGCCTTCGAGCAGGATGTTGACGGCCTGGCGCAGCAGCGCCCAGGTGCGGGGCAGGATGAAGAGGGCGATCAGGGCGCCCGCGACCGGGTCCGCCCACATCCACCCGGTGAGCAGGATGACCGCGCCGGCCACGATCACGACGCCCGAGCTGACCGCGTCGCCGAGCACCTCGAGGTACGCGCTGCGCACGTTGAGGCTCTCGTGGGCGCCGGCGTGCAGGAGCCAGAGGCTCGCCAGGTTCACCACGAGGCCCAGGAAGGCCACCGCGAGGATCGGACCGCCCGGCACGTGAGGCGGCTGCCACATGCGCTCGTAGGTGGCTACCAGGATCGCGATCGCCATCACGCAGAGGACCACGCCGTTGACGAGCGCAGCGAGGATCTCGACGCGGTAGTAGCCGTAGGTCTTGGCCGGGGTGGCGGGGCGCTCGGCGAACCACACCGCGAGCAGGCTCAGCAGGACGCCGCCCGCGTCCACCAGCATGTGGGTGGCATCGGCGAGCAGGGAGAGGCTGCCCGTCCACAGGCCGACCGCGGCCTCGACGACGAGGAAGGCGGCGGTCAGGCCGAACACGGCCAGCAGGCGGCGCTTGTGGAGGGAGCCGTGGGTGTGACGGTCGTGCACGGGTCGCGCTCAGTGGGCCGGTGGGATCGCCAGTCGCGCTTCTCCCTGGCGGATGCCCTGGCTCGCGAAGAATCCGGCGTGCGCCTCGAGGGCATACCGGAACTGGCCGAGCGGTCCGTACAGCTCGGTGGGGCTCGGGTCCATCTTCAGGATCGCGAAGATCTTGCCGTCCTCCTTGACGAAGGCGATGTCGAGCGCAGCCGGAACGTTCTGCATGTGGAACTGGGTGAAGATCTCCTTCCCGAAGTCGAACAGGATCAGGTGGCGGCGTATCTCCTCGGGGGTCGCGCACTGGAACCCGCCGGCCTGCCGCTCCCCGGAGTCGGCCATCTTCACGCGCAGGGCGAGCGTGCGGGAGCCCGCCTGGACCGAGACGATGCGCAGCGGCATCGAGGCGAAGGCCTCGCGCCAGCGCGGGCATTCCGGGTTCGAGGCCGGAGCGCTCTTCGAGGCGGGGTTCTGAGCGGTGGCGATGGAGACGACGACCAGCAGCAGTGTCGCGGTCAGCCCCGCGGCTCGGGAACGGGTCATGGATGAGCCTCCCGGAGGGCGGGCCTCGCCCGGCGACGGCAGAGGGAGGCCGCCGCGAAGATGAGCAGGGCGGTGAGCACCACCGCCCCGCCGGCGGCCAGGCGGAGGTAGTAGGAGGCGATCAGGCCCCCGGTCATCGAGAGCAGCGCGACGCCGACCGCGATGACGGTGGCGGTGTGGAAGCTCCGGCCGAGCGCGAAGCCGGTGAGGGCGGGGATCACGATCATCGCGGAGACGAGCAGCACCCCCACCATCCGCATCGCCACCACCGTGGTCAGCGCGGTGAGCACGGTGAGCAGGAGGTTCAGTGCGCCCACCGGGACCCCGCTGGTCCGGGCCAGATCCTCGTTCAGGGTGATGGCAAGCAGCTGGCGGTAGAATCCGCCGATGGCGACGGTGACGGTCGCGCCGAGGGCCAGGATGAGCCACACGTCGGCGGCGGTCACGGTGAGGATGCTGCCGAACAGGATCGCGAAGAGATCGGCGTTGAATCCACGCGCCAGGCTGATCAGCACCACCGCGAGCGCGAAGCCGCCGGAGAGGAAGACGGCCAGCGCCGCGTCGCCCTGGAGCACCCCCCGCGCGCGCAGCCGCTCCATGCCGACCGCGCCGGCCAGGGTGACCACGAGCGCGCCCAGGATCGGCGAGACCCCGACCACGAGGCCCAGGGCCACGCCGGCGAGCGCCACGTGCGAGAGCGTGTCCGCGATCAGGGAGAGTCGCCGCGGGATCAGGAACACGCCGATGGCCGGGCAGATCAGCGCGGTGACCACGCCCGCCGCGAACGCGCGGTGCATGAAGTCGTACTGGAGGAACTCGGGCATGGCCTAGTGGTCGTGGCTGACCACGCGCACCGCGGGGCCGTAAAGCGCGGTGAGGGCGGCGTCGCTCAGGAAATCGCCGGGGCGGCCGTGGAAGATCAGGCGGCGGTTGAGACAGGCGAGCTTGGTGACCTCCTTGGCCACCACGCCGATGTCGTGGCTGACCAGGATCAGGGTGACGTCGCGCTCGCGGTTGAGATGGTGGAGCAGGGCGTAGAAGCTCGTCTGGGCCTCCGGGTCCACCCCGCCGGTCGGCTCGTCCAGGATCAGCAGCTCGGGCTTGGAGACGAGCGCGCGCGCGATCAGCACGCGCTGCTGCTGGCCGGATGACAGCGCGCCGATGCGGGCGGCGGCGTGCGCGGCCATGCCCACCTGGCCGAGGACCTCGCCGATGCGCTGCCGCTCCGTCGCGCCGATGCGCCCGAACAGGCCGAGCGAGGGCAGCAGCCCGGTCGCCACCACCTCGTGCACCGTCACCGGCAGGGCCGGGTCGAGAGTGGCCCTCTGCGGGACGTAGCCGAGGCGTCCCCACTGCCGGAACGCCCCGGGCGGATGCCCGAAGAGCCGCACGGTGCCGCGGGTCGGGGCCAGGAGCCCGAGCATGATGCGGAGCAGGGTGGTCTTGCCGGAGCCGTTGGGACCGATGATGCCGAGGAAGTCGCCGGGCTCGACGGTGAGGTTGATGCGCTCGAGCACCGGGACGGCGCCGAAGGCGAAGTCCACATCCTCGAGCTCGACGAAGGGGCGCATCTAGCCGCCGATCCGGACGGTGTCGTTCACCGGGTCCGGCCGCCGCGCGTCGCCGACCGGGTGCGCGGCGTCCCACCACGCGGCGGCGGCGGCGCAGCCGGTGCCCAGCAGCACGCCGCCGAGCACGTCGGAGGGCCAGTGCGCATTGAGAATGACCCGTGCGAAGCCGACCGATCCGACCAGGGCCACCGAGACCACCAGCAGGGTCACGCGCGCGATCGGCGAGACCCGCTCGCGGGACAGCAGGTACAGCATGATCACCACGAAGGCGGTCGCCGCGGTGACGTGGCCGCTGGGGAAGCCCCAGTGGAAGCCGCGCGGCCGCGGCCGGCCGACCAGGAGCTTGAAGAGCTGCTCGAATCCGCCCGACAGCGGGATGACGCCGCACCAGAGCCACCACCGTTGTCGCGCGATCCGCGACCAGGCCAGCAGCAGGAGCAAGGCCGGCGCGAGCACGACCCACTTGCCGCCGTAGTCCAGCCACTGGGCCACCGCGTGGGCGAAGGTGCCGCGGGCCAGCAGGATCTCGCGATGCAGCGGCCCGTCGCCGGGCAGGAGGCCGACCATGTAGACCACCGCGCTCATTCCCAGGAAGGCGCCCAGCATCACCAGGCAGAGCGCGCGCCAGCGCGCGACGGCGGTTGGGTCCATGGCGTTCACATTGTACTCGAAGGGGCCGGGCCGGAGCTCACAGCGCGGAGGAGGGCGTCGGCCAGGCGCTCGGCGGCGTGGGGCGCGTGGGTGAAGAAGAGGCCGGGCTCGTTGACCTCCACCTCCATGATCCGGAAGCCGTCGCGGGTCTCCACGCCGTCGATGCGCGCGTAGAGTGCCGGCCGGGGCAGCGCGGCCACCACCGCGCGGGCCGTCGCGAGCACGTCGTCGGGTGGCTCGCCGGACGTGACGGTCCCCCCGAGGCGCGGCTGCACCCGGAACTCCCCGGTGGCCGGACGCTTGAGGACTCCGTGCGTGAAGGTCGAGTCGATGAAGATCAGCGACCACTCGCCGCGGGTCTGGATCTCCTCGACGAAGGGCTGGATGAGCACGGGGCCGCGGATCGCGCCGGCCTCGAGCGCGGCGGCGGCATCATGCGCGCTCGCCTCGGTGACTAGCCGCGTGTCGTGCGCGGAGGCGCCGAACTCCGGCTTGATCACCGCGCGGCGCCAGCCGTGGCGGGCCATCAACGCCGGGAGCCCGTCGGGACCGGCGGCCGGGGCGTGCGCTTCCAGGAACAGGGTCGGCACCGTGGGCACGCCGGCGGCGCGCAGCGCCTCCAGGTAGCGCTTGCTGAGGTTCCAGCGGACCAGGTCGGGCGGGTTCCAGACGCGGGCGCCGGCGCGCTCGAGGCCGTCGAGCCAGGCGCGGAAGCCGTCGGGATCGAGGTGGTACTCCCAGTTCGAGCGCAGCACCACCGCGTCGAACCCGCCGAACTCGGTCCCGAGCACGTTCCAGGGACGGCCCTCGACGACGGCGCCCCGGGCTTCCAGCGCACGCTGGGCCACGCGATCGCTCTCCGAGATCTCCGGCCACCGTTGACAGGTCACGAAGCAGATCCGGGCCGTCATCGTGGCGCGGTCGACTACCGGCAGCCGAGGGCGGTGCGCAGGTTGGCGAGGTTGGCCTGCATCAGCTCGATGTAGCCGACGCCGGCCTCGGCTTCCTGCTTGCTGACGCCTTCCACCGGGTTCAGGGGCAAGGACTGGGCGCCGATCTCCTTTGCCAGCGTCTCGGCCAGCCGCGCGCTGACCAGCGGCTCGAAGAAGACGTGGGTCACCTTGAGCCCGCGGGCCCGCTTGACGATGGCGGCGAGGTCGGCCGGATTCGGCTCGGCCTCCGGGCTCAGCCCCATCATCGGCAACTCGGTCAGACGGTAGCGGCGGGCCAGGTAGCCGAACGCGGCGTGCGAGGCCAGCACCTCGCGCCGCGCGCAGTCGCCCAGCCCCGCGGTGAACGCCTGATCGAGCGCGTCGAGCCGGGCGATATAGGCGCGCGCGTTGGCCGCGTAGATGTCCCGGCCGGCCGGATCGGCGCGCGCGAGCCCCGCCTCGATCGCCTGCACCTGGGCGCGCGCGAGCGTCGGATCCAGCCACACGTGGGGATCGGTGGCGGCGCCGACCCGGATCAGGCTCAGCCCGCGACTGGCGTCCACTACGACGCTCCGGCTCTTGCCGTCGGCCAGGAGCTTCTGCGACCAGCCGTCGAGGCCGGTGCCGCTGTGGACGAATACGGTCGCGCGCTGGACCAGCGAGATGTCGCGCGGCGACGGCTCCCAGTCGTGAGGCTCGACGCCGGGCGGCACGAGCGGGACCGCATCGGCGCGGGTCCCCGCGACCTGGCGGGCGAACTCCCAGAGTGGGTACACGGTGGCCACCACGAGCGGCTTGGGCGACCGCGCGCCCGGCCCGCAGCCCGCTGCGGCGAGCAGCGCGAGCGCGAGCGACAGGGCGCGCCGCCTCACGCCGGGGCCTGGCCGCGGATCCGGATGGCGAGGCCGAGGGCGAGCAGGCTCAGGCCGAAGGCGCAGACCACGGTGGCCCCGGTCGGGAGGTCGAGGACGGCGGACGCCAGCATCGCGAGGACGCTGACCCCGGCGCCGAAGATCCAGCCGACGGCCAGGCGCGGGCCGACTCGGCTGGCGAGCAAGATGCCCGCGAGGGCGGGAACGATCAGGTAGGAGAAGACGAGTAGCACGCCCGCGATCCGCACCGAGGAGGTCACCACCACGCCGAAGGAGCCGTAGAAGAGGAAATCCCACACGCGCACCCGCCAGCCCTCCCGGTAGGCCCGCTCGGGATCCGTCGAGATCAGGAAGAACGGGCGCCGGCAGAGCCAGTGGAAGAGCCCGATCAGCGCGTAGAGGACCGCGACCTCGAGCACCTCGGGGCTGCGCACGCTGAGCAGGCTACCCACCAGCATGCCGCGCAGGTGCTCGGCCCCGTGCGGGGCGCGGTCGGCGAGCAGCACTGCGCCCGCGGCGGAGACCGCGTACACGACGCCGATGACCGCCTCGTGCGAGACGCGCCGGGTGCGGCTGCGGGTCAGCGCGAGCACGAGCGCACCGAGGGTGGCGAAGGCGAGGCCGGCGGCGTACGACTGCCAGGTCTCGAGCTCGTAGCCGAGCAGGAAGGCGGCGGTGGCCCCGAGCGCCGCGATCTGGGCCAGCGCGATGTCCACGAACACGACCTCCCGCGCGATGACGTGGAAGCCGAGGTAGGCGTGGATGCCAGTGAGGACCAGGCACATCAGGAACGGCAGCCACATCAGCGCGAGCAGGTCGGCGGCCATGGCGGCTATCTTAGCCCGTCGGCCAGCATGCGCACGTTGTAGTCGACCGTGTCGAAGTAGGTCTTGGCCTCCTTGACGGCTCCCACCGAGGGTGCGAGTACGCGTACGCGGGCTCCCGAGTCCTGGGCCACGCGCTCGGCCAGCTGGTAGTCGTTCCAGGGCTCGACCACCACGAGCTTGACCTTCTCCTGCTTCATGTCCTGGATGAGGCGCGCCAGATGCCCGGGCGTCGCCGGGATGCCGGGGCGGTCCTCGATCGCGCCGCCCTTGACGAGGCCGAAGCGAGTGAGAAGGTAGACGAAATCGGGGTGGTACTGGACGACCTTCGCCCCCTTGAACGGCGCGAGGGTCGCGGCCCAGCCGGGCATCGCCTGCTCCAGTCGAGCGAGGAAGGCCGCGCGATTCTTCTCGAACGTCGGGCGCGACTCGGGCTGGAGGCGGGCCAGCCCGTTGAGGATATTGGCGGTGATCTGGGGGGCCAGCCCCGGATCCGGTGTGTAGTGGGGATTGCCCACCGGGTGGACATCGCCCATCGAGCGGTCGACGCGGGTGGTCGGGACCTCGAGGATCGGGAGGCCCTCCGAGGCGTCCACGCGCCCGGCAGTGCCGGGCAGCACCTTGGGGTTGTTGGCCCCCTGCACGACGACCTCGGCCCACTGGTCCAGCTCGAGGCCGTTGATCACCAGCATGTCGGCCCGGCGCACCTTGACCATCAGGCTCGGCCGCACCTCGAGGTCGTGCGGGTTCTGGTTGCCTCGCGCGAGCGCATCGACCTCGACGAGGTCGCCGCCCACGGCATCGGTCAAGGCCTTGAGATCGGCGGTGGTCGCCACCACCCGGATCTTGTCGGCGCCCTCCACGCCGCCGGCCAGGAGACCGGCGGCGAGGAGCGCTGCGCTGATCACGTGAAGGAATCTGGACATGGGTGCGTTCTCCTTGAGAAGTCTAGAACGGATGGGCCGGGTGGGCGCCCAGAATGAAGGTGGCCTGGAAGAGGATCTCGCTCACGTCCTTGGCGCTGCCGCCGTTGTCCTGGAACCCGTTGTAGCTGCAGCACTCCGACCGGTGGGTCTGCTTGTAGCCGAGCCGGAACCGCAGGAACTCCGACGGCAGGTAGGTGAGATAGGGCTGTACCGCCCACTCCGTCCCCGGATTCACCGGATACTGGGTCCGGTCGTAGCGGAATCCGAGCGCCCACTTGCTGAGGTGGCCGAAGCGGAACGGCTGAAGCTCGCCGTAGACGTACCAGCCGTCCCGCTCCCGGGTCCGCTTCTGGTTGATCTGGGCAGTGGCGTCCGGGTCGGTGACGTTGACCTGCCGGATGCTGTAGAGATACTCGCCCGCCGTGGTGAAGAGCGGGTGCTGCCAGCCTTCCGGCTGGTACTTGTACTTGGCGTCGAAGCCGATGATCTGGCTGTTCAACTGCTCGGGGGTCTGGCCGTTGGCGATCGAGGCGCCGAGCTGGATCGCGCCGAAGTCGCCGAGCTCGAAGAACGTGCGGACGCGCCCGGTCACAAGGGGGGACTGGAGGCTGCCTCGACCGAACGCGACGTCGTTGTCGCCGTTGAAGACGCCGCCCAGGACCTCGAGGAAGAACGGAAGCGGCGGGACCCAGGTGGCCTCGAATCCGTCCTCGACCAGGCCCTCCTCGCCGAAGAACTGCTTGTAGACATCGGGCCGATCGATGTAGGGCAGGTCGTGCTCGTGGACCGCGTTGGTGAGCCCGAAGCGGTTGCGCATCTGGCCCATGCGGAGCGTGGTCCCGTAGGGGAGCGTCATGAGCTCGAGGAACGCCTCGGCCAGGTTCACCGAGATGTCCCCCCCGCGATTCTCCTCGCCGGCCTCGAACCGCACCTCGGCACGCGCGTACGGGTCGATCTGGCCGAAGAGGCTGAGCTCGACCTCGCGCGGGAAGAAGCGGTTCTCGAGGCCGGAGAAGGTGCCGCCCGCGTTCTTCTGGACGTTGTGCTGGGTCAGGTTCCCGATGAAGTCGCCGGCGACCCCGATGTCGAACAGCATCTGGCCGGGTCCCCGTCGCCCGTAGAGCGAGAACGGCTCGCGCGGGCGGGCCAGCTCGGTCGGGTTGATGACGACTCCCGGCGAGGCCGGGCTCGGAGCCATCTCGCCGGCGGCCACCGCCGGCGCCGCCGCCGGAGGCGTCGGGGCGGCCGCCGCCGGCGCGGGCTGAGGCGGCCGGGACTCGATCGCCTTGAGCCGATCGCTCAGTTGGTTGATCGATCGCTCGTAGCCCTCCTTCATCGTCTCGAACTGCTTGCGCATCTGCTCCAGCTCTTTTCGCAGAGCTTCCGTTTCCTGGGCCGCGGCGAGACCGGGCAACAGCACGCCGGCGGCCATCAGACAGATGCCGACCAGTGAACGCATGGCAACCTCCGTGTGGAGAGAGAGTTGGCCGCCCGGGGCAGGCTGCCCGGGGCCGGCGACGGCGACTACGGAGCGGAGGGACTAGGCGAGGGGGGAGCGCGGGAGTCGGCGAGGGCGAGGGCCGGCGCCGAGAGTCGTGCCCCCGCGGTGAGGCACGCGCCCGTGACGAGCGCGATGAAGACCGCGAGGCGGGCATCGGGCAACGGCAGGTCGCCCAGCACCGAGTCCAGGCTCCGGAGGACGTGCTCCTCGTTGTAGAGCCCGGCGGTGCCCGCTTCGTGCAGGTGGACCGGCGGGCTCGCCTCGAGCGGGACGGCCAGGGCGACGAGCACGAGCAGGAGCGTTACCATCACCGCGCGGAACCCGCGGCCGATCATGGCCGGGCTATGCTCGTCGCCGGCGCGCCGGCGCTTCGCGGGGATACCAGACGCAGGGTTCCACGATAGAGACGATCGTCTCGCTCGATCCGCAGAGATCGGTGCTCGCCGGTGCCTTCGGGCACCAGCGTGCCTCGCCACGGCCCGGTACCGTCGAACCGGAGCCGGCCGTCGCTGGCCACGAGCAGCCCGCTGGCGCGGACCAAGGGGGCGGTGACCTCGAAGGAGCCATCCGCGCGGATGTCGACGGTGACCAGGCTGAAGCCTCCCTCGGTGACCAGCCATCCCTGCCACGAGCCGGTCAGCGCCCTGACGTCCTCGGCAGACAGGGGCGTCGACCCGGGAGCCGACGCGCATCCCGCGAACGCGGCGACCAGCGCTGCGGCAATGAGCACTCGCATGTCGTCCTCTCGTCTCGGAGTGGGGATCACCCGGGCACGCATGCCCGGGGCGCGACTACGGAGGCCGAGGAGAAGCTACGAGGCGGCGGGTGGGGCGCGGGAATCGCTGAGGCTGACGACCGGAGTGGCGAACCGGGAGCTCGCGAGCAGCCCGGCGCGGCCGACGTGCGCGATGAAGACCGTGGGGGGCGCGTCCGGCAGCGGCAGGTCTCCGGACACCGAGTCCAGGCTCGCGAGAACGTGCTCCTCGTTGTACAGCCCGACGGTGCCCGCCTCGTGCAGGTGCAGCGGCTGACTCGCCTCGAGGGGGACGGCCAGCGCCACGAGCAAGAGCAGGAACGTTCCCATCACGGCGCGGGCTCGAGGAGGAAGCCGGAGTGGCGAGCGCGCAATCATCCCTACCTCGCACTTATACGCGGAACGCGTGGAATTGGCAACCAGCGCGCGGGCTACTTCACGATGGGGAACCGGCGGCGCAACCAGCCGTCGTAGCCCTCCTGCAGCACCACGTGATTCAGATAGCCCCGGGTCTCGAGGAAGACGTAGGCGGTGGCCGCCTCCTCGACCGAGCACTGGCAGTACAGGACCACCATCGGAGAGGTCGGGATCTCGGCGAAGCGCCGGTCGAGCTCGCTCATCGGCACCGAGATGGCCCCGGGCAGGTGGCCGGCCTTGAACTCCTGCGGCTTGCGGAGATCGATCACCACCACCGGCTGGCGCGAGTCGATCAGCCACCGGAGGTAGTCGGGCTCGGTGTAGGCCACGCTCGGCACGCCGCCGTGGGCGGCGAGTGCCGCGGACGCCCACGCGATGGTGAAGCCGAGGGCCAGCGCGAAGCAGCCGGCGCGCGGCCCACTGCGCCGACGCCGAGTCATGGCGACACTTTCGCGAGCGCGGTGATCTCGACGTTGGGGGGCGTCCCCTTCAGCGTGAAGCGCACCACGTCGCCGATGTCGAGCCCGTCGTAGAGCTTGGGGTCGTGGACGCGGAAGCCCATGGTCATGGAGCCCATGTAGCCGACCAGGTCCTCGTGGGTGAGCACGACCACGTTCAGCTCGGGCAGCACCGCTCGCACCACCCCGCGCGCGTGCCACGTGCGCTCGACGCCGGCCACCGCCTGCTGGCGGCGTGACTGCTCGAGCTCCTGGCCGAGCCGAGAGGCCTCGCGGCCCCACGCCAGATAGCCGAGCATGAGGCCCAGGGCCAGGGCCAGGTTGGTCAGCAGCACCACCCGCCAGAGTCGCATGGCCGGTCTAGTGTACGTGCTCGTCCGGCGCCGAACCCGCCGGCGTTTCCTTGTCGAGAATCAGGATCTGGTCGACGAGCGTCTGCATCGTGTCCCATCCCGCGCCGGCGGCGCCGGGCAGCCAGCGCGCGCGGATGTAGCCCTGACGGTCCACCAGGAACTCCGCGTGGAGCGACGCCGCCCCGTGCGCGGAGCGCGAGGCCGGGGCGAGGGCGCGCGCGAGCAGCCCGTAGGTCGTGGCGATGTCGGCGGCGCCGTCGGTCACGACCGGGAAGAGCATCGGGGGCCGGGCCCCGAGGCGTCGCCCGAGGCGTCGAATGATGTCGGTGCCGTCGTCGAGCGGCACCGCCACCACCTCGGTGCCCAGCGCCTGCAGGGTGTTGTAGGCCTCCGCGAGCTGCACGAGGCGCGCCCGCGATTCCGGCAGCGTGAAGAAGACGAGCAGGGTCATCCAGCGGTCGCGAAGCTCTTTCAACGTTCGGGGCGGCGCCGGGCCGACCACGATGGTGAGATCGGGCGCGACCAGCCACGGCCGGCCCGCCTGGACGAGCGCGGTCATCTGTCGGGCGCGCTCGCCGGCGGCCAGCGTACGGATGAAGTTGATCAGGTCCCACCGGTCCTCCTCGGACAGGACGGAGCCGAAGGGCGGCATGCCTCCGGCCGGGATCCCGTGGGTGATCCACCAGAACATGTCGCCGGCGGTGTGCTGGGCGGTGTGGACCGCGGCGAGGTCGGCGGGCGGCTTCGGCAGTCCCGCGCCTCCCGGCCCGTCGCCGCGGCCGCCGACGCCGTGGCAGGTGGCGCAGTGCGTGTGATAGAGCGCCGCTCCGCTCGCCACCGAGACGGCCTGGTAGGGCACGGTCGAGCGGCGATACGTGGTGGGATAGGCGTCCACCGTCATCGGCGGCAGCGCGATCCAGAGCCCCACCGCGATTGCGCCGGCGCCCGCTCCCAGGAACAGCCCGCGCCGCGACCGGATGAGCAGCCCGACGATGACGGCCAGAAACCCGATCACCGCCATCTGGCTGCCGATCAGCACTGCGGTGGCGCCGCCGGGGATCGAGACCGCGACCTCCCAGGAGTAGCGGTGTGAGAACGGCCACCAGACCGGATCGTGCGCGGCGGGCGGCGACAGCGAGAGCCCGGTCGTGATCAGGAGGATCAGCAGGCCGAGCCCGGCTTCCACCGCGACGAAGCGACCGAGCCGGGCCATCGCGGGCCGGCCGATGGTGGCGCCGTCGCCGGAGAGGCGCGGCAAGAGCCCTCGGCGGTTGTGCTGGGCCAGGGCCAGGATCGGGATCAGCAGGGCGACCTTGAGCAGCAGGAGCCATCCGTAGCGCGTGCCCACGAGGGCGGGGAGGGAGCCCACCTGGAACCAGGTGTTGGCGAGGCCGGTGAGCACCACGAGCGTCATCACGACCAGGGCCAGACGCGAGAAGGCGCGTACCGCCACCACCGCGAACGGTCGCGCGTCGGCCCCGCGCTCGTTCGACGTCTGGCGCAGCAGCGCGCCGAGCGGCAGCAGGGCGCCGAACCAGGCCCCGGCGGCGAGGAGGTGGAGCGCGTCGAGCAGCGCGGCGGCGAGGCCGTCGGGCTCCACCGCAGCCGCGTGGCCCGCCCACGCCATCGCGCCGGCGGCGGCCGCCGCGAGCAGCCAGGCCTCGAGCCGGAACGCGAGCCGGTCGGCGCCGGTCTGCTCCCGCTCGCGCAGGAGCAGCAGCGCCGTCAGCAGGAGCAGGACACCGTGGCGCACGAGCCACACCGTGCCGAACTGGCTCTGGCCCAGCAGGCGGATCCACTCCCCGACGTCGAGCGCGGCACGCGGCCGACCGGTGGCCACCGCCGCCTGGAAGGCGAGCGCGGCGACACCGCTGAGCAGCAGCAGCGCCGCGAGCGCGCGAGCCCAGCGGAGCATGCGCGATTCCCAGGCCAGCGCGGTGGGCCGATCGCTGCGCCCGGCCAGGCCCATCGCGGTTACGAGGCCGACGAGCCCCAGCCCGCAGGCCAGGTGCACCCAGCGCGCGAGGATGCCGAAGCCGGTCATTCCGGAGAGGGGGGCTTCCGGGTCAGCCGCACCACGATGACGATGATGAGCACGCCCGCCGCGAGGGCCAGCGCGCCCGTCAGCAGGCCGACCATCAGCGGGCTCGGCCCTTCGGAGAGCAGCGCGCCGCCGTGGTCGGCCCACGCCGCGGTCGCAAGCAGGAGGAGGGCGGCGGTCATCGGCGGCATCATTATAATGAGATCGTGCGCGCCGTCATCTTCGACGCCGGCAATACCCTGCTGCGGATGAACTACGAGATCATCGTCGAGCAGCTCTCCGCGCGCGGCCGTCCCGTGACGGTCGACCAGGTGGAGGAGGCCGAGCTGCGGGCGCGGGTGCGCCTGGATCCTCACCTGGCTCCGGGCAACTCCACCGAGAGCACGATCACGCACGGGCGCTACCTTCGCTATCTGCTCGACCATCTCGCGGTCACCGACGAGGAGGAGATCGAGGCCATCGCGCGGTGGCGTCGAGGGTACAACCCCCCGGTCGGGCTCTGGAGCCGGGCCGACCCGGAGGCCGCGACCGCGATCCGCCGCGTCCGGGAGGCGGGCCTGGTGGCCGGCGTCATCTCGAACTCCAACGGCTCGGTGCGCTCCATCCTGGAGGCGACCGGCCTCGCCGCGCACCTCGATTTCATCATCGACTCCTCGGTGGTGGGCGTCGAGAAGCCCGATCCGCGCATCTTCCATCTCGGACTTCGCGAGGCCGGGGTCACCGCCCGCGAGGCGGTCTACGTGGGCGATCTCTACTCGGTGGACGTCCTGGGCGCCCGCGCGGCGGGCCTCGACGGCATTTTGCTCGACCCGCGCGGCTTCTGGGCGCCCCGCGACTGCCGCCTGGCCCGCGGGCTGGACGAGGCGGTGCGCTTTGCCCTTCAGGAGGGCAGGGTCACGTAGGGGTATCGCCTCAGGGCGGCATAGACGAGCCCTTGCATCTGCTCGACCGCGGCGGCGCTGCGGCCCTCGAAGCGCAGCGTGAGGTACGGGTTCGTGTTGGACGCGCGCAGGAGTCCCCAGCCCTCCGGGAAGATGATGCGGACGCCGTCGATGTCGATGGTCGCGTAGCGGCGCTTGAACTCCCGGGCCAGCTCGGCCACGAGCGCGAACTTCCGGTCGTCGGGGCAGGGAGCCTTCAGCTCCGGTGTCGAGTACAGGTGCGGCAGCGTGTCGAAGTGCGCGGAGGCCGGCCGCGAGTCGCCCGCCACGAGCTGGAGGAAGCGGCAGGAGGCGAGGATGCCGTCGTCGACCCCGTACCAGTTCTCGCCGAAGAACATGTGGCCCGAGACCTCGCCGCCGAGCAGGATGCCGTCGTCCCGCATCTTCCGTTTGAGGTGAGAGTGCCCGGTCTTCCACATGACGGGCTGCCCGCCGTGCTTCGTGATGTCGTCGACCAGCACCTGCGAGGACTTCACGTCGAACACGACCTTGGCGCCGGGATGTCGGGTCAGCAGGTCGCGCCCGAGGAGCGCGAGCAGCAGGTCCGCCTCGTGCCGGCGCCCCTTCTCGTCCACGATGCCCACCCGGTCCGCGTCGCCGTCGTAGGCCAGCCCCACGTCCGCGCGTACCTCGAGCACCTTGGCCACGAGGTCGCGCATGTTCTCCTCCATCTCGGGATCGGGGAGATGGTTCGGGAACGTGCCGTCGGACTCGCAGTACAGCTCTACGACCTCGCAGCCGAGGCGGCGCAGCAGCTCGGGGGCGAAGACGCCCGCGATGCCGTTGCCCGCGTCCACCGCCACCTTCAGGCGACGGCCGAGGCGCACGTGGCCGGTGATCGCGTCGAAGTAGTCTTCGCGGGGATCGCGGGTGGTGCGGCGGCCCACGCCCCGCTCGAAGTCGCCGGACGTGATGGTGGCGAGCAGGTCCTGTATCTCGCCCTCGGTGAGCGGCGCCGCGCCCGCGTGCACCATCTTCACCCCGTTGTCGGAGACCGGGTTGTGGCTGCCGGTGACGGTGGCGCCGCCGTCGAGCTTCCAGTGCGCGGTGGCGAAGTAGAGGAGCGGGGTGTGGTTCACGCCGATGTCGACCACGTCGAGGCCGGTGGAGAGGGCGCCGGTCGCGAAGGCCTGCTTCAGCGCGGGGGACGAGATCCGGTTGTCCATACCCAGCGCGATGGTTCGCCCGCCCCGCCGCCTCACCAGCGTCCCGTAGGCCCGTCCCACCTGCTCGAAGACGGGCGGCGTGATGTCGACGTCGACCTTGCCGCGCACGTCGTAGGCGCGGAAGATGTACGGATTGGGGGCGGTCACCGGGCTCTCCGGGCTAGAGCACCGCGACCGCCTCGATCTCGATCAGCCACTCCGGCATCGCGAGCGCGGCCACCGCGACCAGGGTGGAGGCGGGCGACTTCTTGCCGAGGAACTCCTCGCGGATCGCGGCCAGATCGGCGCGGTGCCGGATGTCGGTGAGGTAGGTGTTGATCTTGACGATGTTGTCCATCGTCCCGCCGCCCGCCTCCACCTGCGCCTTCACCGCCTGGAAGACGGCGCGCGCCTGCGCCTTGAAGTCGCCGCGATGGGCGGGGCCGCCCTTGTCGTCGTAGGCCACCTGCCCGGCGAGGTAGAGAATGGTCTGGGCGCCGCTCACCTTCACGGCCTGCGAGTAGGCCGGCGGATCCCAGACGCCCTTGGCGGCGTAGCGCTCGATCTTGGCCATACGAATCTCCTCTGATCGGGGATGGAGACGTCGTGATTAAGGTACTATAGCGCGAACGGAACGAGGTCATGACCACCGAGTTCGTGCTCGTACACGGCGCCATGCACGGCGCGTGGTGCTGGTTGGACACCGCCCACAACCCGATGCTCTCGGCGCCGGACGAGCTGGTCCGGCTCCTGACCCGCGTCGGCTGACCCCGGGGAGATCCGCATGGACGACGCCCTCAAGGAGACCACCCGCAAGACCGCCCGCATGCTCTTCCACTCGATCAAGAGCGGGGTGGGCTTCGACACGTGGAAGAGGTTCGACAAGGATCTCGCCCGCGAGCTGAGCATGTTCTTCACCGGCAAGCTCTACAGCCGCGAGGTGATCTCCCAGAAGCAGCGAGAGCTGTGCGCGGTGGCCTCGCTCACCGTGCTCAACCGGCGCAACGAGGTGCGCGCCCACATCCACGCCGCGCTCAACGTGGGGGCCACGCGCCAGGAGGTGACCGAGGTCATCTTCCAGCAGGTGACCTACGGCGGCATGCCGGTGGTGGTGGAGGCGCTGGAGGTGTTCAAGGAGGTCCTGGTCGAGCGGGGCGAATGGCAGGAGTGACCGCCCCGCGCGTGATGCACGAGACGGTGGCCGCGATGATCGCGGCGGCCCAGGCCGCGGGCGAGATCGCCATGAAGTACTACCGCGGCGGCTTCGAGGTCACGATCAAGGCCGACCAGACGCCGGTCACCCAGGCCGACCGGGAGGCGGAGCACGCCATCAAGGCCATGCTCCGGCGGGCGCTGCCCGACCACGGCTTCCTCGGTGAGGAGTTCGGCGAGGAGGGGCCGAAGGACCGACGGTTCATCATCGATCCGATCGACGGCACCAAGAACTTCATCCGCCGCGTGCCCATCTGGGCGGTGCTGATCGGGCTCGAGGAGGCGGGCGAGGTGACGGCGGGCGTGGTGTTCAACCCGGCCAGCGATGAGATGTTCTGGGCGCGCAAGGGCGACGGCGCGTGGGCCGACCGCGATCGGATCCGCGTCTCGGACTGCAGGCGCCTCGCCGACGCGACGCTGCTGCACGCCGATCTGCATCTCCTGCGGGCGGCCGGGTTGTGGAACTCCTTCGTGCGCCTGGTGGACGACTGTGCCCGTACCCGCGGTTTCGGCGACTACTACGGCTACGGACTCGTGGCCTCGGGCAAGGCCGAGATCTACCTGGAGACGGATTTGAAACCCTGGGATGCGGCTCCCGTGAAGATCCTGGTGGAAGAGGCGGGCGGCCGGCTCACCGATTTCTCCGGGCGGCCCACCATCTACAGCGGCTCCGTGCTCGCCACCAACGGGCGCCTGCACGAGGAGGTGCTCGGCCTGCTCCGCGGCCGCGCCTGACGACTACCCAGGGGACAGCGTGCGACTCAACCCGTTCCGCGCGATCCACGCGGCGCCCGCGCGGGTGGCCGCGATTGCGTCGCCGCCCTACGACGTGGTGAGCCGCGCGGAAGCGGCCGCGCTGGCGCGGGACCGCCCGCTCTCCTTCCTCCGCGTCTGCCGCGCCGAGATCGACCTGCCCGATACGGTCGATGCCTACGATCCCCGCGTTTACGCCCGCGCGCGCGAGAACCTCGGCGCCCTGCTCGCCGGCGGCGCGCTCGTGCGCGACGAGCGGCCGGCGCTCTTCGTCTATCGGCAGGTCATGGAGGGGCGCGCACAGACCGGGGTCGTCGGTTGCGTTCACGTCGACGACTACGAGGCCCACGTCATCCGCAAGCACGAGAACACGCGCCCTGACAAGGAGGACGACCGGACCCGCCACGTGCTCGCGCTGAACGCCCAGGCGGAGCCCGTCCTCCTCATGTACCGCGATCGGCCCGAGATCGGCCGCCTCGTCACGGCCGCCACGACCGCACCGCCCCTCTTCGACTTCGCTACCCCGGACGACGTGGCCCACACCGTCTGGCGTGTGGACGATCCCGCCCCGTATCTCGTCGGGTTTGCCGGCGTACCCGCCGCCTACATCGCCGATGGGCACCACCGCTCGGCCAGCGCCTGGCGGGCGGCCCGCCAGCGGCGGGCCGGGAATCCGCGGCACGATGGCTCGGAGGAGTACAACTGGATCCTTGCCGCGCTCTTTCCCGCCGCGGAGCTGCGGATCCTGGCCTACAACCGCGTGATCACCGACCTCGCCGGGCGCGCGCCCGACGAGATCCTCCGCGAGCTGGCGAAGCTGGGTCGGCTGTCCTCGACCGATGATCCGGTTCCGCCCCGCCCGGGCGTTTTCTGCTTCTACCTCGCGAGTGCCTGGCGGAGGCTCGAGCTGCCGGAGGATTCGATCGACCGCAGTGACCCCGTCCGCGCCCTCGACGTATCGCTGCTGCAGGACCGCGTGCTGGGGCCGCTGCTCGGCATCACGGACCAGCGCACCGACCAGCGCATCGACTTCGTGGGCGGCATTCGCGGTGTCCGGGCGCTGCAGGCCCGCGTGGATTCGGGCGCGGCGGCGCTGGCGATCTCCTTCCACCCGACCACGGTCGAGCAGCTCATGTCCGTCGCGGACCGCGGCGACATCATGCCTCCCAAGAGCACCTGGTTCGAGCCCAAGCTCCTGAGTGGCCTTTTCGTCCATCCCCTCGATTGAGCGGGGTCAGGTCTTACATTGCGACATTGTCTAGTGTCGGGGTCTGACCCCGACATTCTGACCTTCATGTTCACTCCGGCAGGTAGAGCCGAGTGAAGTGGTCGTCGGTGACCAGGCCGTCGGGGCTCACCGTGAAGTTCGACGTGATCAGGCCCTGCGCCCCCGCGAAGCGGCCGTCGCCCCCGGTGATCCGCCACATCACCACGCCGTGGCTCCCGCTCCCCCCGGCCGCCGGTCCCACGTGCCCCCGGCCCACCGTGTCGAAGGAGATCGAGCCCGCGCGCCCATAGGTGATGGTGCCGTCCTCGACGAAGGAGCCGTCGGGGAAGCGCTCCACTCGCGACTCGAGCACTGCGGTGTCGCCGGCGAGCGTCTCGACCACGCCGGTCACGCCGGAGTCGGCCATGAGCGTGCGCAGGGTCTGGCTCGGCGCGGTGGTGCGGGCCTGGCGCTTGGTGGTCGAGCCGGCCACGGGCCCGCCGCGGCCCTTGAACTCCAGCGCGAAGACGATCTCCCGCACGGCCATCAGAACACGATCACGCCGCGGCCCAGCTCGCCGGCGGCGAGGGCGCGGAACGCCTCGTTGGCGTCCTCGAGCGCGTAGCGATGCGTGATCAGCTCGTCGATGCGCAGCTTGCCGGCTTGGTAGAGGCTCACCAGCCGCGGCAGGTCCTCGCGGGTGCGCGCGCTGCCGTAGCTCGAGCCGCGTATGATCCGCTCGGCGGTGACCAGGGGTCGCGCGTCGAGAGGCACGGTGGCCCCGGTCTCGGGCACCCCGATCAGCACGCAGGTGCCGCCGGGTGAGAGCGCCTCGATGGCCTGGGTGATCGGGCGCGTGGCCCCGACGGCCACGAAGGTGAAGTCGGCGCCGCGCCCGGTGATCGCGCGGATGGCCGCGGCCGGATCTTGCCGGGACGCGTCGATCGCGTGGGTCGCGCCGACGGCCCGCGCGTGGTCCAGCTTGGACGGGAGCAGGTCCACCGCGATGATCGGATGCGCGGCCACCATCGCGCCGCCCTGGACCACGTTGAGCCCGACGCCGCCGACCCCGAACACGGCCATGCTGGCGCCGGCGGGCACCGCGGCGGTGTTGAGCACCGCGCCCACCCCGGTCATGACCGAGCAGCCGATGAGCGCGGCGCGGTCGAGCGGCATCGCGGGATCGATGCGGATCGCGCAGGACTCGTGCACCACCGTGCGCGAGGCGTAGGTCGCCACGTGGCCGTAGTGGTACACGGGGGCACCTCCCAGGCTCATTCTGGTGGTTCCGTCGGGGAGCACGCCCTTGCCGGGCTGGCGACGCTCGCAGAGATTCGGCCGCCCGATCACGCAGAAATGGCAGCGCCCGCACGTGGGCGCCCATGAAAGGATGACGTGGTCACCGACCGCGAGCTCGGTGACCCCGGCGCCCAGGGCCTCCACCGTGCCCGCGCCCTCGTCCCCCAGCACGATGGGCAGCGGCACACCCTTCCACGATCCGTCCGCGGCGTGGAGACAGCTGTGGCAGACCCCGCTGGCCGCCATGCGCACGAGCACCTCGCCCGGACGCGGAGCCTCGAGGGCCACGTCCTCCACCCGCTGCGGCTTGCCCTGCTCGAAGAGAACGGCTGCGCGCATGAAGGCCTCCGTGGGATTCAGCGACCGTAGCGGATCCGCGGATCGAGGTAGCCGTACAGCATGTCGACCGCGAGGTTGATGGCCATGAACAGCACCGCGATGAACAGGATGGTGGACTGGGTGAGGGGATAGTCGCGCTGGTAGATGGACCAGAGCACGAGGCGGCCGATGCCGGGCAGGGTGAAGACCTCCTCCACCACCACGGTGCCGCCGAGCAGGATACCGACCTGCAGCCCGGCCACGGTCACCACCGGGATCAGCGCGTTGCGGAGCGCGTGCTTGAGCACGACGATGCGGCCGGCGAGGCCCTTCGCGGACGCGGTCCGGATGTACTCGGAGCCGAGCACGTCGAGCATGCACGAGCGCGTGGTGCGCGCGATGTTGGCCGCGCTCGCGGTGCCCAAGCAGAGGGCGGGCAGCAGCATGATCGTGAGGTTGCGGCCCGGATCGGTCCAGAAGTCCACCCACACCACCGGCGGCATCCAGCGCAGGTAGAGCGAGAAGAAGAGGATCAGCATGGTGCCCTGCCAGAACACCGGCACCGAGAGGCCGAGGAGGGTGCCCACCCGGGTGACGTTGTCCACCGTCTGGTCGCGGCGGACCGCGGAGACGATGCCGGCGGCCACCCCCAGCACGAGCGCGAAGGCCACCGAGAAGACGGTGAGCTCGAGCGTCACCGGCAGGCGCTCCATGATCAGGGCGACCACCGGCTTGCCGGTCCGCCACGAGGTGCCGAGATCGCCCTGCGCGAGCTGGCCGATCCAGCGCCCGTACTGCACGTACCACGGCTGATCCAGCCCGAAGAACCGCTTGAGCTCGGCCACCATGGCCGGGCTGACGACGGCGTCGGCGCCGATCATCTGCTCGACCACGGTGCCCGGGATCAGGCGCAGCATGAGAAAGATCAGCACGGTGAGCCCGACCAGGGTCAGGGCCATCGAGTAGAGGCGGACGACCAGGTACCGGGTCACGAGCTAGCTTTTGTCGAGCCAGGCGCCGTCGAAGCCGTAGAGCATGGTCGTGGGGTGCTGCTTGAAGCCCTTCACGCTGGCCTGGGTGAAGTCGATGGTGTCGGCCGAGAAGAGCCAGAGGTGCGGCACGTTCTCGAGGATCATGATCTGCACCCGGTCGTAGATCTCCTTCCGTTTCTTGAAGTCCATCGTGCGCCGGCCCTCCTCGAGGAGGGCGTCGAGCTCCGGCACGCTCCAGCTGTTCCAGTTCTGGCCCTTGGTGGAGTGCAGGGCCCGGAAGAACGCGGTGTCGGGATCCGCGTAGCCGGGGGTGGTGTTCATGGTCATGTCGAAGTCGTGGGCCAGCCACCGCTTGATCCAGATGGCGTACTCCACGTTCTCGATCTCCATGGTGATGCCGATGCGCTTGAGGTGGTTGGCGATGACCGGAGCCCCCGCCACCATGGTCGGAAAGGTGGGGATCACCATGCACTTCACGGTGAAGCCGCCGCTCTGACCCGCCTCGGCCATGAGCTTCTTGGCCTTCTCCACGTCGGGCTTGTAGTACTTCATCCACGCGTCTTCCGGGAGCTGCCACTGCTTCATCGGCGCGGTGGCCGGCGCGGTGAGCCGGCCGAAGCCGGCCGCGGCCACCCGGAGCACCTGGCTCCGGTCCACCGCCCAGCTGATAGCCTGGCGCACCCGCACGTCCTTCAGCGGGCCGCGGTTCGCGCTGATGTTGAGGTAGTCGTAGCCGAGGCGGGAGCTGCGGTAGGCGGTGAGGGTCTTCTCCTCCTTCAGGAGGTTGTAGTTCTTGTTGTCCTCGATGAAGGCGTGCTGGATCTGGCCGGTGCGCAGCGCGGCCACGATGTTGGCCTCGTCGGGGATGGTGCGCACGACCAGCTCGTCGACGTAGGGCTGGCCCTTCTTGAAGTAGCCCGCGTGCTTCTTCAGCACGAGCTGCTGTTCCACCTTCCAGTCGACCAGCATGAAGGGCCCGGTGCCCATCGCGGCCTTGTTGAGGTCACCGTACTTCTTGATGCCGGCCTCGCTGATGATGAAGCCCCAGAACCCGCCCAGGGCGGCGAGCAGACCCGCGAACGGCTCCTTGGTGGTGAACTTGACCGCGTACTTGCCGACCGGCTCGACCTTGTCGACCGCGATGAAGTCGGACTTGCCTGGGCTCTTCTCGAACAGCCGGTCGAAGGTGAACTTCACGTCCGCCGACGTCAGCTCCTGGCCGTCGTGGAACTTCACCCCCTGGCGGAGCTTGAAGGTCCAGGTGAGGCCGTCCTTGCTCGTCTCCCACGACTCGGCGAGCTCGCCCTGGGGCGTCATGTGGTCGTCGAAGCGCACGAGCTGGCTGTACATCAGGGGCGAGCGGCGGCTGCGCGAGAGCGCGGGCACCAGCTGCGGGTCGAGCCCGGTGGCCTCGGTGGCCTGGGCGGAGATGAGCGTGCCGCCGGGCCGGGGGGTCTGGGCGGCGGCGCCGCGGGCGACCACGAGGGATCCGAGGGTGAGGCCGCTGGCCTTGAGGAGCTGGCGACGGGTGAGCCGGGTTATTTCCGAGGGGCCGCGATCGATCGTCATGGGTGGTTCCTCCTGTGAGCGGTGACTACTGGGCGCTGGGATCGAGGACATCGCGCAGGCCGTCGCCGAGCAGATTGAAGGCGAGGACGGTGATCATGATCGCGATGCCCGGGAAGACGGAGATCCACGGCGCGGTCTCGAGATATGTCCGTCCCTCGTTCAGCATGTTGCCCCAGGACGGGGTGGGGGGCTGGGCGGACAGGCCCAGGTAGCTCAGCGACGCCTCGATGAGGATCGCCTGCGACAGGGCCACCGTGCCCTGGACCACGAACGGGGAGATCACGTTGGGCAGCACGTGCTTGAGCGCGACCACCCAGCGGGTGGCCCCGAGCGCGCGGATCGCCTCCACGTACTCCTTCTCGCGCTCGGCGAGCACCGGGCCGCGCATGACCCGCGCGAAGAGGGGTACGTAGACGATGGCGATCGCGATCACCGCGCTGTTGACGCCGGGGCCGCGCATGGCCGCGATGCCCACCGAGAGGAGCAGGCCCGGGATGCTGAAGAAGACGTCGAGGACGCGGTTGATGAGGTTGTCCCAGGTCCCGCCGAGATAGCCGGCGGTGAGGCCGAGCACCCCGCCCAGGACCATGGCCACGCTGATCGAAGAGAGCGCGACGTAGAGCGAGATCCGCGAGCCGTAGATCACGCGGCTCAGCACGTCGCGACCGAAGCGGTCGGTGCCGAACAGCGCCTTCGGGCCGGGTCGGGCCTCGATCAGGTCGAAGTTCTGCTCGTCGGGATCCTGCGGCGCGATCGAGCCGGCGAAGACCGCCACCGCCACGATGAGAGCCACGCACAGCGCGCCCGCGACGACCACGACGCTGTGGGTGACCCGGCGGAGCTGGCGGCTCCATCGAAGTCGGTGCGGCGCGACGACCGTCGTGCCGAGCACCCCTTCGGTCCTGACTTCCACGGGGGAACACTAGGATGGACGCCCGAAGCTGTCAAGCGCGGACGGGGAAACATTGGCGGGTGGTTATTCGTTACGGTTTATGATCGAGATGATGCCGTCCGGACTGCTCTCGAAGGTGCTCGCGGTCACGTGCCTCGTCCTGGTGACGGCGGCCGGGGTGTCGGCCCAACCTCCCGACACCGTGTTCCTGGAAGACTTCACCTGGACGGAGCTACGCGACGCGGTCCGGTCGGGGAAGACCACCATCATCATCCCGGCCGGAGGCACGGAGCAGAACGGCCCTCACATGGCCCTCGGCAAGCACAACGCGCGGGTGAAGATCCTGTCCGAGCGGATTGCGCGGACCCTCGGCGACGCCCTGGTCGCGCCGGTGATCGCCTACGTGCCGGAGGGCGGGATCACGCCGCCGACCGGACACATGCGCTACCCGGGCACGATCACCACGCCGGACGACGCGTTCCGGAAGGTGCTCGAGTCGGCCGCCCGCAGCTTCCGGGCGCACGGCTTCCAGCACATCGTGCTGCTCGGCGACCACGGCTCCACCCAGGCCGCGCAGAAGGCGGTGGCCGCGCGACTGAATCGCGAGTGGGCCTCGAGCGCGGTGCGGGTGCACGCGATCGAGGACTACTATCGCGCGGCCGAAAGCGAATTCCCGGAGCTGCTCAAGGCGCGCGGCTACCGCGACGCCGAGCTGGGCCGTCACGCCGGCCTCACCGACACCGCGCTCATGCTCGCGACCGACGCCCACATGGTCCGCACGGACCGCCTGCGCCCCGGTCGCGACGGTGACGGGGTGGACGGCGATCCCACCCGCGCCACCGCCGAGCTGGGCCGCGCGGGCACCGACCTGATCGTGAGCCGCACGGTTGACGCCATCCGCAAATCCATCACGCATCGTTGAGGAGATGACCCGTATGGTCGTTCGATCGCTCGTGATCGCGGGGCTCGCGTGCCTGGGGGCCTCGGTGGCGGCGGCCCAGATGCCGCCGGTGGTCGACCCGAGCAACCTCTACAGCGAGACCCGCTCGGACAAGCTGAGCCCGGCGGTGGCCGGCGCCTTGCCGCGCGTCTACGTGCCCAACCGTCAGAGCAACGACGTGAGCGTGATCGATCCCGCGACCATGAAGGTGGTCGACCGGTTTCCGGTGGGCATCAATCCCCAGCACGTGGTGCCGTCGTGGGACATGAAGACGCTGTGGGTGACCAACAACGCGGAGGGACGGACCGACGGCAGCCTCACGCCGATCGACCCGACCACCGGCAAGCCGGGCAAGTCGATCCCGGTCGACGATCCCTACAACATGTACTGGACCCCCGACGGGCGCTCGGCCATCGTGGTGGCGGAGGCGCTCAAGCGGCTCGACTTCCGGGACCCGCACACGATGGCGCTGCAGTACTCGATCGCGGTGCCCGAGTGCAAGGGCATCAACCACGCCGACTTCACGACCGACGGCCGGGTGGCGATCTTCACCTGCGAGTTCCAGGGCAGCATCGCCAAGATCGACCTGGTAGAGCGCAAGGTACTCGGCTATCTCAGGCTCTCCCGGGGCGGCATGCCGCAGGACATCCGCGTCTCCCCCGACGGCAAGCTCTTCTTCGTGGCGGACATGAAGGCGGGCGGCGTCTTCGTCGTCGACGGCGCCTCCTTCACCGAGGTCGGCTTCATCAAGACCGGCATCGGGACCCACGGGCTCTACCCGAGCCGCGACGGCACGCGCCTCTACGTCGCCAACCGGGGCTCCGCGCACGTGTACGGCCCTCCGCACGGCAAGGGCAGCGTCACCGTGATCGATTTCAATACCCGCCAGATCGTGGCCACGTGGACGATCCCCGGCGGCGGCAGTCCCGACATGGGCAACGTGAGCGTGGACGGCAAGGTGCTGTGGCTCTCCGGCCGGTTCGACAATGTGGTCTACGCGATCGACACCACCAGCGGGGAAGTCCGGAGCATCCCGGTGGGCAAGGAGCCGCACGGCCTCACGGTGTGGCCGCAGCCCGGCCGGTACTCGCTCGGCCACACCGGCAACATGCGCTGAGCTGCGCACAGCGCCGTCGCGCACCGGTGGTCAGCGGCGGCGGGTCGAGGTGCCGAGCGCGAAGAGTCCCCAGCTCAGCAGCACCGCGAGCGGGGCGGCGCCGAACGGGATCCGGTAGGAGCCGGTGAGGTCGTAGAGGAAGCCGGCCAGCGCCGGCCCTGCCGCGGCCCCGAGGCGCCAGCCGAGCGTGAGGATGCCCATGATGGCGCCGAGCGCCCGGAGGCCGAACACCTCCGGGATCACCTTCACGACCATGGTGTCGGAGGCCGCGAACCCCGCCCCGAACACCACCAGCGAGCCCAGTAGGGCCTCTCGCGAGGGGATCCAGAGCAGCGCCAGCAGCGCGAGCGCCTCGAGCACGTATGCCGTCCCGATCGTGGCCCGCGTGCCGAGTCGATCCGAGGCGAGCCCCGAGATGACGCGTCCCACCGCCGCGCCGATGCCGTAGGCGGTCAGGGCCAGCGAGGCGTCGGCGAGGCTCACGCCCTGGTCGCGCGCGAACGGCACCGCGTGCACCGAGATCATGATGGCGAGGCCGCCGAGCAGGAGCCAGGAGAGGTTGAGCGCCCACTGGCGCGGATCGCGGAGCGCCTCGCGCAGCGTGACGCCGGCTGGGCCCGTCGGGGCGGTCCCGGTGCGCGCGGGGACCGGCCGGTGCAGGGCGGTCCGCTCGACGGGACGCGGCAGGCGCACGCTGAGCGCCGCGCACGTGGTCAAGATCCCGCAGCCGCAGCCGAGCAGACCGTAGGCGGCGCGCCAGCCGAAGCTGGTGATGAGCCATGCGGCGAGCGGCCCTCCGGTGATGTAGCCCAGGTTGAAGCCGACGAGCACGAGGGCCAGCGCGAGGCCGCGGCGCTCGTCGAACCAGTGAGTGACGGTGGCGGTGGTCAGCAGGTAGAAGCCCGACATGCCGACGCCGCTCACGAGCCCCACCAGCAGGTAGAGCTGCCAGAGCGAGCTCACCGCGGACACCAGCGCGAAGCCGGCCCCCGCCAGCGCCACCGTCACCGTGAGCAGGGCGCGCGGCCCGTGCCGGTCTGCAAGCGTGCCGACCACGAAGCCGGCGAGGCCGCCGACCAGCAGGTTCACGGACAGCGCGGCGGAGATCGCGCCGCGGCTCCAGCCGAACTGCTCGGCGAGCACCGGGAGGAACACCCCGTAGGCGGCGAGCGGTGTCGAGACCCCGTAGGTGACCACGAAGAGGGCGGCGACGATGAGCCAGCGGCGGCTTTCGGGACCGGGCTGCACGGAGTGCGGGCGCGGCGAGCGGATGGCGGCCGTCACGAGGCGCGGCGCGGGGCTCGGAGGCCGATCAGGCCGCCGGCTTCCGCCGGAGGAGATACTTGTGCTCGCCGTCCATCACGAGGTCGCGCGCCTGGTTGTGGACGGTGGCGCGCAGGACGACCACTCCCGTGGTGCGCCCGGGCTCGAGCCGCGTGATCGTGAGCTCCGGGTACACGGTGTCGCCCACGTACACCGGCTTGAGGAAGCGCGAGGACTGCTCGAGAAAGGCGATCAGCGAGTCGCCGATCACGTGCGGGAACCAGCCGGCGCCCGCCGCGGCCTGGGCGGTCAGCAGCAGGCCGTGGGCGAGGAGATCGCGGTGGCCGTGCGCGTGGCAGTACTCGCGGTCGTAGTGGATCGGATGGTTGTCGGCGGAGGCGAGCTGGAAGGCGGCGAACAGCGCCTCGGTCATGGTCCGCGAAGGGATGAAGAAGCGCTCGCCCACGCGGAGATCGTCGAACCAGCGGCGCTCCGCGAACCGATGGGTGTCCGGACTGAAGGCCGGGTCGGGCATCGGGCGTGCCTGGGGGCGGGCCCGCTACCGCGCCGGCGCGGCCGCGGGGGCCGCCGCGGTCGTCGGGATGCGCCCGGGCAGCATCGACACGAACAGGGTCGTCAGCGACGAGATCCCGGCCATGAAGATCAGGAGTGTGGTGAAGCCGGCCGCCTTCACGGTCGGGCCCAGCAGGTACACCGCGAGCGCGCTCACCCCGAAGGAGACCGCCAGCCGCATGCCGGCCACCCGCGACCGCATCCGGTCGTCCACGTACTGCACGATCATGGCGTCGATGAACGGGATGGCCCCGAAGACGAACACCATGAAGGTCAACATGAGCACGTACAGCGCCCAGCCCTCGGCGTGGGCGGCGAGCAGGAAGAGCGGGACCTGCGCCGCCACGATCGGCAGGTAGACGAACTTGAGGGGATAGCGGTCGATCAGCTTGCCCACCACGATCTGCGCGAACGAGGCCACCGTGTAGACCACGGCCAGGAGCACGCCGAGCCGGGCCGGATCGTCGACGAGGCCGCGCAGGCGCTCGGCCAGCAGCTGGTTGTTCCCGTTGGTGGTGAAGTTGAAGATCATGCTGCCCGATACGGCGGCGAGCGTCATCACGAAGAAGATCCGCACCATCAGCGCCGCGGGCAGCTCCACCGCGCGCTTGGGCTTGCGCGCGGGGGCCATGTCCTCGCGCGGCACCACCAGCGCGAAGGCCACCCCGCAGCCGATCGCGAGGAGTGACGGGACCGCGAAGGCCATGCGCCAGCCCGCCTGCTGCACCAGGAAGCCGGTCAGGATCGCGGCCACCGCGATGCCCAGGTTGCCCGCGAGGCCGTTGAGCCCGATCGTGAAGCCGGGGCGCGTCGAGTTCTGCACGATCATCGGGATGCCCACCGGGTGGTAGATGGAGGCGAAGGCCCCCATGATCGTGAGCGCGACCGCGAGCTGCCACGGGCGCTGCGCGGCCGCCACCAGCAGGCCGGCGCCGCCCAGCCCGAGGAAGAAGATCACCATCATGACGCGTCGGCCCCACAGATCGCCCAGGCGGCCCGCGGGAAGGGAGCCGAGCCCGAACATCACGAACGCCCCCACCGTGTAAGGCATGAGGTCCTGCCAGACCATGCCCCACTGCGTCGCGATCGCGGCGACCGCGGTGGCGAAGATCAGCAGGAAGAGGTGGTCCATGGCGTGGCCGACGTTCAGGAGGAGCGCGGTGGGGCTCGTGTTCGACATGGGGCGATCGGTCTCCGCTACGCTGCGGGTTGGCTACGGTTGCCGTAGAGCATACCGTACCCGTCGATCCGGCGGCCTCTCAAATTCCCCCGCGGTCAGCGCCGGGCGGTGAGGACGTGCGCGACCTGGGGGAAGCCGAGGCCCTCGTCGTCCTCCCAGTCGCGCACCGCGGCGGTGACCTCCTCCGCGAGGGCGTCGAGGGCCTCGGGGCCCTGCTCGGCCAGCGCGCCCAGCATGGTCGGCGCGCCGCGGACGACGGTGGACACGAACGCGCGTGGCGAGGGGAAGCGGGTCGTCTTCACCTCGGCGCGGATGCGGATCTCGCGAAAGCCCGCGCCGGCCGCCACGGCCCGGAGCGCGTCCCGGGCGCCGAAGCCGAACGGCGGGAGCGCGGCGCGCTCGCGCCCGATCCGTCGGGCCAGAGCGGTCTCCAGCGCGTGGAAGGCCGGCTGGTGGTCGACGGACCGCCACACCGACAGGGCGAGCCGG
>DATIWG010000035.1:0-285790 GCA_035519555.1 Nitrosotalea sp. | reverse complement strand
TCGCTCGGCCTCGACGGCGTCTACACCAACGACGTGCCGTTCGGCGTCGCACACGCGGCGCCGATTCCATGACTCACGCGATGTGCACCTCCAACGACACCGGGGCGTCCCGGTAACCCAGCGGGAAGGAGGACATTCGAGATGACACGGATGACAAGGCTGATCGGGATTGGCAGTGCGTCCGCGATTCTGGCGCTCGGCGCGCTCGCGGCCGAGGCGGGCCGGAACCCGGGCACGGATGGGTTCGCGGTCTACGAAGACTGGAGCACCTCCGACGATATCCGCGGCGACCGGTGGCGCGGAGCGGCAACTTCGGCCCAGGACACGATCAAGGAACAGAAAGGCCGTCACGCGCACCTCCGGCTCCGTCGCGAAGGGAGTAACACCTCGAACACAACCGTTGCCATAGCCGAGCTCACCCTGGGCGCGGCCAACCCGCTCGAAATCAACCGACTCGAGATTGACACGGTCGTGAAAAGCCTCGAGCTCGTGGCGTGTCCCGCCAATCCGATCGCGTCGGCCGGCTTGCCCGTTCAGGTGTCGCTGAACACGTTCAACGACGGCACCCCTCGGCCGGCCGGCGACGCAACGGGCGATCACTTCGGTCTCGTTCGTCTTTTTCGGGCGTCGGCCTCGACCGATCCTCCCGGCGCCCTTCAGGTCCACCTCGAGATCCTCCGGTGCGACAACCCCAACTGCTCCGCCACCCATTTGATCCCGGGCGGCTTCGTCGCGCTTCCGACCCTCGTCTACGTGGGCGACAAGGTGCGGCTCCGGCTCATCTGGGACGACGTCAACGGGCGTTTCGTTGGAGGAGTGAACAATGACCCCGACGTCCCGCTCGCGTATCCGGTCGGCCTGAACCAGGGGCCGTCGCGGGTTCCATTCGCGAACATATCGATGGTTGGCTCGGCGGTGAGCTGTGTCGGCCAGGCGGGCGTGGTCGACGCCGATGTCGAGATCGGCGTGGTGCGCACGAATCCCGAGGCGGTCATCCAGTGAGCCGGAGCCGCGCGCTCGGCGCGCGCGACAGGAGGAGACGATCATGATGATGACGCGATCCACGCTACTTGCCGTGCTGACATTCTGCGGGCTCGCCCTCGTCGGGCCTGGCCCGGTGCAGGCCCTGGAGTCATTTGCTCTCTATGAGGACTGGCGCGGCGCCGATCACATGCGCGGCGACCGCTGGAACGGCTTCATGGACTCGATGCCGGAGTTCCGCCGCGCCGTTCAGGGGCACAAGCTCTCGATGCACCTGCGGAGCGAAGGGAGGACGGACTCCGACGCGGGGACGCAGCTCCAGCACAACCGTGCTTTTCTTGCCACGCCGACCCTCGTCGATCAGCTCCAGGCCGAGGTCAAGGTCCAGCATGTCGAGGTGACCGGATGCGCGGCGAATCCGGCGCCTTCCGTGATCCGAGCCGTCGCGCTCACGCTGAACCGCTTCAGCGACGGGCCTGTCCCCCCGGTACCGGGCAGTCTGGTCGGGGACTACCTGGCCCGCCTCCAGATCATCCGCGCCTCCAATTCCCCCGACGCCGCCGGGGTCCTGCGCGTGCAGGGCCGTCTCTTCCATTGCCTCGACGCGGGCTGCGTCGCGACGACCACCGTGGCCGCGGTGGACTTCCCGGACGCGGTCGCCCTCGGGCAGAGGGTGCAGCTGCAGCTGATCTGGGACGCTCCCAACAACCAGTTCCTGGTCGGGGTGGATCAGGGCGCGCTGCAGCCGCTGCCGTACCCGGCCGCCGCCAATGCTCGCACCAGCGTGGTTCCGCTCGCCGACGTGCGGCAGTCGGGCGTTACCGCAAGCTGCACCGCCGGCGCGACGGTCGCCGACGGCCTCGCCGAGATCGGGCGGGTCTTCACCAACGCCGCCGCGGTCGTGCCGTGAGTGCGGGGCTCTGCCGGCATGCGTCTCCGACGAGTGGCGCGAGTCCTGCTGGTCGGCCTGATCGCGGCGTGGGGCGGGGCACCCGCTCCCGCCGCGGCGGGCGGCGCCGCTCGATGGCAGGACGAGGACGGCGTCGTCCACCTCACCAACGTCCCCGAGGATCCGCGCTATCGGCGTCGCCCGGGCTTCGCCGCGGACATCCAGGAGATCTCGCGTCGCCACGGCCTGAGTGCCGCGCTGGTGGAAGCGGTGGTGCGCGCGGAGTCGGCCTTCGATCCGTCGGCTCGCTCACCCAGGGGAGCCGCGGGATTGATGCAGCTCATGCCCCGGACGGCGGCCGCACTCGGCGTGGCGGACCCCTTCGATGCGCGCGAGAACCTCGACGGCGGCATCCGGCATCTGCGCTATCTGCTCGATCGGTATCGCGGCAACGTGCCGATGGCCCTCGCCGCCTACAATGCCGGCGAGGTGGCCGTCGACACGCACCACGGGATCCCTCCGTTTCCCGAGACTCGCGCGTATGTGCGGACCGTACTCGAGCTCGCGGGGCTCAGCAATACCCCGATCCGCCCGGATCGCCACAACCGTTGACCCCGGATTCGGCTCGCCGGGATGTCGTCACCTTTTCGACACGCTGTCGACATCTTGTGGCCATTGACGCTCTCTCACCGCGAACAACATAATCCGCCACCATGGAACACGATCGCGTCGATCCACCGCCCCTTTCCGCCGAGGATTTGCCGTCGGCTCCGCCCGTCCTCAAGGAGCTCCCGCTCAAGTACCTTCGCCAGCAGGTCGCCTGCCCGATCGCGATCGACGGATCGACGATCACGGTGGCGGCGGCTGCGCCCGACGATCCCGTCCTCCTCGACGAGCTCCGGCAACGCCTGGGGCTCACCGTGCACCTCCGCGCGGCGCCGGCCCCCGCGATCCTCGAGGCGCTCGAGCGCGCCTACGGAGCGAGCACCGCCCTGCAGAAGATCGTGGAGGGCATCGCGGCGCGGGACGGCGAATCGGGCGAGGGAGCCGAAGCCGACGTCAATCATCTCCGCGACATGGCCTTCGAGGCGCCGGTCGTCCGCCTCGTCAACCTCCTCATCGAGGAAGCGCTCGGGGCGGGCGCCTCCGATATCCACATCGAGCCCTTCGAGGACAGCCTCCGCGTCCGCTACCGGGTCGATGGGCTGCTCTACGATCAGGAGGCACCGCCCCGGCGGCTCCAGGCCGCCCTGACCTCGCGCATCAAGATCATGGCCGAGCTCGACATCGCCGAGCGCCGGCTGCCCCAGGACGGGCGCATCCGGGTCACCTCGCCCGGCGGCCGGCGCGTGGACATCCGGGTCTCCACCGTGCCCACCATCCACGGCGAGTCGATCGTCATGCGGCTGCTGGATCGATCCTCCGTGTTCATGCCGTTCGACGGCCTGGGCTTCGCGCCGAAGACCGCGCGGGCCTTCGAGGGCTTGATCCACCGGCCTCACGGCATCGTGCTGGTCACCGGCCCCACCGGCTCCGGCAAGACCACCACGCTCTACGCGGCGCTCGACAAGATCAACCGGCCGGATCTCAAGATCATCACGGTCGAGGACCCGGTGGAGTACCAGCTCAAGGGCGTCAACCAGATCCCGGTACGGCCCAAGATCGGACTCTCCTTCGCGGCCGGGCTGCGCCACATCGTGCGCCAGGATCCCGACGTGATCATGGTCGGCGAGATCCGCGATCTCGAGACCGCGGAGATCGCCATCCAGGCCGCGCTCACCGGGCACCTCGTCTTCTCCACGCTCCACACCAACGACGCGCCCGGCGCCGTGACCCGACTTCAAGATATGGGCTGCGAGCCCTACCTGGTCTCCTCGGTGCTCAGCGGCGTGCTCGCCCAGCGGCTCGTGCGCCGCATCTGCCCGGCCTGCCGCGCGCCCGACAATCCCGATCCGGCCGAGCTGCTGGCGCTGGGAGTGAGCGACCACGCCGGGGTGGAGCTGTTCCGGGGCAAGGGCTGCGAGGAGTGCCGGGGCACCGGTTACCGCGGGCGCATGGGCATCTACGAGCTGTTCCGGATCACCGACGAGACGCGGGGCCTGATCGTGCGAAAGGCGCCCGGCGGCGAGATCCGGCGGCACGCGGTGGCCCAGGGCATGGTCACGCTGCGGGAAGACGCGTGGGTCAAGGCGGGTACGGGGCTGACCACGGTCGCCGAGATCCTGCGGGTCACCCAGGAGGACGCCTAGCATGACGGTCTTCGCGTACCGGGCCGCCGATCGCGGTGGGCAGACGATCGATGGGGTCATGGAGGCGCCGGACGCCCACGCCGTCGCCGAGCGCCTCAAGCGCGACGCCTACTTCCCGATCCGCATCGACCCGCGCGGCCAGCGGCGCGCGCCCCTCGGCCTGCCGTGGCCGGAGACGGGCGTGGGCCGGGTCGCGGGCCGGGACCTGGTCTCGCTGACGCAGCAGCTCGCCACCCTGGTCGAGGCCGGGCTGCCGCTCGACCGCGCGCTGGCCATCCAGGCCGAGCTGGCGCCGACCGCGCGGCTGCGCGCCATCATGGGCGACGTGCTGCGGAGCGTCCGCGGCGGCAGCTCGCTCGCCGACGCCCTCGGGCGGCACCATCCGCGCCCCTTCTCGCGCCTCTACATCAACATGGTCCGCGCCGGCGAGAAGGGAAGCGTGCTCGAGACCACGCTGCGCCGGCTGGCCGGCTTTCTCGAGGAGTCGCAGGAATTCCGCGACGCGCTCGCCTCCGCGCTCATCTACCCCGCGCTCCTCACCGGCGTGGGCGCGGCGGCGGTAGTCTTTCTCATGGCCTTCGTGATCCCGCGGTTCGCCACCATCTTCAAGGACCTGGGAGCGACGATCCCGCTGCCCACGCTCATCCTCATCGAGACGAGCCGAGCCATCCACGACTACTGGTGGCTGTTCGCCCTGATCGCGGTGGGCGGCGGGCTGGCCGGCCGCATGACGCTCGCCACGCCGCGCGGGCGGCTCGCCGCCGATCGCCTCCTGCTGCGCCTACCGATCGCGGGCGAGGCCATCGTCAAGACCGAGGTGGCGCGCTTCACGCGCATCCTCGGCACGCTGCTGCGGAGCGGAGTGGCCATGATCCCGGCTCTCGCCGTGGTCCGGGACATGCTCGGCAACCGGGTGCTGGCCACCGCCGTCGAGAGCCTGGGCGACGGCGCGCGGCGAGGCGCCGGGCTCGCCCGGCCCATGGCCGAGGCGGGCGCCTTCCCGCCCCTGGCCGTTCACATGGTGCGGGTGGGCGAGGAGACGGGGCGACTCGACGAGACGCTGCTCCAGGTGGCCGCATCCCTCGAGGCCGACACCCGGAAGCTCGTCAAGCGGCTGATCGCCCTGGCGGAGCCGTGCATCATCCTGGTGATGGGCCTGGTGGTGGGCTTCATCGTGGTCGCCATGCTGCTGGCCATTCTCTCGGTCACCGACCTCCCGCTATGAGATGGCTGGGCCCGGCGAGGCGGCACCTGCGCGACCAGCGTGGCTTCTCGTTGATCGAGCTGCTGGTTGTGATCATCATCCTGGGCCTCATCGCGGGCCTGGTGGGGCCGCGGCTCTTCGGTCGCGTCGGGCAGAGCAAGCAGGCCGCCGCGAGAGCCCAGATCGAGCTCTTCGGCGCGGCGCTCGATCAGTATCGCCTCGACATCGGCGCCTATCCGCCGGCCGGCGCCGGGCTGCAGGCGCTGGTACAGAATCCCAGCCTGGCCAGCTGGAACGGCCCCTACCTGAAGAAGCCGGCGGTGCCGGCCGATCCGTGGGGGCGCCCCTACCAGTACAAGTGCTGCCCGGGCGATCACGGCGACTACGACATCTGGACCTACGGCGCCGACGGCGCCCCCGGCGGCGACGGCGAGAACAGCGACGTGGGCTCGTGGGAGACGAAGTGAAGGGCTACTCGCTGATGGAGCTGCTGGTCGTGCTCGCGGTGCTCGCGGTCGCCGCAGCCGTGGTCGCGCCCGGCGTCGCCCGTACGGTCGAGGGCGTACGGGTGCGCGCGGAGGTCGGAGCGGTGGCGGGCTTCCTTCGCTCCGCCCGCGAGCAGGCCGTCTCGCGCGGGCAGCGGCTCGAGGTCGTCATCGACGGCGAGGCGCACGCCCTCGTGCTGCGGCGGCCCGCGCGCGAGGACGGCACTCTGTCCAGCCGTGCCATCTCGCCACTGCTCCGCATCGCCGCGGACCCGACCCTCCGGCGGGTCACCTTCCTCCCCCACGGGATGTCGAGCGGCGGACGCCTCATGATCGAAGGCGCCGGGGCGCACCCCTACGTCATCACGGTGGACGCGCTGACCGGACGCGTGACCACGGCGCGGCCGTGACGAGCGCCCGAGGGTTCACGCTGCTCGAGGTGCTGGTGGCCCTGACCATCCTGGGGCTCGCCATCGTCGCCTTGATGAAGCTGTCCTCCCAGGGGCTGCGCCTGCTCGGCCTCGCCGACGACTACCAGCAGGCGGTGGCGGTGGCCGAGCGGCTGGCGCGTGCCCCGGAGGCGCTCCGGGAGGGCGTCGAAGCCGGCCAGGAGGGCAGGTTCCAGTGGGAGCGGCGGGTGGCGCTCGTCCCCGTCCCCGAGGAGCTGACGCCCGGCGCCGGCCCGCGGCTTCACCTCTATCAGCTATCGGTGGCCGTGCGGTGGGGCCACGACCGGACCCTCGAGCTGGCGAGCCGGCGGGTGGTCGCCGACGAGCTTCGCCAATGAGAGGCGGCGCCCGCCCGCCCGCCACCCCGAAGCCAGCGGGAGAAGGCTTCACGCTGCTCGAGCTGCTGCTGGCCCTCGGCATCGCCGGCGCCGTGCTCGTGATCGCCTTCGGGGGCCTCCGGGTGGGTCTGGCCGCGTGGACCCGGGGCGAGGAGCGCGCGGCGCGGATCGACCATGCGCGGAGCGTCGTCGTGCTGCTCGAGCAGGCGCTGGGCGGCGCCTTCCCGTACCGGCCCGGCCCGGTGGACTCGGACCAGCAGGAGCCGCACATCCTCTTCGAGGGCCGGCCGGATCGCCTCACGTTCGCCACCCTGTCGCCGCCATTCCCGGCCGCGGCACCGATCGCCTTCACGCTCGTGAGCCTGTCGAGCGAGCCGGCGGGTCTGACCGTCCGCCAGCAGGTCCTGCCCGATCGGATCGCGGTGGACCGGCTCGCGCCGGTCCTGGTCGATCGCGAGACGAGCGCCCTGCGCTTCCGCTATCTGGGCGAGGAGTCGACCGCCTGGCAGGAGGAGTGGGACATGACCCGCGAGGACGGCCTGCCGCGCGCCGTGGAGATCACGCTCGTCACCGCGGCCGGCACGCGCCGGCAGGCCGAGCGGCGGCTGACGGTGGCCATCCGGGCCACGACGCCATGAGCGGCGAGCGAGGCTTCGTCCTGCTCGCGGTGCTGCTGGTGTTGACGCTGCTGGCGGTCATCGTCATCGAGTTCGCCGTCTCGGCACGCCTCGAGGCCTCGATGGTCCGCGTCTACCGCGACGGCGTCGTGGCGCAGCACCTGGCCGAAGCCGGCGTGCAGCAGGCGCTCCGCGAGATCACGAGCCCATCGCAGGTCGTCGCGCTCGGCGACGAGGGGCAGGTCGTCTTCTACCGGGCGCTGCCCGGGCAGACGACCCCCACGCGGCTTCCCGCCCTGCCCCGCCACCGCGTGGCCCTCGGCGCCGGCGAGTTCTCCTACCGCATCGCCGACGAGGGGGGACGCCTCGGCATCAACGGCGCCGCGCCAGCGCGGCTGGATCGTCTGCTGGCCGCGCTTGCCGTCGATCGGGACCAGCGCGACGTCATCACCGACTCGCTCCAGGACTGGCGCGACGCCAACGACCTCCACCGCCTGCACGGCGCCGAGAGCGACTTCTACCTCAAGCTGCCCGTCCCGTACCGTGCCCGCAACGGCAACCTCCAGGATGCCGCCGAGCTGCTCCAGATCCGCGGCGTCACGCCCGAGCTGTACTTCGGCGCGGCCGACCGGCCGGGGCTGGGTGATCTGGTCACCGCGATGGCGGTGGGCTCCGTGAACATCAACACCGCGGCCCCCGCCGTCCTGAAGGCGTTCGGCCTCTCGGATGCCGAGATCACGGACGTGGTGCAGCATCGGGCGCGCGGCCCGTATCCCAGTGTGCCGGCACGCTTCGCCGGCCGCGGCCTCACGGTGGGGAGCAGCGTCTTCCGGATCGACGCGGAAGGCCGGGTGGCCGGGCAGTCGCGCCGCCGGATCGTCGCGGTGGTCCAGCGCGGTCGCGCGAACGCGCCACTCGAGGCCACCATCGTCTCGTGGCGTGCGGGAGACAGCGAATGATCCTCGCGCGCATCGGCATCTTCATCGAGGACACCCGGCTCACCGTGGCCGCCTTCCGGCGCGCGCGCCGCCTCGAGCACTTCGTCGTCGAGGAGGCGGAGGATCCGGGGGCGACGCTCGCCGCCGAGCTCCGGTCGCGCGGCCTCGGCGGCGGCCGTGCCCACCTTGGCCTCGACCGGCGCCGCGCGGTGGTGAAGGCGATCGAGCTGCCGCGCACCGGCCAGGGCGACGTGGCCCGGATGCTCGAGTTCGACCTCGAGCATCATCTGCCGTTTCCCCCGGAGGAGGCGCGGTTCGACTGGGTCGAGCTGCCGAGCCCGCCGCCTGCGCCGCGGCGCGTGCTGCTGGCCGCGACGGAGGGGCGCAGCGTGGAGCGCGCGCGCGCCCTCGTCTCGGGAGTGGCGCGCCCGGGCTCCCTGAGGGTGGCCGGCCACGCGCTGACCGGGCTCCTCCCGCGCGGGCTGCCCGCTCGACACACGGTCTGGGTTCACCGCCACGACGGTGCGGCCGATCTGCTCCTCCTCGACGGCCGCACGCTCCTCGCGAGCCGCCAGGTGCCTGCGGGCGACTCGCCGGACCTCGTTCGCGAGATCAAGCGAAGCGTCCCCCTCGCGCGCTGGAGCGCCATCGACGAGGTCTGGCTGTCCGGCGACGAGGCGCCCGGCTCTGAGCCCGAGCTGGGCCGATCGCTGGCCGTCCGCGTCTCGCCCCCGCCCTTCGCCCCGGCCTTCGCGCCGCTCGTCGCCGCGCTGCCCGTGCACCGGAACGGTGCGGCCCTGCTGGCCCTCGCGTTGGCGGCCACCCCGGGCCGGCCGGCCCTGAACCTCCTGCCGGTGACCGCGCGGCCCTTCACACCCTCGCGGGCGCAGCTCGTCACCGCTGGTGCGATGCTGGTCACCGCGCTCCTGGGGCTCGGCCTCGTCCTCGCCCACGTGATCCGGACCGAGCGCTACGTGGGGCGCGTGACCGAGGAGACCCGACGCCTCGAGCTGGAGGCCAGGGCCGTCGACGCCCTGGTCGCCGACCTGGCCCGGACGCGGCGCGTGCTGTCAGCGCTCGAGCTCGCGCAGGCCAGCCGCGTCCCGGCACTGCCCGCGCTGCGCGAGCTGACCGAGACCCTGCCCGCGGGCGTGTGGCTGCAGTCGCTCACGATGGATCGTCAGGGCGTCGAGCTGACGGGCCAGGCCGACGCGGCCAGCACCCTCATTCCCCTCCTCGAGGCCTCCCCGCGCCTCGAGCGCGTGGAATTCACCTCGCCCGTGACCAAGACCCAGAACAAGGAGCAGTTCCGGATCCGGGCCGCGTGGGAGGCCGTCCCGGACTCGACGGGGACCCGCTGACATGGCGACCCTCAGCGCGCGCGAGCGGAAGATCGTCGGGGCCGGCGTGGTCGTCGCGCTCGTCGTCGGCGGCTATCTCGTCGTGGTCGAGCCGCTGCTGACCCGCTCGCGCGCTGCCGACGCCTCCGTGCCGCCGCGCGAGGCGACGCTCGAGCGGCGCCGGCTGCTGGTGGCCCAGCGCCCGCGGCTCGCCGAGGAGCTGACCGCCCTCACCGCGCGGCTCGACACGGAATCCGCCCGTCTGCTGCGGGGGCCGACGCCGCCGCTCGCCGCATCAGAGCTGCAGAAGCTCGTGAAGGACTCCCTGCCCGGCGCCAGCGTGGAGGTGCGCAGCGAGCGCGTCCTGCCCCCGTCGGATCTCCAGGGCCTGCAGGAGATCTCGATCGAGCTGGCCATCGTCGGCAGCATCCGCGACACGGTCACCGCGCTCGCGCGGCTGGAGCACACCGACCGCCTCCTCGCCCTGAAGGACGTCAGGATCCGCCTGGCCGCGGCCGGGCAGCCGCGCGATCTGGTGACCACGCTGACGGTCGCCGGCTATCTCCTCCCGGGCGCGAAGCCGGCGAGCGCCGACCCCAAGGCCTCGGTCCCCCAGGACGACTAGCCCGTGTCGCGACGGCTCCTGGCGTTGAACGTGCTCCTGGCCCTCGTCGGCAGCGCGCTGGCCATCGGGCTGGCCCGCGAGCTGCTCGCCCCGCGCCCGCTTCCCCTCCCGCCGGCACCTCGCGTGGTGTCGACCGCCAAGAACGCGCCGCCCACGTTGCCGGCGCCGGCGCCCGCGGCCTACGGGGTCATCGCGGCAAAGAACCTCTTCAGCCCGAGCCGATCCGAAGGGTCGCCGGCGGGTCCCGTGGCCGCCACCTCCGGCCCGAGGCCGGTGCTCCACGGCGTGGTGATGGACGGGGCGAAGAGCCGCGCCTACCTCGAGGACCCACTGCTCAAGCGAACTTTCGGGTACGCCGTCGGCGATACCATCGCGGGCGGTCGTCTGGAATCGATCGGCCCGGACCGAGTCGTCATCGCGCGCGCCGAAGGACCGATCGAGGTGCTTCTGAAGGATCCGTCGAAGCCCAAGCCGGCCGAGCCGGTGGCCCCCGTGGCAGTGGGGGCAGTCTCCTCGCCGGCCCTGGCCGGGGGCGGCGTTGCTCAGCCGCCGCCCGCCATCGCTCCGCCCGCCGCCACGGTGGCTCCGGCCGCGCTCCCGCTGCCATCCCAGGTCCCGCCCGCGCTCGCCCCGGTCCCGGGCGGGAGAGATCGATGATCCGTCCTCGCCGGACCGTGTCCTGGCTCCTGCTCGCGTGGTTCGTGGCCGGCTGTGCCTCCGCCGCGCCGCGGTCGGGTGGGTCGGCAGCCGGCAACCAGCCCGCCGACCCGGCTCGACCGAGGATCGAGGTGACCACGGAGCCGGCGGCTCCGCCGAATCCGCTCGGCTCGCCTTCACCGGGTCCTGCCGCGCCGCCATCGCCCGACGCGCCCGTGAGAGCCGAGGCGGCGCGGCCGCCGTCGGAAGCAGCGCCCACCCCCACCGTGCCCGTGCCGCCCGCCGCCTCGCCGATCGCGGGTGCGGAAACGCCGCCGCCGGCTCCGACACCGCGGGGGCCCGGCCGGCAGCTCGTGCTCAACTTCGACAACGCCGACATCGAGGTGGTCGTCCAGGCGGCGGCGGAGATCGTGGGCTTCAACTACGTGCTCGCGCCGGGGGCGCGCGGACGCAAGATCACCGTCCAGACCATCGGGAAGATCTCGCGCGAGGACATCTTCGGCGTGCTGCTCACCATCCTCGATGCCAACGGCCTGGCCGCTGTCCGGTCCGGGAATCTCTACCGCATCGTCCCCCGCGAAGGCGCCCCGCAGATGCCGGTGAGGACCGTCGTCGGCCGTGCGATCGATCCCGGGATCCCCGCCGACGAGATGGTGACGCAGGTGGTGCCCCTTCAGTTCGTCAACGCCCAGGACGCGGTGGCCCTGCTCCGACCGTTCGTCCCCGCCCAGGGCGGCATCGCGGCTCACCGGGAGACGAACCTGCTGATCATCACCGATACCGCCGCGAATGTCCGCCGCCTCCTCGGTATGCTCGCGCTGGTCGACATCGAGGTCGCCCTCAACGAGCTGCAGATCATCCCGCTCAAGCATGCCGACGCGCAGGAGGTCGCCCAGCTCATCGGCCAGCTCTTCGCCGGTGGGCGGCTCGGCGGAGCGCCGATCGGCGCCGGACTTCCCGCGGTCCCGCCGGGCGGCGCGCCCCCGCCTCCGGCGGCTTCCGGTCAGCCGGCCGGAGACGTCCCACTGATCGTGCCCGAGCGGCGCTCCAACTCGCTCGTCGTCCACGCGCGCAAGCAGGACATGGAAACCATTCGCCGGCTCGTCGAGCGGCTGGACGTCGACCTCTACGGTGGGCAGCGCGTCTTCATCTACTTCGCGGAGAACACCAAGGCGCGCGACCTGGCCACGACGCTCGACGCCATCTACGGGCGGGGCGATCGAGGTCCGGCCATCACCGGCACCCAGCAGTACCCGCCCACCTCGACGAGCATCTCCGGAGTGTCCGGGGCGTACGCGAGCCGGATCTCGTCGCCGCCGCTCGCCCCGTTCCCCCTTCCGTCACCCGCGGCGATCCCGTCCGCCGCTCCCCGGGCGGCGGGTGGCCTGCCCGGGTTCCCCGGCGTGTCCGGCGACGGCGCACCGCCGGGCGTGGAGATCCGCTTCGTGGCCGACGAGGTCACGAACGCGATCATCGTCACCACGTACCCGCGACTCTGGAAGGAGATCGAGGAGACCATCAAGAAGCTCGACAAGATGCCGCGTCAGGTGCTCATCGAGGTGCTGGCCGCGGAGGTCACGCTCACCGACGACACCAAGCTCGGCATCGAGTGGGCCGTCCGGAGCGGGAATGTCACGATCAGCTCCTCGCCGTCGGGGCTGCTTCCCGGCCGCCCGAGCCAGGGCCTCATCCCCCTCGGGGGCGCCGTCCCGCTCGGCTTCAACGTCTTTGCGTTCGCCGCGGACAAGTTCCTGGCCGCGCTCAACGCGCTGGCCAGCGAGAACAAGGTCAACGTGCTGTCCAATCCCTCCATCATGACGGCGGAGAACCGGAAGGCCGTCATCAATGTCTCGACCTCGGTCCCCATCGTGACCTCCCAGCAGGTGCCGGTGGCCACCGGGGGAACCACCGGCAACTCGATCACGCAGACCGTGGAGTACAAGGACGCCGGCATCATCCTGACCGTCACACCGCGCATCGGCGAGCAGGGCACCGTCGCCCTCGACGTCAAGCAGGAATTCAACGAGGTCGGCGAGAACGAGCCGCCCCCGATCAACTCCCCGCGCTTCAGGAAGCGAGAGGCCGAGACCTCGGTCGTGCTGGCCAACTCTCAGACCCTGATCCTGGGCGGGCTCATCCAGAACAAGCGCACCCGCATCCACATCGGGATCCCGTGGCTGAGCCAGATTCCGATCCTGGGATACCTCTTCGGCTCGGTCGAGGACAAGATCGAGAAGACCGAGCTGATCCTCCTCATCACGCCCCGCGTGATCGGGACGGCCCTCGAAGCCGCGCGGATCACCGATCAGATGCGGAAGGTGACACCGGAGCTGGAGCAATCGATCCGGCGCGCGCCTCGCCAGCCGGCGGCGACTCCGCCCCCGCCACCTCCGCCTCCAGCCCCGCCTCAGGGTCAGTAGGGCCGGCGGCCCCTCACCGGGGGATCGCTGGCGCGTCTCCCGACCGGTTGTTATCCTCGACACCATCATGAGCGCTCCGGCCGACATGGGCGCGCGGCTCGACGAGCTGCGCCGAGAGATCAACCGCCACAACTATCTCTACTACGCGGAGAGCCGCCCGGAGATCAGCGACGCCGAGTACGACCGGCTCTGGCGCGAGCTGGTGGCGCTCGAGGAGGCGCACCCGGACCTGATCACGCCCGACAGCCCGACCCAGGGACCGGGCGGGCGGAGGGCGGAGACCTTCGCGCCCGTCGAGCACCTGGTGGCCATGCTCTCCCTGGACAACGCGATGAGCATCGAGGAGCTGCAGGAATTCGAGACGCGGATCGGGCGGACGATGCCCAGTATCATGCCTGGGTACATCTGCGAGCCCAAGATCGACGGCCTCGGCGTGGCTCTGCTCTACGACCGCGGGCGCTTCGTGCGGGGGGCCACGCGAGGCGACGGGCGCATCGGCGAGGACATCACCCAGAACCTGCGCACGATCAAGTCGATCCCGGCCACGCTGCACGGACCGCTCAAGGGAGCCGCGAAGCTCGAAGTCCGCGGCGAAGTGTACATGCCGCGCGATGCCTTCGCCCGTCTCAACGCGGGCCTGGAGGAGGCCGGCCAGCCCGTCTTCGCCAACCCGCGCAACGCGGCCGCAGGTGCGGTGCGCCAGAAGGACCCGGCGGTGACCGCCTCGCGCCCGCTCGAGATCTTCCTTTACCACGTGAGCGTTCTCGAGCCGCCCGGCTTTCACTCGCAGTGGGAGCGGCTCGAGGCCCTGAAGGCGAGCGGCTTCCGGGTCAACCCGCGCTCCCAGCGCTGCGCGGACCTGGACGCGGTCGCCGCCTACTGCCGGACGATCGAGGCCGAGCGCGACACCCTCGGCTACGACGCCGACGGCGTGGTGGTCAAGGTGGACGATCTCGAGCAGCAGCGGCGCCTCGGCGCGACCGCCCACCACCCGCGCTGGGCCATCGCCTACAAGTTCGCGGCGCGCCAGGCGACCACCCGCGTGCTCGGCATCACGATCAACGTGGGCAAGTCGGGCGCGCTCACCCCGACCGCGCAGCTCGAGCCAGTGGAGCTGGCCGGCGTCACCGTGTCCAACGTGAGCCTGCACAACGAGGATGAGGTCCGACGCAAGGACGTGCGCGTGGGCGACACCGTGCTGATCGAGCGCGCCGGCGACGTCATCCCGTACCTGGTCCAGGTCGTCACGTCGAAGCGGCCGCACCCGGAACCGGAGCCGTTCCACATGCCGAGCCACTGCCCGGCCTGCGGAGGCGCGGCCCTGCGGGTCGAGGGCGAGGCGGTATGGCGCTGCACGAACACCGCGTGCCCGGCGCAGCTCCGGGAACGCCTCTTCCACTGGGGCTCGCGCCGGGCGATGGACATCGAGGGGCTGGGCGAGGTGATCATCCGCCAGCTCGTGGACCGTGGCCTCGTGCGCGACTTCGCCGATCTCTACGGCCTCTCGGTCGAGACGCTGGCCGAGCTGGATCGCATGGCCGAGAAGTCGGCCCAGAACCTTTACCGGGCGATCGGCGCCTCGAAGAGCCGCGGGCTCACCCGGCTGCTCAACGCCCTGGGCATCCGCATGGTGGGCGAGCGCGCCGCCCAGCTGCTGGCCGCCCGCTTCGGCACCATGGAGCGTCTGCTCGCGGCCACCCCGGAGCAGGTCAACGAGATCTACGGCATCGGGCCCCAGATCGCCCAGGCCGTGACCACCTTCCTCGCCGAGCCGCGCAACCGCGCCACCATCGAGCGGCTGGCCGAGGCGGGCGTGGCCATGTCCGAGGAGGGCCACACCGAGGGCCCGCGCCCGCTCGAGGGCAAGGTCCTCGTGCTGACCGGAGGCCTGGCGACGATGAGCCGCGACCAGGCCAAGGACCTGATCCTCCGCCTGGGCGGCCGGGTCACCGGCTCGGTCTCGAAGAAGACCGACTACGTGATCGTGGGCGAGGACGCCGGCTCCAAGGCCGACGACGCCAAGCGCCTCGGCGTGACCACCCTTGACGAGGACGCGTTCCTCAGGCTGGCAGGGCGCACGTGAGCCGCGCGACGATTCCCACGATGAGCCTGTCGATCGGCCTGGCCCTGGGCCTGCTCGCCTCCGCCGTGCCCGCCCAGACCCCCAGCACGACAAAGATCCCCCTCACCCGCGAGCAGGTCGTGGCCGAGATCAAGAGCCCGGACCTAGAGCTGCGCCGACGCGCCGCCGCCTGGCTCGGCGAGCTCGGCGTCATGGGCGACGCCCCGCTCCTGCTCGAAGCCCTGGGCGACGACGACGAGGCGGTGCGGCTGCTCGCCGAGAACTCGGTCTGGCAGGTCTGGAGCCGCTCGGGCGATCCGGATGCGGACAGCCTGCTGCAGGTCGGAATCGACCAGATGAACAACGGTGACGGGGCCGCCGCGGTCGAGACGTTCTCGAAGGTGATCCAGAAGAAGCCCGACTTCGCGGAAGCCTGGAACAAGCGCGCGACCGTCTACTTCCTGATGGGCGAGAACGAGAAGTCGCTCAAGGACTGCGACGAGGTCATCAAGCGCAACCCGGCCCACTTCGGGGCCCTGGCCGGCTACGGGCAGATCTACCTCCGCCTGGACCAGCCCGAGCGGGCGCTCGCCTACTTCCGCCGCGCGCTCCGCATCAATCCGAACCTGACCGGTGTCCAGCAGGTCATCCCCGAGCTGGAGCAGTTGCTGACGCAGCGCCGAAAGGGCACTATCTGACGCGACCCAGCCGTCAACCCCAGAGGGAGGACATCGTGCCGCTGACCACGCAAGAGATCGAGGCGCTCAAGAAGATCACCAGCCCCAGCGTCGCCAACGCCATCGAGACGTTCAAGGTGCGGCCGCGGGAGCAGGGCAACCTCTCCTCCGACATCAAGGCGCTCTTCCCCGAGATGGGCCCGATGGTGGGCTACGCGGTGCCCTGCCTGATCCGCGCGGAAGCCGGACCCATCGAGGGCCACCGGGCCAGCACCTACGGCTGGTGGGACTATGTCTTGACCATCCCGGCCCCTCGCGTGATCGTGGTCCACGACCTCGACGATCCGCGCGGACAGGGCGCCCAGTGGGGCGAGGTGCAGGCCAACATCCACCGCGCGCTCGGGTGCGTGGGGGTGATCACCGACGGCTCGGTGCGCGATCTCGACGAGGTGCGGGCGCTCGGCTTTCAGTTCTGCGCAGCCCACGTCTCGGTCTCGCACGCCAACGTACACATGGTGGACTTCGGCATCCCGGTGAAGGTGGGCGGGGTGTGGATCAAGCCGGGCGATCTCGTCCACGGCGACCAGCACGGCGTCTGCACTATTCCCCAGGACGTCGCGGCGAAGATCCCGGAAGCGATCGCCAAGGTGGAGGCCGACGAGCGCGAGATCATCTCGGTCTGCCAGAGCACCGGCTTCACCGCCGACAGGCTCAAGGAGTTGTTCAAGCGGATCCGTCCCGGCACGTACTAGGGGCCGGATCGCGTCGCCGAACCTTCTCGCGACTCGTGTCTCGCGGTTGAGCGAGCGCCCGGACGTCCATGATCGAGATTCGGCTTCCGCGGGTGGCGGATGCGGTCGGCTGCACGACCCTCGCGGCCCAGGTCATCGGCGAGGAGCGCGCCGGTGCGTTCATCCGGTCGCATCTGGAGCGTCACCACCTGATCGTGGCCGAGGCGGAGGGCGAGATCGTCGGCTTCCTCGCCTACCGAGCCGACTGGTTCGAGTGCACCTTCGTCACCCTGACGGTGGTGCGCGAGGACTTTCGCCGCAAGGGCATCGCGCGGGAGTTCTTCAAGTCGGTGGAGGCGGTCTCCCCGACCCCACGCCTGTTCTCCTCCACCGAGGAGACCAACGCGGTCTCGATCCAGATGCACACCGCGCTTGGCTTTCAGCCGAGCGGCCACATCGACAACCTGCCCCAGGGCGTCCGGGAGCTGCTCTTCTACAAGCGCATCCCACCCCGCGGCGCCACCTAGCACGGGGTCAGGTCTTACATTACGACATCTACCGCGGCGGACCGGGCCACTGGCCTGGAAATGTCGTAATGTAAGACCTGACCCCGCCTCAAGGAGGAGGCCAATGTCGGAGAAGGCGATCTTGCTGAGCGAAGCCGAGACGGAGTTCGCCGCCTTCAAGCGCGCGATCGCAGGCCTGAGCGAGCCGCAGATGCGCGAGGCGTGGCTCGGCACATGGGCAGCGCGTGACATCGTCTCGCACATCTCGGGTTGGCACCGCGAGATGGCGCCCGCGCTCGGCCGCTTGCAGAAGGGCGAGCGGCCCATCCCGGACGGCGTCTCCTACGACGACGTGGACGCCTGGAATGCCCGCTTCGCCGACGCCCGGAAGGCGACCGCCACCACCGACATCGTGAAGGAGCTCGAGGCGTCGCACGCCGCCTTCATGCAGGCGGCGGCCTCGGTGCCGGACGAGCGATACGTGCCGGGCAAGACCGCCTACAAGATCGTCGACCTCAACAGCCGGCACCACTATCGGGAGCATCGCCAGCAGATCGAAGAGTGGCGGAAGCGCAAGGCCATCTAGGTGTCGGGGGCGCGCTGGAGCATCCTGGTCGTCCCGGCCCTGCTCTACTTCCTTTCGTATTTCCACCGGGTGGCCCCGGTGGTGGTGGCGGGCGACCTCATGGCCGCCTTCGCGGTCTCGGCGGCTGCGCTCGGCACGCTCTCCGCGATCTATCCCTACTGCTTCGCGGCGATGGCCCTGCCCGGCGGCAGCCTGGCCGACTTCCTGGGCCCCCGGCGCACCCTGGCGGTCGGCGGGCTCAGCATGGGCGCGGGCTCCATCCTGTTCGGGCTGGCGCCGAGGTTCGGTGTGGCGTTCACGGGCCGACTGCTGGTCGGCCTCGGCGCCTCGGTGCTCCTGATCGCGGGGCTGCGGCTCGCCGCGGAGTGGTTCCGAACCGACGAGTTCGCCACCGTCGCGGGCGCCGCCCAGAGCGTGGGCTCGCTCGGCGCGCTGGCCGGCACCACCCCTCTCGCCCTGCTCGTCGAGCAGATCGGCTGGCGGCGCGCGTTCGTGAGCATCGGCACCGTCACCGCCCTGCTCGCCGTCGCCTGCCTCCTGATCGTGCGCGACCGGCGCGACCGGCCCGGCGATCGGGACGCCGTGGAAGCGTCCCGGAGCCGCGGACCCGGGCTGCGCGAGGTGCTCGCCGGCATCCCGAACGTGGTCGTCAACTCGCGCTCGTGGACGGCCGGGCTCACCTCCGGCGGCATCTACGGTGGCTTCGCGGCCTTCGTGGGGCTGTGGGGCGTTCCGTACATCATGCAGGTCCACGGCTTGCCACGCGTGCAGGCCGCCAACCTCGTGGCACTGGCCGCGGTGGGCCTGCTCGTGGGCGCGCCCCTCATCGGCTGGCTCTCCGATCGTGTGCTGGAGCGGCGGCGACTCCCGCTCGTCACGATCACCGCGGTGAACGTGCTCGCCTGGCTGCCCCTCGTTGCACCGACCACGCCGCTGCCCCCCGGCTTCCTGGCTCCGGTGTGCTTCCTCATCGGCCTGAGCGCCAGCGTCGTCGTGCTGGTCTTCGCGTGCATCCGCGAGGTGAACGACCCCCGCTACGTCGGCCTGGCGCTCGGCTTCCACAACCTGCCCGCGTTCCTCTTCTTCGGCCTCACCCAGTGGCTGACCGGGCTCGTGCTCGACCGGCTCTGGGACGGCACCGTGGTGTCGGGCGTCCGGGTGTACTCGGCGGACGCCTACCGGGCCGCCTTCGCCCTGTGCCTGGCGCTGGCGCTCATGGCGTTCCTCTCCGCATGCCTGGTGACCGAGACTCGCTGCCGGAACATCTGGAGCCGCACCTGAGATGAGGATAGGCTAGGCACCGTCATGGGCGCGATCGCCGAGCTGGCCGAGCGGTGCTGGTCGGGTGGCATCGATCCACGCGAGTACTGGAAGCCGACCGGCGCGGTGGAGGAGATCGCCCCCGGAGTCTTCTTCCTCCACGCCTTCGCCAACGTCACGGTGGTGCGGACCCGCGCCGGCCTCGTGCTGGTAGACACCGCCAACTACGTCGCGCGCGCAAGGACCTTCGCCTCGGTGCGGGCCATCGATCCCGCACCCCTGCACGCCGCCATCTACACCCACGGCCACGCCGACCACGCGTTCGGGCTCCCCCCCTTCCTGGCCGAGGCGGCCGAGAAGGGCTGGCCGCGGCCGCGGATCGTCGGCCACCGGAGCGTGGCCGCCCGCTTCGATCGTTATCGCGCGACCTCGGCTTACAACGGCCTGATCAACGCGCGGCAGTTCTCCATCGCCGCGTCGTGGCCAACCGAGTACGACTATCCCGACACCGCCTACGATCGGGCGCTGCGTCTCGAGACCGGCGAGGCGGCCCTGGAGCTTCAGCACGCGCGCGGGGAGACCGACGACGCGACCTGGGTGTGGTGGGCGGAGCGGCGCATCCTGTGGACGGGTGACCTCTTCATCTGGGTCGCGCCCAACGCGGGCAATCCTCAGAAGGTCCAGCGCTACGCCGCGGAGTGGGCGGCGGCGCTGCGGGAAATGGCGGCGCGCGGGGCCGACCTGCTCATCCCCGGGCACGGCGCACCGATCTTCGGCGGCGAGCGAGTGCGGCAGGCGCTCACCGACACCGCGGAGTGGCTCGAGTCGCTGGTGAGCCAGACGCTCGCGCTGATGAACGCGGGCGCCACGCTCGAGCAGGTGGTGCACGAGGTGAAGCCGCCGGCGTACCTGGCGGAGCGGCGGTACCTGCAGCCGGTCTACGACGAGCCCGAGTACGTGGTGCGGAATCTCTGGCGGCTCTACGGTGGCTGGTACGACGGCGTGCCGTCGCACCTCAAGCCGGCGCCCGAGGCCGAGATCGGGCGCGAGCTCCTGACGCTGGCGGGCAGCATCGACGGCCTCGTTGCGCGGGCCCGCGCCCTCGCCGCGGAGGGCCGGCTCGCACTGGCGGGCCACCTGATCGACTGGGCCACCGCGGCCGAGCCCGGTCACGCGGGCGCGCACGCGGCGCGCGCCGAGATCTACGAGCGCCGGGCGCAGGAAGCGCGTGCGCTCATGACCCGCGGCATCTTCTCCGCGGCCGCCCGCGAGTCCGCCGATCGGGCCCGCGATCCCCTCTCCCATCCGGGGAGAGGACCGGGGTGAGGGACCGGCGCCGTTGGCCGCTACGTACCGCCTGGGCCTCGGCCGCCGCGCGACGAATCGTCTCGTCCGCCTTCTGCTCCGGCTCGGCTTGATGCCGGGACCGACCTACTTGCTGACCGTGCCCGGTCGGCGCACCGGGCGCCCGATGTCCACGCCGGTGACACTCGTCGAACGGTGCCCTGGGGTCAGGTCTTACATTCCGACACTTCCGCGCGGAGTACCCGGGTCACCGGCAAAAAAATGTCGGAATGTAAGACCTGACCCCGCCCTAGACCACTTCGTCGGTTCGAGAGAGGATCTCGCCGAAGCGGGAGAGGGCTGGCGGCGGCAGAGTCTTGTAGACCTCGGCGATCCGGAGATTGATCTCGCGGTTGGCGAGGGCGAACAGGCTCCGTCCCTCGGCGTCGCCCTCCACCAGGAACGGGCCGAGGCGGTCGACCTCCAGCACCCAGAGCGCCTGGGCGATACCGAGCTCGCGCAGCCAGTGCACCTCGCGCACCCGGGTGATCCCGCGCCCGTAGGCCGCGCCCATGCCGTAGCCCACGGTGGTCAGGTACACTGCGTGGTTTGGCACGAACCACTCGCGGTAGGCGAGCTCGGTGAGCCCGGCCTTACCCACGATGACGCGGGCACCCGAGCGCTCGAACCACGGGCCCATGGACTTACCGAAGCGGAAGCTGGCCGTCGCGGTCACCGCCTCGACCACGTGGCGACCGTCGGGTCGAGTGGCCGCCGCCGGGGAGCAGTGGAAGTTCACGTTGGTCAGCGCCCGCACCGCGTCCGGGAAGGGCACGCCCTTGTCGACCACCTGGCGATACACGCCCTCGCGCGCGGTGTAGAGGGCGCCGCTCAGGTAGACGACGTCACCGAGCTTCAGCGCCCGAATCGCGGCGTCCCCGACCGGCGTGGTGAGGTGTACCTCGTCCATGGCCACGTCGTCGAGCCGGGCTATCGCGACGCCCATCACTCGATCCCGGCGCGACGGTAGTAGTCGGTGAACCAGGCCGGATCGGACCGGAGCTCCACCCGGCCGTCGGGACAGATCCGCGCGGTGGCACGCCGTGAAGACAGGCAGAACTGGTGGATGCCGATCGGCATGCCGCCGGTGTGCGTGTAGGCCAGCTCCACGTGCGTGGCCACCACCATCGAGGTGCCCGCGAAGCCCATGGCCCCGATCCCGATATAGTTGCCGAGCGCGGTGAGCTCGTCCTCCAGCGCCGCCGCGGCCGGATCCGGATTGCGGCTGCCGACTGTGCGTAGGCACGCCGCTTCTTTCCCGAGCCGGACGCAGGTATCCTTGGCCCCGCCGATGCCCACTCCCACGATGGCGGGCTGGCACGCGAGCCCCCGCTTGCCGGACTCGATCAGGGTGTCGACGAAGAAGCGCTTGATGCCGGCCACGCCGTCGCCCGGGAACAGCATCCGGTAGTCGCTGCCGAAGAGGCCGCCCTTGTGCACGGTGGTGACGTCGATCCAGTCGGCGCCCGGCTCCACCGCGTAGGTGATCTCCGGCGCGTGGACGCCGACGTTGTCGTTGCGGTCCTCCCGGGTGAGCGGGTGCACCCGGTTCGGCCGCAGCGGGATGGCCCGCGTCGCCTCCGCGGTCGCCCGGCGCAGCGCGCGCTCGAGGGCGACGAGCCCGCCCTCGACCATCGCCTCGTTCCCCAGCTTCACGTAGTAGCGCGGCAGCCCGGTGTCCGCGCACATCGGTCGCCGATCCGCCGACGCGATCTCCCAGTTCCCCAGCATCTGATCCAGCACGAACCGCGCGAGCCGATTCTGTTCCCGGTCGCGCGCGAGACGCACGCCCTCGCGATAGTCAGCAGGGATGTCGATCGCCGCCCGCGACATCAACTCGCGAGCCGTATCCTCGATCAACTTCGCCGGAATCACCTTTGGCATCGGAATCAAGACTCTCCGAAGCGGTAGGGCCGGGGGTGGGCGGCCGGCGGGGGTGCGTTGGGGCCGGGTGACCCGTTCCCGCCCGGGGATGCCAGAAACCTCATCTCACAGATTGGGAACTGCAACCAGCCGAAAACGAGTAAGCGCCTCGTGGTCAGAGACCCCAACGCACCCCCGCCGGCCGCCCACCCCCGGCCCTACCGCTTACCCAGCTTCTCGTCGCGGCGGAGCTTGTATTCGATGGAATCAACGAGCGCCTGCCAGGAGGCCTCGATGATGTTGTCGGCCACACCGACGGTCCCCCACGTGTCGTTCCCGTCGCCGGACGTGATGAGCACGCGGGTCTTCGCCGCGGTCGCCTTGGACTCGTCGAGGATGCGCACCTTGTAGTCGAGAAGCGCCATCTCGCGCAGGTTCGGGTAGAAGTCCTCGAGCGCCTTGCGGAGCGCGTGATCGAGGGCGTGCACGGGGCCGTTGCCGGCGGCCGCGGTGTGCTCCTCGATGCCCTTCACGCGCAGCCGCACGGTGGCCTCTGCCACCGGCTCGCCGTCGCCCGCGTCCTCCTCCACGATCACGCGATAGCCCTGCAGCTCGAAGTAGGGCCGGTGGTTGCCGAGTGCGCGCTCCATCAGGAGCTCGAAGGAGGCCTCGGCGCCCTCGAACAGGAAGCCCTCGTCCTCGAGACGCTTGAGCATCTCGAGGATGCGTCGGGTCTCCGGGGTGTTCTTGTCGAGGTCGATCCCGTACTCCTTCGCCTTCCAGAGCACGTTGGACTGCCCGGCCAGCTCGGAGACCAGCACCCGCCGCTGATTGCCCACCGCGTCCGGATCCACGTGCTCGTAGGTCTCGGGGTGCTTGAGCACCGCGGAGACGTGGATGCCGCCCTTGTGGGCGAAGGCCGAGTCGCCCACATAGGGCTGCGCGGTCCAGGGCTTGCGGTTGGCCAGCTCGGAGACCAGGCGCGAGACTTCTCGAAGATCCCGGAGGTTTGTCCGCGGGATGCAGTCGAGCCCCATCTTGAGCATGAGGTTCGGGATGATCGAGACCAGGTTGGCGTTGCCGCAGCGCTCGCCGTAGCCGTTGATCGTGCCCTGCACGTGCCCGATGCCCTCGTCCACCGCGGTCAGCGAGGTGGCCACCGCGCACTCGGTGTCGTTGTGCACGTGGATGCCGAGCGGCGTCTCCGGCTTCACCGCCTTCCGGACTTCCCGAATAATTGCGGAGACTTCTCCGGGGAGGCTGCCCCCGTTGGTGTCGCAGAGCACGAGGCAGTGCGCGCCCGCCGACTCCGCGGCGAGCAGGGTCCGCATCGCGTAGTCGGGGTTGCGCTTGAAGCCGTCGAAGAAGTGCTCGGCATCGTAGATGACCTCCTCGAAGTGCTTGAGGAGGTAGTCGACCGAATCCGAGATCATCGCCACGTTCTCCTCGAGCGTGGTGCCCAGCGCCGAGGTCACGTGGAAGTCCCATGCCTTGCCGAAGATCGTGACGACGGGCGGGCCCGCTTCGACCAGCGCCTGGAGGTTGCCGTCCTCTCGCGGCCGCACCCCGGGTCGCCGGGTGGCGCCGAACGCGCTGATCTTGGCGGTCTTGAACACCGCGCCCTGGACCCGCTTGAAGAAACGCAGGTCCTTGGGGTTGGAGCCGGGCCAGCCCCCCTCGATGTAGTGGACGCCGAGGGCGTCGAGACGCTGGGCGATGCGGACCTTGTCCTCCATGGAGAAGGCCACGCCCTCGCCCTGGGTGCCGTCGCGGAGCGTCGTATCGTAGATCTTGATCTGGCGCGACATAGGGGCGTTATCATCCCGCCGGCTCCCGGCGGGTGTCAAGTTATGCTCGGGCGGTGATTCCGACCGTCATGGGAGCGGTGGTGCTGGTGGCCGCCTTCATCAAGGGCGCCATCGGCTTCGGCTTCCCGGCGCTGGGCACCCCGCTGCTGAGCCTAGTCACGGACGTGAAGACCGCGGTGGTGGTGCTGATCATTCCCAACATCGTGATGGACGGCATCCAGTTCGTCCGGCGCGGGACCCCCCTGGTCACGATGCGTCGCTTCGGGATCCTGCTCGTCTCGGGGGCGGTCGGGGTGGTGCTCGGCACCCGGGTCCTGACGCTGCTGTCACCGCGCGCGGCCACGTTGATCCTGGGCCTCTTCGTCGTGGTCTTCGTGGCCCTCAACGCCTCCGGCCTCTCCCCGAAGGTCCCCGCCCACTGGGAGGCCTGGCTCTCGGCGCCGGCCGGCTTCGTGGCGGGCGTCATCGGCGGCGTCACCAACGCCCCCGCCACCGCGCTCGTCCTCTACTTCCACGCGATCGGGCTCGGCAAGCACGACTTCGTCTCGTCGGTGGCGTTCACGTTCTTCTTCTACAAGGCGGTGCAGCTGGGCGCCGTCACCTGGTACGGCCTCCTCCCGTGGGCACTGCTCTGGCCGTCGCTGGTCTTGACCGCGGTGGGACTGGTGGGGTTCGCTTTCGGGCTACGCGTGCAAGACCGGTTGGATCAGCGGACGTTCAACCGCGCGGTGCTGGCTTTCCTGGGCGGGCTCGGCGCCTGGCTGCTCATCCGCGGCCTGTGGTGATCCGGCCGCGGCCCGCCCGGCGTTCTCACGACGGCCGCAGTGTGTAGGTCCAGCATTCGCCCTCGAGCAGGGCGACGCCGTCCTGATTGATGATCGTGGCCCGGAGCTGGCAGACCGGCTTGTCCGGCTTCAGGGCCAGCACGGAGACCTCGGCGGTGAGCGTGTCGCCCAGGTAGGTCGGGGCCAGGTACTTCAGCGACTGACTCATGAACACGGTGCCGGGCCCCGGCAGGTCCATGGCGACCAGCGCGTTCAGCATGCCGGCCGCGATGCCGCCCTGGGCCACTAGGCGCCCGAAGCGCGTGCGCGACGCGAAGTCGGCGTCGAAGTGGAGCGGGTTGCGATCGCCGGTGAGCCGCGCGTATAGCTCAACATCCTGAGAGGTCACGGTCTGGGTGCGCCGCGCGGTCTGCCCGATCTCGAGCCCGAGGGGGCCCACCCGGCGCTCCTAGACGACGCCGGCGGCGCGCAGCGCCTCGACGCGCGCCCGGGGCATGCGCAGGAGCCCGGTGAGGATCTCGTCGGTGTGCTGGCCCAGCAGCGGCGGAGCCGCCGAGGCGGCCCCCGGCGTGTCGTGCAGGCGCACCGGCACGCCCATCACGGTGATCGGCCCCGCCTTGGGGTGCGGAAGCGAGACCATCATCCCGCGCGCCCGCAGGTGCGCGCTCTCGCACACCTCGGCCACGCTCTTGATGCGCCCGGCGGGCACGCCGGCTCGGTCCAGGCGCGCGAGCCACTCGTCGGCCGGGCGCGCCCCCAGGATCTCGTTCAGGAGCGGGACCAGCACCTTGCGGTTCGCGACCCGGTTGGCCTCGGTGTCGAAGCGCGGATCCCGGATCAGATCCTCGCGCTCCAGCGCGCGGCAGGTGCGCTCCCACAGCGAGTTGTTGGCCACCCCGAGTGTGATGTAGACGTCCTTCGCCTTGAACACCTCGTACGGCACGATCGAGGGATGCTCGTTGCCGCGGCGCGCGGGGCGACCGCCCGCGTTCCAGTAGAGCCCGGCCTGGTAGGTGAGCAGCGAGGCCATCACGTCGAGCATGCCGATCTCGACCTTCTGGCCCCGGCCGGTCTTCTCGCGGCTCAGCAGCGCCAGCGTGATGCCCTGGGCGGCGGCCATGCCTGCCACCAGATCGCCGATCGAGTTGCCCACCTTGACCGGCGGGCCGTCCGGGAAGCCGGTGATGTCCATGACGCCCGACTCGCCCTGCACGATCAGATCGTAACCCGGCCGGTGGGCCTCGGGCCCGCTCTCGCCGAAGCCCGAGATCGAGCAGTACACCAGCTTGGGATTGACCTTTCTCAGCGTCTCGTAGCCGAAGCCCAGGCGCTCCATGGTGCCGGGACGGAAGTTCTCCAGCACCACGTCGGCGGAGGCGAGCAGCTTCCTCAGGATCGCCTGCCCCTCGGGCGCCTTCATGTTGAGCGTGAGGCTCTTCTTGTTCCGGTTCACCGAGAGGAAGTAGGTCGCCTCGCCGCTCACGAACGGCGGCCAGCCGCGGGTGTCGTCGCCCTTGCCAGGCTCCTCGATCTTGATGACCTCGGCGCCCATGTCGCCGAGCGACATCGCGCAGAAGGGTCCGGCCAGGACGCGGGTGAGATCGATGACGCGCACGCCGTGCAGCGGGGGCCGGGCGGCGGCGCGACCGGCCGGCTTGGGACCGGGTCGCGGGGCTGCAGTCTTGCGGGAGCGGATCTTAGTCTTCGCCACGGGGCCTCCTGTTCCACATGCCTTTGACGACGCTCTTGCCGATGGCGGCGACCCGCTCGCCGCGTGCGCCGGCGCGCCGCCAGAACAGCCGCGCCCGATCCGTGAATCCCATGTGCGAGAAGTAGAACACGGAATCGACCGCTTCCACCGAGACCCGCGAGCCGATCTTCACGCCCTCGGTCGCGGCGCCGTGGCAGAAGAGCCGCGCGCCCCCTTCCAGCTCGACGAGGGCGAGGTGCAGCGGAGCACGAAAGCCTTCCGGCGGCGAGTGCAGCGTCGTGAACGAGACCACCTCGCCCAGCGGAGGCAGCGCCGCCGCCTCCATCTTGACCGGGTGGTCGGGACAGAGGCTGGCGGGCGGCACCACGAGGCGCCGGCACCGCGGGCAGCGCGAGGCGCGCAGCTCCTCGGGCATCAGCGGGCGGCCTCGACCAGCGTCACCCAGTTGTTGGTGGCGAGCCCGCCGATGGACTGGGCGAGGCCAACGCGGGCCTTGACCTGTCGGCCCTCGGCGGTGCCCCGCAGCTGCCAGCACAGCTCGACGAGCTGCGAGATGCCGGTGGCGGCCAGCGGATGGCCTCGCGCCTTGAGCCCGCCGGAGGGGTTCACGGGGAGCCGCCCGCCGATGGCGGTCTCGCCGTCGAGGGTGGCCCGTCCAGCTTTGCCCGGCGGCACCAGCCCGGTGTCCTCCAGCGAGATCAGCTCGAAGGGCGCGAAGGCATCGTGGATCTCCGCGACCTCGACCCGCGCGGCCCCGAAACCGGCCATGCGATACGCAGCCTCCGCCGCGGCCTGGGTGGCGCGGAAGGAGGTGAGATCGGTCCGGTAGCGCACCGCGATCGAGTCGGCCCCCTGCCCGATGCCCGCGATGCGCACCGCGCGGCGCTCCGCGGTGAGCAGGATCGCGGCGCCGCCGTCCGAGATTGGGCAGCAGTGGAAGAGCCGCAGCGGGTCGGCCACCAGCCGGCTCTCCATCACCATCTCCAGGGTGACCGGCTCCCGGAAGTGCGCGTAGGGATTGCGGGCACCGTGGGCGTGGTTCTTCACCGCGACCTGCGAGATCTCCCTGAGTCCGAGGCCGCGCCGCTGCATGACCGCGCGCGTGACGAGCCCGGCGAGCGCCGGCATCGTGGTGCCGTAGCTCTTCTCGTGGGGATCGATCGAGCGGCCGATGATCTCGGAGACCCGCGGCGTCGGCAAGTGCGTCATCTTCTCACCGCCCACCACCAGGATTGAGCGATGAAGGCCTGCGGAGATCGCGGCGAAGGCTGCGTACACCGCGGCCGCCCCCGAGGAGGTGGCCGTCTCCACCCGCAGGGCCGGCACGTGCGAGAGGCCGAGCCGGGTGCCGATCAGCGAGCCGAAGTTGCCCTCGCCGGTGAACTCCTCGGGGTTCATGGCGGCCACCACGAGCCCATCCGGCCGCTCGATGCCGGCGTCGATCATGGCGATGAGGGCCGCCTCCGCCATGAGATCGGGCAGGTTCTCGTCGCGCCGGCCGAAGCGGGTCATCCCCGCTCCGGCGATCCACACGTCGCTCACGCGTCCATTTCAAACCGGGGCGCGACCGGGTGTCAACGTGTTTGCGGCGGTGGCGTCAACGCCTCCCCGCGCCGCGGCGGCAGCGTCGCGGGCGGGACGCGGACCTCGAACTCCCGGATGAGGCGCAGGAGGTACGTGCGCTGGAGGCCCAGAGCCCGCGCGGCCCGCGTGCGGTTGCCGCCGGACTGGGTGAGCGTGGCCTCGATCAGGCGACGCTTGAAATCCGAGACCGCGCCGTGGAAGCCGGGCAGCGGTCGGGCGGGCGCCGAGGGCAGCGCCGCCGAGCCGGAGAGACCCTTCGGCACGCGGGGCGGGGACGGACGCGGAGCGGGCTCGGGAGCGGGCATCAGTGCGGTTGTCATGCGCCGAGAGCGCGGCAAGGCCTGTGCCAGATGAGCATTTCGGTGATCCAAGCGGCGGATCCATCGGCACTCGTCGGTATCCGCGCGGACGGCGGGCGCTCGTGCACCCGGTCGTGTGCAGCCATCGTCGGCGGCTGCCGTCGCGCGTGGGCACGAGCCGCAGTGGGCAAAAAAAGGGACCCGCACCTGCGGGTCCCCGTACCACGAGCGGGCGACGGCTCGCCTAGGCCTTGGTGGCCGGCTTGACGCCTGGATTGTCCTTGAAGAACTGCTTGTTCAGCTCGATGAAGTTCTTCCAGTTGGCTGGTGTCTCGTCTTCCGCGAAGATCGCCTTCACCGGGCAGACGGGCTCGCAAGCCCCGCAGTCGATGCACTCATCCGGGTGGATGTAGAGCATGGTCTCACCCTCGTAGATGCAGTCCACGGGGCAGACCTCGACGCAGGCCTTGTCCTTCACGTTGATGCAGGGCTCAGCGATGATATACGCCATTCCGGCCTCCTGTTAACCGGTAACCCGGGAAAACCGCCTTGAAACCCAAATACTTGTATCAACTCGCCCGATACGTGTCAAGGCGTTTGACCCGTCGGCTAGAGGGTGCGGAGCTTCGGGTCGAGCGCGTCGCGAAGCGAGTCGCCGAAGAGATTGAACGCGAACACGGCGAGGCTGATGGCCAGGCCCGGGAACAGCGCCATCCACGGGGCCGCCTCCGCGAAGTCCACCGCGGCCCCCCGCAGCATCAGACCCCACGCGGCGGTCGGCTCCTGCACGCCGAGGCCCAGGAACGACAGCGAGGCCTCGGCCAGGATCGCCTGGCTGAGGAACGCGGTCAGCATGATGAGGTAAGGAGCCATCACGTTCGGGAGCATGTGGCGCAGGATGATCCGGGCGTGGCCGAAGCCGGCCGCCCGGGCCGCGTCCACGTAGGGCATCTCGCGGATGGCCAGCGCGGAGGAGCGGATGACGAGCGCAGCGCGCGGGATCATCGGGACCGTGATCGCCATGATCACGTTCGGGATGCTGTTACCGAGGACCGCGACCAGCGCGAGGGCCAGCACGATCAGCGGAAACGACAGAAAGATGTCCATGAACCGCTGCAGCAGGAGGTCGATGCGCCCGCCGAAGTAGGCGCTCCCCACCCCCAGGACCGCGCCCACGGTGGCGCCGAGCACCGCGGAGCCGAAACCCACCAGGAGGGCGGTCCTCGAGCCGTAGATCAGCCGGGAGAGCACGTCGCGCCCGAAGGCGTCGGTGCCCAGCCAGTGCGAGGCGCTGGGCGCGGCCAGCATCGCGCCGAAGTCGACCGCGAGCGGATCATACGGCGCCAGCAGCCCGGCGAACACCCCGACCACGATCATCCCGGTCACCACCAGCGCGCCGATCGCGCCCAGCGTGCGACGTCGCGCGAAGTCCCGGACCGCGCCCCACCAGCGGGCGCCGGATGACGCCTCGACGTCCTGCGCGGGCACCTGATCGATCGGCGTGGTGATAGCCATGGGCTAGCGGTACCGGATGCGCGGATCCAGCCAGGCGTACATGGCGTCCATCAGAAAGTTCACCATGATGAAGATTCCGGCCACCAGCATCACGAGAGCCTGGATCAGCGTGTAGTCACGATGGGCCACGGCCTGGACCAGAAGCAGCCCGATGCCGTTGAGGTTGAAGACCTGCTCGGTGACCACGAGACCGCCGATGAGGAAGGCAAACTCCAGCGCGATCACCGTCACCACCGGGAGCATCGCGTTCTTGAGCGCGTGGCGGACCAGGATCAGCCGCTGCACCAGGCCCTTGGCGCGGGCGGTCCTCACGTAGTCCTCACGCAGCACCTCGAGCATGGCCGACCGGGTCATGCGGGTCGCCACCGCCGAGTACCGGTACCCGACCGCGAGGGCGGGCCAGATGAGCTGCAGCATGTTCTGCCAGGGGTTCACCCAGAAAGGCGTGTAGACCATCGGCGGCAGCCACCGAAAGATGATCAGGAACGCAAGGATGAAGACGATGCCCAGCCAGAACGACGGACAGGCCAACCCCGCGATCGAGAAGATCCGCACCGCGTAGTCGACCCACGTGTCCTGCTTCAGCGCGGCCAGCACGCCGAGCGGCAGGGCCAGCAGGACCGCGATCACCGTCGCCATCAGCGCCACCTGCAGCGACAGCGCGAAGCGGAGCTTGATCTCGTCCCAGATCGGCGAGCCCGTCCACATCGACGTGCCGAAGTCGAGCCGCGCGACCCCCGTCGTCCACACCACGAACTGCTTCCAGACCGGCTGGTCCAGCCCGAAGCGCGCCCGCTCCTGTCGGAGGACATCGTCCGACACCGAGCCGCGGTCTCCGGCCAGCCGGAGCTCCACCACGTCGCCCGGGATCACGCGAATGAGGAAAAAGGTCACCACCGCCACCCCGAAGAGAGTGGGGAACATGAGGAGGAATCGCTTCAGCAGGTACTTCCACATGGGCGACGATGGCGCGAGGTCCGGGCCAGCGGCGACCCGGACCTCGTGGGCTCGACTACTCCGTCAGCCAGACTGTGTCCAGCTGGTTGTTCAGATAGTGGCTGGGGGTAATGGTCCACCCCTTGACCTTGGAGCTGTGGGCGACGATTCGGTGCCACTGCAGCGTGTAGATCACGTGCGCCTCCTCGTCGAGGAGCCGCTTCTCGAGGGCCCGGACGTACTTCTTCCGCTCCTCCGGATCCACCGCCCGAGACTGCTTGCGGTAAAGGTCGTCGATCTCCTTGTCCTTGTGCTTGCCGTAGTTCGCGTCCGAGTCGCTCACGAAGCGCGCCAGGTCCAGATCCGGCTCCACGATGAAGCCGCACTGAAAGTCCATCGCCACCTCGAAGTCACCCCGCTTGAGCATCGGGTGATAGGCGGAAGCCTCGACGATCTCCTGCTTGACGTTGAGGCCGATCTGCCGCCACTGGTCGATGAGCCAGATGCCCAGCGGCTCGTAGGGGTGCGGGATGCCGCGGTTCTTGAACGTGAACGAGAAGCCGTCCGGTACCCCGGCTTCCTTGAGCAGCCGCTTGGCCTCGGCGCGGTTTGCGGCAATGTCGTGACCGTAGCCCGCGAGCTTCTCGAGGTCGGCCGGCGGCGTCGCGTACGGGGTGCCCGGCACCTGGATGCCGCCCACGTCCTTCACGAGCGTGATCTTCGAGAGGTTCTTGGAGCCCTCGTAGCGATCGAGGGCCAGCGACAGGGCGCGGCGCACGCGCTTGTCGTCGAATGGCTTCTTCTCGTGGTGCATCGAGACGAAGTTCAGGCAGTCCCAGGGGCTCTCCTGCACCGTGATCTTGTCGCCGAGGGCCGAGACCAGCTGGTCCCGCTCGGGCGGGCTAAAGCTCCGGAACTGGATGTGGGCGCGACCGGCCCGGACCGCGGCGACCTGCTGGGCGGACGAGCTCACGAAGAGCGCGCGGTAGCCGTCGAGGTAGGGCTTGCCCTTGTCCCAGTAGTTGGGATTGCGCTTGCCGATCCACTCCGAGCCCTTGACGTGGGAGACGAAGGTGAAGGGCCCGGTGCCCATCACGTGCGTCTCGTACCAGTGCTGGTCCTTGGCCAGGATGTCGGCCTTGTAGATCCAGTTCCAGGGCGAGGCGAGGTTCAGGAGCAGCGAGGACTCGGGGTACTTGAGGCGGAAGCGCACCGTGTACGGGTCCGGCGCCTCGACGACCTCCACCGAAGCGTAGGAGTCCTTGCGCAGTGACTTGATGCCGGCGGGCGGGAAGATGATCCGGTCGTAGGAGGCCTTGACGTCCTTCGACGTCATCTCGCTGCCGTCGTGGAACTTCACGCCCTTGCGGAGCTTGAAGGTGTAGACCATGCCGTCCTTGGAGATCGTCCAGGACTCGGCCAGGTCGCCGACCGGCTTCGTCCCGGTCTTGTCGAACGGATCCACCCGCATCAGCGTGTTGTAGTGCGGGGCGGTCGGATGGATCAGCCCGAAGGTCTCCTCCTGGTGCGCGTCGTAGGAGGGCGGCTCCGACGGTACGACGAAGATGAGCTCACCGCCCTGGCGTGGCTTGTCCTGAGCGACGGCCGATGCTCCCCAGCCGCCGGACACCGCGAGGGTGAGAGCGACGAGAGCCGACACGATCCACATGTTCCGATGGCGCATGGGCCACCTCCCCGATGAGATGGGCGATCCGATCCTTTGAAGAATCAATCCGTCAAGGTGGGTACTGGTTCCGTCCGAGTTTCGCTACTTTACGGCGCTTGGTCCCTCCTGTCAAGGTTCGGGGACCCTCCTAGAGCCGGATGCAGGCGGCGTGGTGGCCGGGCTTGATCTCTCGCAGCTGGGGCAGCACCGTCCGGCACTCGGCCACCGCGATCGGGCAGCGCGGGTGGAAGACACAGCCGGCTGGTGGATTCAGGGGGCTCGGCACTTCCCCGCCCAGGACCACGTGCTCGCGCTGGGCCTCCACCGCCGGGTCCGGGATGGGCACGGCCGAGAGCAGGGCCTTCGTATACGGATGTTGCGGGTCCTCGTAGAGCGACTTGCGGTCGGTGATCTCCACGATTTTGCCCAGGTACATGACGGCCACCCGGTCGGAGATGTGGCGCACCACCGAGAGGTCGTGGGCCACGAACAGGTACGTCAGCCCGAACTCGGCCTGGAGCTCTTCCAGCAGGTTGATGATCTGGGCCTGGATCGAGACGTCGAGCGCCGAGACCGGCTCGTCGCAGACGATCAGGCTCGGCTCCATGGCCAGCGCCCGGGCGATGCCGACACGTTGCCGCTGGCCGCCGGAGAGCTCGTGCGGGTAGCGACGGGCCATGGCCGGCAGCAGCCCGGCGTGTCGCAGCAGCTCCTGGACCCGCGCCGCGCGCGCGGAGCGGTCCGGCACGATGCCGTGCACGCTGAGCGGCTCCGCGATGATCTGCCCGACCGTCATCCGAGGGTTCAGCGAGGAGTAGGGATCCTGAAAGATCACCTGCATCCGGCGGCGCAGACCGCGCAGCTCGGTGCCAGAGAGCTTCGACAGGTCACGGCCCTCGAAGATGACCTCCCCGCTCGTGACGGGCTCGAGGCGCAGGATGCAGCGTCCGGTGGTGGTCTTGCCGCAGCCCGACTCGCCAACCAGGCCCAGGGTCTCGCCCCGCCGGATGTCGAAGCTCACACCATCCACCGCCTTGACCACCGCGGGCGCGCCCCCGAAGAGTCCCCCGCCGACCTGGAAATGCTTCACCAGGTTCCGGACTTCGAGAATCGGCTGTTGCAAGTCCATCTCGCGCGGCGTCGGGGCCTCTTCGCCCTTCGGGATTCTTGGAGCGGGCTGCGGCGTCGGGGCCTCTTCGCCCTTCGGGCTCATCGGAGTGTCCGGTTTGCCGGGGTGGGCATCAGGCGGTTGCGGGGATTGCGGTGGGGAGGTCCCGGGCCAGCCAGCAGGCCGAGACGTGGTCGGTGGCGACCGCCTCGAGCGGCGGGATCTCCTGCCGACAGCGGTCGACCGCGTAGGCGCAGCGGGGAGCGAACGAGCAGCCCGCGGGCAGGCGCGAGAGATCGGGCGGCTGGCCGGGGATCGGCTGGAGCTTGGCCCGGCGCGGCTCGTCGAGGCGCGGCACCGAGCGCAGGAGCCCGAGCGTGTACGGGTGGCGCGGATTGGCGTAGGTCTCGCGCGCGGTCGCCCGCTCGACGATCTTGCCCGCGTACATCACATTGACCCGATCCGCGTAGCGCGCCACCACCCCCAGATTGTGCGTGATCATCAGGATGGCGACGCCGAGGCGGCGCGAGAGGCTCTTCATCAGCTCGAGGATCTGGGCCTGGATCGTCACGTCGAGCGCGGTGGTCGGCTCGTCCGCCAGGATCAGGGCCGGATTGCAGGCCAGCGCCATCGCGATCATGATGCGCTGTCGCATCCCGCCGCTGAACTGATGCGGGAACTGCCGTAGCCGGCGCGCGCCGTCCGGGATACCGACCAGCGAGAGCAGCTCGACCGCCCGGGCGTGGGACTGCGCCCGGTTCATGTTGAGATGGACCTCGAGCGGCTCGGTGAGCTGCCGTCCGATGGTCAGCACCGGGTTCAGCGACGTCATCGGCTCCTGGAAGATCATGCCGATCTCCCGGCCGCGCACCTGACGCATCTCCTCCTCGGAGAGCGCGAGCAGGTTGCGGCCCTTGAACAGGATCTCGCCGGCCTCGATGCGCCCGGCCGGCTGCGACACCAGGCGCATCACCGAGAGCGCGCTGACCGACTTGCCGCAGCCCGACTCGCCGACCAGGGCCACCGTCTCGCCCTTGCGGACGTCCCACGACACGCCGTCCACCGCGCGGATCACGCCCGCCGAGGTGTGGAAGTAGGTGCGGAGGCCGCGAACGTCGAGAAGCCCCTCCATCAGGCGGCGAGTCTAGCACACCACCCGAGCGATCCCCCGCGGGTGGGCCTACCGGGAGCGGACGGGCGCCCGTCGCTCGACGCCGGGAAGCGCGGTGCGGAAGGTATCGCAGTCCTGGATCCGCCCCGTCTCGAGGCCCCGCCGGAGCCAGCCGGCCCGCTGCTTGGCCGAGCCGTGGGTCCAGGTCTCCGGGCTGACCAGGCCGCCCGCCTGCTTCTGGATCCGGTCATCGCCGACCGCGGACGCGGCGCCCAGCGCCTCTTCGACGTCGCCCTCCTCGAGGAGCCGCCGCTCGCTGGTCGAGTGGGCCCACACGCCGGCCAGGCAGTCGGCCTGCAGCTCCAGCCGCACCGAGAGCGCGTTGGCCCGCTCCTGGCTGCTGCCCTGCTGCGAGCGCACCTGATCGGTGACGCCAAGCAGGTGCTGGACGTGGTGGCCGATCTCGTGGGCGAGCACGTAGGCCTGGGCGAAATCGCCGGGCGCCCCGAATCGGCTCCGGAGCTCGTTGTAGAAACCGAGGTCGATGTAGACCTTGCGGTCCTCGGGACAGTAGAACGGTCCGGCGCTGGACTCCGCGAAGCCGCAGCCGGAGCGGGTGGCGTCGGTGAACAGCACCAGACGCGCCCGCTCGTAGTCCCGGCCGAGCCGCTGGAACTCGCGGGTCCAGGTGTTCTGCACGTCGTCGAGCACGAAGGACACGAAGTCCGCGAGCTGCTCCTCCGCCGGGGAGGCCTTGCGGGCCGGTGCGGTTGGCGCGCCGCCGCCCGGTCCGGTGGAGACGTCGCCGCCACCATCGAGCAGCGCGAAGAAGTTCTGGCCGAAGACCAGGCTCAGCACCAGCAGGATCAGCACGCCGCCGATCCCCAGGCCGCCGCCCACGCGCATCCCCATGCCGCCGGAGGGGGCCTCGCCGCGACGATCCTCGATGTCCGAGCTTCGCTCGCCTCGAGTCCAGCGCACGCTCGTCGCGTCCTACGCCCGGGCGGGGGCGCAGGACGCCACCCCGAGCTCGGCGGTGACCTCCGCGATGGCCCGGAGCACGCCGCGCATCTCGGCCTCCCCGAGGGCCCCGATACAGCCGATGCGGAAGCTGTCGGCCACCGTGAGCTTGCCTGGGTAAATCACGTAGCCGCGCTGGCCGAGCCGCTCGTAGAACGTCTCGAAGTGGAACTTCGGGTCCGCGGGCATGCGCACGGTCACGATGATGGGCGCCTGCAGCCGGTCCGGCAGCAGCGTCTCGAAGCCCAGGCCGCGCAGCCCCGCCACCAGCAGGTCGCAGTTGCGGCGGTAGCGGCCGCCGCGGCCGGCCACGCCGCCCTCGGCCGCATGCTGCTCGAGCGCCCGGTCCAGGGCCGCGATCACGTGGGTGGGCGGCGTGAAGCGCCACTGCCCGTTCTTCTCCATCGCGGCCCACTGGTCGTGCAGGTCGAGGCTGAGCGACGGGGCCTGGCCCCGCGCCTCCTCCAGAGCCTGGCGCCGCACGATGGCGAAGCCCACGCCCGGCACGCCCTCGAGGCACTTGTTGGCCGAGGCCACCACCGCGTCGAACGGGGTCAGGCGCGCGTCGAGCGGCAGCGCGCCGAACGCGCTCATCGCGTCGATCAGCAGGCGACGGCGGTGCCGTGCGGTCACCGCGGCCACGTCCTCGATCGGGTTCAGCACGCCCGAGGTCGTCTCGCACTGGACCACCACCACGTGGCCGATCGCGGGGTCGCCCGCGAGCCTCGCGTCGAGGGCCGCCGGATCGACCGGCTGGTCCTCCGCGGTCTCCTGCACCTCGCAGGCGCGGCGGTAGTACTCGCAGATCCGGACCATGCGCCGGCCGTAGGCGCCGTTCACCAGCACCAGCAGCTTGCCCCGGGGTGGCACCAGCGTGCCGATCATGGCCTCGACGATGAACGTGCCGCTGCCCTGCAGAGGCACGCACACGTGGCTGGCTTCGCCGTGCACGAGCTCGAGCAGCCGCCGCCGAACGCGCGCGTTCATGGCGATGAACTCCCCATCGCGCGAGCCCCAGTCGCGCAGCATCGCCTCCTTGGTCGCCCGCGTGGTGGTGAGCGGCCCCGGCGTCAGCAGAAACGGCTCGCGCGGCTGGTCATTCATGGCGCGTGATCCTCTCCCCTTCCGGCTCAGCCCTTGATCCGCAGCCCGCGCGGATCGTATGGGGCGGCGAGCCCGGCCCGGGCCGGGATGCGCTCGCCCGCGATGTCCAGCGCGAAGACCCCGCGGTCAATGTACCGCTGATCCACCACCTCGGCATCGCGGACGTAGCCCATCGCGACCGCCCGGCCGAGTGTGTGCCCGAAGCCCGCGGAGGTCACCGCTCCCACCACGCGTCCGTCGCGCAGGATCGGCTCGTCGCCCCAGGGCAGCGCCGCGTCGTCCTCCAGCACGAAGGTGAGCAGGCGCTTCGTGAGCGGCTCGTCCCGACGGCGCCGCAGCGCTTCCCGGCCGATGAACGGCACCGGCTTGTCCAGGCGCACCGCTGCGCCCAGGCCGGCCTCCCAGGGCGTGTCGTCGATGGTGACGTCCCGGCCCCACGCTCGGTACGCCTTCTCGAGCCTGAGCGTCTCCATCGCATAGTAGCCCGCGTCGCGAAGCCCGAGGTCCCGGCCGGCGTCCCAGAGGGCGTCGTATACGCCCGGTGCGTCCGCCCCCGGGACGTACAGCTCCCAGCCCAGCTCGCCCACGTAGGTGATGCGCGAGGCCCGTACGGTCGCGCGGCCGACTGCGATCTCCCGCGAGGCCCCGAAGGGGAACGCCGCGTTGCCGAGATCGGCTCCGCTCACGCGCGCGAGCAGCTCGCGCGACCGCGGGCCCATGAGGCCGAGCACCGCGAGGGTGTCGGTCACGTCGGTGACGGCGACGCGCGCGCCCGCGGGCAGGTGCCGGCGGATCCAGTCGAGATCGCGCGTGGTCTGGGCGGAGCCGGTGACGACCAGATAGGCGTCGCCGGTCAGGCGCGTCACGGTGAGGTCACTCTCGAAGCCGCCCTGCTCGTTGAGCATCGCGGTGTAGACGATGCGGCCGGGCGGGACCGCCACGTCGTTGGCGCACAGACGCTGCAGCGTCGCCTCGGCGTCCGTGCCGTCGATGCGGAGCTTCGAGAACGAGGTCTGGTCGAAGACCGCCACCGCCTCCCGGGCCGCGCGGTGCTCGGCGGCCGAGTAGTCGAACCAGTTCTGGCGGCCGAAGGAGTACACCGGCGTGGGATCGACGCCGGCCGGCGCGAACCAGTTGGCCCGCTCCCAGCCCATCTTGGCGCCGAACGAGGCCCCCCGCGCGCGCAGCCGCTCGTGCAAGGGCGACCGCCTCAGCCCACGCCCGCTCGTCAGCTCCCGGTTGGGGAACGCGATGTTGTAGTGCACCCCCACGATCTCGCTGACCCGCTCACGCAGGAAGCGCCGATCGGCGTGGAAGGGCGCGAAGCGCCGGATGTCGGCCTGCCAGAGGTCCATGGGCGGCCGGTCCTCCACGATCCACTCGGCGAGCGCCCGCCCGGCCCCGCCCGCCGCCGCGATGCCCCCCGAGCAGAAGCCGGCCCCGACGTAGTAGCGGCGCACCTCGGGGGCCTCGCCCAGGATGAAGTAGTTGTCGGGAGTGAACGACTCGGGGCCGTTCAGGAACGTGCGCACCTCCGCGGTCTCGAGCGCGGGCAGCCGCTTGATCGCGTTGGTCATGAGGACCTCGAACTTCTCCCAGTCCTCCTTGAGTGTGGAGAACGAGAAGCCCTCCGGGATGCCCTCGGTGCCCCACGGTTTGGCCCACGGGTCGAAGCCGCCCATCAGGAGGCCGTGCACCTCCTCCTTCACGTAGATGTGGCCGTCGGGGTCGCGCAGGACCGGCAGGTCCGAGGCGACGGCGGCGATGGGCTGGGTGACGATGTACATGTGCTCGCAGGCGTGCAAGGGGATCGTGACGCCGCTCATGCGCCCGAGCTCGCGGGCCCACATCCCGGCGCAGTTGACCAGGATCTCGGTGGCGATGGGGCCCGCCGAGGTCTCCACGCCCGCGACCGCGCCGTCCACCACCTTGACGCCGGTGACCTTCACGCCCTCGAGGAGCCGGGCGCCACCTGCGCGGGCCCCCCGCGCGAGCGCCTGGGTGACGTCCGCCGGATTGGCCTTGCCATCGCCCGGGATCCACACCGCCCCGACCAGGTCGTCGATCCGCATCAGCGGATAGCGCGCGGCCGCCTCCTCCCGGCTGATGACGTGGGCCTCGATGCCGTAGGCGTTGGCCACCGAGGCGTTGCGCTTGAGCTGCACCATGCGCTCGGCGGTGCGCGCCACGCTGATGCTCCCGCAGCGCTTCCAGCCGGTAGACTGGCCGGTTTCCGCCTCGAGCCGGCCGTAGAGGTCGACGCTGTAGCGGATCAGCCGGGTGAGGTTGCTCGAGGAGCGGAGCTGGCCGACCAGCCCCGCCGCGTGCCACGTCGTCCCGCAGGAGAGGCTCCCCTGCTCCAGCAGCACCACGTCCCGCCAGCCGAGCCGGGTCAGGTGGTACGCGACGCTCGCCCCGACGATGCCGCCGCCGACAACCGCGACTCGCGCATGATCGGTCACAGCGCTACTGCACCGAAGGCCGCAAGAGCTTACTGGGACTGGTTGAGGGCGAGGTCGAAGATGTCGAAGTTCCGGAGGCGGCGGCGGGCGGGTACGCCCGGGGTCGGCCGGTTCAGGAGCAGCGGCACGGTCTGCTCGCTGATCCCGCCGTGGGAGCGCAGCGGGGCGTCGAGGCCCGAGAGGTCGTGGCGGGCCTCGCTGGTGCCGAGCACCACGTGGCGCTCCGAGACCGCCACGATGTCGCCCACGCGGTCCGGCGGCAGCTCGAAGCGTCGGCAGGCCGCGTCGCGGCCGAGGACGACCTCCATGCCGGCCAGGGACGCCAGCCGCTTCTGCAGCTCAGCGAGATCTGCACCTTCTGGAAGGTAGACCGTCGCGAAGGAGCCGAGCGCGCCATGGTGCACCACGTAGGGGTCGGTGATGGGCAGGATCACCCGGGCCGTCCCCGCGCCGAGCCACTCGTCGAGGTGGTCTTGCAGGTAGATCACCCGCGGCCGGCCCGCCGCGTCGGTCTTGGCGTTCATGCCGTGGTCGGCGGTGATCGCGAGCGTGGCGCCGAGACCGGCCAGCTTCGCGAAGTAGCCGTCCATCATCCCGTAGAACTCGTTGGCGTCCGCCGAGCCCGGCGCGTGCTTGTGCTGGACGTAGTCGGTGGTGGAGAGGTACGTGATGTCCGGGCGCACCGACTCCATCAGCTTGACGCCCGCCGCGAACACGAACTCGGAGAGGTCGGCGCTGTACACCGACGGCAGCGGCATCCCGACCAGGCCGAGCCCATCCGCGATCCCGTGTTCGGCCACGGTGGTCTCGTTGGCTTTCTCGGCCGAGAAGCAGATCCCGGACATCTTGTCGCCGAGCAGCCGCCGCAGCTTGTCCTTCGCGGTCACCACCGCCACGCGCGCGCCTTGCCCGGCGAAGGCGGCCAGGATCGTCCCGCAGCGCAGGTAGCGGGGGTCGTTCATCATGACCTCGGCGCCGGCGTCACGGTCGAAGAAGTAGTTGCCGCAGATGCCGTGCGCCGACGGCGGCACGCCGGTCACGATCGAGAGATTGTTGGGATTCGTGAAGCTCGGCACCACGCAGTCGGCGAGCCGCTCGGTCCCGCTGGGCAGCGCGGAAGCCAGGTACGGCATCGCGCCCGCCGCGACGGCCTGTCGTATGTAGTCCGGCTCGCAGCCGTCGACGCACACGACGACCAGCGGGCGGTCCGGCCACGCGTAGCGCCGGCCGTTCACGGTGACGGGAGATCCTGCGCCTCGAGTTGTCATGACCAGCTCCTGCACGGGGCGTGGGAGAGATGCTGCTCGGCGGCCGGGCGCAGCTCCGAGTAGAGGCGGCACACCGCCTCCGCCACGCAGGGCCAGCGGTGGTCGGCGGCCCAGCGCGTCGCCTGCTGGCCGAGGCGCCGGCCCTCCGGGCTCCCCACGAGCCCGGTGATGGCGGCGGCCAGCGCGGCGGGATCGCCCTCCGGCACGAGCCGCCCGGTCACGCCGTCCTGCACGGTCGTGGTGAGCCCGCCCACGCGCGAGGCGACGACCGGGCTACCACAGGCCATGGCCTCGAGGGCCACCATGCCGAACGACTCGTAGTACGACGGCATCACGGTGGCGTCGGCGGCCGCGTAGAAGAGCCGCAGCCGCCGCTGCGGCTGCGAGCCGAGGAACCGGACGCGCCGCCCGAGCCCCAGCGCGGCCACCTGCTTGCGCAGCGCGGCCCCGTGCCCGTTCTCCGGCTCGTCCTGATCTCCGCCCACGATCAGGAGATCGGCCGGCTCGGGAACCGCGACCATCGCCTCCAGCAGGGTCTCGAGCCCCTTGATCGGCTGCAGCCGCCCGACGTAGAGCAGGAGCGGATCGGGCGGCAGCTCGAGCAAGTCCTTGGCCTTGGCCGGATCCATCGGCTGGAACAGCTCGGTGTCGACCCCGCACGGGATCACCGCGATGCGATCGGTGCGCGCCCCGTAGTACCAGACCATATGCGCGCGCTCCACCACGTTCGCGGCCACGATGCGGTCGGCCTGGGCGACGATGCGGGTCTCCTCGTCGATGCGGAGCGACGGCTCGAGCTCGGCCGGGCTCTGGGCCACCGCGTTCTTGAGTCGCCCCAACGTGTGGAACATGTGCACGAGCGGCGTGCCCCACGTCTCGCGCAGCCGCAGCCCGGCCACCCCGGAGAGCCAGTAGTGGGAGTGGATCAGGTCGTACCGGACGTCGTGCTCGCGCGCGAAGCCCTCGACGCCGGCCGCGAACTCGTCGAGATGGCGGTGCAGCGCCTCGCGGGGCATCGGGGCCTCCGGCCCCGCGGGCAGGTGCACCACCCGCGCACCCGGCCCCAGCTCCACCACGCGCGGGATCGTCGAGTTCTGTGACCGGGTGAAGACGTCGACGTGCACGCCCATGCGCCCGAGCTCCCGCGCGGTCTGCCGCACGTAGACGTTCATCCCACCCGTCTCCTTCCCGCCGAGGGCGGCCAGGGGGCAAGTGTGCACCGAGAGCACCGCGATCGAGAGGTTCACGGGGCGACCCGGACGTTGAGAACGTCCTCCGGCGCCGGGCCGAAGCCGTACTTGTACGGCTCCTCCCCACGCAGGAAGTCGAAGACCGGGAAGCCGCGCTCGATCGCGTCGGCGATGACGTGGGCGAGCAGCACGATGCCCGGGGCCAGCTGCGCGCGGGCCGGATCGAATCCCGAGTTGTAGAGACCGACGCTGCCCGCGTACTCGAGACACAGGAAGGCGGCCACCGCGGCCCCCTCGTGCTCGAGGAACCACAGGCGAGCCCAGCCCGCGGCGGCCAGGCGGGCGGTCGCCGCGCGGAAGAACCGCTCCATCCGCTCGTCCATGAAGCGCGCCTTGCCCACCTTGGAGAGCCGGTGCAGCGTCAGGAATCGGGTCATCGCCTCGTCCCAGCCCGCGACGTCGCCGTGCGAGCGCGGGGTCGCGCCGGGCAGCTCGCGCTCGAGCCGCCGGATCTTGCGGCGCAGCTCGTGCCGGTCCTTGCCGGACAGGCGTGCGAGGTACTCGTCCCAGCTCTTGGGCAGCGGCAGCACCGGGCAGCGATCCTGCCGCTCCACCGTGGCCACGAGCCCGGAGCCGGGGGCGAGCGCGGGCAGGAGCGTGGCGGTCGGCGAGGCGGCCCGAATGCCGTGCAGGTCCCACTCGACGGGCTGACCCGCGCGGTGCTGGAGCAGGGCCTGCCAGACGTCCTCCTCGGAGCCGGCTCGCGCGATCACGTCGAGGTAGTCGGAGATGTCGACGCCGCCGATGATCCGCAGGCGGCCCGGCACCTCCTCGTAGAGCGGGAGGAGACCGGCCAGGGTGCCGTCGGTGCAGGTCGCGGTCAGGATCTGCAGCGGCCGGTCGGCCGCGAAGGCCTGGCTCCACTCGGTCTGCCACTGCCAGGTCAAGAAGACGGACGGCAGGCGTGAGGAGTCGAGCAGCGCGTTCCAGCGCGCCTCGTCGAGGACGGCGAGATCGGGGAGCACGTCGACTTTCAGAAGCTTGGGCGAGGGCTCGGGCATCGGGCTCAGAGGTCTCCCGCGTCGCCGGAGCCGCCCGGGTCCATCAGGCCCCCGTCTTCGCCGCCGCCATCACCTTCGGCCATGGCCTCGTCCATCGCGGCGTCGAGATCCTCGCCCAGGTCCTCCCCCATCTCATGGCCCATCTTCTTGACGAACTGCGCCACGCTCCGTGGGTCGTTCTCGTCGAGGTCTCCATAGCCGGATGGATCGGAGAGGGCATCGAGGCGGGCGTCTTCGGACTTCACGGTGGCGAAACGGGACATCAGGCGGGACAGCTCGGCGCTGCCGCAGCGCGGACATCGAGGGCCCTCGGCCGCGGCAAGCGTGCGAATGAGCAGGCTGAGGCGCCGGTGACAGCCCTGGCACTCGTACTCGTAGATCGGCACGCGCTCCGCCTCCGCCCGCTTTCGATGCGTCATTCTATCACGCAGATTCCGGGCCTTCAGGCCCGGCGTCGGGCGGTCCGGCGACGGCTTCTCCACTCCGCCTCCACCTCCGAGCGGTCGGCGATCTCGAGCCCGAGGAGCTCCTTGATTTCCTCGCCGTTGATGGCTGGTGCGTCACCTACGTTGTTGTTGAGCTTGAAGTACACCCGACGGGCCCGGCCCTCCAGCGCGCGGCCCCGCGCGACGATGCCCGCGAGCTCCTCGCGGTCGTAGAGATAGCCGTACTTCTCGGCCACGCTCGGCTCCCGCCCCTGGAGCTGCTTCATGAAGCCCTCCCGGTTGCGCCCGTGCAAGCGCAGGACCGCGGTGGGCGCGGTCAGGGCCACCGCGGTATCGATCGATGCCGGGGTGCGGGGGGCGTCGACCGAGACGTAGGCCAGCCCTCGAGCGCTCAGCAGGCCCAGGGTCTCCTCGGTGTGGTCGGGCAGCCAGGAGGCGTCGCGGAACTCCACCGCGATGGTCGTCCCGGGTAGGCGCGCCGGGAGCGAGGCCAGGTACTCCACCGCGCGCTCCCGGTACTTCACCCAGGGCGCCATCTGGAACAGGACGTAGCCGAGCTTGCCGGCATCTGCCAGTGGCTGCAGCGCCTCCCGGAACGTCGCGAAGGCCCACTCGCGCGCGTCCGGCCCGAACACCCGGTTCTCCCACTGCCCGCGCGCGTTGGGCCGGGCGGAGGCCGGCACCATCTCCTGCAGCGGCGGCGGCAGCCGGCCGGCGTCGATGTGGTGCCCGGTCAGCAGGCCGTAGGCCTTGACGCTGAAGAGGAAGCCAGGTGGAGTCCGCTTGGCCCAGAGCACCGCGTTCTGGGCCGAGAGCGGCGCGTAGAAGGTCGAGTTGACCTCGACGCAGTCGAAGAAGCGGCTATACCACCAGAGCCGCTCCTCGGCGGCCATGCTCTTGATGGGATAGAACGACCCCTCGGCCACCATGCTCTTGTCCTGCCAGGCGCAGAGCCCCACCCGGTACTCGGTGGTGACGGGCCCGTCGGCCTGGTAGCGGATCAGCGGGGAGCGCGGCGGCGACTGGCTATCGGGAGACGACTTCGGCATTGGCGCTGGGCTCGGCCAGCCCCAGGCGGCGGTGCAGAGACGCCAGGGGGGCGGGCGCCCACCAGTTCCACCGCCCCATGAGCCGCATGGTCGCCGGAACCAGGAGCGCGCGCACGATGGTCGCGTCGATCACCACCGCGAGGCCGATGCCGATGCCCACCGCCTGGATGATCACCGACCCGGCGGTCGCGAAGCCGAAGAAGACCGCGGCCATGATGGCGGCGGCGCCGGTGATCAGGCGGCCGGTGGACTCGAGCGCTTCGGCCACCGCGTGCGCGGTGTCGCCGGTGCGCTCGTACTCCTCGCGCACCCGGCTCAGCAGCAGGACCTCGTAGTCCATGGACAGGCCGAACACGAAGCAGAACATGATGATCGGGGTGGCGGTCTGGATCGGGCCCGGGGTGAAGTTGAGCCACTTCGAGAGGTGCCCCTCCTGGAAGATCCAGACCAGCGCGCCGTAAGAGGCGCTGATCGACAGGAGGTTCATGATCACCGCCTTCAGCGGCAGGAGCACCGAGCCCAGCAGCAGGAAGAGCACGACGTAGGTGGCCAGCATCACGAGGCTGACCGTGAGCGGCGCGTGGCTCGTCACCAGGTCGACGATGTCGAGGTCGAAGGCGGTCTGCCCGGTCACCAGCACCTCGCCCCCGATGATGGGATGCGACGAGCGGATCTCCTGTACGAGGGCGCGTGCCTCCGGGCTCGACGGCTTGAGCGGCGTCGTCACCACCAGGAGCGCGAGCCGGCCGCCCACCGTCTGGCGCAGCAGCTGGTCCACGCCGGGCGGGCGCAGACCGGGCGGCGCGGTCGCGAGCTGCTGGTACTGCTCGCGGGTCACGCTCGGATCCAGGTCGACGAAGCTCTCCACCCGCCCCACGTTGGGCCGCTTGGCCAGCCAGCGGCTCAGGTCGTAGAGACCGCCCACCCGCTCGCCGGTGAGCGGCGAGCCGTCGGGGTAGCGGACCACCACCAGGATGCGGTTGCTGTCGCCGCCCGGGAAGTGCTCGCGGAGCGACTCGTCCCCTCGCCGCGAGACCGCCGACGGCGGGAGCGCGTTGACGTCGCCCGACCCCACCCGCAGGTGCAGGAACGGCACCCCGAGGACCACGAGCCCGGCGGAGACCGAGAGGAACACTGCCCACGGATGGCCCATCACGGTCACGGCCACGCCGTGCCAGAGCCCGCGCCCGGTGCGGGAGCGCTCGGGGTGGACGAACGGGAGACGGAGCGAGTTCACGCGCGGCCCGAGGACGGCCAGCAGCGCGGGCAGGAGGGTCAGGGCGTAGAGCACCGCGAGCGAAACCACCACGGTACCGGCCCAGCCGATCGAGCCGATGTTGCCGAGCCCGAGGAACACCATGCCGAGCAGGCCGATGGCCACGGTGAGCCCGGAGAACAGGATGGCGCGGCCGGCCGTGGCCATGGTGCGCGCGAGGGCCTCGGGCCCGTCGTGGGAGCGGATCTCCTCGCGGAAGCGGCTCACGATGAACAGCGAGTAGTCGATGGCCACGCCGAGGCCGATCATGGTCACGATGTTCGGCGCGTAGACCGACACCGACGTATAGCGCGCCATCAGCAGCGTGCCCGCGGTAGCCCCCGCCATCGAGAGCGCGCCCACCGCCAGGGGCAGCAGCGCCGCCACCACCGAGCCGAACACGAGCAGCAGCAACATGACCACGACGGGCAGGATCACCAGCTCGGCCCGGCGCAGGTCGGTGCGCGTGACCTCCGTGAAGTCGTGATTGAGCGGGATGTTGCCGACCGGGAGCACCTCGAGGCTCTCCGTCTTCACCTTGGCCCGCAGCGACGGGTAGACGTCGGGCGGCAGCACCGAGAACTCGAGCAGGGAGAACGCGGCGGCTTCGCCCTTCAGCTCCACCACCGCCAGCGTACGGTGGCCGTCGCGCGAGACGAGCTGGGCCGCCGGCACCGCCATGTCGTACACCGGCGGGTCATAGGCGGTGATCACCCGGGCGACCCGCTCGTCGCTCCGCAGCGGTGCGAGCGCGCGCTCGACTTCCTGGCGGAAGCCCTGGTCACGGGCGGAGAGCGTGGGGCTGCTGAAGATGAGGCTGAACGCGGGCGGGCGGCCCGGGAGCTCGCGGCCGATGAGATCGAGGGCCCGGCCCGACTCGGTGGTCGTGGGGACGTCGGTGGTGGCGAGCCGCCCGCCGTGCGCGATCAGCCACAGGGACGGCCCGAGGCTCAGGAGCGAGAGCGCGATGACCGCGAAGCGAAAGCGATGAACGCACTGGCCCCAGCGCGCGAGCATAGGCGTCTATCGTAACCCAAACCGCGCTGATGCCGGCGGTCTACGCGACGGGGGCGGGCCGCGGCGCGCGGGCGCCGCGCGCCGCGGTCGCGGCCACGAGCGCGCCGCCCAGCACGAGCGCGCCCGCGAGGCCCCAGAACACGGGCCGGTATCCGCCCAGCAGCGCGTAGAGCACCGACGCGCCCACCGGCCCGAGCGCCCGGGACCCGTTGGCGCCGAGCGCGACCGCGCCGCTGATGCTCGCGTAGTGCGCGGGGCCGAAGACCTCGGCGAGCGTGGTGGCGCGCGCGAGCGTGGCCATGCCGTTGCCGGCCCCGAGCACCGAGATCACGAGGATCAGGCCGGCGGGCAACGACGGGGCCAGCGCGACGAGGCCGAGCCCGAGCGCCTGGGCCAGGAAGACGGCCATGGTGACGCCGAGCGCGCCGAAACGACCGGCCACTGCGATGAAGAGGAGCCGCCCCGGGATCTGCATCGCACCCATCCAGCCGATCGCCATCGCCACCGCGGCCGCCGCGTGCCCGTTCTCGACCATGTACGGGATGAGGTGCACCGTCACCGCTGCGGTCGAGAAGCTCCCAATGGAGAAGGCCGCCGCCAGCGCCCAGAAGATCGGCGTCCGGGCCGCCACCCCGAGCGCGGCGCCGGGCACCCGCGACGCCCCGGGATCCCGAGCCGCCCCGCGCGAGCCGGCGGCGGCCAAGCGCGGCGGCTGGCGGCGAAGCACGATCGCGTGGGGTGGGATGGTCAGTACCGCGAGGATCGCGGCGAGACCCAGCAGCGCGTACCGCCACCCGGCCCGCTCGAGCAGGCCCGCGGTGATCGGCATGAAGATCGTGCTGGCCAGCGCGCCGGCCAGCGTGACGATGGTGAGCGCGCGGTCGCGATGGCGCGTCGGGAACCAGCGCACCACCGCGCCGAACGCGGGCTCGTAGAGCGTCGCCGCGAGGGCCAGGCCCATGAGGATCCACACCACGTAGAGCCCGGTGACGGTGTGCACCTGAGACCACGCCACCACCAGCGCGGCGCCCAGGCACGAGCCCACCGTCATGAGCGCCCACGGCCCCCGGCGGTCGAGCCAGCGCCCCATCGGCAGCGCGGCCAGCGCCGCCACCCCCATGCCGATCGTGAACGCGCCGGTGATCGCCACCCGCGAGGCGCCGAGGTCGCGCTCCATCGAGCCCAGGAACACCGGGAAGCCGTAGTACATGATGCCCCAGGAGACGATCTCGGTGACCGACAGCGTCGCGACGACGGCCCATCCGTAGCTCAGAGAAGTCGCTCCATGATGAGAACGTCGACCCAGCGGCCGTCCAGCCGGCCCTGCTCGTGATACACCCCGACCGGCGTGAAGCCCATCTTCCGGTACAGCGCCACTCCCGCCTCGTTGTATGGAAATGTGGCGAGCACCATCTTGTGGTAGCCGATCGACTTGGCGAGCGGCAGCAGATGCTGCAGCACGGCGCGCCCCACTCCGCGCCCGCGCCAGCCCCGCTCCACGTAGACCGACAGATCCGCCACGTGGTCGTACGCGGGGCGCGGGTTGAACGAGTTGAGGCTCCCCCAGCCGACCACCTGGCCGGCGGTGACCGCCACCACCACCGGATGCCGCGCCGGCCGCGCGGCCATCCACTGCCGGCGCTCATCGGGCGTGCGCAGCTCGGTCTCGAGCGTGGCGATGCGGTCCTCGATGCCCTGGTTGTAGATCGTGCAGATGGCGGCGGCGTCCTCCGGTATCGCCGCGCGGATCGTGACATCTCCCATGAGCGTTCCCTCCCTGCCCGGCAGTCTGCCCGCCGGCTCGCGATAAGGGAAATAGATTGTTGTCATGCAGACGATAAGGAATACTTCTGACGGTGGACCTCAACCCGATCCACGTGCGCACCCTGCGGGAGATCGCGCGCCACGGCAGCTTCTCCCGCGCGGCCGAGAGCCTGCGCCTGAGCCAGCCGGCGGTGAGCCTTCACATGCGCCAGCTCGAGGCCCGCTGCGGCACCGCGCTGCTGGAGCGCGTGGGCAAGCGCGCCTTCCCCACCCCGGCGGGCGTGCTGCTGCTTGAGCACGCCGGGCGGGCGTTCGCGGAGCTGGAGGCCGCCCAGGAGGCGCTCCGCCGGCTGCGCGGGGTGGTGGCGGGCCGTCTGCGTCTCGGCACCGGCGCCACCGCCAGCATCCACCTGCTGCCGCCGCTCCTGCGGCAGATGCGGGCGCGCTATCCGGAGCTGGAGCTGATCGTGGTCACCGGCAACGCACCCGAGATCGCGGCCGCGGTGGCCAATAACGAGCTGGACGTGGGCATCGTCACGCTGCCGGTGACCGGCCGGCAACTACTGGTGACGCCCCTCCTGCTGGACCCGCTGGTGGCGGTGGCGCCGCCCGGCCAGGCGTGGTCGCGGCGCGGGGGCCTCACCGCGGCCGAGGTGGCCCGCCATCCGCTCATCCTGTACGAGCGGGGCGGCACCATCCGTCGCGTCATCGACGGGTGGTTTCGCCGCGGCGGGGCGCGGCCCCGGGTAGTGATGGAGCTGGGCAACGAAGAGGCGATCAAGAAGCTCGTGAGCGCTGGGCTCGGCATCTCGGTGAGCCCGGCCATGGCGGTGCGCGACGAGGTCCGCGCGGGCGTGCTCGAGGCGCGGCCGCTCACTCCCGTCCTGGTGCGACGGCTGGGGCTCGTGCGCCGCCGCGACAAGGCGGAGACGCCGGCGCTGGGCATGTTCCTGGCCGCGGTGGCGGGGCTCAGTGAAAGTCGTGCGAAGGCACCGCGGTCAGGCGGTGGCGGAGGGGCCAGAGCCGCTCGGCGCGCACCGAGGTGACGTTGTCCTGGCGCTGCAGCGTCCCCTCGACCAGCAGGAACGGCTCGTTCACCAGGGTCAGCCGGTGATGCCGGAAGAGCGCGGGGCGCACGATGACGTTGATCAGCCCCGTCTCGTCCTCCAGGTTGAGGAACACGAAGCCCTTGGCGGTGCCCGGACGCTGCCGCACCACCACCGCGCCCGCCACCTTCACCCGGGCCCCGTGGCGGAAGGCAGCAAGATCGCTGGCGCGCGACACGCCCATCCGCCCGAGCCGGCCGCGCCCGAACGCCATCGGATGCGGCCCGAGCGTGAGACCGGTGCCGTCGTAGTCGGCCACCAGCCGCTCCCCCGCGCTCATCGGCCGTAGCGGCGACGGCTCGCGCGGCGCGACGAGATCGCGGTAGAGCGCGCCCGCGGGCCGGCCCGCCCGCTCGGCCTCCCACAGCGCGGCGCGCCGCTCGGGCTCGAGGCTCACGAGCGCCCCCACGCGGGCGAGCCGGGCCACCTCGTCGCGGCGCAACCCTCCGCGCTTCACCAGATCCTCGACCGAGTCGAAGGGTTGCCGCTGCCGCTCGGCCTCGAGCCGCCGGCCCGCCTCCTCGCGAAGCCCGCGGACGTAGCGCAGACCCAGGCGAACCGCTCCGTCGGGCTCGATGGCGCAGAGCCATCCCGAGTAGCTCACGTCGGCGGGCCGCATGATCTGCCCGTGCCGACCCGCGTCGCCGACGATGGTGGCCGGATCGTAGAAGCCCATCGGCTGGTTGTTGAGCAGCGCCGCGTAGAACGCGGCGGGATGGTGCGCCTTGAGATACGCGCTCGCGTAGGCGAGCAGCGCGAAGCTCGCGGCGTGACTCTCCGGGAAGCCGTAGAGCGCGAACGCGGTGATGGAGTGGACGATGGCCTCGGCCGCGTCGCCCGAGATGCCCTGACGGGCCATGCCCGCGCGGAGCTTCAGCTCCACCTCGCGCATGGCCCGCTCCGAGCGCTTGAAGCCGAAGGCGCGGCGCAGCTCCTCGGCCTCGCCGCCCGTGAAGCCGGCGGTGGCCATCGCCATGCGGAGCAGCTGCTCCTGGAAGAGCGGCACCCCGAGGGTGCGCCTGAGGATGGGCTCGAGATCCGGATGCGGCACCGTGATCGGCTCCCGACCCGCGCGCCGCCGAAGATAGGGGTGCACCATGTCACCCACGATGGGGCCGGGGCGGATGATCGCCACCTGCACGACCAGATCGTAGAAGCGCTCGGGGCGCAGGCGCGGGAGCGTCGCCATCTGGGCACGGCTCTCCACCTGGAAGACACCGATGGTGTCGGCCTCCTGGAGCATGCGGTAGACCTTCGGGTCTTGGGGCAGATGCGCGAGATCCACCGCCCCGCCGCGCCACCGGATCATCGCGAGCGCATCCTCCAGCAGCGACATCATCCCGAGCCCGAGCAGGTCGACCTTGACGATGCCGAGCGCGGCGCAGTCGTCCTTGTCCCACTGCACCACGCTGCGGCCCGGCATCGTCGCGGGCTCGAGCGGAACGACGCCGTCGAGCCGGCCCTGGGCGATGACCATGCCGCCGGAGTGCTGGCCCAGATGGCGCGGCACGTCCTGGATGGCGCTCCACAGGCGGCCGAAATGCTGGATGCGCGGCTCGGCGGGATCGCAGCCGGCTTCCCGCAGGTGCGCGAGCAGGTCGTCGCCAGGATCCTTGTACTCCCAGTCGCTCACGAGCTGGGACAGACGCTCGATCATGTCGGGGGGCAGCCCGAGAGCCTTGCCGACCTCGCGGGCCGCACTACGCCCCCGATAGGTGATCACGTTCGCGGTCATGGCTGCGCCCAGCCGACCGTAGCGCTCGTACACGTACTGGATCACCCGCTCGCGGCGGTCGCCGCTCGGCAGATCGAGGTCGATGTCCGGCCACTCGCCGCGCTCCTCGGAGAGGAAGCGTTCGAAGAGCAGCTCCATGCCCACCGGGTCCACCGCGGTGAGGCCGAGGGCGTAGCACACCGCGCTGTTGGCCGCGGAGCCGCGACCCTGCACCAGGATGTCGTGGGCGCGGCAGTACTCGACCAGGTCCCAGACGATGAGGAAGTAGCCGGCGAGGTCGAGCCGCCCGATCAGGGCCAGCTCGTGCTCGATCTGCCGGCGCGCCTTCTCGGCCAGCGGGCCCGAGCCGTAGCGGTGCTGAGCCCCGCACTGGGCCAGCACGCGCAGGAAGCCGATCGGGGTCTGGCCGCGAGGCAGCGGATAGTCGGGGAAGCGATAGCCCAGGTCCTTCAGGGTGAACCCGAGCCGCATCGCCAGCTCGCCGGTGTTCGCCACCGCCTCCGGACAGTCCGCGAAGAGCCGCTCCATGGTGGCGTCGCTCTTCATGAAGTGCTCGCTGTTGCGCGCGAGGCGCCGCCCCGCCGCCTCGAGGGTGGTGTGCTCGCGGATGCACGTGAGCACGTCGAGCAGCGGCCGGTCTCGGCGCGCGATGAGCCTGGGCTCGTTGGTGGCGAGCGGGGTCAGGTGCAGGCGCTGGGCCTCCGCACGCAGCCACTCGTTGCGCGCCTCCTGCGGCCGGCTCAGGTGGCGCTGCAGCTCCGCGAAGACGTTGAAACGGCCGTAGATCGAGACGAGGCGCTCGAGGAGATGCCGGGCCGCGGGGGCGCCGTCGCGCTCGAGCGCGGTGGCGACGGGCCCGCGACCGCCTCCGGTGAGGCAGACGAGGCCGCCTGCGTACTCGCCGAGTTCCTCGAGGGAGGCCGCGCTCTCGCCCTTCGGCGCTCGCATCTTGACGCGGGTGAGCAAGCGGCAGAGGTTCTGATAGCCCTCGCGGTCTTCCACCAGCAGCGGCAGACGGCTGCCGTCGGTCAGCGTGACCTCCGCGCCCACCCGCGCGGAGAGGCCGAGCCGGGTGCAGGCGCGGTAGAGCCGGGGCGCTCCGTAGACGCCGTCGGTGTCGAGCAGCGCGATGGCGGGTTGCTCGAGCTTCGCCGCGCGCTCGGCCAGCGCTTCGGGCAGTGCCGCCGCCTCCAGAAAGCTGAAAGCGCTTCGCGCATGCAACTCGACGAACATGCCGGGATCCGGCTCCCCTCGGGGGAGAGGGTAGTCAGTCGTAGATCCCGGCGAGATGCCAGGCGGAGCCGTCGTGGGCGAGACGGCACAGCGTACCGTCGGCCAGCTCCACGTCCCACTCGTCCTGGAGCCACGGGTGCTGGCTCCACCACTCGCCCGAGGAGCGCCACGGCCCCACGCCGGCGACGATGCGCCCGGCGAGACGGCTCGATCGCAGGGCGACGGGACGGCCGGACGCGAGGGTCACCGCAGCGGGAGCAGGCGGGCGGAGTCGGCGCAGGGCAAGGATCCGATCTCCCCTGAGGGGAGAGGGGGGAGAAAAAGAAAGAGGAGGAGCATAGGCGCCCAGGCCCACGGCGTCGGGGCGATGGCTGTCGAGCAGCGCCGGGGCGCCTATGCCGTCCGCGCCCACCAGTGCCACCAGACGGTTCAAGGTGGCCGCGAGCAGGCGCGGGCTGGGGCGTGAGCGATCGGTGAGTGATTCCTGCGTCGCCGTGATCCGCACCGGACGGGCGCGGAGCGTGAGGGCCCGGACGATGCCGCGCGGGGGGCGCGCCTCGAGCGCCAGTCGGAGCAGCCCCGCGACGGCGGCGCCGTCGGTCATGGGCACGGCCGGGGCGAGCGCGCCGTCGTGGACGCGGGCGCCATCGAGGCGGCAGACCCACTCGAAGCCGTCGGCCGCGAGCCCGCGCTCGCCCAGGCGCTCGCACACGCGCGCGGCGAGCTCGCCCAGGCGCTCGACCACCGGTGCGAGCGTCTCGGCGCCCCACTCGCACTCCGCAGACTCCTCGAAGAGCAGCGCCGGCTTCCAGGAGGCGAGCGGCCGCGGATCGTCGCCGCGGGCGAGCCGTTGCAGCCACACGCCCTCGCCGCCGAGCCGCTCGAACAACCCCGCGGTGGGCAGGGACACCAGCTCGCCGAGCGTCCGGAGGCCCCAGCGCGAGAGCCGCGCCGTCAGCTCCTCCGAGAGATCCAGCAGCGAGAGCGGCGCCACGGCCAGATAGGCGGCGTCGCCATCCGGCTCCACCACGGTTGCGCCCGGCCCCATGTGCGCGGCGGCCAGCGCGGCGAGCCGGCTCCCTGCGATGCCCACGCGAGCCGGCCACCCGGCGGCCGCGGCAGCGCGGTGCAGCCGCGCGGCCAGCCGCGGCTCGTCACCGAACAGACCCTGCAGCCCCGACGCGTCGAGATAGAGGCGGCCGGCTCCCGCGTCCTCCACGCGGGGCGAATGCGCCAGGGCCACCTCGAGCAGCGCGCTCTGCGCGGATGGCTCGGTGGCGGCTCCCGTCGTCGTGAGCACACACGCGATGCGCGTCATAGCGTCCAGTCGAGGGTCCAGCTCTCCTCACCCTGCCCTCTCCCCAGGCAGGAGAGGGTGTGGAGGCGGGAGCGAGCGATGGAGACTTCGGTGCGAAGTCCGGCCAGACGGGTGAGCGGGCGGAGGCCCATCCAGCGCGGGGCCAGGCGTCGGGTGGCCACGACCAGCGATGCGGGGCTGCCCTCGCGATGGCGGGCGCTGCGGACGACCAGGGCAGTGTCACCACCTTCCACCGCCCGCTGCAGCCGCATCTGGGCCGAGGCGGGGATCGGGCCGAGCTCATCCAGATCGAGCACGATCAGGGAGAAGCCGGGACAGCGCGCGAGCAGATCGGCGGCGCTCAGCGCGGTCCGGAGCCGGCCGCCGCACTTCACCCAGAGGAGCGCGGAGAGATCGACTCCTGCCGAAGCGGCGGAAGCCGGATCGAGCGCGTCCATCCCATCCACGAAGGCCACCTGCCCGCCACCCCCGCTACCCCCCCCGCTATCCGAAGTCGTGATCCGGGCGATGAGGGCCAGGAGCAGGCTGCTGCCCCCTGAGGATCGAGGACCGACGATCTCGCTGAGCCGGCCCGGTGGGAACAGACCGAGCAGGCCGTCGATCCCTTCACGATCCCACCCTGGCGGAGGCGAGGATTCGATGGGGATAGCCATGCCGCGCTCTATAAGATGACCTGGACCTATTACACGTCATCTGTTTAGTATATTTCAACAACAAAATACAGTAGAGAGCGGACGTGAGGACTACCAGATACGGTAGGCTGCGCCTACTCCCCCGGTCGCCGCCCGAGCCGCCCGCGCGCCAGTGCCACGTAGGCCACCGCATAGACGAACACCCCGCAGACATACACGGCCCACGCCACCGCCCAGATCGGCGCCCCCGCCGCATACCGCGCCACGCCCTCGTAGGCGAAGATGCTCAGAAACACGCCCGACGGCCCCATCAGGAGCGCGGCGATGATCCGCGGCGTCGTCCCTCGCGTGACCGCCCAGGGAGCCAGCAGCAGGCCCGCCTGCGAGGCGAGCCCCATCACCCCGAAGATCGCCAGGCTGATCAGGTCGGTGCGCTCGGGCTCGGCCATGCGCCCGAAGCCGTACGCGGCGCTCGCGAACGACGCCGCGAGCGAGAGCCCGGTGAGCCACGTGAGCAAGAAGAAGAGCACGAGCACCCCCGTGCGCTCAGCCAAGCCAGGGCATCTCGTCGAGGCGGCGCGCCTCGAAGGCCTCGATCGCGGGCAGACGCTCGAGCGTCAGCGCGACCTCGTCCTGTCCGGTCAGCAGCCCGTGCTTCCGGAACGGATCCACCTCGAAACGGATCGGAGTGCCATCGGGCCCGGTGACCGTCTGCGTCTCCAGATCCACCGCGATGGTGGCGCCCGGCTGCTCGGCCAGGGTGCGCCGAAGCCCCGCGACGATGTCCTCGGGCAGCACCACCGCGAGCACGCCGTTCTTGAAGCAGTTCTCGAAGAAGATGTCGCCGAAGCTCGGTCCGATCACCGCGCGGATGCCGCGGTCCATGAGGGCCCAGACCGCCATCTCGCGCGAGGAGCCGCAGCCAAAGTTCCCCGCGGTGACCAGGATTCGCGCGTCGCGGTACGCCGGGCGGTTCAGCACGAACTCCGGCCGCTCTGATCCGTCGGCCGCGAAGCGGACGTCGTGGAAGAGCAGCGCACCGTAGCCTGACTCGCGCGGGCGACGCAGAAAGCGCGCGGGGATGATGCGGTCGGTGTCGACGTTGGGCAGGTCGATCGGCGCCGCCACCGCGCGGAGGCGCACGAAGGGGTCCATCTAGCGCCCGAGCGTCCGCACGTCGGTGAGTCGCCCGGTGACCGCGGCGGCCGCGGCCATGGCCGGGCTCATCAGGTGCGTGCGCGCCCCCTTCCCCTGCCGGCCCTCGAAGTTGCGGTTGGAGGTGCTGGCCACCCGCTCGCCCTCGGCCGCGGTGTCGCCGTTCATGCCGACGCACATCGAGCAGCCCGGCTCGCGCCACTCGAAGCCGGCCTCGGTGAAGATCTGGTCGAGCCCCTCGGCCTCAGCCGCGCGCTTGATCGGCCCGGAGCCGGGCACCACCCATGCCGGCACCACCGCCCGCCGGCCCCGGGCCACCGCCGCGGCCGCCCGCAGATCCTCGAGCCGGCTATTGGTGCACGAGCCGATGAAGACGCGGCTCACCGCGGTGCCCGCGAGCGGTGCGCCGGGCGCGAGCCCCATGTAGGCGAGTGCCCGCTCCGCGCTCGCGCGGCGCGCGGGGTCGCCGATGGCCGTGGGATCCGGCACGCGCCCGGTGATGGGCAGCGCGTCCTGCGGGCTGGTGCCCCAGGTGACGGTGGGCGCGATGACCGCCGCGTCGAGCGTGACCTCGCGGTCGAACATCGCGTCAGGATCCGACGGCAGCTCCCGCCAGAATGCGAGCGCCCGGCCCCACACCTCGCCCCGGGGCGCGAACGGCCGGCCGTCGAGGTACGCGAACGTGGTGTCGTCAGGCGCGACCATGCCCGCCCGCGCGCCGGCCTCGATCGACATGTTGCAGACCGTCATGCGCTCGTCCATCGACATGGCCCGGATGACCGGCCCCGCGTACTCGATGGCGTGCCCCACCCCGCCGCCCGCGCCGATCGTGGCGATGATCGACAGGATCACGTCTTTGGCCGCGACCCCGAACGGCCGCGCGCCGGTCACCGTGACGCGCATGACGCGGGGCTTGCGCTGCCAGAGGCACTGGGTGGCCAGCACGTGCTCCACCTCGGTGGAGCCGATGCCGAAGGCGAGCGCCCCGAAGGCCCCGTGCGTGGCGGTGTGGGAGTCACCGCACACGAGCAGGATGCCGGGCTGGGTCACCCCCTGCTCGGGGCCGACGACATGCACGATGCCCTGCCGGGGCTCGCCGCGGCCGAAGAAAGTGATGCCGAGACGGCGGGTGTGGCGGTCGAGATCCGATATCATCGTCCGGACCTCGGGATCGGTGATCTCGCCCGCGCCGGGCGCGGTGGGTACGTAGTGATCGGCGGTGGCCACGCACGCCTCCGGCCGGCGCACCGCGCGCCCCTTCCGCTCGAGGCGCCCGAGGGCGTGGGTGGAACCCTCGTGGAGCAGGTGACGATCCACGTAGAGCAGCGCCTGCCCGCCCGGGCCCTCCGCCACCACGTGGCGGCTCCAGATCTTCTCGAACATCGTTCGGGCGGCGGCCATCGGGACGTTCGCCGTGCTAGCGGCCCGCGAACTTCTCCTCGATGCCGTGCCACCAGTCGAAGCCGACGCGACGGAAGATGTCCATCGGGCTCAGCACCGGACCGGGCTGCCAGTCGGTGCCGTGCTCTTTGAGGTACGCGAGCGACCTCTCCATCGCGGGGACCGCGGCGGCCATGCACACCGCCGGAAAGATCACCATCTTGAATCCCATGCGCTCGAGTTCGGAGACCTTGACCGCGGGTGTCTTGCCGCCGATGACCATGTTGGCGAGCAGGGGCGCCTTGATCTCCCGGGCCACCCGGTGGATCTCGTCCTCGGTCTGCGGGGCCTCGAAGAAGATGAGATCGGCGCCCGCCTCCGCGTAGCGGTTGCCGCGATCGATCGCGTCCTCGAGCCCGGTGACCGCGCGCGCGTCGGTGCGGGCGATGATCACGAAGTCGGGATCGGTCCGGTACTCGGAGGCGGCGCGAATCTTGTCGCAGAACTCCTCGGTCGGGATCACCTGCTTGCCCGCGATGTGCCCGCACTTCTTGGGCGCCACCTGATCCTCGATGTGCAGACCGGCGACGCCCGCCTTCTCGTACTCGCGGACCGTCCGCACCACGTTGAGCACGTTGCCGTAGCCGGTGTCGGCGTCGGCGACGACGGGCAGCGACACGCACGAGGCGAGATGCCCGGCGTGGTTGGCCATCTCGGTCAGCGTGGCCAGGCCCAGATCGGGCTGGCCGAGGTGCGACGCCGCGGTGCCCGCGCCGGTCATGTAGACGGCCGGGAACCCGGCCGCCTCGATGAGCCGCGCGGAGAAGCCGTCGTAGGCGCCGGGCGCCACGATGATGCCGGGCGCCTTGAGCATCTGGCGGAGTCGTGTCGTGGTGCGCATTTGGTGGAAGCCTTTCCCGGGCGCTCGGCCCGACCGCGGACGGCACGGCCATCTGAGGCTCGGCTGCGGGGCGATTGTGGTCCACCGGCCGCGACCTTGTCAAATGCCGGACGTTCCGGTTACCTAGACGGTAGCCGACTCCAACTCCTCCGCCTCACCACGACTCCCACGCCACATCTCCCGAGGGAGGACACTTCCATGCGGTGGCCGACCCGAGCTCTCCTCCTGAGCCTCAGCCTCGTGCTCGCACCCGTCGCGCCGGCGGCCGGCGACGAGGTCCTCTTTCTCAACGGCGACCGGCTGTCCGGCAAGATCCTGAGCGCGGGCGGCGGCAAGCTCACGATCAAGACCGACGGCGCCGGCGACGTCACCGTCGACCTCGCCAAGGTGAAGACCTTCTCCACCGACGAGCCGGTCCGGGTGGGCGTCGCGGAACAGCCCCCGGTGACCTCGCGCGTCGGGGCCGGACCGGATCGCGAGGTGCAGACCAGCCCCGCCCCCGGCGAGGCCCCGCGGCCCTTGCCCATCGCCGACATCGCGGTCATCAACCCTCCGCTGCCGGCGTGGACGGGATCGCTCGCCCTCAACGGGCTCCTGACCACCGGAAACTCCGAGACCGAGCAGATCGGCTTCCGGGGCGCCCTGTCGAAGCGCTGGCCCGACGACCGGCTCACGTTCAGCGCCGAGTACTCCTTCGGCCGGCAGAAGGATCCGGACACCGGCGAGAAGCACACGACGATCAACTACGCGATGGCGCTGGCGAAGTACGATCACTTCTTCACCAAGAAGCTGTACGGCTACCTCGCGGTGAAGGCGGAGCACGACGAGGTGGCGGACCTCGAGGTGCGGCTGGCCCCCGGCGGCGGCGCCGGGTACCAGTGGTTCGAGGGCCCCAAGTTCAACTTCTCGACCGAGGCCGGCCTGGCGTGGGTCTACGAGAACTACAAGCACACCAGGACTCGGGAGTTCCTGGCGCCGCGCCTGGCCTACTCGATCGACTGGACCCCCTTCGACCCGCTCGTCCTGTACCACAAGCTCGAGTACCTCCCCGCCTTCGACGACCCTTCGGGCGACTACCTGCTCAACACCGACGCGGGCGCGCGCCTGACCGTCTGGAAGGGCCTGTTCGCCGAGTTCCGCTACGAGTTCCGCTACGACTCGAAGCCGGCGTCCGGGCGTGACAAGGCCGACGCGCGCTACATCCTGGGAGCGGGCTGGACATTCTGAAGGCGCGAGACGGCCGTCACACTCCCTCCCGCGACCGCGGCCGTGCGGTTGAGCGCGCCCACCGCCTGGAGTAGACTCGCGCTTGCGCCTGCGCGCCACTGAGAGGCCATCGGGAGCCAAGCCATGCCATTCGCCGACGTCGGCGGGATCAAGCTGTTCTACGAGGAGACCGGACAGGGCGCGCCCCTGGTCTTCGTCCACGAGTTCGCGGGCGACTACCAGAGCTGGCATCTGCAGGTGCGCTTCTTCGCTCGGCGCTACCGCTCCATCGCCTACAACGCGCGCGGCTATCCGCCCTCCGACGTGCCCGTCAAGGCGGAGGCCTACTCGCAGCAACGAGCCGCCGATGACATTCTGGGGATCCTGGATCACCTCAAGATCCCCAAGGCGCACATCTGCGGCCTGTCGATGGGCGGCTACGCGGTGCTGCACTTCGGGCTGCGCCATCCCGGCCGCGCCCTGTCGCTCACGGTGGCGGGGGCGGGTTACGGCAGCGTGCCCGGCGAGCGCGAGCGCTTTCGCCGGGACGTCGAGGAGACCGCGCGGCGCTTCGAGACCGACGGCATGACCGGCGTCGCCTCCTTCTACACGAAGGGCCCGACCCGCGTGCAGTTCATGGACAAGGATCCCCGGGGCTGGCAGGAGTTCTACGATCAGTTCGTGGCGCAGTCGGCGCAGGGGCACGCGCTCACCATGCGCGGCGTGCAGATGTCGCGGCCGTCCATCTTCGAGCTCGAGGCGGCCATGGAGCGGCTCGAGGTGCCCACCCTCATCATGACCGGCGACGAGGACGATCCCTGCCTCGAGCCCGCCATCTTCATGAAGCGGAAGATCCGGTCGTCGGGGCTCGTGGTGATCCCCAAGGCCGGCCACACCATTAACCTCGAGGATCCGGAGCTCTTCAACCGCGCGCTGCTCGACTTCCTCACCGCGGTGGATGCGGGACGCTGGCCGCTCCGGAATCCGCAGTCGCAGACCGGCTCGGCGATCATGCCGGCCGAAGTGAAGGCCCCGGCCAGAGCCTCTGGAGACAAGCGATGACGCTGCCGCTGGCCCCCTATACCGTGATCGACCTCACCCGCGCCCGCTCGGGACCCACCTGCGTGCGGCAGCTCGCCGACATGGGCGCGAGCGTCATCCAGATCTCGGCGCGCGAGGACGTGGAGGGCGACTTCCCCCGGCGCGGCTTCGATTCACAGAACCTCCACCGCAACAAGCGCTCGCTGACCCTCGATCTGAAGTCGCCGCGCGGCATCGAGATCATCCACAAACTGGTGAAGAACGCGGACGTGGTCGTGGAGAACTTCCGCCCCGACGTCAAGACCCGGCTCGGCATCGACTACGAGACGCTCTCCCGGATCAACCCGCGCCTGGTCTACGGCAGCATCTCGGGCTTCGGCCAGGACGGGCCCTATCGGGACCGGCCCGGCTACGACCAGATCGCCCAGGGCATGGGCGGGCTGATGTCGATCACCGGCCTGCCCGGCCAGGGTCCGGTGCGCGCGGGCATTCCAGTGGCCGATCTCACCGCGGGCATCTTCCTGGCCCAGGGCATCCTGGTGGCCCTGCTCGAACGCGAGCGCTCCGGGCGCGGCCAGTGGGTGCACACCTCGCTGCTGCAGGCGATGGTCACGATGCTCGACTTCCAGGCCTCGCGGTGGCTGATCGGCAAGGAGATCCCGCCCCAGGCCGGCAACGACCACCCCACCGCGATCCCGACCGGCGTGTTCAAGACCGCGGACGGCCACCTCAACATCGCGGCCTCGGGGCAGCACATGTTCCGCCGCCTCTGCGAGGCGCTCGGCACCGAGCCGCTCCTCGACGATCCGCGCTTCCGCAGCGCGCCGGACCGGTCGAAGAACCGCAAGGCGCTCGCGGTCGAGCTCGAGCGGGCGTTCGGCAAGCGCACCACCCAGGAGTGGGTGGAGCTGCTCAACGCCAAGGGCGTGCCCTCCGGACCGATCCTCGACGTCAAGCAGGTGTACGAGAACGAGCAGATCCGGCATCTGAAGATGGCGGTGCCGGTGAAGCACCCGGCGCTCGGCGAGCTCCTCGTGCAGGCGCCCCCGGTCACTCTCTCGCGCACCCCGGGTGCGGTCCGTACACACGCCCCGGACACCGGCGAGCACAACGACCAGATCCTGTCCGAGCTCGGCTACTCCGCGGCCGACATCGCCTCCCTCCGCGACGACAAGGTCATCTAGCCGGGGTCAGGTCTTGCATTGCGACATTTGCCGCAGTGCGATGTCGCAATGCAAGACCTGACCCCAAACGGGGAACCATGAGAGAGAACGCGCTGAAGAAGATCTGGGCCCGTGGTGAGGCGGTGGTCAACGGCTGGTTGTCCATCCCGAGCGGCTTCTCGGCCGAGGTGATGGCGCATCAGGGCTTCGACTCGCTGACCATCGACATGCAGCACGGCGTGGTGGACTACCAGGTGGCGGTCAACATGCTGCAGGGCATCTCGACCCTGGGCGTGGTTCCCCTCGCCCGCGTGCCGTGGAATGATCCGGCGCGTCTGATGAAGATCCTCGACGCGGGCGCCTATGGGGTCATCTGCCCGATGATCAACACCCCGCAGGAGGCGGAGGCCATGGTGCGCGCCTGCAAGTACCCGCCGCGCGGGTACCGGAGCTGGGGACCGGTGCGCGCTTCCCTCTACGCGGGCGCCGACTACGGCGACCACGCCAACGTCGAGACCATCGTGATGCCGATGATCGAGACCGCGGAGGCGCTCAAGAACCTCGACGACATCCTGAGCGTCGACGGCGTCGACGCCATCTACGTGGGCCCCTCCGATCTGAGCCTGGCCATGGGCCTCAAGCCCCGCCTCGACCAGACCGACGCGCCGGTGGTCGACGCGCAGAAGAAGATCGCGGCGGCCTGCAAGCGCCACAACGTGGTGGCGGGCATCCACAACGCCACCGCGACCTACGCGCTCAAGATGATCGCGGAGGGCTACCAGTTCGTGACGCTGGCCAGCGACAGCCGCTTCATGGCTGCCAAGGCCGCCGAGGAAGTGGGCATCGTGCGCAAGACCGGCACCAAGGCCGGAAAGCTCCCGGCCTACTAGTGCCGGCGCGGCTGGACCGCGCGCTGCGCGATCGCGCGCGCGCCAATCTCGCGGCCTTCGAGCGGCGCGCCCTGCCCGACGACGGGCGCCGACGCGCCGCGGTGGCGCAGGTGCTGCTGCCCGACGCGGAGGGCCGCGCCTGCTTTCTCATCACGCGACGGGCCGCGACCTTGAAGCGGCACACCGGCCAGTGGGCGCTGCCGGGCGGCCGGGTCGACGCGGGGGAAACCGCCGAGCTCGCGGCCCTGCGCGAGCTGCAGGAGGAGGTGGGGCTCTCGCTCGACGAGGGCACGGTGCTGGGCGTGCTCGACGACTACGGGACGCGCTCCGGCTTCATCATCACGCCGGTCGTCGTGTGGGCCGAGCCCGATCACGAGCTCGTGCCCAACCCGCACGAGGTAGCCAAGATCTTCCGGGTGCCGCTCGCCGAGCTCGAGGGGCCGGACGTGCCGCGGCTCATCCGCATCCCGGAGAGCGATCGGCCGGTGATCCAGCTGCCGCTGCTGGGCACGCTGATCCACGCCCCCACCGCGGCGGTGCTCTACCAGATGCGCGAGGTGGTCGTTCACGGACGAGCCACGCGCGTGGACCATTTCGAACAGCCCGTCTGGGCGTGGCGCTGAGGCGCCTCGTCGCGGCGGCCGGAGGAAGCGCCATGGGAAAGCTCGAGGGGCAGGTTGCCATCATGACGGGCGGCGGCACCGGCATCGGCCGTGCCGCAGCGCTCATGCTGGCCGCGGAGGGCGCGCAGGTGGTGGTGGCGGGCCGGCGCAAGCCGCCCATCGAGGCGGTGGCCGGCGAGATCGCCCAGGCGGGTGGCCGCGCAGTGGCCCGCGCGTGCGACGTGGCGAAGCCCGCGGAAGCCCGGGCGCTCGCGGAGTGGACGGTGGCGCAGTACGGCCACGTCGACGTGCTCGTCAACAACGCGGGGCACTCCAGCAAGCGCCGCAACGTGCGCTGGGTGGAGCAGGACGAATGGGACGCGGTGGTCGCGGTGAACCTGACCGGCGTCTACGCGCTCATCCAGGCGGTGCTGCCGAGCATGATCGAGCGCGGTGGCGGCACCATCGTCACCGTGAGCTCGCTCGCCGCGCTCAAGCCCGGCCTGATCGGCGGCGCGCCCTACGGCGCGGCCAAGGCGGGCGTGCGCAACCTCATGGGCCACGTCCACACCGTGCTGCGCGAGAAGGGCATCCGCGCCACCACCATCATGCCGGCCGAGGTCGACACGCCGATCCTCGACAACCGGCCGCTGCCGCCCGACGCCACCGCCCGGGCCACCATGATGCAGGCCGAGGACGTGGCCCGCGCCATCATGCTGTGCGTGACCTTGCCCCCGCGCACCGTGATCGAGGAGATCGTGATGAGCCCGACCATCCTGCGCGATCAGTCCGCCGACCTGAAGACCGCGCGGGACATCGGGGCTCCCCCCGGCGCCCGCTGATCGGCGGCGTCAGCGGTAGTCGCGGTGCCAGAGATCGAGATACTCGGTGGCGTTGCGTAAAATGTCGTCGAGCTCCTCCTGGCTCATCCTGCGCACCGGCTTGGCCGGCACGCCCATCACGAGCCAGCCCGCCGGCACCACCTTGCCGGGCGGCACCAGCGCACCCGCCCCGACCTGCGCGCCCTCCTCCACCACCGCGCCGGTGAGCACCACCGCGCCGATACCGATCCGGGAGTTGCTCATCACGGTGCAGGCGTGGACCACCGCCCGGTGGCCGATCGTCACGTTGTCGCCCACGATGCACGGGAACTCCGGGGTCACGTGCAGCACCGAGTTGTCCTGCACGTTGGAGTTGCGGCCGAGCTTGACGTAGTTGTCCTGGTCGCCGCGCAGCACCGTGAAGGGCCACACGCTCGCCCCCGCCTCGATCGTCACGTCCCCGATCACCTGGGCCGCCGGGTCCACGTACGCTTCCGGGTGCACCCGCGGCTTGCGACCGGGCACCTCGCGGATCATCGGGCCGCCCTCACCGGCCCGTCCACCGGGGCGTGCGCTTCTCGAGGAAGGCCCGCACACCCTCGCGGAAGTCGGCGCTCATGTAGGTGGTCGCGATCAGGTCCTCGTCCTCCGGCAAGGTCCGGCTCGCGCCGAGCCGGCGGATCGACTCCTTGGTGACCCAGAGCGTGATCGGCGCGTGCTCGGCGATCTGGTGGGCCAGCGCGGTCACCCGCGCCTCGATCTGCTCGGGCGGGACGATCTCGTGCACGTACCCCGCCCCGTGGGCCTCCGCCGCGGTGAGCAGGCGCGCGGTGAAGAGCAGCTCCTTCACCCGCGACGGCCCGAACACGTCGACGAAGCGCGCGTAGGCCGACATCGAGAGGCAGTTGCCGAGGGTCCGCGCGATCGGTGCGCCGAAGCGCGCGTCGGGGGTCGCGATGCGCAGGTCACAGCAGGTCGCGATGCCGAAGCCGCCACCCACCGCGAAGCCCTGGATCTGCGCGATCACCGGCTTGCGCACCGCCTCCAGGCGCGCCATGCGCCGGTCGCCGTCGCGCTCGTACGCGATGCCATCCTCCGCCCGCTCGAAGACCTTGAACTGGCTGATGTCGGTGCCCGCCACGAACGCCTTGCCCCCGGCGCCCCGCAACACCAGCACGCGCACCGAGTCGTCCCGGTCCACCTCCTCGCACGTCTCGTAGAGGCGATCGTACATGCTCCAGGTGAGGGCGTTGCGGGCCTCGGGGCGATTGAAGGTGAGCGTGACCACCGGTCCGTCGCGCGTCACAAGGATCTCGTCCTGCGTCGACACGGCGTGCGCCTCCCTCCCTGGTGGGTAGTGGTCGCCGCATCGTAGCACGCCCGCCCCGGGCCTGGCGGCGGCGGCTGGCCCCGCGGGTCATCAACCTGGGAAATCCGCTTCTCGGCATCGGGAACGCGGCCGGATGCAATGATTGCGGATTGCGCCTAACGCGGTGATTCACCGGTGCCGGCGCCGTGGCGTGGCTCTTGCGTCTGCGCCCTCCACATCGATTCGTGGGCTGGCTCGTGGGCCACGCCAGCCGATGGGAGATACGACATGAAGCGATTGGCGATGGCAGTGGGACTCGGGGCGGGCCTTCTGCTCGTCGGCGGGCAGGCCGACGCGCAGTGGCGGTACACCGACGACAGGGGCGCGAGCCGAGTGACCCAGTACAAGCTCGACGTGCCCGCCCCTCACCGCGACGCGGCCGAGTGGATCGGCCCGGTCGGGACCGGGAAGCCCGCATTGAGCACCGAGCAGATCCTGGCCGCCCAGCGCTGGGAGGCCATCGAGCGGATCGTCGCCGCAGAAGCCGGGCTCGTGCAGTTCAAGAACCTGGCGGCCCCGGCCCCACCGCGGGATCCGGGCGGCGGCGGCCGGCCGATGGCGACCATGTGCATCGCGGGCGAGCTGCGGGCCATGACCTCGCCGGGCAGCTGGAAGGTCGTCGGCGGGTGTCCCACCGGCTTCTCGACGGACTACGGGACGGCGGGCTTCGGATCCTTCGGCACGGTCAACGTCAGGTAGCGCGCTCCTCGACGACGCTCCGGAGCGCGCTGCGCTATCGAGCCAGGTAACGCGCTGCCCGCGCCTCTCCTATCGGGAGCGTGGGTGGGGCGGCGCGAGCGCCTGAGCGGCCGCCTCGATGGCCTCGACGATGAAGTGGTAGCCGGTGCAGCGGCAGAGGTGCCCGGCCAGCATCTCGCGGATCTCCTCGCGCGAGGGCGCGGGCCGATCGCGGAGAAACGCGCAGGCGCTCATGATGATACCGGGCGTGCAGTAGCCGCATTGCAGCCCGTGCTTGGACCAGAAGGCCTCCTGGATGGGATGGAGCCCCTCGGCGGGCGCGACCCCCTCGATGGTCGTGATGCGCTGGCCGTCGGCCTGCACCGCGAGCATCAGGCAGGCCCGCATCGGCTCGCCGTCGAGGAGGACCGTACAGGCCCCGCACACGCCGTGCTCGCAGCCCACGTGGGTGCCGGTGAGCTCGAGGTCCTCCCTCAGGAAGTCGGCCAGCGTCGTGCGCGGCTCGACCGCGCGCTCGTGCTCCTGGCCGTTGACGGTCACCCGGATCTTTCGCGTCATGCGCAGCCTCCGCACCGGGCCAGCGCGGCGGCGAGCGTGCGCTCCGCCAGCGTCGCGGCGACTCGCCGCCGGTAGGCCGCCGTCGCGTGGATGTCGTCGTCGGGCGACAGCGCGGCCGCCGCCGCCCGCCCCGCCTCGGCCAGCTGCGCCGCGCTGGCCTCGCGCCCCTCCAAGGCCTGTTCGGCGGCCAGTCCGCGCACTGGCGTGCCCCCCGCGCCGAAGAAGGCCAGGCGCGCCCGCGTGACCGGCCCGCCTCCGGCGCGCGTGAGCACGGCGACCGCCCCGACCAGCGCGAAGTCGCCGTGGCGCCGCGAGACCTCCGCGAAGCCCCAGCCCGCCTCGATGGGGGGCAGCGTGAAGCGCACCGCGGTGGCCAGCTCGTCGGCGCCGAGCGCAGTGGTGAGGGGCGCGCGATAGAAGCGATCGGCCGGGATCATGCGCTCACCGCGCGGCCCCCGCGCCACGACCACCCCCTCGAGACAGAGGAGCAGCGCGGGCAGCTCCGAGGCGGGATCGGCGTGCACGACGTTGCCCACCACGGTGCCTCGGTTGCGGATCGGCGGATGGGCCACGTGCCGCAGGACCTCGGCGAAGAGCGGCGAGCGCGACACCGCCCAGCGCTCTAGCGCGCGCTGCCGCACGAGGGCGCCGATCTCGAGCATGCCCGAGGCCTCGCGGATCGCATCGAGCCCGGCGATGCGGTTGACGTCGACCAGCAAGGTCGGGCGCGCCAGGCGCAGGGCCAGCATCGGGACCAGGCTCTGGCCGCCCGCCAGCACCTTGGCGTCGCCCCCGCCGCCGGCGAGCGCGCCGACCGCCTCGTCCACCGTGGCCGGCACCGCGTACTCGAACGGAGCGGGCTTCATGCCGGTCCGGTCCCCCCCGCCCGCTCGAGCAGACCCAGCACCATCGAGGGGCCGAGCGGCGTGCGCGTCACCCGGACACCCCACGGGGACAGCGCGTCCTCGACCGCGTTGGCGATGGCGGCCGGGGGCGAGATCGCGCCGCCCTCGCCGATACCCTTGATGCCGAGCGGATTGCGAGGCGAGGGGTACTCGAGGTGGACGGTCTCGATGGCCGGCAGCTCCATGGCGGTGGGCACCAGGTAGTCCATGAAGGTGCCGGTGAGCAGCTGCGCCTGCTCGTCGTAGACCATCTCCTCCAGCAGCCCCCCACCGACGCCCTGGGCGACGCCGCCGTGGATCTGGCCCTCGACGATCACCGGATTGATGAGCTTGCCGCAGTCGTGCGCGACCAGGTAGCGCAGCAGCTTCACCGATCCGGTCCCCGGGTCCACCTCGACCACCGCCACGTGCACCGCATTCGTGTAGGTCACGGTGGGCTGGTGGTGATAGACCGTCGCCTCGAAGTCGAGCGAGGCCACGCCGGGCCGGGCGAACGTGGGGATCGCGGCCCGGATCACGCTCGCCAGCGGTGTGGCCGAGCCGGGCGCCCCGCGCACCGCGACGACGCCGTCGGTCACCTCGATGTCGGCCGGCGCGGCCTCGAGGAGCGCGGCCCCCGCGGCCACGATCTTCTCGCGCACGCGACCCGAGGCCTCGTGGATCGAGCTGCCCGCGTTCACCGCGCTGCGCGAGGCGAATGTCCCGACGCCGAACGGGATCGCCGCGGTGTCGCCCCCCACGACCGTCACCCAGTCGAGCGGGATCCCGAGGGCGTCGGCGGCGATCTGGGCGAACGAGGTCTCGTGACCCTGCCCCTGGCTGCAGGCGCCGGTGGCGACGACCGCGCGGCCGGAGGCGTCGAGGCGCACCGTCGCGCCCTCGTACGGACCGATCGCGGTGCCCTCGACGTAACCGGACAGGCCGATACCCTGGTAGATGCCTCGCTCGCGCAGCCGCGCCTGCTCGGTCCGCAGGGCGTCGTAGCCCACCGCGCGCAGCGCGTCCTCGAGCGAGGCCCGGCAGTCCCCGCTGTCGTAGACGAGCGGATTGCCGTCGCGATACGGGATGTTGATCTGGTACGGCATGTCGGCCTCGGACAGGTAGTTGCGCCGCCGGAGCTCGGCCGGATCCATCCGGAGCTCGCGCGCCAGGCAATCGACGATGCGGTCCATGGCGAAGACGGTCTCGGGACGGCCCGCTCCGCGGTAGGGGGCGTTCGGTGTCTTGGTGGTCACGATGCCGCGACACTCGACGTCGAGGTTGGGCACGCGGTGCGGCCCCAGCAGGTGGGCCACCGTGTTGTACGGCAGTACGATGCCCCACGAGTTGTAGGCGCCCAGGTCCACCCAGATCCGGTCGCGCACCGCCAGCATGGTGCCGTCGCGGCGAGCCGCGATCTCGATGTCGTGCACCTGAGCGCGGGCATGAGCGGAGCCCATCATGTGCTCGCGCCGGTCCTCGGTCCACTTCACGGGCCGGCGCGACACGATGGCCGCCGCCGGGATCAGCAGATCCTCCGGATAGCCGTTGGCCTTGGTGCCGAAGCCGCCGCCCACGTCGGGGGCGATGACGCGGATCTTGTGCGCCGGCAGGCCGAGGGCCGCGACCAGGCCCTGCTGGACGAAGTGCACGACCTGGGTTCCGTTCCAGGTGGTGAGGCTGCCGTCGCGCACGTCCCACCGGGCAACGACCCCACGCGTCTCGATGGGCATGCCCACGTAGCGCGGGATCACGAAGCGCTCCCGCACCCGGGCCTGGGCCTGGCGCAGCGCCGCCTCGACATCGCCGAACCCGGTCTTGAACGACAGCGCCACGTTATCGCCCCACTCGGGATAGAGCACGGGGGCGCCGGGCTCGCCGGCCGCGATGACGTCGGCCAGCACCGGCAGCGGCTCGTAGTCCACCTCGACCAGCTCGCAGCCGTCCTCGGCCACCGCGCGGCTCGATGCCAGCACCATGGCCACGATCTCGCCGACGTGCCGCGCCTCGTCCCGGCACATGGGCAGCTGGCCGATCTGGCGCATCGATACCGCCACCCGCGCGGCCAGGCCGGGCGGGATCGCGCCGAAGAGCGGCAACGGCTTCATCCAGCGCTCGAGATCGGCGAACGTGAGCACGTGCGCGACGCCCGGCAGCCGGCCGGCGGCGTCGGTGCGGATCGAGGTGATGCGCGCGTGGGCGTACGGGCTACGCACGAAGGCGGCGTGGAGCATGCGGGGCAGCTTGATGTCGTCCACGTAGCGGCCCTCGCCGCGCAGGTAGCGCGGGTCTTCCTTGCGCTTTACCGAGGCTCCGAAGTACTTGGCGCCCATAGATGCCTTAGCCTCTCTTCAGCTGCGGGGCCCAGACATGGCCCCCGCACTCCCCCGGGCGGCGGGCATTCGTTCCGACGCGGACACTCGTTCACCTCCCCCTTCCTCCCGGCCGCAGACGCTCGGTGGTCTCATTCGGCTAGCCGCCCAGGTAGGCTTGCTTGACGTGGTCGTTCTTCATCAGGTCGCGGGCGGCGCCTTCGAGCGTGATGCGGCCGGTCTCCATGACGTAGGCGCGGCCGGCGAGCTGCAACGCCATGTAGGCGTTCTGCTCCACCATCAGCACGGTGGTGCCCTCGCGCTGGATGCCCGCGATGATCTGGAACACGCTCTCGGTGACGGTCGGCGCCAGGCCCAGCGAGGGCTCGTCGAACAGGATGAGCCGCGGGCGCGCCATCAGGCAGCGCCCGATCGCGAGCATCTGCTGCTCGCCGCCCGACAGCGTACCCGCCGCCTGCCGGCGGCGCTCCGCCAAGATCGGAAAGTGCGCGAACACCCGTTCCTGGTCCCGGCCGACCGCGGACGCGTCGGTCCGGACGTAGGCGCCCATCTGGAGATTCTCCTCCACCGTCATGTACGGAAACACGCGGCGGCCCTCCGGGCAGTGCGCGATGCCCCGGCGGAGGATCTCCTGCGGGGCCAGGTGCTGGATCTCGCGCCCGTCGAAGACGATGCGGCCGGCCGCGGCCCGCACCAGCCCCGAGATGGTCTTGAGCGTGGTCGTCTTCCCCGCGCCGTTGGCCCCGATGAGGCAGACGAACTCGGCGGCGCCCACGGTCAGGGTGACCCCGTGCAGCGCGGTGATGCGCCCGTAGCGCGCGTCGACGGCCTCAAGCGTCAGCATGGGCCCCCGATCCGAGATACGCGCGGATCACCTCGGGATCGCGCTGCACCGCGGCCGGATCACCGTCGGCGATGAGGCGGCCGTAGTTGAGGACGAGCACGCGATCCGAGATGCCCATGACCAGACGCATGTCGTGCTCGACCAGGAACACGGTGATGCCCTCCTCGCGGATCTTCGAGATGAGGGCCGCCACCGCCCGCTTCTCCGAGGCGGTCATGCCGGAGGCCGGCTCGTCCAGGAGAAGCAGCCGCGGCTTCGCGGCCAGCGCCACCGCCAGCTCGAGCAGCCGCTGGTCGCCGTAGGACAGGGCTGGCGCCGCGTCGTGCCGGCGGGCTCCGAGCCCCACGAAGTCGATCACGCGATCGGCCTCGGCGCCGAGGCGACGCTCCTCCTCGCGCACCCGGCCCCGGGTCAGGAGCGCGGCCACCACACCGACCCGGCCCCGCAGGTGGAGGCCGGTCAGCACGTTCTCCCGGACGGTGAGCCCCGGGAACACGCTCGTCTTCTGGAACGTGCGGACGAGCCCGCGCGCCGCGATGCGGTGCGGTCGCCAGCCGGTGATCGGCTGGCCGTCGTGGCTCACCGTGCCCTGGGTCGGACGCTGGAAGCCGGTGATCACGTTGAACGCGGTGGTCTTGCCCGCGCCGTTGGGCCCGATCAGGCTGGTCACGGTGCCAGGGGCCACCACGAAGCTCACGCCGGTCAGCGCGGCGACGCCTCCGAAGCGCACCGTCAGCTCGCGGGCCTCGAGCGTCACGAAGCCCTCCAGCGCCGGCGCATCGCCGGGACGATTCCCTCCGGCATGAAGAACAGGACGCCGATCAGAAGCACGCCGTAGAGGAGCATCTGCCACTGCCACGAGGTGGCCGCGCGCAGCGCTTCCGGCAGCACCGTGAACAGCACCGCGCCCACGACGGGCCCGGCCAGCGTCCCCTTCCCACCCGCCACCACCATGATGACCATGGTGACCGTGTAGGTGAACAGGAACACCTCCGGGCTCACGAAGCGGGTGTAGTGGGCGTAGAGGCCGCCCGCAAAGCCCGCCATCCCGGCGCTGATCAGCGCGGCCAGCACCAGGTAGTGGGTCGCGTCGATCCCCACCGCGGCGGCCAGCGTCTCGTTCTCGCGCAGCGCCACCAGGGCCCGGCCGACCCGCGACCGGATCAGGGCCAGACACACGAGGTACGACAGCGCGACCGAGCCCAGCACCAGATAGTAGTAGGCGGCCTTGGTCCGGAGCGAGACTGCGGCCAGGCCCGGCAGGGCGATCTCCACCGACGGCACCCCCGGGATCCCGAGCGGGCCGTTGGTGAGATCCATCCAGTTCACGCTCACCAGCGACACGCAGCCCGCGAAGGAGATCGTGAGCAGGACGAAGTAGGCCCCGCGCAGCTTGAGCGCGAGCCGCCCGATGACGAAGCCGGCGGCCGCGGGCAGTACCGCGGAGGCGAGCAGCCCGATCCACGGCGACCACTCCAGCTTCACGGTGAGGAGGGCCGTCGCGTAAGCGCCGATGCCGAAGAAGGCGGCGTGGCCGAGCGAGAGCTGGCCGGTATAGCCCAGAAGCAGGTTGAGGCTCAGGGCCAGCACCGCGAAGATCCCGGCCATGATGAGTGTGTGCAGGTGATACGGGTTCCACACCCAGAGCGGGGCGGTCACGATCACGATCAGCCCGAGCCCGAGCGCGATCCGGCTCATCCCACGCGCTCCGCGCGGGCGAAGAGCCCCGACGGGCGCAGCAGCAACACCGCCACGATCATGAGGAAGCCGACCGCGTCGCGATAGCCGGAGGAGACGTAGCCCGCGCCCAGCTCCTCGGCGACTCCGAGCACCAGGCCCCCGAGCGCGGCGCCCGCGAAGTTGCCGAGCCCGCCCAGGATCACCACCGAGAACGCCTTGAGCGAGGCCAGATCTCCCATCGAGGGATAGAGAAGGAAGACGGGCCCGAGCAGCGCCCCCGCCGCCGCGGCCAGACCGGCGCCGAAAGCGAACGTGATGGTGTGGATCCGCTCGATGCTCACGCCCATCAGCGCGGCCGTGTCGCGATCCTGGAAGGTGGCCCGCATGGCGCGCCCGAGCTTGGTGTGCGCGAGCAGGAGGTGCGCGCCCAGGATGAGCGCGCCCGAGACCACGAAGACGAAGATCCGGAGCGGAGCCACCGATACCGCTCCCAGCACCACCGGCGGGGTGGGGAACGGGGTCGGCACGCTCTTGGCCACCCCGCCCCACCCCAGCAGCTCGGCGTTCTGCATGGCGATCCACACCCCGATCATGACGAGCATGACCGTGTCGATGGATTGGCCGCGCAGCGGGCGCAGGAGGAATCGCTCGCAGGCGGCGCCCGCGAGGGCGCCGGCCACGATCGCGATCGGGATGGCGAGGAAGAAGTTCACCGAGGCCAGGGTGAGAGCCGCGAACGTGGCGTAGGCCCCCAGCGTGTAGAACTCGCCGTGGGCGAAGTTCACCACGTTCATCAGCCCAAAGACCAGCGTGAGGCCGATCCCGAGCAGACTGTAGGTGGCGCCCAGCAGCAGCCCGTTCAGCAGGTGCTGGAGAAGCTGGTCCAAGCGCCCGCGGTCGCCGGTCCCGCTACTTCTTCGCCGCGAACGCCGGCAGCGCGATCTTGCCGTCCTTCACCTGGACGATGAAGATGCTCGGCTTGCTCTGCCCGCTCTCCTTGCCGGCCGGGCCGTCCTTCTCGAACTTGATCGGTCCGTTGACGCCCATCACGCTCACCTTCCAGAGCGCCTCGCGCACCGCCTTGGGGTCGGCCTTGCCCGCGATGCGGATGCCTTCAACCGCGGTCAGGACCCCGTCGTGGCCACGGAAACCCTCGGTCAGCCCCTCGAAGGGATGGCCGCGCTTGGCCCACTCGTCCACGAAGGCCTTCGCGAGCTTGCCGTCCGGCATCGCCTCCGGGAACCAGGGCATGAAGAACAGGATGTGGTACGACCCCTCGGCCGCCGCGCCGGCCTGCTTGATGAGCTGGCTCGGCGAGGAGCTGCCGCCGGTCGTGATGACCTTGAGGGCCAGCCGTTGCTCCTGGGCCTGCTTGAGTACGAGCGTGATCTGCTCGACGCTCGTGGTCAGGAACAGCGTGTCGGCCGAGTCCGCCTTCACCTTGGTGATCTGCGCGTTCATGTCGGTCGCGGCCTGGTCCATGTACTCCACCGCGCCCACCGCCACGCCCGACTTCTTGAGGACCTCGCCGAACGCGCTCACGGCCCCGCGACCCCAGTCGGTGTTGACCGCCAGGAAGTCGGCCCGTTTGATCCCGAAGTCCTTCAGGTACTTCTCGAGCCCGAGGGCCTCCATCTCGCTGGGCGGGCTGATTCGAAAGATCCACGGATTGCCGCGCTTGGTGATGGTGGAGGCGCTGGAGGTCTCCACCACCATCGGCACGCCATACTCCTCGAGCTTCGGCATCGCGGCCAGCGTCATCGAGCTCCCCCAGGCGCCCACGATGACGGGCACCTTGTCGCGAACGATCAGCTTCTCGGCCGCGGTGGCAGCTTCCTTCGGGTCGGACTTGTTGTCCTCGATGAGCAGCTCGACTTTGCGGCCGAGGACGCCGCCTTTCTCGTTGGTCCAGTCCCGCGCGATCTCGGCGCCCATGCGCACGTAGTTGCCGGAGGCGGCCACCGGGCCGGACAGCGGCTGGATGACGCCGATCTTGACCGCGTCCTGCGCGTGCACCGACGGGATCGAGACACCCAAGACGATCGCCAGCGCGACGGAAAGGGCTCGGATTGCTCGCTTCATGCTCGGCCTCCTGTGACCTTCACCTGTAGGGCATCGGTTTGGGGTTGCACCGCCGCGCCGCGGTGACTTTCGAATCGTGGTTCCGCTCGGCTCGCTTTCGGCTGCGCCTCGCCCAGCACGTATCCTATATTTCATGTCACGTGTCAAATGAAAACCCGATTGACTTTGCTCGCAGCCGCGCCAAGAATACGTCTCCATGTCACCCGCGAGATCCACCGCGCCGCGCGCTCCGATCGCGCCCCTCCTGCACGAGAGTCTCGGCGAGCGAGTATACCGAACCGTTCGCGATCTCATCCTGAGCCAGGTCTTCCCGCCCGGCTCCAAGCTCAACGTCGAGCAGATCTGCCGCGACCTCGGGGTGAGCCGTACCCCGGTGTGGGACACCATGCGCCGCCTCGAGAGCGAGGGGCTCGTGAACACGGTGCCGCGCCACGGCGTCTTCGTCCTCAACTACGGCGCCGACCAGATCCGCGATCTCTTCGTGGTGCGCGGCGCGCTGGAGGCGCTCGCGGTGCGCCAGGCGGCCCAGAATCTCGACACCGACTCGCGCGCCGCTCTCGAGGCGACAATGGCCGAGATGGAGCACGCGGCATCGGCCGGCGAGATGGAGCACTACTCGCGCGCGGCCATCGAGTTCCACGATCGCGTGCTCGGCGCTTCGCGCAACCGGGTTCTGAGTCGGCTCCTCGAGAACGTCTACGCGCAGATCCTGGTCCTCCGCCTGCGCTCGCTCTACCTGCCCGAGCGCGTCGCGTCGAGCGTGGCCGAGCACCGGGCCCTCCTCGAGGCGGTGCTGGCCGGCCACGGCGAGGAGGGCGAGCGCCTGGCCCGCGCCCACGCCGATCACGTCCTGCAGGACGCGCTCGAGTTCACCCGGCGGGCCGAGCCGGACCGGTGACCGGACGGCTCCAGGATCGCGCGGTGGTGATCACGGGCGGGGCGGCCGGCCTCGGCTTCGCCTACGCGCGTCGCTTCCTCGACGAGGGAGCCTGCGTGCTGATCGCCGACATCGTGGATGCGGCGGAGGCGCTGGAGCGCCTCGACGCGGGCGGACGGGCGGCCGGCTGCCGCGTCGACGTGGCCTCGGCGTCGTCGGTCGGGGCCATGGCCGAGGAGGCCTGTCGCCGCTTCGGCCGCATCGACGTCCTCGTCAACAATGCGGCGGTGTTCTCCAGCCTCAGGCCCCAGCCCTTCGACGCCATCCCGGAAGAGGAGTGGGATCGGGTGATGGCCGTCAACGTCCGGGGCATGTGGAACTGCGTGAAGGCGGTGGCCCCGGTCATGCGCGCGCAGAAGGGCGGGCGCATCGTCAACGTGGCTTCCGCCATCGTGGCCAAAGGCACGCCCTTCCTCCTGCACTACGTCACCTCGAAGGGCGCGGTGATCGCCATGACCCGCGCCCTGGCCCGGGAGCTCGGCGACGACGGCATCGCGGTCAACGCGGTGGCCCCCGGGCTCATCCTGAGCGACACCGTGCGGGCCAATCCGGATGTCACCGGCTTCCAGGCCGCCGCGGTGCTCCAGTCCCGCGCCTTCAAGCGCGACGCGCTCCCCGAGGACGTCGAGGGCGCCGTGCTCTTCCTCGCCTCGTCCGACAGCGCGTTCATGACTGGGCAGACCCTGGTCGTCGACGGCGGATCGGTCTTCCTGTAGGCGCCCGGCCGTGCTCACCACCGTTCCCATCATCGATCTCGCCCTCTTCACGGACGGCCCGCCCGGGGGGCGCGCCGCAGTGGCCCGCGCCGTCGACACCGCGTGCACCGAGATCGGCTTCTTCACGATCACCGGGCACGGCGTGCCCGACGTGCTGGTCACCCGCATGCTCGAGACCTCGCGCGCCTTCTTCGATCTGCCCACGGCCGAGAAGCAGACGGTGGCCCGCCCGCGACCTGAGCAGAGCCGCGGCTACATCGCGGTGGGCGACGAGAACCTCTCGTACAGTCGCGGTGACGCCACCACCACCGACCTGAAGGAGTTCTTCGCCATCGGACCGGTGGACGTTCCGGACGACGAGTATCACCGGCGACCGGAGGCCTACCCGTCGTTCGCTCCGAACCGGTGGCCGGCGCGCCCGCCCGAGTTCCGTGCGGTGTGGACCGAGTACTACCGCACGATGGAAGGCCTGGCCGCGCGGATCATGCACATCTTCGCCCTCGCCCTGGATCTTCCGGAGGACTTCTTCCGGGACAAGACCGATCGACACATCAGCGGCATCCGGGCCAATCACTATCCGGAACAGGTCGAGGCCCCGCGCCCGGGCCAGATCCGGGCGGGCGCCCACACCGACTACGGCGCGGTCACCATCCTGCTGCCCGAGAACGTGCCGGGCCTGCAGGTGTGCAACCGGCACGGCGAGTGGGTGGACGTGACCGCGCCCCCCGGCACGTTCGTCTGCAACATCGGCGACCTCATGCAGCACTGGACCAACGACCGGTGGACCTCGACGATGCACCGCGTGGTGAATCCGCCGCGAGAGGCTGCGCGGGGCAACCGGCGGCTCTCGATCCCCTTCTTCCACCAGCCGAACTACGACGCCCTGATCGAGTGCCTGCCGAGCTGCTGCGGGCCCGACAACCCGCGGCGCTACGAGCCGGTCACGTCCGGTCAGCATCGGCTCACCAAGTTCCTGCGGGGCGTTGGCGCGGCCGCGCCGGGCCCGCGAGGCTAGAGATCATGGACCCGAGCGCCAGGCCCCAGTGGGATCGTTACAACACCGCGCTGCCGTCGATTGCCGCCGCGGTGGGCCGTACGCCCCTCGTGCGACTCAACCGGATCACGCGCGGCGTGACGCCCCCGATCTACGTGAAGGTCGAGTGGTACGGCGCCACCGGGAGCCTGAAGGACCGTATCTATCTCCACATGTTCGAGCGGGCCGAGGCGCGGGGCGACCTCAAGCCGGGCATGCAGGTGCTCGAGTGCTCCACCGGCAACGCGGGCATCGCCTGCGCCTGGGTCTCGGCGGTCAAGAGCTACCCGTGCACCATCGTGATGCCGGAAGGCATGAGCGAGGAGCGGAAGAAGATCATGCGGGCCTACGGAGCCGACCTGATCTTCACCCCGGGCGGTGAGAGCGACGTGGATCTCTCGCTGGAGCGCCTGCGTCAGATCCGCGAGGCGGCCCCGGGCCGCTACTGGGTGCCCGGGCAATTCGACAACACCGACAACGTCGAGGCCCACATCCGCACCACCGGTCCCGAGATCTGGGAGCAGGCGGGCGGCCGCGTCGGCGCCTTCGTGGACTCGCAGGGCTCGGGTGGTCTGCTCACCGGAGTGGGCCGCTACCTCCGCGACCGTGACCCCCAGGTGAAGCTCTACGCGGTGGAGCCGGCGGAGTGCGCGCTGCTCTCACGGCGAGCGTGGGGCCACCACGGCATCGAGGGCATCGGCGACGGCTTCGTCCCCCGCAACCTCGACGTATCCCTGCTCACCGGGATCATCACCACGACCACCGAGGAGAGCGTCGCCGTCGCCCGGCGACTCGCAAGGGAGGAGGGCATCTTCTGCGGCATCTCGAGCGGCTGCAACGTGGCCGCGGCGCTCAAGCTGGCCCGCCGCCATCCCGACCTGCCCTCGGTGCTGACCATCATCAACGACACCGGGCAGCGATACTTCACCACCCCGCTCTGCGGCGAAGTCAAGCACGTCGACATCCCGAAGCGCGAGCACCCGCTCGACGCGTACACCGTCGAGCAGCTCGATCGCTATCAGAGGACCTGGGAGATCCTCGCGTGACAGTCACGCCACACGAGTACGACTTCCACACCGCGCGCCTGCGCCTGGAGGCCAAGGTCAAGTCGGCAGGACCCAAGCTCGGTACGCTCGAGGACGCGGTCGCCCGGATCAAGGACGGCGACCACCTCGCGCTCGGCGGCTGCCTCTACTCGCGCACCCCGCTCGCGCTGGTGTGGGCCCTGCTGCGCCGCCGGCCCCGTGGTCTCTCCTTCTCGCGCAACCTGATGTGCTACGAGGGGGAATGGGGCCTGGTCGCGGGCGCGGTGGACAAGCTCGTCACCTCCTGGATGGGCATCGGCCTGCCTTGGGGTCTCTCGCGCATCCAGCGCGAGTTCGTGGAGTCGGGACGCGTCACCTTCGAAGAGTGGAGTCACCTCGGCCTGGGCCTGCGCTACCGCGCCGCCGCCATGGGCGTGCCCTTCCTGCCCTCGCTCACCATGCTGGGCTCCGATCTCATGGGCGTGGGCGGCTCGAAAACGGTGGAGTGCCCGTATACCGGCCGGACCCTCCACGCCGTCCCCGCGCTCTTCCCGGACGTGGCCCTCCTCCATGTGCAGCGCGCCGACCGTCTCGGCAACTGCCAGATCGACGGCTACCCGCACATGGACGTCGACATCGCGCACGCTGCCTCCACCGTGCTGGTGACCGCGGAGGAGATCGTCTCCGAGGACGAGATCCGTCTTCACCCGGACCGCACCGTCATCCCCGGCTTCGTGGTGGATGCCCTCGCCCACGTGCCCTACGGCTCCTACCCACACGAGTGCTACGGCACCTACGACTCCGAGCCCGACCACTTCACCGCCTACGTCGACGCCATCCACCAGCGCGGCGCCGCCGGGGTGGTCGACTACCTCGAGCGTTACGTGTACGCTCCGCGCAGCCACGCCGACTACCTGGCCCTCTTCGGGGACGAGCGCATGACCGACGCGGCCGGCCGGGCCCGGATGCTCACGACGTGAGCGTGACCGCGAACGAGCTGCTCGCGGTGATGGGCGCGCGTGAGCTCCGGGACAACACCACCGTCTTTACCGGGGTGGGCGCGCCCATGATGGCCTCGGTGCTGGCGCAGCGCACCCACGCCCCCCGGCTCACCATGATGGTCGAGGGCGGTGTGATCGGCCCGATGTGGAAGCCGGGCGAGCTGCCGGTCTCGACCAACGAGATGCGCGCCGCCTACCGGGCCCAGATGCTGCCCGGAATCAGCGACGCGTTCCTGCTCGCGCAGCGCGGGTTCTTCGACGTGGGCTTCATCGGGGGCGCCCAGATCGACCAGCACGGCAACCTCAACACCAGCGCCATCGGCGGCTACGCGCGGCCCAAGGTGCGCCTGCCCGGCAGCGGAGGCGCCAACGACATCATCTCGCTCTGCCGGGAGGTGCTGATCCTCACCGTGCACGAGAAGCGCCGCTTCACGGAGCGGGTGGACTTCGTCACGAGCCCGGGCTACCTGGACGGCGGCGATTCGAGACGTCGTCACGGCCTGCTGTTCGGCGGGGTCTCGCGCGTGATCACGACTCTCGGAGTCTTCGGATTCGAGGCGACCAGCCGGAAGATGCAGCTGCTCGCGCTCCACCCCGGTGCGACCCTCGAGCAGGTGCGGGAGAACACCGGCTTCGAGATGCTTGTGAGCCCGACGCTCACGACCACCACGCCCCCGACCGCCGACGAGCTCTCGATCTTGCGCATGCTGGACCCGAAGCGCCAGTTCATCGGATGAGCAAGAGAGAAACGGGTCCGCAACTCGCCGCAGGAGTAAAGGGTTGTCCGCCATTGGGGGAGTGCGGGGGCCATTTCGGGGCCCCCGCAGATGAAGGGGGTTAAGACTTTGACCGACTTTGGCCTGGCCATTCGAAACTTCGTGGGCCCGGGAGAAGTCCCGGACATCCAGGGCCTCTATGCGTATTCGGAACGCGCCGAGGCGCTCGGCTTCGAGTCCCTCTGGGCGTGGGACCACGTGCTGCTCGGCGTGGAGCCCTCGTTCCCCATCGTGGACTCGATCACGATGCTCGGCGCGGTCGCGGCCCGCACTCGCACGATCAAGCTAGGTACCGGGGTGCTGGTGCTGCCGCTGCGGAACCCGGTGGTCGCCGCCAAGGCCCTGGGCAGTCTCGACGTCATCTCGGGCGGCCGACTCATCCTGGGCGTGGCCGCGGGCTGGTACGCCCGCGAGTTCGACGCGGTGGGCGTTCCGTTCAAGCAGCGCGGCCGGCAATTCGAGCGCAACCTCGACATCCTGATGCGGCTCTGGACCGAGGAGCGGGTGACCCTCAAGGTCGACGAGTTCAACCTGCGCGAGGCGGTCATGGTGCCCCGAACCGTGCAGCGCCCACGTCCGCCCGTCCTCGTCGGCGGCTACGTGGATGCGGTGCTGCACCGGGCCGGCACCGTCGGCGACGGCTGGCTCACCTACTTCTACACCCCCGAGAGCTTCACGAAATCGTGGGAGAAGGTGAAGGCCTTCGCGCGCCAGGCCGGCCGCGACCCGGCCAAGCTCACCGCCACCAACCAGCTCGCGGTCTACGTCGGGCGCTCGCGCGATCAGACGACCGCCGACATGCGCCAGTGGCTGTCGACGGAGTGGGACACCGCGGCCTGGAGCGAATCCACCATCGATCACGCGGTGCACGGCTCGGCGTCCGATTGCGTCGAGCAGCTGCGGGCCCACGTGCGGACCGGCGTCGATCGGATTATCCTGATCCCGTACCGCTATCAGCCCGAGCAGGTCGAGCGGATCGCCAAGGAGGTCTTGCCCAAGCTATGAGCCAACCCGTCCACATCGACATCAACTGCGACATGGGAGAGAGCTACGGCCGCTGGACCCTCGGCCACGACGAGGAGGTGATGCCGAACATCACCTCGGCCAACATCGCCTGCGGCTTCCACGGCGGTGACCCGCACGTGATGCGCCGCACCGTGGAGCTGGCCGTCCAGCACGGCGTCGCGGTGGGAGCGCACCCGGGCCTGCCCGATCTCATGGGCTTCGGACGGCGGCGCATGGACGTTTCTCCATCCGAGCTGAAGGACTATCACCGCTACCAGATCGGCGCGCTGGCCGCCTTCGCTCAGGCGGCGGGTACCCGCATCCAGCACATGAAGCCGCACGGCATTCAATACCACATGTTCGAGGAGAACCTGCCGCTCGGACGCGCCACCGCCGAGCAGCTGCTCGAGCTGGATCCTCGGCTCATCCTGATGACGATGGCCATGACCAAGTACGACGCAGAGGCGCGCAAGGTGAAGGGCGTCCGCATCGCCGCCGAAGGCTTCGCCGACCGGGTCTACGCGGACGACGGGCAGCTCGTCACCCGCAAGCTGGGCAAGGACGCGCTGATCACCGATCCGGCGAAGGCCGCCGACCAGGCCGTACGCATGGCGATGGAGGGCAAGGTCCGCACGATCACCGGCAAGGTGATCGATGCGAAGGTCGAGACGATCTGCATCCACGGCGACAGCCCGGGATCGGACAAGATCGTGGCCGCGGTGCGCGAGGCCCTCGTGAAGGCCGGCGCCATCGTGAAGCCGCTGCGGGACTGGCTGCCTGCTTAGGCGCATTTCCTGCGGGGTCGGCCCCGGGGCGTCCTAAATCGGTACACTGTCTGGCGCTCCTCGTCACCTGCCTCCGGCCGACATGGCCGGTGCTGTTCTGTAACTGCACGTAGCAGCGCATCTTTCCGTTCCATCCAAAACTGGCACCGAGTTTGCCGTACGTAGGCTCAGCACTAGCCATGGCGGACTTTGCGGACGGTAGCAGCGTGAAGGGCGCGAGACCCGGTAAGAGCCGGCCCGGTGATGTGAAGTCGGGCGCCGGGCACCACGGGCATCGTCTCGCGGGGCTTCACGGCGCCCGAGGGGCCTTCCGGGAGCGTCACGCCCTGGAGCCCCGACCGCACGAGTACCCCGGTCAGCTCGCGCGAGCTCATCGGCTGCCGCATCACCAGCGCGGCCACGGTCGATGAGTCAAACGGATCCGGCCGGAATCGCCACAGGGGAGGAACGAACCATGATGGCTTCAGAGCGCACGACAGGATCGACGACGCTCCGACTGCTGCTCGGGTCGGGGTACCGGCGCGAGCCAAGCGCCATGCCCTCGGATTCGCAGATCGCCCACGCTCTTTACGACGCGCAGAGCACGCCCAGCGTGCCGGCTCGGAAGAGCCTCGACGAGATCCTCTTCATGGCTCAGCAGAGCTCCGGGTGGACGCAGGTCTTCAAGCAGCTGAAGTCGGAAGGCCTGATCGAGGAGCAGACCCTGGGCCACGTGGTGGCGCGGTGGACCAACCGCACCCTTCGCAGCCGGCGTCCGGCCATGGCTCACGCCACGGTTGAGCACGTCGGAGCCTCCGCATAGCCTGATCCCGCCTCACCGCTACCGCGCGGCCAGGATCGCCTCCAGCCGCGCGGTAGCGCGTTCCCAGTCGAACTGAGCCCTCACGAACTCCTGTCCGTGCCGGGCGACCCGCCGCCGTAGCTCCGCATCCTCCACCAGCCGCGTCAGCCCCCACGCCAGCGCATCCAGATCGCGCCGCGGCGCGACCACCGCGGTGCGGCCGTCGATGGCATAGTCCCGGCACCCGCCGTTGTCGTAGGTGCAGAGCGCGGCTCCGCATGCCATCGCCTCCATGGACGGCATGCCGAGCCCTTCGTCCCACGACGGGCAGAGATAGATCGGGCAGCGGCTGTAGAGCCACGCCAGCCGCTCCTGGGGCAGGTTCTCGTGGAACTCCGCGAAGGGCAGCTTGCGCGGCGGCCGCTTGACGCCAAACCCCACCAGTGCCGCGTTCGGATGGCGCGCGCGCACCCGATCGAACGCCTCCAGCCCGTCCGCCACCCCCTTCCACGGGTACTCGTGAAAGAGCATCAGCACCCGCAGGGTACCGTCGTCCTCCACCGGGACCGGACGAAAGAGCGCCGGATCCACCGGCGTCACGATCACCGCCGCCGGCGAGTCGAATCGCTCGGCCATCACGTCGGCCAGCCACGTCGAAATCACGATCTTCCGGAGCGGGATTCGGTAGGTGGCATCCACGCGGGCCGCCTCGCCGTGATAGAGACTCTCGAAGTGCTGGATGAAGTAGAACTTGCGGCCGGCCGCGGGCGGGGCCGCCGCCACCGCTTCCACCGACTGCCAGGAGGTGGCGACGATCGCGTCACCCTCGGGGATCCGCGCCGCGCTCCACTCGGGCACCCACTGCACCCGCGCCCGCAGCCCCGGCATCCACTCGGGGGGATGCGCGAGCCGGTTGCGCCACCACGCGGCGAGCGCGCGCCCGGCCGGCACGACCAGGGTCACCTCGTGGCCCCGCTGGGCCAGCCGATCGGCGTGGATGAGGATCGCGCGCACCCCGCCCGCGATACGCAGATGTGGGCAGAGGAACGTGATCTTCATCTGGGCCCGGTCATATCGCCATCGATACCTGGCCGGTGCGGCGGTAGGCGGCCGGGTCCAGCACCACGTTGATGCCGTACACCTCGCCCGACCCGAGCGCGCGCTCGAGCGCCGGCCGGAGCTGGCCGGGCTCGGTCACGTGGATCCCTTTGCCGCCGAGGGCCTCCACCATCCGGTCGTAGCGTGTGAACGGCAGCGACGTGGCCACCGCGCGCTCGGCTCCGAAGAACGAGAGCTGCGGGTTGCGGATCTGCCCCCAGCCGCCGTCGTTGCCGACCACCACCGTCATCGGCAGGCCGAAGCGCACCGCGGTCTCGATCTCCATGCCGTTGAGGCCAAAGGCGCCGTCACCCGCGATCAGCAGCACACGCTTCTCCGGACGCAGCAGCTTGGCCGCGATCGCGAAGGAGGGGCCGACGCCGAGACAGCCGAACGGGCCCGGATCGAGCCACTGCCCCGGCCGCGAGAGCGCCACCACCTTGGACGCGCAGCCGACCACGTCGCCGCCGTCGCCCACCACCGTCGTGCTCGCGTCCACCATCGCCGCGAGCTCGTGAGCCAGCCGGTAGTGGCTGATCGGCACGTCGTCGGACCGCCGCTCGGCCATCAGCCGCGACTGCGCGTCGTCCTCCTTCTTTCGCACCGCCTGCCTCCAGGTCTCGTGGCGCGTCGCGAGATCACGCGGCAGCGCGTCGGCCAGCGCCCGCAGGGTGAGCCCGATGTGGCTCGCCAGACCGACCGCGAGCGGCCGGTTGCGGCCGAGCTCCACCGGATCGCAGTCCACCATGGCCACCTGCACCGTCTCCGCGAACGAGGGCGGCCGCCCGTACCCGAGCCGAAAGTCGAGCGGCGTGCCCAGCACCAGCACCACGTCGGCCTGGCCGAGCGCGAAGCCACGGGCCTGGCCGAAGGCCAGTGGGTGGTCGTGCCCGAGGCAGCCGCGGCCGGCTCCGTTCATGAACACCGGCACGCCGGCCAGCTCGGCCAGAGCCTGCAGGTCCCTGGCCGCGTCGTCCCAGTACACGCCGCTGCCCGCCATGATCACGGGTCGCTCCGCGCGGCCCAGCAGGGCGGCCAGCTCCTGGATCGATCCGGGGTCAGGCGCGGTCGGACGGCGATGAGCGTAGGCGGTCGGGATCGGGGCGAGCCGATCCTCCACCACGGTCATGAGCAGGTCCACCGGGATCTCGACGAACACGGGGCCGGGTCGGCCGGTGAGGGCGTGGCGGATGGCGGTGGTGAGCACCTCGGGGATCTGGCGCGTCTCGGACACCGTCCACGAGCCCTTGGTGATCGGTCGCAGCAGGTCGACCTGCTCCACCTCCTGGAGCGAACCCAGCCCGCGCAATCCGAGCGGCGCGGCTCCGCCGATGAGCAGCACCGGGCTCCGCGCCGAGTGCGCGTTGGCGATGCCGGTGACCGCGTCGGTGACCCCCGGCCCCGCGGTCACGAGCGCCACCCCGACGTTGCGGGTCAGCCGCGCGTAGGCGTCGGCGGCGTGGGCACAGGCCTGCTCGTGACGCATGTCCACGACCTGCACACCCTCCGTGAGGCACCCGTCGTAGATCGGCAGAATGTGACCGCCGCAGAGGGTGAAGACGTGGCCCACGCCGGCCTGCTTGAGCGTGCGCGCGACCAGATGACCGCCGTTGAGATCAGCCATGCGCGCGGGCCGGCCCGGCCGGGATGTGCACGACCTCCAGCTTGAGCCGGTCCGGATCCTCGAAAAACACCGCGTAGTACCCCGGGCGGTATTCCGGGAACTCGCGCGGGGTCCGGTAGAGCGCGTCGAGCTTGCGGGGGATCATGAACTCGTTCCGGAATCGATCCACGTCCACGCGCCGGTCGACGCGCAAGGCCAGATGGTTGAGTCCGGTGCGCTTGCGATGGAATCCGTGGCCGACGTGGGCGGGCTCGGTGGCGATGACCCAGATGTCGGCGCCCGTGCCCGCCGAGAAGCCGGCCACCGTCTCGGACTGGTAGACCGTGCGGTACTCGAGATAGCCGAGCAGCTCGCGATAGAACGGCAGGGAGACTGCGGGGTCCCGCACGTTGATCTGCAGGTGGCAGACCTGCGCTCTCACCAGAACTTCTCCCACTTCACGCTCTTGCGGTCCATCCCCTTCTTGACGAGCACGTCGCGGACCCGGTTGATGGTCTCACCGCCCCCGCAGACGTAGACCACCAATCGATCCACCCCGTACACCAGGCGCTCCACCGCCTCCGCCGGCTCGCCCTTCTCCCCACGCCAGATCGCCGGCGGCTCGCGCAGCACCGGCAGGTAGGAGAAACCCGGGTACCGCCGCGCGAGCGAGCGGAAGTCGGCGTCGTAGACGAGCCAGCCCGGATTGCGGGCCCAGTAGATCAGCGCGGTGGGCCGCCCGTAGCCGGTCTCGTAGAGATGGCTGAGGATCGAGCGGACCGGGACGATGCCGATCTCCTCGGCCACGAAGACGGCGCGCCGGGTGTCGGCCCGATTGAACACGAACCCGCCGGTCGGCCCTTTGAACGAGACGGGGGCGCCGGGCTGGAGGCCCCGCGCCCACTGCGAGCCGATGCCGCCGGGCGCGACGTCGATCGAGAGCGTGAAGCCACCCTTGCGGGCGGGCGACGAGACCATGCTCCACGCGCGAACGGTCTTGGGCCCGAAGGGCACCGAGATCCACTGTCCAGCCTCGAACGTGAAGTCGGCCGGCTCGATCACCTTGAGGTCGACCTCGATGATCTCCGGGGTCACCGAGCGCACCGCGGTGACTTCCGACCGGCACTCGCGCGGCTTGATCGCCACGCTCAGCCCTTCTGCACGCGGGGGATGATCTCGCTCGCGATCGCCTCGAGCTGGGCTCGCTCGTCCGCGAGGGCGCCGATGGGGTTCATCACGAAGTAGCCGCAACCCGCCTCGGCGAAGCGCGCGATCTGCTCGGCGCACTGCTCGGGGGTGCCGATGACTCCGTACTTCCGGGCCAGCGGCCCGAAGTCCTGCGCGTAGCGCGTCGACAGGATCCGCACCCAGCTCCGCTCGGCGCTCTCGTAGTCGCGCCCAACGGTCACGAACGTGAGATGCGCAGCCACGAAGCCGTCCAGGCTGCGGCCGGCGTCCTCGGCGGCCCGGCGGATCTTGGCCAGGCTCTGGGCGTAGCGCTCCGGCTGGACGACGTACGAAACCCACCCGTCGCCCTGGCGGCCGGCGCGGGCCAGGGCCGCGTCCGATCGGCCGCCGATCCAGATGGGCGGACCCGGCTTCTGCACGGGCTTGGGATCGATGCTGACGCCATCGAACTGGGTGAACCGCCCCCGGAACGAGGCCGGCGTGTCACGCCAGAGCGCGCGTACGACATCGATGCCCTCGGTGACCCGCGCCCCGCGCTCCTTGTGGGGGACTCCGCAGGCCTCGAATTCCTTCGGGTTCTCGCCGCCGACCCCCACCCCGAAGATCAGCCGCCCTCCGCAGAGCACGTCGAGGGTCGATGTGATCTTGGCCACCACCGTCGGCCGGCGGAGCGCGAGCAAGTAGACGCCGCTCCCGAGCTTGATGCGCTTCGTGATGCCGGCGTAGGAGGCCAGCAGCGTCAGCGATTCGTAGAGCGGGTTGTGGAAGGAGACGTGGTCACCCGTCCACAGCGAGTCGAGCCCGATGGCCTCGCAGCGCTGGGCGAGCGCGAACTGCTCCTCGGGCGGATGCATGGAGAGGAAGGCGCCGAACGTGGCTTTGCGAGGTGCAGCCGAGCCGAGCGGATCAGTAGTAGGGTTCATCCTAGCGCGGGAAGGCGTCCTTCACGCCGCCGTCCACCGTGATCGTGCAGCCCGTGGTCTTGGCCGACCGGTCGGAGGCGAGGAACAGCACGGCCTCCGCGACGTCATCGGGTAAGATCGGCCGGGCCAGGATGTTGCGCTTCCGGTAGAAGTCCTCGAGCTCGTCGACGGTGATGCCCTGCGCCCGCGCGCGCTCGCGGCGCACGTCCTCCGACCAGAGCTTGGAATCACGGAACACCGCGTCGGGGTTCACGATGTTGGAGCGGATGCCGTGCGGCCCCCCTTCGAGGGACAGCACCTTGGCGAGCTGGGCCTCGGCCGCCTTGGAGGCCGAATAGGCGGAGAAGTCCTTGCCCGGTGACATCACGTTCTTGGTTGCCACGAAGACGAACGCTCCGCCCAGGGCCTGCGCCTTCATGATGCGCATGCCCTCGCGGGCGACGAGGAAGTGCCCGGTCGCGTTCACCGCGAACGAGCGCTCCCAGTCGGCGAGCTCCATCCGGTCCACCGGCGCGGAATGCGCGGTGCCCGCGTTGGAGACCACGATGTCCACCCCGCCGTAGGACAGCACCGCTTCCTCGAAGGCCGCACGCACCGAGGCCTCGCTGGTCACGTCCATGGCGAGGCCCATCGCCCGGCCGGGCCCCGCGGCCGCCACGATCTCCTCGGCCACCTTGCGGGCTCCCGCCGCGTCGAGGTCGGCCACCACCACGTGCCCGCCCTCGGCGGCGAGTCGCTGGGCCACCGCACGGCCGATGCCGCTGGCGCCGCCCGTCACCAGGGCGACGCGCCGCGCCAGCTCCTTCTCGGGCGGAGCCAGCGAGAGCTTGTAGAGCTCGAGCGGCCAGTACTCGACGTCGAACGCGTCCCGCGCGGAGAGCGAGACGTAGCCGCCGAACGCGGTCGCCGCCCCCAAGACCGAGATCGTGTGGTGGTAGATGTCGTCGACGATGCCCGCGGTGCGCCGATCCTTGCCGGTGGCGAAGAGCCCGAGTCCGCCCACCACGATCACCCGCGGGAACGGATCGGTGAGGGTGGCGCCGTGATCGTTGTGCGACTCGAAGTAGCGCGTGTAGTCGGCCACGAAGCGCTCCACCGCCGCGGTCACGCCGGCGCGCACCGACTCCGGGTCCGCCGGGTTCTCCACCGGCGCGAAGCACGGCAGCCGCTTCGTGAAGATGGTGTGATCGGGCGTGGCCGGACCGATGCGGCAGAGGGCGTCGGCCTCCCGGGACGTCGCGAACTCGAGGGCGTCCGGCGCGTCGTCGAAGAACAGCACCTGCCGACGGCTCTTGCCCACCAGCCCGCGCAGGTGCGGTGCGACCGCGAGGGCAACCCGCCGCCGCGTCTCGGCGGGCGGGCTGCTCAGCGCGACGCCTCCGAAGCGCGCGCGGCCCCTGGCCCGGTGGGCGATCGCCTCCTCGGCCCGGCTGATCAGCTCGATGGTGGCCAGGTAGGCCTCCTTGACGGAGCCGCCCCAGCAGATCGTGCCGTGCTTCTCGAGCAGGATCGCGCGCGCGGTCGGGTGGGCCGCGAACACCTCCGAGACCTCGCGCGAGATCAGGAATCCGGGGCGCCGGTACGGCAGCGTGATGACCTCGCCACCGTAGACCTCGCGGAGCACCTCGCGGCTGCGGTCGTTGTTGGTCAGCGAGACGACCGCGTCGGCGTGAGTGTGGATGACCGCGGAGGCGGGCAGGAAGCCGTGGAGCAGCGTCTCGATCGACGGGCGCGGGCTCGACGGCTCCTGCAGCGCGTGGGCGAGGTAGTCCACCATCTCCTGGTCGCCCATGTCCCGGCGCTCGAGCAGGGCCAGCACGTCGTCCATGCGCACGCCCGGAAAATCCTTCACCTGGATGCTCTTGAGATCGGAGCCGCTGCCCTTCACCCGCAGCACCCGCGTGGGCCGACCGCGATGATCGCGCTCATCCCGCTTCACCGACGTGTTGCCGCCGCCCCACACCACCAGCGTGGTCTCGGCCCCGATCAGGCGGGAGGCGTAGACGAGGAGCTCGAGGTCACTCTTGCCTTGCGCGTCGGTGTCGCTCCAGCGGGAGTTCATCGCGCCCTCACCATACCCGAATCCGTCATGGCGGTAAAGGTTGCGGGACGCTATCGTATGCGTGTGACCGTGTGGACGCGGCGGACTCTCGTGCCGGCCGCCGCGCTGGGGCTCATCGGCGCGGGATGGCCCGATCGGGTGCCCCCGGCCGCGCGCGGCGCGGGCCGGAGGACCAGGCTCATCTAGGCCGCCGCGTTCTGGATGGGTAGCGACACCGACGTCCCGGGTGAGCGGCCCATGCACCGGGTATACGTCCGCGACTTCTGGCTCGACCGGCACAAGGTCACCAACCGAGAGTTCGCCTGGTTCCTGGACGCGCGCGGCCTCCGGAGCGCCGACGTCAAGGACTACTTCGACGTCGACAACGCCGACGCCCACATCCACTGGAGTGCTGGGCGGAGCGATGGACGGCGCGCCGGCTGTTTCACCGCCGACCCGGGCTCCGAGGACCACCCGGTCGTCGAGGTCTCGTGGTTCGGCGCCCGGGACCGCTGTCTCTGTCGCGGCCGGCGGCTGCCCACCGGGGCCGAGTGGGAGAAAGCAGCCCCCGGCGACGACGGGCGGCGCTATCCGTGGGCCACCCGCCGACCGACCTCGAACTCGCGTTGTACGGGCGGGCCTACGTCGCGACGGACCGAGGAGGCCGCCGGCCGGCCGGCGAGGGGCCTCACGACGTCCAGGAGTACTCGGCGGCAACCTGCGCGAGTGGACCGCCTGACGCGCTGCGCGTGACGATCCGCCGTTTCTACTCGTATGATGGGGAGCACCGCGGGCCGGACCGCGGCCATCACCACACCGGCTCTCGCTGTGCCACGTCGGAGGACCTGGGAGGACGATGACGTCATGAAAGGCCTGATGATGGACTACCCGCTCACCCTCACCCAGTTCTTCGAGCGTACGCGCCGGCTCTTCCACCGGAAGACCATGGCGACTCGGGTACCCGGGGTGGGGCTGCAGCGCTATACCTACGCCGACTACTCGGACCGCGTCTGCCGCCTCGCCGCCGCGCTCCGCGGGCTCGGCCTGCAGAAGGGGGCCCGCGTGGGGACCTTCGCGTGGAACTCGCACCGGCACATGGAGGTGTACTTCGCGGCTCCGCTGATGGGCCTGGTCCTGCACACCGTCAACATCCGGCTCTCCGCCCAGGACATCACCTACATCGTCAACCACGCGGGCGACGAGGTGCTGATCGTCGACGCGAGCCTCTGGCACATCCTCGAGCCGATCCGCGCGGATCTCACTACCGTCAAGCACGTGATCATCATGAAGGACACCCCGGACGCGGTCCTGCCGCCGGGCGCGCTGGACTACGAGCAAGTCGTCATGAGCTCGGCCCCGGTCACCGAGTGGCCGCGCATCGAGGAGACGGACGCGGCCGGCATCTGCTACACGTCCGGGACCACCGGGCACCCGAAGGGCGTCGTCTACAGCCACCGCGCGATCTACCTGCACTGCTTCGCCTCGTCCACGGTGGACGTGCTCGGCATCTGCGAGCGCGACGTAATCCTGCACATCGTGCCCATGTTCCACGCCAACGCCTGGTGCGTGCCGTTCGCGGGAGTGATGAACGGGGCCACCCAGATCTTCGGCGGGCCCAACCCGCAGCCGCGGGACATCATCGAGATCGTCCATCACGAGAGGGTGACGCTCGTGGGCGCGGTGCCCACGGTGTGGATCGCCATCCAGGCCATCCTCGAGAAGGAACCGCAGTGGGACATCTCGTCGATCCGCTGCATCCCCATCGGGGGCTCGGCGGCGCCGCGGACCCTGATCGAGCTATTCGACAAGAAGTACGGGGCCTACATGCTGCACGCCTGGGGCATGACCGAGATGACCCCGCTGGGGAGCGTGTGCCGTCCCCGCTCATACATGGACGCGCTCAGCGAGGACGAGCGCTACGCGGTCCGGGCCAAGCAGGGCGCGCCGGTGGCGGGCGTCGACATGAGAATAGTCGACGACGCCGGGACCGTGCTGCCGTGGGACGGCAAGAGCGCGGGCGAGATCCAGGTGCGGGGGCCGTGGGTGACCAGCGGCTACTACAAAAACCCGGAAGGCGCGGCCCAGTTCACCGACGACGGCTGGTTCCGCACCGGCGACGTGGCCACCCTCGACCCGGACGGCTACATCCAGATCACCGACCGCACGAAGGACCTCATCAAGTCGGGCGGCGAGTGGATCTCGAGCGTGGACATGGAGACCACGATCATGGGCCACCCCAAGGTGCTGGAGGCCGCGGTCATCGCGGTACCGCACGAGCGCTGGGTGGAGCGTCCGCTCGCGTGCATCGTGCCCAAGCCCGAGTTCAAGAGCACGCTCACCGCGGACGAGGTCTACGAGTACCTGAAGCCGCGAGTCGCCAAGTGGTGGCTACCGGACGAGATCGTCTTCATCGAGGCCGTCCCCAAGACCAGCGTCGGCAAGTTCGACAAGAAGGTTTTGCGCGACCGGTTCAAGGCCTGGCAGCCGAAAGCCTGAGAGCCGGGTCAGCAGCGCTTGACGAGGTCGGGCCACTTCTCCCCGGGCAGCAGCGGCACGGGCGTGCCCTTCCAGGCCGCGGCCATGGCCCTCAGACGGGCGATGCGGTCGGCGGCCAGTGGATGGGTGGAGAGATAGGTGAGCGCCTTGGGCGCGGGGCCTTCCTCCTTCTGGATCTGCTCGAAGAACGTGATCATGCCCGCCGGATCCACGCGGGCCGCGAGCAACATCTTCATGCCGTCGGTGTCGGCCTCCTCCTCCGCGCGCCGCGAGTAGCGCAGCTCGCCGAGCGTGCGGGCCGTCTGCAGGCCGTAGGCGAGCGGGCCGGTCACGTCGCCGGTCAGGGCCATGATCAGCAGGCCGGTCGAGACGTCCTGGATCACGGCCCGGGTCGCGTGGCGGTGGAGCACGTGCTGCAGCTCGTGGGCCATCACGCCCGCCAGCTCCTCGGGCGTGCTCGCGCGCTCGAGCAGCCCCCGGAACACGACGACGTATCCACCCGGCACCGCCAGCGCATTCACCAGCGGCCGGTTCACCACGTGCACGCGGAACGTGTAGGGTGACGGCGGGCCCGGCGTGGTGAGGCGTCGCACCGTCTCGTCCATGACCCGACCGAGCTCCGGGTCGCCGCAGCGGCGCTCCGGCGGCGCGAGATAGGCGATGGCCGAGCGGCCCACGCTCTCCTCCCACGCCACCGGCACGCGTGGCGCGGCCAGCGCGGCCAGCGCGGGAATCCCCCACAGGTAGATCGCGGCGGCGGTGGCGAGCACCCCCACCCCGGCGACGATGGTCCAGCGCAGCCGCGCCCCGCGCCGCCGGGGGTCGTGGAAGCGCGAGCCCGCGTGCGGGGCCATCTCCTGGAGGCTCTCCAGGAACGCGACGTCGGGCACGAGCAAGGTCTCGGGCAGCTCGCCCCCCCGCTCGAGCCGTACCTCCTCGCCCGCGTAGAAGCCCTGCGTCTGGCGCAGCTCGCGGTAGGGCCAGAGCCGCGTCGCGCCGCCCGCGGGGGTGATCTCGAGGCCCTCGCGCATGAGCCGGATCGTGGCCGGCCGTCGGGCCGCGGTCCGTCCGTCGAGATAGACGCCCTGCCAGTCGGTGCGCATCAGCGCGCAGGCACCCGAGATCGGCGGCTAGGCCAGGTCGAAGCCGGAATCGAAGAAGCCGGACAGGCCCTCGCCCGTGCTCCCGACGTGCTGCGCCTGCTGCTCGATGCGAGCCAGGTCCAGCGGCCCGACCAGGGACAGATTGCGGAAGGAGAAGTTGATGTTGCGCACGCGCACCCACGGCCACGCGAGCCCGAGCGTGCACACCATCAGGAGCACGTTGACGACCCAGAGCCACAGGAGCGCGCCGCCGGTCACGCTGCAGGAGAACCGCGCGCTGCCGAAGTGGGTGTGATCCCAGAAGAAGCGCCGCTTCCGCGCCACGTACCACACCCAGCACAGCCCGAGGGTGGGCAGGGTGAGCAGGATGGCCACCACGAATGGGCCTAAGATCTCGCGTCCGCGGCCGGTGAAGTCGAAGCGCTCGCTACCGAAGTACGAATACGAGACCAGGAACCTCTGGCGGTTGACGAGGAAGAACGGGTAGTACAGCCCGACCGTGAGACCGGTCAGGAAGCTGCCGAGGATGAAGATCTTGATCAGCTCCCAGACCCGGCCGCGGAAGGAGAAGCGGATGCCGCGCCAGGAGGTGCGGCTGAGGCGGTACCGCCGCGCGCCCACCACGGCGATGGGAAAGAAGACGAAGATCAGGCTGCCGGAGATCAGTCCGGCCGTGACCTTCAGCATGATCGGGACGTCGAGCACGTCGCGGATGAAGTTCAGCAGCAGCACCGGCAGGCCGAAGACGAGCAGAGCCTTCAGCGTTCCGAGCAGCAGCTCCTTGGCCGTCCCGTGATAGGCGAATCGGTCTCCCTCCATCTCGGTCTGGCTCGAGTGGTATTGGCGCACCCGCGTCTTCGCCCAGAAGTAGTAGACGCCGAGCGTTACCAGGGTCAGCAGCACGTTGACGACGTGGATGCCGAAGAGGGTGCCCCCGGCCCCGTGGAAGAAGGGTTGCCTGACGCCGGGGCCGCCGGGCATCGGAGCCGGCGGTGGAGGTGCCGGTGGCGGAGCTGCCACCACGCCGGTGGGCGGGCTCGCCGGGGGTGGGGGTGGCGACGGTGGCGCGGCTCCGGGCGGAACCGGTGGCGGGGCTACCGGGCGCCGCGGCGGGGAGCCGCCCGGCGGGGAGGGCTTGCGAAAGAACGATGGCCGTCCCGCAGGTTCCTGCCCATCCATACTGCACGACTATGGGCGGAACCCTCGCAGGGAGTCAACTTTTCGGGGCGTCAGGCGCCCGCCGCGTCGCTCCGGGCGAACCGCTCCAGGTGGTGCTCGGCGTCGCCAAAGGTCTGTCCGATCATGGTCAGCCGCCGGAACGTGTGGCTGATCTTCAGCTCCTCGGTCATGCCCATGCCGCCGTGGAGCTGCACCGCCTCCTGGCTCACGTGCCGGCAGGCGTCTGCCACCTTGATCTTGGCCGCCGAGACGGTGTGGCGCCGCTCGGCCGGCGGCGCCGTGTCGGCCTTCACGCACGCCAGGCAGGCCATCGACCGGGCCTGCTCGTAGCTGATGACCATGTCCACCATGCGGTGCTGGAGGGCTTGGAAGCTGCCGATCGGCACCCCGAACTGGCGGCGAGTCTTCAGGTACTCGAGCGTGGCCTCGTTGGCGAAGCGAATGGCCCCCACCGCCTCCGCGCAGAGCAACGCGGTGGCGTAGTCGGCGGCGTCCTCGATCAGCGGCAGCGCGCGGCCCTCGTCTCCAAGGAGCGCGCCCGACGGGACCGACACGCCCGAGAGCCAGACGTCGGCGGCGCGCAGCTCGTCGATGGTCCGGTACTCTTTCAGCGTCACCCCGGGAGCCGTGCGCTCCACCAGGAACAGGCTGATGCCGGTCGGATCGGTATCGCCGCCACCCGTGCGGGCGGACACGATCAGGGTGTCGGCGGAGCCGCCGTGCAGCACCGCCCGCTTCTCGCCGTCGAGCGTGTAGCCGGCGCCGGTGCGCTTGGCGCGCGTCCCCACGTGGGCCAGGTCGTAGCGGGCGGTGCGCTCGGTGTGGGCGAAGGCAAGACGCTGCTTGCCCTGGATCAGCGCGGGGAGGATGCGCTTCCGCTGCGCCTCGGAGCCGCCCCGGACGACGAGCCGCCCGCCGAGCCCGACGTTGACCCAGTAGGGCTCGACGACGAGACTCTCACCGAGCGCTTCCATGACGAGCATCACGTCCACCGCGGTGCCCCCGAAGCCGCCGTGCTCCTCGGCGAAAGGCACGCCGAGCAGCCCCATCTCCGCGAAGGCCGCCCACACCTTCTCGCTCCAGCCGGTGGGCGAATCCACGATCTTCGCCCGCGCATCGATCGAATACTCGTTGGCCAGATACCGCTTCAAGGAATCAGCAAGCAGCTGCTGCTCCTCACTCAAGTCAAAATTCATTTCATCGCTCCTGAACTCGGTCGTTCGTCATGTCGCAAACGCCGACGGGGCCGGAGGGTGGGCCTGGGGGGCCGGCTGACCCGTTCCCCGCCGAGGAATGCCCGGCACGCCTCCCTCCCAGATTGGGAACTCCTCACGCAAGATGGCGACCCAGCGGGTCGTGGTCAGAGGCCCCCCAGGCCACCCTCCGGCCCCGTCGGAAATCGCCTCGCGCCGAGCCACTAGAGTCCGAGCGTCGCCTTGGCGATGATGTTGCGCTGGATCTCGTTGGAGCCAGCGTAGATCGTCGCCTTTCGCAGGTTGCAGTAGCGAGGGGCCAGGCGAGCCGTGAAGTGGTCGAAGTCCATGGCGTCGACGGGCCGGAAGGCCTGCGCGAGCGGCCCCGCCGCCTGCATCATCAGCTCGGTGATGGCCTGCTGGATCTCGGTGCCCTTGATCTTGAGCATCGACACGTCGGCGCCGGGCGGACGACCGCTGCGCCGCATCTGATCGAGGAAGCGCAGGTTCGTGATCTCGAGCGCCATCAGCTCGACCTCCACGCGGGTGAGCCGGTCCCGGAAGCGCGGGTCGTCCATGAGCGGGCGGCCGTCCTTCATCTGCTCGCTCGCCAGCTCCTTCAGCTTGGCCAGCTCACGCTTGGAGGCGCCGATGCGACCGGTGCCCATGCGCTCGTAGCCCAGCAGGTACTTGGCGACCGTCCAGCCCTTGCCCTCCTCGTGCACGAGGTTCTCGGCCGGCACTCGAACCTCGTCGAAGAAGACCTCGTTGACCTCCTTGCTTCCGTCCATCAACACGATCGGGCGGACGCTGATGCCTGGCGTCTTCATGTCGATCAGCAGGAACGAGATGCCGTCCTGGCGCTTGCCGGTGTTGGGATCCGTCCGCACGAGGCAGAAGATCCAGTCCGCGTGGTGGGCGAGCGTCGTCCAGATCTTCTGGCCGGTGACGACGTAGTGATCGCCCTCGCGTACCGCGCGCGTCTTGAGCGAGGCCAGGTCCGAGCCCGAGCCGGGCTCCGAGTAGCCCTGGCACCAGAAGTCCTCGCCCTGATAGATGCGCGGCAGGAACCGCTTCTTCTGAGCCTCGGTGCCGAACTGCAGCAGCACCGGGGCGCACATGCGCACGCCGAAGGGCACGACCATGGGGGTCGCCGCGAAGCCGCACTCCTCCTCGAAGATGTACCGCTGCACCACGTTCCAGTCGGTGCCGCCCCACTCCTTGGGCCAGTCCGGCGCGACCCAGCCCTTCTTGGCCAGTATCTTGTGCCAGCGCAGGAGCTCGTCCCTGGAGAGCTCCTGGTAGCTCTCCATCTTCTGGCGCAGATCGTCGGGCAGGTTGCTGCGAAGCCAGCCGCGCACCTCGTCGCGGAAGGCCAGCTCGTCCGGCGAGTAGTTCAGGTCCATGTCGGGCTCCTCTCGGGTCTCGGGGGCTGTCGGGCAGGGCCGAGGGCCATGCTATCCCAGGGCACGAATGAGGTCCAGCAGCCGGCCGAGCGTCTCGAGCCGCGCGGCCAGGCCGTCGCCGGCCGGCTCGACGCGCAGGGTCGTGATCCCGGCCGCGCGATAGGCCTGCAGGCGCGCGCGCACCATGGCGTCGGTGCCGAGCAGGTTGGTCTTCAGCACCAGCTCGTCGGGCACCCGCGCGGCCGCCTCCTCCCGGCGGCCTTCGAGCCAGAGGCGCTGGACCTCGCGGGCCACGTCCTCGTAGCCGGCGCGGCGATAGGCGTCGTTGTAGAAGTTGTGCTGGCGCGAGCCCATGGCCCCGAGCGTGAATGCGAGCCCGGGACGGCGGGGCGGGATCAGGCGGTCCACGTCGTCACCGAAGGCCACGAAGCCGCCCGCCTGCAGATCGAGCGCGGCGAGCGACCGGCCCGCGCGGGCCGCCCCCGCGGCCAGGTGGTCGGTGAACACGTAGGCGTGGTCCGGCATGAACGAGGTACCGAGCCAGCCATCGGCGATCTCGCCGGTCATCTCGAGGCTTCTGGGCGAGAGCGTCGCGAGATAGATGGGCACGTTGGGCTGCGGGGGCGCGGCCGAGCGGATCGCCTTGCCCTCACCGCCGGGCAGCGGCAGCTCGTAGACCTGCCCCTTGTACTCGAGGCGCTCGCCCCGGATCGCACGCCGGACGATCTCGACCGTCTCGCGCATCCGGCGCACCGGCCGGTCGAAGCGGATGCCGTGCCAGCCCTCGATCACCTGGGGCCCGCTCACGCCCAGCCCGAGCACGAAGCGGCCGCCGGACATGGCGCTGAGGCTCATGGCCGTCATCGCCAGCAGTGCGGGCGTGCGGGTGCCCGCCTGGAGGATGCCGGTGCCGAGGCGAATGCGCGAGGTACGCGCGGCCATGAAGGCCAGCGGGGTGACGCCGTCGTGGCCCCACGCCTCGGCCGACCAGACGAAGTCGACGCCCAGGCGCTCGGCCTCGGTCACGTAGTCGCTCGCCTCCGCCCAGTCGGTCTGGGCGAGCCGCAGCGAGATCGCGACCCGCATCAGGCCGGACGCGAGGCCGCGAGAGCGGCGGCGATCTTCTGAAGCTGGCCCGCGTGATCCAGGTCGTGCAGGCGGGTGAAGAGCAGCGTGGCGCGCCAGCTGAGCGGGCCGAACATCGGATGATCGATCCGTTGATCGGACGCGGCTGCCGGATCGGCCGCGCGGACAGCAACGAAGAGCGCCTCGCGCTGCTTGGAGAGCAGCGCGTACCACGCCTCGGCCGTGCGCACCGGCGCGCCCTCGACGCCTCGCCCCTCCGGCCGGCCCGCCGGCGACTGGCCGGCGAGCACGCGGCAGATCCCGCCGCCGAAGTAGCCGTCCGCGGCCACCACGTGGGCCATCACCTCATTGCCGCTCCATTCCTCCGGCTCCGGGCGCTCCGCGAAGCGCGCCGGCGGCACCGCGGCCGCAGCGGCCCGAAGGTCGGTCATGGCCGCCTGGACCTTTTCCACGATGGCGGCCGGGGTGAGCTTGGCGCCCTGGGCGACCAGGTAGCTCCGGATGCGGGCCTGCTCCTCGTTCATGGCGGCATGGACTCTATCCCGACGCGGCCCCTCCCGCAACAAGTGGGGTCAGGTCTTACATTCCGACATTTCGAGACACGTGCGACTCGCCACACCGTTTGAAAAAATGTCGGAATGTAAGACCTGACCCCAACCTAGAGGCCGATGGTGTCGAGGAAGGCGGCGATGACGCCCTGTACCTCGGCGCGGTGGGTCCGGTTCGGGAAATGGGGTCCGCCTTCGACCACGTGCAGCCGTGCGCCCGGGATGCTGTCGGCCAGCCGCCGCGACATCGCCACGGTCGGGAAGCTGTCCAGCGAGCCCGCGATCACCTGGACCGGGCAGCGGATGCGCCGGCAGTCCTCCAGCCACTCGTGCCGGCTATAGGTCTCGTCGAGGAGGGCCAGCAGCGAGGCCACCGAGTGGCGGCGCAGGGAGGCGGCCAGATCGGCGTAGCGATCGGGCCGCGCCTTGAGCCGGGCCAGCGCGGCCTCGCCCATGCGCAGGCGCACGTTGGCGTCGAAGTACTCCTCGAAGCGCCCGGCCTCCACCAGCGGGCGGTGGCGCGCCCACCACGCCTTGTCCTCCGGCGAGGGCGCGTACGGCGGCCCGCTGATCGAGACCACCGCCCGCGCGCGCTCCGGCGTGTGCGCCGCGATCCACAGCGAGAGCGCTCCGCCCATGGAGGCGCCGCCCCAGACCGCCTCGCGCACGCCGAGGCCGTCCAGCCACGCCAGCAGGTCTTCGGCCTTGCGCGCGTAAGTATAGTCCTCCACCCGCTCGAAGCGCGAGGAGAGTCCGTGGCCTCGGGTGTCGGGGAACAGGGCGCGCAGCCGCCCGAAGAACGGTTCGAGATCGGGCACCATCACCGACGAGTCCTCGACCGACCCGCCGTGGATCCACACGATCACCGGTGGAGACGACGCATGGGGGCCAGGAGCCAGCCCGGCCTCCCGCCAGTGCAGGCGGACGCCGGTGGGCAGGACGACCTCAGGCAGGGCCCATCCTCTTCTCCAGGTGGCGCGCGTAGCGGGACATGGAGTAGGTGCAGACCCAGTACACCACCGCGATGAAGAGGTAGATCGGGAACGGGCGGATCTCGCGGTTGTTCACGACCTGGGCCGCCTTGGTCAGATCCATGAAGCCGATGATCGAGGCCAGCGAGGTGTCCTTGAACAGCACGATGAACTGGGTCACCAGCGACGGGATCATGTTCTTGAGCGCCTGGGGCAGGATCACGAAGCGCATGCCCTGGGCACCGCTGAGCCCGAGCGCGGTGCCTGCCTCCACCTGCCCGCGCGGTACCGACTGGATGCCCGCGCGCACGATCTCCCCGAGGTAGGCGGCCTCGAAGACCACGAACGCGGCCAGCGCCACCCCGAACTCCGGGATGGACATCTTGAGCACGACGGGCACGACGATCCAGATCCAGAAGATCACCATGACCAGCGGCACTCCGCGGAAGAACTCGACGTACATCGTGGCCGGCATGCGGATCCACCACTGCGGGGCCAGCCGCGCGATCCCGATGAAGATGCCGAGGACGAAGCCCAGGACGATCGCCGGGATCGCCAGCCGCAGAGTTCCGCCGACGAAGTTGCCGATGCCCAGGAGCCCCTGGAGCATCAAGAACGGGAAATTGCGCCAAATGACGTCGAGATCGAGCACGGCTAGCGCCGCTGCCGCCTGCCGACGATCAGGCCCGGGATCGCGGTCCGTCGCTCCACCCATGACATGATCGTGGCGATGGAGACGCAGAGCACCAGGTAGATCAGGGTCCCCGCGGTGAGCGCCTCGATGGCCTTGGCGGTGTAAGTCTCGATCTGGCGCGACTGGAAGGTCAGCTCGGCCACGCTGATCGTGAGGGCCACCGAGGAGTTCTTGAGCAGGTTCAGGGACTCGTTGGTGCCCGGGGGAATGATGAGCCGGAGCGCCACCGGCAGGATCACGTAGCGGTAGGCCTGGAACGTGGTGAGGCCGGAGGCCACCGAGGCCTCGAGCTGCGTCTTCGGGATGGCCTGGATGCCCGAGCGCAGCACCTCGGAGAAGCGCGCGCCGCTGTAGACGCCGAGGGCGCAGACCGCGGCCCAGAACTCGAGACCATGGGCGAACAGGAAGTCCTGGACCGCCTGGGGCAGGATTGGCGGAATCGCGAAGTACCAGAAGAACATCCAGACGAGGAGCGGGACGTTGCGGAAGAACTCCACGTAGAACGTGGAGGCCACGCGCAGGGGCAAGAAGCGTACGGTGCGGAGGGCGCCCGAGACGATACCGAGGGCGACCGCGAGCAACCAGGCCAGGAGCGACAACTCGAGCGTGGTGATGAGCCCACTCAGCAGCCACTGACCGGACTCGCCGGTCCACAGCACCGACCAGCTGAATTTGTAGTTCATCGCGTGCGTCCCCTCACCCTGCCCTCTCCCCCTCGACGTGGGAGAGCCTGCCAGTTCCCTCCCCCCTCAGGGGAGAGGGCAGGGTGAGGGGTTGCCTCGACTTACTTGGGGACGACCTGCAGGAGCATGAACTGGCGGACCTGCGGCGCCATCGGGTACGGCAGCTCGCCCTTTGGTCCGAACCACTTGTCGTAGATCTCGAAGAACTTGCCGGACTCGATGCCTTCCATCAGCCCGTTGTTCACCACGTTGCGGAAGTCGGCGTCGCCCTTCCGCAGGGCCATACCGTAGGGCTCGTACGAATAGAAGTCGCCGACGATGTCCCATTGAGCCGGGTTCGGCGACTTGGCCTTGAGCCCGGCGAGCTGGATGCCGTCATTGGTGTACGCGTCCACCTGACCCTGCACCAGCGCCTGGAAGGCCGCCGGCTGGTCGGGGAACTCGCGCAGCACGGCCTTGGGCGCCTTCTCGCGAATGATCCTCGCGTTGGTCGAGCCCTGCTGGGCCGCGATGCGCTTGCCGTCGATGTTCTTGATGCCCCTGATCGGGCTGCCCTTCTTCACCAGGAATTGGGCGCCGGTGACGAAGTAGGTGAGGGTGAAGTCCACGCTGTCCCGCCGGGCTCTCGTATCGGTCATCGTCTCGGCGATGAGGTCCACCGCGTTGGACGAAAGCAGTGGGATACGGGTCGGCGGCGTGCTCTCCTTCTTCTCCACCTTGATGGGCTTGCCGAGCTTCTTCTCGATCGCGGGCTTGATCAGCTCGTCGACCAGGTCGATCGAGAAGCCGACCCACTCGTTCTTGCTGTTGACGTAGCCGAAGGGCGGCGAGCCGGTGCGAGTGCCAATGGTCAGCGTGCCCGTCTCGCCGATCTTGTCCAGCGTGCTCTTCTGCTGGGCCAGCGCCGGGGTCATCCCCGCCGCGAGCAGGGCCAGCACCATCACGATCCCTATCATTCTTCGCATGCACATCCTCCTTGGGCTTAGTGGGTAAGAATCTTGGACAGGAAGTCCTTCGCCCGGTCCGACTGCGGCGTGGCGAAGAAGGGCTCCGGCTTCTGGACTTCCACGACCTTGCCGTAGTCCATGAAGACGACGCGGCTCGCCACCCGGCGGGCGAAGCCCATCTCGTGGGTGACCACCATCATGGTCATGCCTTCCCGGGCGAGGTCGGTCATGACGTCGAGCACCTCGTTGATCATTTCGGGGTCGAGGGCCGAGGTGGGCTCGTCGAAGAGCATGATCCGGGGCTGCATCGCGAGCGCCCGGGCGATCGCCACTCGCTGCTGCTGGCCGCCCGAGAGATTGGCCGGGTAGTAGCCCGCGCGGTCCGGGATGCGCACGCGCTCGAGCAGGCTGCGTGCGATCTTCTCGGCGTCGGGCGCCGCCATGCCCTTTACCTTGCGGGGCGCCAGCATGATGTTCTGCAGCACCGTCATGTGGGGGAAGAGATTGAAGGACTGGAAGACCATCCCGACCTCGGTGCGCAGCTTCACCAGGTCGGCCCCGTCTCCCGAGATCGACTGGCCGTGCACCCGGATGTCGCCCTTCTGGATGGGCTCGAGCCGGTTCACACACCGGATCAGGGTGCTCTTGCCGGAGCCGGAGGGCCCACAGACCACGATGACCTCGCCCGCGTCCACGCTCAGGTCCACATCGCTGAGCACGTGATGCTCACCGAACCACTTGTTGACGCCCCTGAATTCGATGGCGGCGGCCATGGCGACTCCCCCGGCTACTCGATGACCACGAGGATGTCGCCAGGGTTCACGGCCTGCCCGGCGGTCACCCGGATCTCCTTCACCGTCCCCGCCACCTGCGCCTTGAACTCGTTCTCCATCTTCATGGCCTGCAGCACGATCAGACCCTGGCCGGCTGCGACCGACTGGCCCACCGCGACCGCGATGAGCGTCACCTTCCCCGGCATCGGGGCCTTGAGCACCTGGCCTCGCTCGCCGCCCTTGGCCCCGCGCGTGCGGATGATGTAGCGGGACTCCTCCTCGACGCGGATCGCGTAGCGCTCGCCGCCCACGTCCACCGCGTAGGCGCCGTCCTGCTCGGTCACGTCGACCACATGGGAAGCGCCCCCGAGCAGGATCGACCAGATGCCCTCCCCGGTCTGCCGCGCGTCCACCGTGAGGGCCACGCCGTCGAGCGTGATCATGTAGCGGCCGGCCTCGCCCGTCACCTCGATCGGGGCGATCTCGCCTCCGACCTGGGTCTGGAACTTCACCGGCTCCTCCAGCCCGGGCGCAGGGCCTGCCGCCACGCGCTGGACGGCGCCGGCGGCGCGGTCGAGGACGCGGCTCCCTGACGCCCCGCGCGCTCGTAGGCGGTGAGGGCGGCCGCGATGAGCGCGATCTGACGGTGCCGGCCCGCGGCCTCCGGCCGGTCGGAGGCCAGCAGCCGCTCCATGAAGCCGGTGGACAGGCGTCCGGCCGTGAAATCTGGATGCGCGACGATCCGCTGCAGGATCGGGATCGTGGTCTGCACGCCCACGACCTTGTACTCGGCGAGCGCGCGCGCCATGCGCGCGGTGGCCGCATCGCGATCGGGTCCCCACACGATCAGCTTGGCCATCAAGGTGTCGTAGAAGCGCGGGATCGTGCAGCCCGCGTAGACGCCGGTGTCGTCCCGCACCCACGGTCCGCCGGGCGCCTGCAGTCCGGCCACGCGCCCGGGCGAGGGAATGAACGAGGCGTACGGATCCTCGGCGTTGATCCGGCACTCGATCGCCCAGCCGTGGAGCGTCACGTCGTCCTGGGTGAAACCGAGCTTCTCCCCCGCCGCGATGCGGAGCTGATCCTTCACCAGATCGCGCCCGGTCACGAGCTCGGTCACCGGGTGCTCGACCTGCAGCCGCGTGTTCATCTCGAGGAAGTAGAAGTTGCGCTCGCGGTCCACCAGGAACTCGACGGTGCCCGCGTTCACGTAGCCGGCCGCCGCGGCCACGCGGCAGGCGGCTTCGCCCATGCGGCGGCGCATCTCGGGCGTGACGAACGGCGACGGACTCTCCTCCACCAGCTTCTGGTGCCGGCGCTGGATCGAGCACTCCCGCTCGCCCAGGTGCACGATGCCGCCGTGGGCGTCGGCCAGCACCTGGATCTCGATGTGGCGCGGCTCGTCGACGAAGCGCTCGATGTAGACCGCCGCGTCTCCGAAGGCGGCCCCCGCCTCGGAGCGCGCGGCCCGCAGCGCGGCCGCGAGCTCGCCGGACGCGCGCACCAGCCGCATGCCCTTGCCGCCGCCGCCCATCGCCGCCTTGAGCATGATCGGGTAGCCAACCTGCTCCGCCACCCGCGCGGCCTCGGCGTCGTCCGTCACCGGCTGCTCGGTGCCGGGCACCACCGGCACCCCCATCGCGATCGCCGCACGGCGGGCCGCCATCTTGTCGCCCATCGCGCGGATGGCGGCAGGCGTGGGCCCGATGAACGTGAGCCCGGCGTCCTGGCAGGCCTGGGCGAAGGCCGCGTTCTCGGCGAGGAATCCGTAGCCGGGGTGGACCGCGTCGGCGCCCGTGCTGCGGGCCGCCGCGATGAGCCGGTCGATGACGAGGTAGCTCTCCGCCGCCGGGGCCGGCCCGATGGCGACCGCTTCATCGGACTGCAGGACGTGGAGAGCCTCGCGATCGGCCTCGGAGAAGACGGCCACGGTCTTGATGTGAAGCTCGCGGCAGGCCCGGATGACCCGGACGGCGATCTCGCCGCGATTCGCGATGAGGACCTTCCCGAACGGGGCACTCACGTCGGGGGGATGATAGCAGGATTGTCTGTGGCGGCGCAACGCAAGCCCGCGCCGATTCAGCGATCGAGTGCCTTCACGGCCTCCTCCACGAACGAGGTGTCGACGATGGACTTCAGAGGGATCGACTTCTTCATGAAGCCGTTGGCGGTCCACCAGGCCATCTGCCGCTCGACGTCCGGCACCAGCAGCCGCCCGTTGCGGTCCTGGAAGGGAAACCCGAGCCTGATGATCTCGGGTCGGGCCCCGGTGTACTTCGCGGTGATCTCGACCACCTCGTCGTAGCCCGGCCCGGGCACGATGCGCCCGTCCTTCCGGACCAGGGCCGCGTCGAAGTAGTAGCGCGAGGCCTTGACGTAGCCCTTCATGAAGGCCACCGCGCGTGCCCGATCGGCGGCAAACTTGCCGGAGTAGAAGATGGTCGCGATCTGCCACGGGTAGAGATCGCCCGCCCACGCCATGATCTTGCCGAATCCCTGCGCCTCGGCCGCCCCCGGGAAAGGCTGCGGCACCAGGATCGCGTCGACCTGCTTACCCTTGAGCGCCTCCACGGTGGCCGGCATGGCCTGCAGCGGCACGATCTTCACGTCGGCGAGCGTGAGCCCGTCCTTCTCCAGGATGTTCCCGATGTGGTAGTGGAACGTGGAGCCGAGCTGGGTGACGCCGATCCGCCTGCCCTTGAGGCCCTTGATCGAGCGCAGCCCGCTGTCCCACAGCTCCTTCTGCACGACGATCGCCACGAGCGGGTAGCCGGGCCACTCACGGCCCTTGTCGGCCACGATCCACAGCTTCTCCCCGCCCAGCACGATGTTGTAGAGGGCGGCGGTGAGCCCGGTGGCGCCCACGTCGAGCTGGCCCGCCGCGAGCGCGGTGGCGACGGGAGCGGCCGCCTGGAAGTAGACGAGCTCGGGCTCGATGCCCGCCTCCCGGAAGAAGCCCTTCTCCACGCCCACGAAGATGGGCGCGGAGGACGTGAGCTTGAGCACGCCCACCTTCACTGGCTCCGCCCGGGGGACCGGCGCCGCCTTGGGCTGGCCGTGGACCCCCGGAGCTGCGAGGAGACCGGCCGCGAAGACGAAGGAGAGGAGCGGCAGGCCGAGGAGTCGGATCAGGCGCATGGGACATGTCCTCCGATCGGTTCCGAGATCACGTGTGTCGCCACCGGATCACCGCGCGCTCGAGACCGCCGAGCGCCCAGTGCGAGAGCACGCCCAGGAGCGAGAGCACCACGATGCCGACCATGAGCTTGGTCGTCTCCATCAGGTTGCCGGACTGCAAGATCAGGAAGCCGATGCCCGAATCGGCCGCGATCTGCTCGGCCGCGACCAGGAGCAGCAGCGCGATGCCGGCGCCCAGCTTCAGGCCCGCGAAGACCATCGGCAGGGCCGACGGCACCACCACCTTCCGGATGATGCTCCATGGCCCGGCGCCGAACGAGACGGCGGCGCGGATCAGGAGCGGGTCGGCCTGCCGCACCCCCGCGTAGGTGTTGATGGCCATCGGGAAGAAGACGCCGAGCGCCACCACCGCGACCTTCGAGGCCTCGCCGATGCCGAGCCAGAGGATCAGGAGCGGCAGCAGCGCGATCTTCGGGATCGGGAAGGTGGCCGCGATGATCGGCTGGACCACGGCGTCGGCGAGCGAGAAGAACCCGACCGCGATCCCCACGCTGATGCCGGTGGCCGCGCCGACCCCGAAGCCCCAGGCCAGCCGCGCGAGGCTCGCGTCGAGATGGACGAACAGCTGGCCCGAACGGACCATATCGTAGCCCTCGGCCAGCACCCCGGACGGCGCGGGCAGGAACAGCGACGACACCCAGCCGGTGCGCGTGATCGCCTCCCACAGCATCAGCAGGCCCACCAGCGCCAAGACGCGCACCGTCCGGTAGTCCGGCCGACGGAGGAACGCGGTGCGATCGACGACGATCAGCCGCTCCACCACCATCAGACCCCGCGCTCCGACAGGGCCTCGCCCTCAAGCAGGGCGGCCTGGGCCTGCGACTTGATCATCCCCCAGATACGGTCGGCCGCCTGCACGAAGACCGCCTCGGTCTGCTGGCTCTCGCGACGCGGGCGGCCGAGCTTGATCGGCACCACGTCGAGCACCTCCCCGGGCCGCCGCGACAGCACGATCACCCGATCGGCCATGAAGACGGCCTCCTGGATGTTGTGGGTGACGTAGAGAATGCTCTGGCGCGTGCGCTCCCAGATCGCGAGCAGCTCGTCCATCATCAGGGTGCGGGTCTGGGCGTCGAGGGCCGAGAAGGGCTCGTCCAGTAGCAGCACCGCCGGCTCCACCGCGAGGGCCCGCGCGATGCCCACCCGCTGGCGCATGCCACCCGAGAGCTGGTGCGGGTACTTGCCCTCGAAGCCGGCGAGCCCGGTCATGTCGAGGTAGCGCCGCGTGCGCTCGATGCGGTCGATCCCGGACACGCCGAGCTCCTCGAGGCCGAACTCCACGTTGGCCCGCACCGTGCGCCAGGGAAAGAGCGCGAACTCCTGGAAGACGGTGGCCGAGGTGGGGCGGCCCGGACGCGCCTCCCCCTCGAAGTAGACCTGTCCCGACGTGACCGGCAGAAGCCCTGCGATGATGTTGAGCAGCGTGGACTTGCCGCAGCCGGACGGGCCCAGGAGCGCCACGAACTCCTGCGGTTCCACCGCGAAGTCGACCTGACTCAACGCGACGACGTCGCGGCCGCGCCGGTCCGCGAACGTCTTGGACACTCGCTCGACGACGACGCGCATCTACCGTCGGCGCAGCGCGAACCGCTGGACCTTGCCGGTGGTGGTCTTGGGGAGCTCCGCCACGAAGTCGATCCACCGGGGCGACTTGTAGCCGCCGAGGCGCCTGCGCACCGACTCCCGCAGCTCGGCCGCGAGGGCGTCCGAGCCCGCCCGGCCGTCGCGCAGCACGCAGTAGGCGTGCGGCTTGGTGAGCCCGTCAGCGTCGCCCCGCCCGACCACCGCCACCTCCAGCACCGCGGCGTGCTCGGCCAGGCAAGCCTCGACCTCGACGGGCGAGACCCACATGCCGCCCACCTTCAGCATGTCGTCGGCACGGCCGCAGAAGTAGTAGTAGCCGTCGGTGTCCTGGTAGAACATGTCGCCGGTGCGCAGCCACTCGCCCAGCATGGTGGCCTTGGTGCGCTCGTGGCGGTTCCAGTAGCACGCCGCCGTCGAGTCGCCCTTGATCAGCAGCTGGCCCACCAAGCCCGGCGCCACCGGACGGCCCTCGTCGTCCACGAGGCGCGCTTCGTAGCCCGGGATGACACGGCCGCTCGAGCCCGGCCGCGCCTCGCCCGGCCGGTTCGCGAGGTAGTCGTGCAGCGCCTCGGTCGAGCCCACCACGTCGAGCAGCTCGTGGCCGAAGCGCGACTTCCATCCGTGGAAGAGGGCGGGCGGGAGCGCTTCGCCCGAAGAGACGCAGAGCCGCAGTGAGGAGAGATCGAACCGCCGCTCGGCGCCGTCGACCTGGAGCAGCCGCCGGTACACGGTGGCCACCGCGAACAGCACGGTGGGCCGCTCGGCCGCGATCAGCTCGAAGACACGCTCGGGCTCGAGCCGCTCCGGGACCAGCAGGGACGCCGCGCCCACCAGCGCCGGGAAGTAGAGCGAGTTGCCGAGCCCGAAGGCGAAGTGGAGCTTGGACGCCGAGAAGATGAGGTCGTCGGGCTCGATCCCGAAGGTCCCCCGCCCCACCAGCTCGGCGGAATAGACGAGATCGTGATGCAGGTGCACGGCCGCCTTGGGCGGCCCGGTGGAGCCGGAGGTATAGCCCCACAGCGCGACGTCGTCGCGGCTCGTGTCGGCGGCGGCCAGCTCGGGGGAGGCGCGCTCCAGCAGCCGCTCGTACTCGAGCGCGCCGCGCCGCCGCCCCCCAACCGCGATCACCGCCTCGAGCGACGGGCAGCGGGCCCGCACCGTGAGGACGGCGGCGGCCGCCGTGTCGGAGGCGACCACCGCCCGGGCGCGGCTGTCCTGCAGCATGAACGCGAGCTCCTCGGCGGGCAGACCGTCGCCGACCGGCACCGGCACCGCCCCGATCTTCATCGCGCCCCAGAACGCCTCCGCGAACTCGGGGCGATCCGGCAGGGCCAGGAGCACGCGCTGCTCCATCTGCACGCCGCGGGCGAGGAGCGCGTTGCCCAGACGGTTGGCGCGCAGCGCGACCTCCGCGTAGGTCACGGCCCGGCCCGCGAATCGAAAAGCGGTGCGGCCACCCCGACCGTCGCCGACGTGGCGATCGAGGAAGTACACGGCGGCGTTGAAGCGCTCGGGGACATCGATGGCCGCCGTCATGCGGCCGATTCTAGCAGGAAAGCGACGACGGACCGCGACGCCGGACGCCATCGCCGCGGCCGGAGCCGCCTATCCGAGAGAGTGCAGGAGCCAGACCCCGGGCTCACGGTAGCGGCCCCGGCCGTCGGAGACGGCCAGCGGAACGTGACCGCCCGGGATGACGTAGTCGCCGGCGGAGGGAAACTGCAATCCCGTCCACGCCGTCCACTCGGCGACGGATGCCTCCACGACCATCGACTCGTGACAGGGGTGGAGCACAGTCCCTCCGACGCGACGGTGAGCGCGCAGCCAGGGGTCGAACATCTCCTGCCGGTCGCTCCGCCAGCCGCAATACGCCTCGATGGGGATGAGCGGGTACAACGCTTTCCGGGACGGCCGCACGGGCGCAACGAGGTGGGTCACCCCGCGGGCCATCACGAGACTCCGCATCGCCTCGAGCATCCGCGTGCTCCAGCCTTGCCCACGACACCGGTCGTCGATGATGATGTAAAGGGCACTCGCGATCTTCGACCCGGCGACCGCGTGATCCGAGAATGCCCGCTCCAGAGCCCAGTCCAGTCCACCGGCCGGGAGGCTCGCCCAGGGCCCGTCGAAGTCGATCGGCACGCAGTGGCCGACGCCGATCGGAAGACCGCTCTGCTCGTCGACGAGGCAGAGCTGAAAATCCGGATACGCGTCCGGCAGGCGCCCCCAGTGACGCGCCACGCTCCGGTCGTGGCTCAGGAACTGGGGCTCGTTCTCGGTGACGAGCTGGCTCCTGAGCTCGCGGAATCGGTCGGCGGATCGCGCGGTCACGATGGAGGTGCCACGTCCGGGAACCCGCCCCTGGCTTGTCATGGGTCGCGTCGGCAGACTACCACGGCGGCCATCCGCGGCCAGCGGGCCGGCCCGTCCCCGCGCCCCCCGGGCTTGGCCCCACCGGGCCGGGGCCGCCGCCGCAGTTGCCATTCCTACCCGATGGCGCCACGCGTCGACGCGGTCTACCATGGCAGTGCGATGATCGACCGACCTGCGCGCCGCGCGCCCGCGACTGGCGGTGTCGCCCGGCTTCTGCGCCCATGAGCATCACCGTATTCTCGATCGCAGTCCTCGCCACGTCGATCGGGGCCGGAGCGGTGGGCGCCATCCTCGGCCTGGGAGGAGGCATTCTCCTCATCCCGATCCTCACCGTGTTCTACGGTGTCGACCTGCACTACGCGATGGGCGCCAGCATCGTCTCGGTCATCGCCACCTCGAGCGGTGCGGCTGCTTCGTACCTGCGCACGGGCCTGAGCAACCTGCGGCTCGGCCTGTTCCTCGTCATCGCCACCATCACCGGCGCGCTCGTCGGCGCTCTGCTGGCCGGCGTGGTGCCGGTCCGGGTCCTCGAGCTGATCCTCGGCCTGGCCCTCTCCTACTCCGCGTTCACCACCGTCAAGCAGCTGCGCGACGAGCTCCCGGAGAGCCTCCCGGACCATCCGCTCGCGCTCCGCTTCGACCTGGGGGGCAGCTACCACGACCTCCGCCTGCAGCGCGAGGTCGCCTACCGGGCGCAGCGGGTGGTCCACGGGTTCGCGGCCATGTTCGGGGCGGGCCTGCTCTCCGGGATGCTGGGCATCGGCAGCGGCGCCTTCAAGGTGCTCGCGATGGACTACCTGATGCGGCTGCCCATGAAGGTCTCGACGGCCACCAGCAACTTCATGATCGGGCTCACCGCCGCGGCCAGCGCGAGCATCTACTGGAGTCGGGGCGACATCCACACCCTGATCGCGGCGCCGGTCGCGATCGGGGTTCTCGTGGGCGCCTACCTCGGTACCACCCTGATGGCCCGGATGCGCAACACCACCGTCCGTAAGCTCTTCCTTCCGATCGTGGTCTACCTGGCACTGTCGATGATCGTTCGGGGCCTCGGCCTCCACCTGCCGTGAGCGCGCTTCGCTCGACGTTCTCCGTCGAGCAACTGGTCGCCCGCGTCCTGCTCGCTGGCGGGCTCCTCGGCATCGCGCTGGTCCTGCTCGGGCTCGGGCTCTACGCCGCGCACGGGGGCTTTCACCACCACGTGCTGCTGCTGAATCGGCCGCCGGCGGGCAACCCGCCAGGGGTCTTCGTGTCGGTCCGGCAGGTGCTCGACGGCCTGCGGAGGCGTCCGATCGAGCCGCTCGCGGTGAGCGCCCTCGGCCTCGTCCTGCTCATGGTCACGCCGGTGGTCGCGGTCGCCGCCGCGGTCCCCGCCTTCTGGTGGATGGGTGACCGCCGCTACACGATCATCGCCGCCGTTGTGCTCGCGATGCTCGTGCTGAGCGCGACCCTCGCGGGCAGCGTGCACTAGTCGCTGTCGTCGGGGCGGCTCCGCCAGCGCTTCACCGCCGCGCGCTGCTTCTTGCCGGCCAGCCGTCGACGCCGCGAGCCGGCCGACGGCCGCGTCCCGACGCGCGGGCGCGGTGCGACGAGGGCGGCCCGGACCAGGTCCGCGACGCGTGCGCGGGCGTCCTCCAGGTTGCGCGCCTGATTGCGCGTGGCCTGGCTCGTCACCACCAGCCGCCCCGCGGCGTCCGCGCGGTGCCGTGCCAGGGCGCGCAGGCGCGCCCGCTCGGCATCGGACAGCCCCTCGATCGCATCCAGGTCCACCCGCAGATCGATCTTGGTCGCGACCTTGTTCACGTTCTGGCCGCCGGGCCCCGAGGCCCGCACCGCGTGGACGGTCAGCGCGGAGGCGGGCACCCGGACGTCGCCGGTCACGACGATCGGATCGGCCATGGCGTGGATCCGGTCGACAGACGCGCGCTCAGCGCGCTCACGAACTCGTCCGGTCCGCTCGGCGAGAGGACCACGAAGCCACCGCGCGTCTCCAGAAAGACCAGGTCGTCCGTGTTGGTGATGGCCAGGTAGTGCCAGCCACTGCGCGGGTTCCAGCGCGGACCGTGGGAGCCGAAGAGGTTGTTGACGCCGGCGGCCAGCAGGCCGCCGATCGGGCGCCGCCGGCGGTCGCAGCCGAGGATCGTCGCGTAGGGGATCAGCCGGCGACGCCAGCGCCGCTCGATCCGCACTCCGTCATCCTCGAGGGTGTAGCCGCTCGGCGCGAGTCCCTGGATGGCCCACAACGCGCCCAGGAAGGGCAGCGGCAGGATGAGCAGGCTCAGCTCGCCGGACGTGGCGACCATCGCGACCGAGAGCAGGAAGGGCCCGCCGAAGCCGAGCCCGACGCCGACGATTCCGGCGAGGAGTCGCTGCTTCCGCCCGAGCGACGCCGGGAAGTGCACGCCGGCCTGCGCTATCTGGGAAAGATCTCGAGCGCGCCGAAGAAGTAGGGGATCTCGAACGCGGCCGACTCGGGCGAGTCGGAGCCGTGCACCGCGTTGGCCTCGATGGACGACGCGAAGTCCTTTCGAATGGTCCCCGCGTCCGCCTTGGCCGGATCGGTGGCGCCCATCAGCTCGCGGAGCCGGGCGATCGCATTGTCGCCCTCGAGCACGATGGGCATGCACGGCCCTTGGGTCATGAAGGCGCAGAGGCTGGCGTAGAACGGCCGCTCCTTGTGCACCGCGTAGAAGCCGCCGGCCTGCGCGGAGGTCAGGTGGATCAGCTTGGCGGCGAGCACCTTGAGGCCCGCCTTCTCGAACCGGGCGATGATCTGCCCCGTGACGCCCTTGGCCACGGCGTCCGGCTTGATGATGGTCAGGGTGCGCTGGACGGCCATCGCGGAGAAATCCCTACCCTTTCTTGCCCACCACGCGGGCGACGGTGGCGCCCATGTCGGCGGGGCTCTTGACGGTGGTGATGCCGGCGGCTTCCATGGCCGCCATCTTCTCTGCCGCAGTCCCCTTACCTCCCGCGATGATGGCGCCAGCGTGGCCCATGCGGCGGCCGGGAGGCGCGGTCTGGCCGCAGATGAAGCCGACGACCGGCTTGGTGACGTGGGCCTTGATGAAGACGGCGGCCTCCTCCTCGGCGGTGCCGCCGATCTCACCGATCATCATGATCGAGGTCGTGTCGGGATCGGCCTGGAACAGCTTCAGCACGTCGATGAAGTTGGTCCCGTTGACCGGGTCACCGCCGATCCCCACGCAGGACGACTGGCCGAGCCCGCGCTGGGTGAGCTGGTGCACGACCTCGTAGGTCAACGTGCCGCTGCGCGAGACCACGCCCACGTTGCCGACCTTGTGGATGTGGCCCGGCATGATCCCGATCTTGGCCTGCCCCGGCGTGATGAGCCCCGGGCAGTTGGGCCCGATGAGGCGGCTCGACGTACGGCCAAGAAAGGCCCTCACCCGCACCATGTCGGCCACCGGAACGCCCTCCGTGATGCAGACGACGAGCGGCACGCCCGCGTCGGCCGCCTCCATGATCGCGTCGGCGGCGGCGGGCGGCGGCACGAAGATCAGCGCGCAGTCGGCGCCGGTGGCCTTGACCGCCTCCTCCACCGTGTTCCAGACCGGGAAGCCCTCGTGGGTGGTTCCCCCCTTGCCCGGGGTGACCCCACCGACGACCTGGGTGCCGTACTCCTTGCACCGCGCGGCGTGGAAGGCGCCCTCCTTGCCGGTGATGCCTTGCACCAGCACGCGCGTGTTCTTGTCGACCAGAATGCTCATTTATATCGCCTGAGCGCGATCTTGTTCGGTCTGGCGCTTTGGCCTCTTCGCCCTTCGGGCTCATCGGAGCGCCCGATCATCGGGAGGCGCCCTGCGGGCTCATCGGGGAGCCGGGTCATCGCGATGTGCCCCGGGCCAGCTCGACCACCTTCCTCGCGCCCTCGCCCATGTCGTCGACCATCACGAGGCCGAGCCCCGACTCGGCCAGCATCTTCTTGCCCTGCTCGACGTTGGTGCCCTCGGCTCGCAGCACCACCGGCAGCGTGAGCCCCAGCTTCTTCACCGCGGCGATGACGCCTTCGGCTAGCCGGTCCACCCGGAGAATGCCGCCGAACACGTTGATGAACACCGCCTTCACGCTCGGATCGGACGAGAGGATGCGGAAGGCGTTCTCAATCTGCTCGGGCGAGGCCCCCCCGCCCACGTCGAGGAAGTTGGCCGGCTCGCCGCCGGCGAGCTTGATGATGTCCATGGTGGCCATCGCGAGGCCGGCCCCGTTCACCATGCAACCCACGTTGCCGTCGAGCTTGATGTAGTTGAGGTTGTACTTGGAGGCCTCCACGTCCAGCGGCGTCTCTTCGTTGATGTCGCGCAGGGCGAGCACATCCTTGTGGCGGTAGAGCGCGTTGTCGTCGAAGTTCAGCTTGGCGTCGAGGGCCATCACCCGCCCGTCCTTGGTGACGACGAGCGGATTGATCTCGGCCAGCGAGCAGTCCCGGTCGAGATAGGCCCGGAACAGGCTCAGGATCAGCAACACGCCCTGCTTGAACTGCTCGCCGGCGAGCCCGAGGCCGAAGGCCAGGTTGCGCGCCTGGAAGGCCTGCAGCCCGAGCGCGGGGTCCGCCCACTCGCGGATGATCTTCTCGGGGTGGGTGGCCGCGACCTCCTCGATCTCCATGCCGCCGGCCTGCGAGGCCATCACCACGTGGGTGCCCCGCCCGCGGTCGAGGGTGATCGAGAGATAGAGTTCGGCCGCGATCGGCGAAGCCTCCTCGACCAGCACCTTCAGCACCTTGATGCCCTCGGGCGGAGTCTGCGGTGTCTTGAGCATCATGCCGAGGATCTGCTTGGCCGCGGCCTCCGCGCCCGCCGCGTCGTCGGCCAGCTTGACCCCGCCCGCCTTGCCGCGCCCGCCCGCGTGCACCTGCGCCTTCACCACGACACGGCCGCCGAGCCGCTGGGCGATCGCGCGCGCCTGGGCCGGGGTGTCGGCTACGTCCCCGCCGGGGACCGGCACGCCGAACTCGCGCAAGATCGCCTTGCCCTGGTACTCGTGGATCTTCATCGAGCGAGGCTCACTTCTTGGTGAGGCCGAGCTTGCGCAGCACCCACATCACCGGGTCGTAGCCGTCGGCCACGCGCTCCTTCAGCGGGATGATGCCGTTGTCGGTGATGTGGATGTGCTCGGGACAGACCTCGGTGCAGCACTTGGTGATGTTGCAGAGCCCGATGCCGGCCTGCTCTCGCATGAACTGGGTCCGGTCGGCGGTGTCGAGCGGGTGCATCTCGAGCCCCGCGATCTTGATGAAGAAGCGCGGGCCCGAGAAGCTCTTCTTGAGATCGTGGTCGCGGATGACGTGGCAGACGTTCTGGCAGAGGAAGCACTCGATGCACTTGTGGAACTCTTGCCCGCGATCGATGTCCTCCTGCATCATCCGGTACTTGCCGTCCGCGTCCGGCGGCTTGAGCCGGAGCGGCGGGATCTGCTTGGCCTTCTCGTAGTTGTAGGAGACGTCGGTGACGAGGTCGCGGATCAGCGGGAAGGTCCTGATGGGGGCGACCGAGATCGGCTCGCCCTCCTTGAAGGTGTCCATGCGGGTCATGCACATGAGCCGCGGCTTGCCGTCGATCTCCGCGCTGCACGAGCCGCACTTGCCCGCCTTGCAGTTCCAGCGGCAGGCGAGGTCGTTGGCCTGGGTCGCCTGGATCCGGTGGATGAGGTCGAGCACCACCATGCCCTCACCGGCCTCGACCCGGTACTCCTTGAAGTCGCCGCCCTCGGGGCCGCCCCGGAACACCCGCATCGTGAAGGTCGCCATCACTTTCTCTCCTGGAAGAGCACCTTCAGCTCGGCGGGCATCTGGGGGAGCGGCTCGCGCCGCAGCTCGATCGATCCGTCACGCTGGCGCAACACCAGGTTGACCGCGCCCCACTGGTCGTCCGTGTAGGGATGGTCGTCGCGGGTGTGGCCGCCGCGGCTCTCCTTGCGCTCCAGCGCCGACATGGCGCAGCACTGGGCCACGGTGAGCAGCGAGCCCAGGTCCAGCGCGGTGTGCCAGGCGGGGTTGTAGGTCCGCCCGCCTTCGACCCGAACCTTCCCGGCGCGCTGCTTGAGGGCCTCGATCTTCTTGAGCGCCTCCTTCAGCTCGCTCTCCACCCGGATGATGCCCACCAGGGTCTGCATCGTCTCCTGCAGGTCGGCCTGGATCGCGTAGGGGTTCTCGCTGCCGGAGCGGGTGAAGGGCTCGAGGATGTCCCGGACGATGGACTCCACCTGCGCCGAGTCCACCGCGATCTGCCCGCCCAGGTTCTTGGCGTAGAGCGCCGCGTGCAGTCCCGCCCGCCGGCCGAAGACCAGGAGGTCGGAGAGCGAGTTGCCGCCGAGGCGGTTGGATCCGTGGAGGCCCCCGGCCGCCTCGCCGGCCGCGAAGAGGCCGGGCACGGTGGCCGCCGTGGAATCGGCGTCCACCCGCACCCCGCCCATCACGTAGTGGCAGGTGGGTCCGACCTCCATCGGCTCCTTGGTGATATCCACGCCCGCCAGCTCCTTGAACTGGTGGTACATGGAGGGCAGCCGCTTGCGGATATAGTCGGCCGGCCGCCGCGAGGCGATGTCGAGGAAAACGCCGCCGTGCGGGGTCCCCCGTCCCGCCTTCACCTCCGAGTTGATGGCGCGCGCCACCTCGTCCCGGGGCAAGAGGTCGGCGGTGCGGCGGTTGTTCTTCTTGTCGGTATACCACCGGTCCGCTTCTTCCTCGTTGTCCGCCGTCTCCCCTTTGAAGAACTCGGGGATGTAGTTGAACATGAACCGCTCGCCCTTGTTGTTCTTGAGCGTCCCGCCGTCGCCCCGGACACCCTCGGTCACCAGCAGGCCGCGCACCGACAGCGGCCAGACCATGCCCGTCGGATGGAACTGGACGAACTCCATGTCGATGAGGTCCGCCCCCGCCCACAGGGCGAGTGACTGGCCGTCTCCGGTGTACTCCCAGGAGTTGGAGGTGAACTTCCACGCGCGGCCGATCCCACCGGTGGCCAGCACGATGGCCTTGGCCTTGAAGAGCACGAACTTGCCGGTGTTGCGCCAGTAGCCGAAGGCCCCACCGACGCGGTCGCCGTCCTTCAGCAGCCGCTCGATCTTGCACTCCATGTAGACGTCGATGCCCTGATGGATACCGTGGTACTGGAGCGTGCGGATCATCTCGAGGCCGGTGCGGTCGCCCACGTGGGCCAGGCGCGCGTAGCGGTGACCGCCGAAGTCGCGCTGGAGGATCAGGCCGTCCTTGGTCCGGTCGAAGAGGGCCCCGTAACGCTCCAGCTCCAGCACGCGGTCCGGAGCCTCCTGGGCGTGGAGCTGGGCCATGCGCCAGTTGTTGAGCATCTTGCCGCCGCGCATGGTGTCCCGGAAGTGGACCTGCCAGTTGTCCTCCGGATAGACGTTGCCCATGGCGGCCGCGATGCCGCCCTCGGCCATGACGGTGTGGGCCTTGCCGAGGAGCGACTTGCAGACGAGCCCCACCGACGCGCCCTGGGCCGCCGCCTCGATGGCCGCGCGCAGGCCGGCGCCGCCCGCGCCGATCACCAGGACGTCGTGCTCGTGTGTCTCGTAGTCCGTGGTCGCCATCAGATAATCCTCCAGTCGCGGATGATCCCCATGGAGACGAGCCGGATGTAGAGATCCGTCAACCCCACGCTGAACAGGGACAGCCAGGCGAAGACGGGGTGCCGCTCGTTGAGCCGGGTGATCCCGCGCCACAGGGAGTACCGCACCGGCGCCTTGGAGAACACGTCCACCACCCCGCCGCAGACGTGCCGGCAGGAGTGGCAGGAGAAGGTGTAGCCGGCCAGGAACAGCACGTTGATCCACATCACGATGGTGCCGACCCCGATCCCGAAGCCGTCCTTGAAGCGGAAGGCGAGGATCGCGTCCCAGGTCAGCATCACGATGAAGAGCACCGCCACGTACCAGGTGTAGCGGTGGAAGTTTTGCAGGATGAGCGGAAAGCGGGTCTCGCCGCTGTAGCCCGACTTGACGTCCCGCACCGCGCAGGCCGCGGGGGCCAGCCAGAAGGAGCGGTAGTAGGCCTTGCGGTAGTAGTAGCAGCTCAGGCGGAAGAGGCCAGGGCCCCCCAGGATGAGGAACGCGGGCGACACCACCCCGATGATCGGGAACGTGAAGTCGGGCAGCGTCCACCCGCCGAAGCTGTGGTGCAGGCACGCCTTGGTGAGGCAGGGTGAGTAGAAGGGCGACAGATACGGGTCTGCGAAGTAGTGGGCGTTCTGGAACGCGGCCCACGTGGAGTAGACGATGAAGGACAGCAGGACCACCACCACCGTGAGCGGAAGCGCCCACCACGAATCCGTCCGCAGGTGCGCGGCCGCGATCGGCGGCCGCGCTTCACCGAGGATGCGTCCGCCCTGCCTCTGCACCGTTGCGCCGTTCATGACTCCCCCTTCGCGTAGGCCTTCATGCCGTCCTGATAGAGATCGCCGCCGTGGCAGTCGTTGACCACGATGGCGGGGAAGCCGGCCACCTCGAGCCGCCGGATGGCCTCCGTGCCGAGATCCTCGTACGCCACCACCTCGAGCTCCTTCACGAAGCCCGACAGCACCGCCCCCGCGCCGCCGATGGCGCCGAAGTAGACCGCCTTGTGCTGGCAGAGCGCGTCCTTGACCGGCTGCGAGCGCGCGCCCTTGCCGAGCGTGCCCTTGAGCCCCAGCGCGAGCAGCTTCGGGGTGAACTTGTCCATGCGCCCGCCGGTGGTCGGGCCGATGGAACCCACCACCTGACCGGGCCGCGCCGGCGAGGGCCCGGTGTAGTAGATGATCTGGCCCCGCACGTCGATCGGCAGCGGCTTGCCCGCGTCGATCAGGGGCAGGAGCCGGGCGTGGGCCGCGTCACGCGCGGTGTACATCACCCCGGTGATGCGCACGCGGTCGCCCGCCTTCAGCGACTCCGCGTCGGCGTCGCTCAGCGGCGGCGTGACCTCCTTGATTCCGTCGGCCCCTACGGTGATCATCGCCCTGACCCCATCCCGTGCCGGCTCACAGCGTCACCTCTTTGTGGCGGTGGGCGTGGCACTCGATCGTCACCGCGACCGGCAGGCTCGTGATGTGGCAGGGGTACGTGAGGATGTGGACGCCGAACGCGGTGGTGTCGCCGCCGTAGCCCTGGGGCCCGATGCCGAGGCGGTTGGCGCGCTCGAGCACCTCGCGCTCCACCGCGGCAACGTCCGGATTCGGATTGGGCGCGCCCAGCTCGCGGAAGAGGGCCTTCTTGCTGAGCCGCGCGGCCTGCTCGAAGGTACCCCCCACGCCCACCCCCGCGATCAGCGGCGGGCAGGCGTCGGGACCCGCGGTGCGGATGCACTCGAGGATCCACTCCTTCACGCCGTCCACCCCCTCGGCCGGGGTCAGCATCTTGTACTTGGAGCGGTTCTCACAGCCGCCCCCCTTGGCCATGATCTGGATCTTGAGCGCCGCGCCCGCCACCACGTCCAGGTGGATCACCGCCGGCGTGTTGTCGCCGGTGTTCACACGGTCGAAGGGCGAGCGGACGATCGAGGCGCGGAGGTAGCCCTCCCGGTAGCCCTGGCTCACGCCATCGTTGATCGCGTCGTAGAGACCGCCGCCGGTGACGTGCACGTCCTGTCCCAGCTCGAGGAAGCAGACCACGAAGCCGGTGTCCTGGCAGTACGGGATCTTCCTGGTGCGGGCCAGCTCGGCGTTCTGCTGGAGGATCTGGAGCACCTGGCGCCCGGCCGGCGACCGCTCCTTCTCGAGCGCGCCCGCGAAGGCCCGCAGCATGTCCGGCTCGAGGGAGTAGTTCGCCTCCATGCAGAGCTTCTTCACCGCGTCGACGATCGAGGAGACGTGGATCTCGCGCATGGCCTACTTCGGGCAGCCTTCCCGGATCGGCTTCATAGCTTGAGCTTGTCCACGAGCTCCCGGACCGCGGCCGCCGACTTGTCGAAGGCGGCCTGTTCGTCCTTCTGGAGCTTGATCTCGATGATCTGCTCCACACCCTTTCGCCCGAGCTTCACGGGGACGCCCACGTAGAGGCCCTTCGTGCCGTATTGCCCGTTCAGGTAGGCCGCGCAGGGCAGGATCTTCTTCTTGTCCTTCAGGATCGCCTCCACCATCTCGACCGCGGAAGCGGCGGGGGCGTAGTACGCGCTGCCCGACTTGAGGAAGGCCACGATCTCGGCCCCGCCGTTGGCGGTGCGAGTGACCAGGGCCTGGATCCGGTCGGGCGGCAAGAGATCGGTGATCGGGATGCCCGCCACCGTCGAGTAACGCGGCAGCGGCACCATCGTGTCGCCGTGGCCGCCCAGCACGAACGCGGTCACGTTCTCCACCGACACCGCCAGCTCCTGGGCGATGAAGGTGCGGAACCGCGCGGAATCGAGCACGCCGGCCATGCCGATGACCCGCTCGGCCGGGAACCCCGACTTGTTCCAGGCGAGCTGGACCATGGCGTCGAGCGGGTTGGTGACCAGGATCAGGATCGCGTTCTTCGACCGCTTCACCACCTGCTCTACCACCGAGCCTACGATCTCCGCGTTCTTGAGGAGTAGGTCGTCGCGGGTCATGCCCGGCTTGCGGGCGAGGCCGGCGGTGATCACCACGATGTCCGAGTCCGCCGTCTCGTCGTAGCCGTTGCTGCCGATCAGGCGGGAGTCGTAGCCGTGGACGGGCCCGGCCTGGGCCAGGTCGAGAGCCTTCCCTTGCGGGATGCCCTCGACCACGTCGACCAGGACCACGTCGCCCAGCTCCTTCTCGACCGTGTACTGCGCGACCGAGGCACCGACGTTGCCGGCGCCGATGACGGAGATCTTCGGTCGCGCTGTCATCACATGGACTCCATGTTCTTGACGATGGCGGTGCCGAACTCCGAGCACTTCACTTCCTTGGCCCCGTCCATCAGGCGGGCCAGGTCGTAGGTCACCACCTTCTGCCCGATGGTCTTCTCGATGCCCGCGATGATCCGGTCCGCCGCCTCGTTCCATCCCATGTAGCGCAGCATCATCTCGCCGGAGAGGATGACCGAGCCGGGATTGACCTTGTCCTGGCCCGTGTACTTGGGGGCGGTGCCGTGGGTCGCCTCGAAGAGCGCGTGCCCGGTGTCGTAGTTGATGTTGGCGCCGGGCGCGATGCCGATACCGCCCACCTGCGCGGCCAGCGCGTCCGAGATCAGGTCGCCGGTCAGGTTGCAGCACGGGATCACGTCGAACTCGTCCGGCCGCGTGAGGATCTGCTGCAGGAACGCGTCGGTGATGGCGTCCTTGACCAGGATCTTCCCGGCCGGCGGCTTGCCGCCGCAGTCGTCCCAGGACACCAACCGGTCCGAGAACTCGCGCTTGGCCAGCGCGTAGCCCCACTTCATGAACATGCCTTCGGTGTACTTCTGGATGTTGCCCTTGTGGACGAGGGTCACGTTGCGGCGGCCGTTCTCGACCGCGTAGCGCATGGCCGCCCGGATCAGCCGCTCCGACCCTTCCTTCGAGACCGGCTTGATGCCGATCGAGGAAGTGGCCGGGAAGCGGATCTTCTTGACGCCCATCTCCTTCTGGAGGAACTCGACCACCTTCTTCGCCTCCGGCGTCCCCTGCTCCCACTCGATGCCGGCGTAGATGTCCTCGGTATTCTCGCGGAAGATCACCATGTCGATCTTCTCGGGGCGCTTCACCGGCGACGGCACGCCCTTGAACCAGCGCACCGGCCGGAGGCACACGTACAGATCCAACTCCTGGCGCAACGTCACGTTGAGCGAGCGGAAGCCCTCGCCCACCGGGGTGGTCAGCGGGCCCTTGATGGCGACCAGGTACTCGCGGATGACGTCGAGGGTCTCCTGCGGCAGCAGGTTCGGCGGGCAGTCCTTCCCGTACGCGGTCTGCGCCTTCTCTCCCGCGTACACCTCGGCCCACGAGATCTTCCGCCGCCCCTTGTAGGACTGGGCCACCGCCGCGTCCAGGACGCGGACGGACGCGGCCCAGATATCGGGTCCGACCCCGTCGCCCTCGATGAAGGCAACGATCGGATGATCGGGCACCTGCAGCTTGCCGTGGCTGATCGTGATCTTCTCGCCCGCCGGAATCTTGACTCTCGAGGCCGCCATTGGACCCTCTCCTCTTGCTCGAGGTTATGTGAGGGCGTTCAAGGCTGAGCCCGCCTTGAACCACCCGATCTGCTCATCGGTCATCGTGTGCAGGCACTGGACACTGACCGTCTTGCCGCCCGGCTTGTGGATGACCACCTCCACCGGCTTGCCGGGTGTCAGCGCGACGAGCCCGCGCACGCTGACGCGGTCCGCCTGCTCGAAGAGGTCGTAGTCGCCGGTCTTGGCGAAGGTCAGGGGCAGGATCCCCTGCTTCTTGAGGTTGGTCTCGTGAATCCGCGCAAAGCTCTTCACGATGACGACCTTGCACCCGAGGTAGCGCGGCGACATCGCGGCATGCTCGCGGCTCGACCCCTCGCCGTAGTTCTCGTCGCCGACCACGATCCAGCCCACGCCCTTGGCCTTGAGGTCGCGGGCGATCTGGGAGAAGGTCTTGCCCGCCTCCCCGGTGATCGGGTTGACGCCCTTGCCGGCCTCCCCGGTGAAGGCGTTGACCGCGCCCAGGAACATGTTGTCGCTGATGCGATCGAGGTGCCCGCGGAAGCGCAGCCAGGCGCCCGCCGGCGAGATGTGGTCGGTCGTCGTCTTGCCCTTGGTCTTCACCAAGATGGGGAGCTCACCGAAGTCGCGCCCATCCCAGCGCGCGAACGGCTGCAGCAGCTGCAGCCGCTCGCTGTTGGGTGCAATGACGATCTGCACGCTCTCGCCGTCCGCGGCGGGCGCCTCGAAGCCCGCGTCGCCGCCCGCGAAGCCCTGGGCGGGCAGCTCCTCGCCCTCCGGCGCGGTGAAGCGGAAGGGCTTGCCGTCGGGCCCGGGAATCGTCCCGTGTACCGGGTCGAACTCGAGCGTGCCCCCGAAGGCCAGCGCGGTGACGATCTCGGGGCTGGTCAGGAACGACAGGGTGGAGGCGCTGCCGTCGTTGCGGCCCGGGAAGTTCCGGTTGAACGAGGAGACGATCGTGTTGGTCTCCTCGCGGCTCACGTCGCTGCGCTTCCACTGCCCGATGCACGGCCCGCACGCGTTGGCGAGCACGGTGCCCCCGATCTTCTGGAAGGTGTCCATGATCCCGTCGCGCTTGATGGTCTGGTAGATGCGCTCCGAGCCCGGCGTCACCAGGAACGGGGTCTTGGCCTTGATGCCGGCCCGGAGGGCCTGCGTCGCGATGTGAGCGGCCCGGCGCATGTCCTCGTAGGACGAGTTGGTGCAGGAGCCGATCAGCGCCTGCTTGATCGCGGCGGGCCAGCCTTCCTTCTTGACCTCGGCCGCGAGCTTGGAGATGGGCCGCGCCCGGTCTGGCGAGTGCGGGCCCACGATGTGCGGCTCGAGCTCGGAGAGGTTGATCTCGACCACCTCGTCGTAGAACTTCCGCGGGTCGCGGATCACCTCGGGATCGGCCACCAGGTGCTGGCGGTGCTGCTCGGCCAGCCGCGCGATGTCGGCGCGGTCGGTGGCGCGCAGGTAGGCGGCCATCCGGTCGTCGAAGTGGAAGAGCGAGGTGGTGGCGCCGAGCTCGGCGCCCATGTTGCAGATGGTGCCCTTGCCGGTGGCGCTGATCGACTCGGCGCCCGGCCCGAAGTACTCGATGATCTTGTTGGTTCCACCCTTGACGGTGAGGAGCCCGCAGAGATAGGTGATGACGTCCTTGGGAGAGCTCCAGCCCGCGAGCTTGCCGGTGAGATGGACGCCGATCAGCTTCGGATCGAGGACTTCCCATGCCAGACCCGCCATCGCCTCGCCGCAGTCGGCCCCGCCCACCCCGATGGCCGCCATGCCAAGACCGCCGGCGTTGGGCGTGTGAGAATCCGCGCCGATCATGAGGCCGCCCGGGAAGGCGTAATTCTCGAGCACCACCTGGTGGATGATCCCGGCGCCGGGCTTCCAGAAGCCGATGCCGTACTTCTTCGAGGTCGAGTGGAGGAAGTCGTAGACCTCCCGGTTCTCGCTGATCGCGCGCTGCATGTCCTCCGCGGCGCCGCTCTCCGCGCGGATGAGGTGATCGCAGTGCACCGTGCTCGGGACCGCGACCTGCTTCTTGCCCGCCTGCATGAACTGCAGCAGCGCCATCTGACCGGTCGCGTCCTGCAGCGCGACCCGGTCGACCCGCAGCCGCAGCTGGGCCTTCCCGCGGCTCCACTCCTGCCTGGCGAAGTCGTCGGAGTGGGCGACCAGGATCTTCTCGGCCAGGGTGAGCGGGCGGCCGAAGCGCCGGCGCGCTTGTTCGAGCTTGCCGGGCATGGATTCGTACAGCCGCTTGATCTGGTCAACCGCCATGGGTGGGCCTCCTCCGATTGATCTCACCGAGCGGGCGGCGCCCCGGGCCCTCACCGGTCCGGCAGACCGCACACATACGTATCGCCTCCCACCCGGTGAGAGGCAGGAGGCGACCAGGTAAAAGCCGAAATTACGCTAACATGACGCCCGAGGGAGGTCAAGGGAAGGCCCCCGCCGACGCCATGTCCGACCCCATCGAGGACTACGCCCTGATCGGTGACGGCGAGACCGCCGCGCTGGTCTCGCGCTCGGGCTCCATCGACTGGCTCTGCATGCCGCGCTTCGACTCCGGCGCCTGCTTCGCCGCGCTGCTGGGCGAGCCCAGGCACGGCCACTGGCGGCTCGCCCCGCCCGGAATCCGCTCGGCGGCCCGCCGCTACCGCGACACCACGCTGGTGCTGGAGACCGACTTCGAGACCGAAGCGGGCGCGGTGACGGTCGTGGACTGCATGCCGCCCCGGGAAGGCCCTCCGGTGGTCGTCCGCCAGGTCATCGGCCGGCGCGGGACGGTGCCCATGAGAATGGATCTCGTGATCCGCACCGACTACGGCTCGGTGGTGCCGTGGGTGAGGCGGTCCCCGCGCGGCATCCGCGCGGTGGCGGGCCCCGACGCACTGGACGTGACCACCGACCTGCCGCTGCGCGGCGAGGGTCTCACCACCGTCGCCGAGTTCCCGGTGCGCACGGGCGAGCGCCGGTCCGTGACGCTGTCCTGGCATCCGTCGAACCTGCCCGCGGCTGACCCGATCGATCCCGACGCGGCGGTGCGCGACACCGAAGCGTGGTGGCGGCGCTGGGCCGGCCAGTCCGTCTACGAGGGCTCCGACCGCGAGGCGGTGCTGCGCTCGCTGGTCACGATCAAGGCGCTGATCCACGAGCCAACCGGCGGTATCGTGGCCGCGCCGACCACCTCCCTGCCCGAGCGGCTCGGAGGCGTGCGTAACTGGGACTACCGCATCTGCTGGGTCCGTGACGCGACCTTCGCGCTCTATGCCCTCGTGCTCGGCGGCTATCTCGACGAGGCGCGGGCCTGGCGGCAATGGCTGATCCGCGCGCTCGCCGGCACGCCCGAGCAGATGCAGATCATGTACGGTCTGGCCGGTGAGCGACGCCTCTCCGAGATCGAGCTACCGTGGCTGCCCGGCTACGAAGGCTCCGCGCCGGTGCGCATCGGTAACGCCGCCCATGCTCAGTTTCAGCTGGATGTCTGGGGCGAGATGCTGGACGCGGCCTACGTGGCCCAGCGGGCCGGCCTCGAGCCGGATCCGGAAGGTCGGCGCGTCATCACCAAGGTCATGGAGCACCTCGAGACGGTGTGGACCCAGCCGGACGAGGGCATCTGGGAGGTGCGGGGACCGCGCCAGCACTTCACCCACTCCAAGGTGATGGCGTGGGTCGCGGCCGACCGCATGGCGAAGCTCTCGGCCCACTCTTCCGATGGCACGCCCAGCGATCGCTGGCGCGTGCTGCGTGACGCCATCCGTGAGGACGTCTGCCGCCACGGCTTCGACCCGGGCCGCAACGCGTTCGTGCAGGCCTACGGCTCCCGCCAGCTGGACGCGAGCCTGCTCATGATCCCGCTGGTCGGCTTCCTGCCCCCCACCGATCCGCGCGTGCGCGGGACGGTGGCCGCGATCGAGCGCGAGCTCGTCAGCGACGGCTTCGTGCGCCGCTACAGCACCGAGTCGGGGGTGGACGGCCTGCCGCCCGGCGAGGGCGTCTTCCTCGCCTGCTCGTTCTGGCTGGTGGACAACTGGGTGCTGCAGGGCCGCCGCGACGAAGCGCGCCGGCTCTTCGAACGGCTCCTCTCCCTGCGCAACGACGTGGGCCTGCTCGCCGAGCAGTACGACCCGCGCGCTCGCCGGCTGCTCGGCAACTTCCCGCAGGCCCTCTCCCACATCGCCCTGATCAACAGCGCCTGCAATCTCTCGGGGGCGTTGAGGCCCGCCGAGCACCGCGCCGGTGGCTGAGCGTCAGGCGGACGCGGCGACCGCCTTCGCGAGCCGCCGGCGCGTGGTCTCCATCGCCTCCGCGGACTCGTAGCGGCCGCGCGGCCAGAAGAAGCCGCGCAGGCCGTCGCCCTTGCGGCGCGGCACCACGTGGACGTGCAGGTGCGGCACGCTCTGGCTCACGCGGTTGTTCACGGCCACGAAGGAGCCCTCGGCCCCCAGGCCCGCCTCCACCGCCCGCGCCAGCGCGGAGGCCGCCTCGAAGAGCGGCGCGGTCAGCGACGCGGGCAGGTCGCCGAGGGTGTCGACGTGCTCGCGCGGCACCACCAGGCAGTGGCCCGGGAAGAGCGGCCGGTGGTCGAGGAAGGCCACCACCGCGGGGCCCTCGAGGACGATCGCGGCCGGTTCCTCGCCGCGGGCGATCCGGCAGAACAGGCAGCCCGCCGCGGGCGGGAGCGGGCTCACCCGGGCTCCCTCAGCGGAACAGCCGCCAGACCGCGCGCCGGCGCAGCGCGAGGATCGACGCGGTGGGCGAGATGCCCATCGGGCAGACGTCGGTGCAGTTCGTCTCGGTGTGGCAGCGCATCAGCGCGTCCTCGGAGAGCATCACCGCCCCGCGCTCCTCGTGGGCGCCGTCCCGGCTGTCCTGCTGCAGCGTGAAGAGCCGGTTGAGCGCGGCCGGTCCCGGGAAGCGCGGGTCGTTGGCGACCATGGTGCACGCCGACACGCACATGCCGCAGCCGATGCACTCGATCGCCGGATCGATGCGGGTCCGCTCGCGCGCGGTCGCGGGAATGCGCGCGGCGGCCGGCGTCGCGTCCTTGGGCACGAAGGAGCCGCCCACCCGCGCGGTTTGCTCGGCGAGCGGGGCCATGTCCACGACCAGGTCGCGGATGAGCGGGAAGTGATAGAGGGGCCGCACGGTGACGATGCCGGTTTTCAGGGTCTTGAGCAGCGTGCGGCAGGCCCAGCGCTCGCGACCGTTGACGACCATGCCGCAGGAGCCGCACATGCCGACCCGGCAGGCGTAGCGGAACGCGAGGGTGGGATCGAGCCTTCGCTGGGCGTCGACCAGCGCGTCGAGGACGGTCATGCCCTCCTTGGCGGGAATCCAGAAGCGCTGGAGCCGCTCGCGGAAGCCCGGCGACCATCGGAAGACCTTCAGGACCACCGCCACCCCCAGAACGCCGCGAAGATCGCGACGCCGACCAGCAGGGCCAGCACCAGCAGGCCGCGATGCCACCGCACGGGCAGGCCGAAGTCGAGGAGGATCGCGCGCACGCCGAGCAGCCCGTGCAAGAGGATCAGCCCGAGGAGCGCCGCCTGCACCGCCGGAATGAACGGATTGCGCAGGTGGAGCACGATCACCGCGATCAGGGCGACCGCGGCCGCTCGCTGGACCAGCCACGCCCACATGCCCGCCCGCGTCCCGCGCCATCCTTCGCTGGTGGCCCACCGCCGCCGCAGGATCCGCCGCGGCCGCTTCGCCATCAGTCGCCGACGTCGACGGTGGCGGACACGCGCCCGGCGTCCGGCTTGAGCCGCGTGTAGCGCACCGGCTCGGTCCAGACCTTGGGAGTGGCCCCATCCGCGTACCCGGCGAGGACCGCGACCGCCTCGCCCGCGGGCTCCGGGAAGTCCCGGCGATAGTGCGAGCCGCGGCTCTCGGTGCGCTCCAGTGCGCTGCGCGCGATCAGCCAGGCGGTCGTGGCCTGGTTCTGCAGATTGAGCCAGTCCTGCCACGCGAGGTTGTAGGCGCCGCCACCCCGGATCGCGATCCCCTCGAGGCGCTGGCCGATGTCCTCGACCTCGCCCAGCGCGACCTTCAGGCCCTCGCCGGAGCGGATCAGCCCCACGTGTTCCCACATGATCTGGCGGAGCCGCGCCTGCAGCGCGTAGAGGCTCTCGCTCTCCGTGCGCTCGAGCGGCGCGGTGGTGGCCGCGGCGGCCGCCTCCACCATCGCGCTCGGGATCTGCGGCAGCAGGCGGCCCACCACGTAGTCCGCCATCACGTCGCCCGCGATGCCGCCGAACACGGTGGACTCGGCCACCCCGTTGCCGCCGAGACGGTTGGCTCCGTGCACGCCGCCGGTGTCCTCGCCGGCCGCGAAGAGGCCCTCCGCGTCGGTCCGGCAGGCCCGGTCGATCACCACGCCGCCCATCATGAAGTGCGCGGTGGGCCCCACCTCCACGGGCTCGCGGGCGAGGTCGCGCCCGAAGTCGCGGCAGCGCCGCACCATCCCGCGGAAGCTCTTCTCCACCACCTCGGCCCCCAGGTGCGAGACGTCGATCCACACCCCGCCGTTGGGCGTGCCGCGGCCTTCCTGCACCTCGGTGAAGCAGGCCCGCGCGACCAGGTCGCGGGTGGAGCGCTCGAGGCGGGCCGCATCGTAGCGCTGCATGAATCGCTCGCCGCGGCCGTTCAGGAGGCGGCCCCCCGCCCCGCGCAGACCTTCCTCGAGCAGGGCGCCGGTCATCAGCGAGTTGGGCACGATGAGCCCGGTCGGATGGAACTGGATCATCTCCATGTCGCGCAGCCGCACGCCCACGCGGAGGGCGAGCGCGATGCCGTCCGAGGACTTGTCGGCCGAGCAGGCGATGACCTTGTACATGGTGGGCCCGCCGCCCATCGCGAGCAGGATGGCGCGGCTGCGCACCAGCACGAACGTGCCGCGACGGATGTCGAGCAGCAGCGCGCCCCCCACCTGCCCGCCGTCGCCGCGCAGGAGCTCGACCGCGCGGTGCTCCTCGAGCGTGCGGATGGACGGCCGGCGCCACACCTGCTCGGTCAGGCGGTTCATGATCTCGATGCCGGTGAGGTCACCCTTGTGGATGGTGCGGTCGTGGCTCTGCCCCGCGAACGGCTTCTGGTGGATGCGGCCGTCCGGGTGCCGGTCGAAGAAGCAGCCGTAGCGGCCCTCCAGCTCCAGCACACGATTGGGCGCCTCGTTGACGAGCGTCCACACCAGCTCCTGGTCGTTGATCCAGGCGCCGCCCTGCAGCGTATCGAGCAGGTGCGCGTCGATCGAGTCGGGAGCGCCCAGCACCGCGTTGTAGCCGCCCTGAACCATGCGGGTGCAGCCGGCGCGGCCGAGCAGGCCCTTCACCGCGATCGTGACCGTGAGGTGAGGCGAGCGATCGGCGGCGTGCAGCGCCGCGCAGAGGCCGGCGCCACCCGCGCCCAGCACCAGGATGTCGGTGGCGAGCGTGTCGACGGTGGGCTCGGTGGCCATCGGTCGGCGCGCCCGGAGCCTACTTGACGGGCGCGGCCACCAGGGCGTCGAGCAGGGCGCGACCGGCCGGGCCGTCCCACTCGCGGGTGCCGGCGGCGCGCGCGACGAGGCGCCCGTCGCGTCCGATCAGGTAGGTGGTCGGCGTGCCGGTCACCCGGTACGCTCGCGCGACGGCACCGTCGCCGTCGAGCAGGATCGGCGACGTGATACCCGCGCCCTTGGCGTAGCCCGCCACCAGGTCCGCCGGCTCCTCGATGCTCACGGCCAGGACGGTGAAGGGCTGCCCCTTGCGCTCGCGCACGACCTTCTCGACGCCCACCGGCAGCTCCCGCCGGCAGTAGCCGCACCACGTGGCCCAGAAGTAGACGAGCACGACCCTGCCCTTCTGCTCGGCGAGCGAGGTCTTGCCCCCCTCGATCCGGGGCAGCGAGAAGGCGGGCGGGCGCTCGCCGGGCAGCGCGATCAGCTTCAGCTCCCGGAGCAGCCGGTCGATGTCGTCCGACGCGGCAGCGGGCGCCGCGAGCCCAGAGATGATCAGCAGAGCACCGAGCAGACGCGCCATCACGTGAGCTTGACCTCCGCCGCCCCTTCGAACTTGCCGCCGTGCGTATCGAAGAACGTCACCTTGATCACTCCGGCCTCGGTGGCCCGGAACGGAATCGTGAAGGCCGGGTTCTCGCTGACCGACGTCGACGGCTCGATCTCGACGATGTCGCGGCCGAGGTAACTTACCACGACGCGGTTGACGAAGCGGTAGTTGCGATCCACCCACCGCCCACCCTGCCGCTCCACCCGCTCCTGGGGATGGATCACGAGTGCCCGCAGGTGCGCCACCGTGCCGCGCCGGACGCCGCCGGGCACCGCGAGCTTGACCCGCGAGACGTCGGCCATGGCTCAGGCCGCGCAGCCGGCCACGGTCACCCGCACCTCGCGCGCGGCCGTCCAGAGCGAGCCCTCGCTGGTCTCGGCGACCACGCGAACCGGACCGCTGTCGGCCAGGCGCAGGTTCGTGGCCACCGAGGCCTGGCCGGCCGCCGGAGTCAGGTTGACCTTCACGTTGAGCGGGCGCGGGTTCTTCTCCGACAGGATGTAGATCGCCTTGACGTGATTGTCCGGCGTCATCGGCGACTTGACGTCGATCGTGATCGGCACCGAGCCGCCGTCCTCGGCGATCAGCGGCATCTCGATGGTGATCACGGCCGCCCCGTCCTTGATGGGCCGACCGCCGAAGAGCCGTTTCATGGTCGACGCGACGGGCTCTTCGGGCGCCAAGTCGGCGAGGCGGCCCTGGCTCCAGGCCGGCCGCGGGCGCGCCCCGACCCCGAGGGAGAGCAGCGCCGCGAGTCTCAGCCACGCCCGCCGCGTGAGGGTGCCGCTCATGGCCCCCAGCATGCGCCGGATCGCGTCGATGTCAACGGGCTAGGCGCCGTCGAGCCGATAGGCGGAAGCATCGGGCTTGAACGCGCGCGGCAGCCACATGGGCCGGCGGAGCCCGCCGGGGCCGGGGGCCGGGCGCGCCATCGCCAGCCACTTGCGATAGACCTCGAACGACTTGTTGGTGTCGACCACCACGTCACCGTAGCGGTCGTCCGGGCCGGGCCGGCTGACCGTCACCTTCTGGTGCCAGCAGTGCTGCCCGCTCACCGGGTCGGGATGCACCGGGAAGGTCAGGTTCTGGTGCACGCCCGCGTCTTCCCACCAGACCCGCTTCGAATCGGGATCGCCGCTCTCGAACGGCCGGATCCCGTGCACGTGCCGCAGGCGCCATCGCCCCGGCTCCGGGCGCTCGAGCGACACCAGCGCGGTCGACCAGCGCTCGCCTCCGGTGTGCTCGGACAGTCGCCACCGCCCGAGATGGTGCGAGCAGGCGAGGACACCCGGGCGGATCGCCTCGGTCACCCACACGCGGTCCACGAAGTGACCGATCTCGGTCGTCACCTTCAACAGATCGCCGGTCTTGACCGCGAAGCGCTCGGCGTCCTCCGGATTCAACCAGAGCGGGTTGTTGTGGGAGATCTCGTAGAGCCACTTGGCGTTGCCCGACCGAGAGTGGATCAGGGTGGGCAGCCGGAACGTGGGCAGGAGCGCCATCTCCCCGCGGCCGCGGTCCATCTCCTGCCAGTGCACGTGGCTCCGCGCGTATGTCGGCACCGCGTGCTCGGGCCACTTCCAGTCCTTGAGCGTCCTCGAGTAGAACTCGAGCTTGCGCGAGGGCGTGGGGAAGCCGCCCACCCACTGGCCGTCGACCTCAACGCCCACCGCGGCTCCGTTCTTGGTGACGAGATGAGAAGCGGAGTTCACTTCGGCCGCCTCGCGCTCCTTCGCGGTCAGCGGGGTCTCGTGGGTCCCGTAGACATCGCTCTGGACCAGGAAGGCGCCGTACTTGCGCATGTACTCCAGCGGGGCCAGGCCCTCGCGCTGCGCGGCCTCCGGGAGCCCGGGCACGCTGTGCTCGAAGATCCAGCGGTAGAATTCCTCGATGCGCAGCTTCTCGCCGGGACGATAGGGCGACTCGAAGTACTTGCGGATCCCGAGCGCGCCGTCCGGGTCGATGCGCCACGACAGCTCGATCCAGAACTCGTCCTCCTCCCACACCTGGCCCAGCCCCGCCGCTTCGTGGGCCTGCCAGGTGAGGTCGAAGCGCTTCCCCTGCTTCTCGAGGGCCACCCGTAGCACGGGCTGGCGGAAGCCGACCCAGCGCGCCGCGTGCGTCTCCTGGCTCATGAGATCGTGGCGCTCGGAGGCGTGCCCCATCGGCAGCACGTAGTCGGCGAACCACGCGGTCTCGCTCCACGTGGGGGTGAGGCAGGCGTGGCGCTCCACCTTGGCCTCGTCGGTCAGCATCTCGATCCACGACATGCCGTCCGGGTTGGTCCACACCGGGTTGTAGACCCGCGTGAAGTACATCGCGAGCTTGCCGCGGCCTTCCTTCAGGAAGTGCGGCAGCAGGAAGCTCATCTCGAAGAAGGCCAGCGGATACTCGCGCGGCATCAGGAGCTCGCTCCAGATCTTCCCCGGCGGCGGCATCATGGGCGGGTTGGGCACCGCCTTGTTCCAGCCGCTGGGCGCCGTCCCGCCCGGGGTGGCCACCGCGCCGGCCAGCACCACCACGAGCTCGAGGGCACGGGCCACCTGCCAGCCGTAGAGGTTGCCCGCGGCCGCGTTGCGCCACACGTGGGTGGAGAGCGCGGTGCCCGCGCGCCCGACCTCGCGCGCGACCTCCTCGATGCGCGCGGCCGGCACCCCCGACTCGCGCTCCGCGAACTCGGGGGTGAACGAGGCGTAAAGCGTCTTCAGCGCCTCCTCGAACGCAGCCATCGTGACCGGCAGCTCGGGTCGCTCCTCGCGCAGGTACTCCTCCCAGTTCACCCACCGGCGGACGAACTCGCGGTTCCACGTCCCGTCCCGCAGCATGCAGTGGGCGATGGCCAGGAGCAGGGCGGCCTCGGTGCCGGGCCACGGAGAGAGCCAGTAGTCGGCCATCGACGCGGTGTTGCTGAGGCGCGTGTCGAGCACGCAGATCTTGGCGCCCGCCATCTTGCCGTCGATGATGCGCTGGGCGTGCGGGTTGAAGTAGTGGCCGGCCTCGAGGTGCGAGGAGAGCAGCAGGATGAAGCGCGCCTTGCTGTGATCGGGCGACGGTCGGTCGAGCCCGTGCCAGAAGGCGTAGCCCGCTCGCGCGGAGGCCGAGCAGACGTTCGTGTGGCTGTTGTGGCCATCGATGCCCCAGGCGTGGAAGACGCGCTGGAGATAGATCAGCTCGTGCCCGGGCCGCCCGAGGTGATACATGACCTCCTTCTGCCGGCCCTCCACGAGCGCTTTCCGGATCCGCCCCCCGATGTCGTCGAGCACCTCGTCCCAGGGCACCCGCTCCCACTTGCCCTCGCCGCGCCCGCCCGATCGCCGGAGCGGGTACAGGATGCGCTCGGGATCCGTGACCTGGTTGAGGGTGGCGGGACCCTTGGCGCAGTTGCGGCCGCGACTGCCCGGGTGCACTGGATTGCCCTCGAACTTCTGGATCTTGAGCGTCTGGGCGTCGACGTAGGCGAGCAGCCCGCAGGCCGCCTCGCAGTTGAAGCAGATCGTGGGGATCAGCTGAAAGCGGCGCTTGACCTTGCGCGGCCACGCCTTGGGATCGAACTCCTCCCAGTCGTCCCAGCGCGCGACGGGCGGGAAGCGCTCGAGACCGGACGCGGGCGGCGCCAGCGTCCGCGCCACCGGGTGCAGCGGCTCCGGCGGGGTCAGGTCTTGCATTACGACATTTGCTCCCGGGAGACGATGCCGCGCGGGCTGGAAATGTCGTAATGCAAGACCTGACCCCGTCTGTCGTTGTGCAAGACGTGACCCCTTTCTAGGAGAGCGGGATCATCTGGCCCGCGCGGACCCACAGATCTTCCCACAGCCACAGACCACCGAGCGCGAGCGCGGCGGCCAGCTCGGAGCCGAAGGGCACCGAGGCGCTCAGCAGGAGCACGAGCGGCAGCGCGATGCCCGCCCCGATCACGCCGCCCCAGAGCGGAACCCGCAGCCGCCCGTGGGTGAGCAGCCGGGCCGCGCGGGTCGCGTCCTGGGTGGCGTGCGAGGTGAACAGCTCGGCGAAGAGCACGAGCGCGCTGACCAGCAGCGAGCCCCAGAGCACGAGCCCGAGACCGCCCGCGACGATCGACGCGCTGCCGAGCGCCCGCGCCGCGAGCAGCAGGCTCGCGGAGCCCGCGACCAGGGCGGCCACCAGCAGGTGCGGCAGCAGCAGCGGGCTCTGCCAGAAGTCCCGGCCCTCCGCCTGTCCGAACAGGAACGCGCTGTAGCCGGCGGTGGCGGCGGCGACCACCGCCACCGGCCAGGCCAACAGGTGCAGCGCGGCCATGTTCGAGACGACTCCCGCGAGCAGCCAGAGGGTGCCGAGCAGCCCGGCCGCGAACAGGATGAAGCCGCCCAGCACGAGCCACGAGCGCGGGTTTGGCTTGAAGATCACGTAGAGGAATCGCTCCGGGCGCTTGAGATCGAGCACGAGCAGCAGGCTCGTGAGCAGCAAGAACAGAAGCCCGATGCCCGGCGCCACGAGCGCGGTGAGCGCGTCGGCGGCGAGGAACCCGGCGGCGACGCCGAGGGACGCCACCAGGAGCGCGCCGGCCGCGATGGACTTCGTCCACAGGTACGTCGAGACTTTCCACCCCCAGGGCCGCTCCGGATGTGCGACATCGTACACGGTGCGGGCCAGCGCGAGCAGATCCATTCCGTCGGTCACGGACGTGGCCGGCGCGCTCGACCCTGCGACCGCCGGGGCGAGCGGGCGGTTCGGCTGGCCCGGGCTCGGGATGCTGCCGACCTGCGAAAAGACGTAGCCGCCGCGCCGCTCGTGCATATCGGGCGTCAGCGCCGCCGACTCCGCGCCCAGGTAGAAGAGCTTCGGCCGGGTGCCCTGCTCCGGCTTGCGCACCTGGGTCTGCTGGGAGGCCACCAGCCGGGCGATCGGGCTGTGAGGATCGTCGAGGTCGCCGGGCACGATGGCCTGGACCGGGCACACCACGACACAGGCCGGCTCGAGACCGACCTCGACGCGGTGGGCGCAGTAGTGACACTTCGCCGCGGTCTTCGTATCCGGATCGATGTAGAGGGCGTCGTAGGGACAGGCCTGCATGCACGACTTGCAGCCGATGCACCGCTCGCCGTCGAAGTCCACGATGCCGTCGGGCCGGCGGTAGAGCGCCACCGTGGGGCAGATGGTCACGCAGGGCGCGTTGTCGCAGTGGTTGCAGCGCATCACCGAGAAGTAGCGGCGGGTGTCCGGGAACACACCCTTCTCGATGTACTTCACCCACGTGCGATTGACCCCGAGCGGGACCTGGTTCTCCTCCTTGCACGCCACCGTGCAGGCGTGACACCCGATGCACTTCCGCTGATCGATCACGAAGCCGTAGCGCATGGCTAGTGCGTCACCACGTCGTGCCAGACGCGCAGCATGACGAGCGCGATGATCCCCGCGAGCACCGCGCGCAGGACCGACACCGGCACACGCCGGCTCACCCGTCCACCGAGCGGTGCGCCGCTGAGCGAGCCGAGCACCACGCTGGCCGCGGGCCAGAGCGGCACCTGGCCGGTGAGCGCCTTGCCCAGGAAGCCGGCGATCGCCGACATCCCCACCATCGCGAGCGAGGTGCCGATGCTGACCCGCATCGGGATCCGCATGACTCCGACCATGACCGGCACCAGCAGGAAGGCGCCGCCCGCGCCCACGATGCCGGCCACGAGCCCGATGAGACCCGGCAGCCCGATCGCGGTCGAGCGATTGATCGGGACCCCCGCCGGATCGCCGTGGCCACGCGCCGGGCCCGCCGGGGAGACGAACATGAGCGGCAGCGCCACCGTTGCCATGAGGGCGAACGTCGTGAGCAGCGCGCGGCCCGAGAAGTGAGAGGACAGCAGCGCGCCGAGCAGGGCGCCCGTCGCCATCGCCGGCCCCCCGATCAGGGCCAGGCGCCGGTGGACGAGCGCATGCCGGCCGTGGCTCCAGGTGCCGACCACGGAGGCGGCGAGGACCTGGGTCATGCTCAGGCCGGCCACTTCCATGATGGGCAGTTCACCGGCGCCCAGGAGCGGCGGCACGTAGTAGAGCAGCGGGATCATCACGATGGCTCCACCCACTCCGACCAGGCCCGAGACGAACGCCCCGCAGAATGCGAGGCCGAAGAGGACGAGCGGAAAGGCGACCGTCACGCGGACGACCCCGCCGCTCCTCCTTCATGGTGGCCCATGGGAGTCACCATGATAGCGCGAGTCGGGCTAGCGGAGGCTCGAGTAGTAGGCGGCCAGGTCGGCGAAGGACTCGTCCGGGATCGTCTTCATGAGCGCCTTCAGCGCGGCCAGGGTCGGGTCGCCCGGATTGCGGCGGTCCTGCTTGAACAGGAGCATCTGCTCGCGCAGGTAACCGGGGGCCTGGCCGGCCAGGCTCGGGATCAGCTTGGCCGGGTCGCCCTGCCCCTGCGGGCCGTGGCAGACCGTACACGGAGCGGCCGCGCTGCGCCCGCGCGCGATGGCCTCCGCGGGCGACGGGACCGGTGTGGCCTGGCGCGGACGGGAGGAGAAGTAGATCGCGACATCGTCGACGCCCAGTTCGAGCACCTGCTTGGCGTAGGGCTCCATCTCCGGGGAGGGCCGCTTGCCCGCAGCGTAGGCCTCGATCTGCTTCTTGAAGTAGACCTGGTCGAGGCCGGCGATGATCGGCATGGCCTCGGAGCGACTGTTGCCGGCGGCGCCGTGGCAGGCCGAGCAGGTGACCGCCTTGAGCGCGCCCCGCTCGTCCAGCGGCCCGGCGGCCTCGGCGGCGATCCACGAGAGCGCGGGCACGAGCCCGCCGACGATGGCCAGCGCGAGATGCATGACGAGGGTTCTCCTGAGCCCGTCGGGGATCGCCAGGCCGGCGGCGCTCATGCGAGGACGTCCGCCCAGATGGACTGGGTCCAGCCGATCGCCCGCTGGGCCACCAGCGGGCTCTGCGCCGGGGTCAGCTTCTGCTCGATCTGCACGACCTTGCCGTTCTCGATCTTGTAGGCGTTGACTACCGCGATGGCCTCGCGGTCACTCACCCAGCTGTAGCAGGTGTTGCCCGGCGGCAGCACGGGCGGCGCCGCACCATTGATCAGGCTCACCACGCACGCCGCGGTGATCTTGCCCATGGCGTTGGCCACGTTGCCCGACTTCGGCACCGGCAGGCCGATGGTGGCGTCGCCGATCACATGGATCCCCGGCTGCTTCACCGATTCGTAGGTGACGTGGTTGACCTCGCACCAGCGCTTGTCGCCGCCCACCAGGTCCGCCTGCACCGCGATGGCGCCCGCCCGCTGGGGCGGGATCACGTTCACCACGTCGTAGCGGATCTTGTCGAACTCGGTCCTGACCTCGCGCGCCCCCGGGTCCACGCCGATCACCCGGCTGGCCGGCCGGTAGTCGATGTTCGGGTAGGCCTGCCACGCGGCGCGGAACAGGGCGGTCTTCGAGATGATGTTCTGGTTGGCGTCGAGCACGATCAGCTTGGACCGGGGCTTGTTCGTCTTGAGATACCAGGCCACCATGGAGGTGCGCTCGTAGGGGCCGGGCGGACAGCGGTACGCGGCGAGCGGGATGCTCAGCACGAAGACTCCGCCGTCCGGCATCGCGGCCAGCTGCTGCGCGAGCTGCACCGTCTGGGGTCCGGCCTTCCACGCGTGCAGGACCTTGTCCTGGTTCTGCGCGAGGCCTTCCACCTGCTCCCACTGGAAGTCCACGCCGGGCGAGACCACCAGGCGGTCGTACTGCAGGTAGCCCTCCCCGATCCGGACCCGCTTCTGGTCGGGCTCGATGGCGGTCGCGGTGTCGTGGATGATCCACACCCCGTGCTTGCGCAGACCGTCGTAGCCCATGGTCAGCGAGTCGATCGTGCGCACCCCGGCCAGGACCAGGTTGCTGAACGGGCAGGAGATGAACTGGCGGTTCGGCTCGATCAGGACGACCTCGATCTTGGGGTCGTACAGGCGCACGTACTTGGCCGCCGTCGCCCCGCCCCAGCCGCCGCCGATCACCACCACCCGCGGTCCGCTCTTGGGGGCGACGTCGCCCTTCATCGACGCTGCGCAGCCGGCGACGGCGCCGCCGGCCAGCGTGCCGAGGCCCAGCGCAGTCGTCCTCAGGAACGCCCTGCGAGTGACGGCGCCTATTGCTTCCTCCCCCTCCGAAGGTAGGGAATGTCTCAATTCTTGACCGGGATCGCGGAGAACCTACAAACCGGCGCGCGGCCCTGTCAAGGAAATTACGAGCGGATGGCGGCCTTCAGGCGCGCTGCCATCTGCTCCCGATCTCCATCGAGGTGGATCGGGGGGGGTGACGAGGGCGGCGGGTACTTGATCCCGGCCCCGGTCAGGATCAGCACCACACGAGTCGAAGCCGTGATCGAGCCCTCGTCCTTCATCTGAGCCAGCGCCGCGAAAGTGGCTGCTGCCTCGGGCGCGGTCCAGATTCCTTCGACCCTCGCCATCAGCCGCTGCGCGTCCACGATGGCCTGCTCGCTCACCGCCCACGGGCGGCCGCCGGTCTCTCGGAGGATACGCAGCATCTGGCGGCCCGCGAATGGCCCGGGAACGCGGAGGCCCGGCGCGTTGGTGAAGGGCCGCTCGACGGGCGTCGTGGTCTCGGCCTTGTCCTCCCAGGCGGAGACCAGCGGGGCGCAGCCCTCCGCCTGCACCGCGATGAAGCGCGGCTGCGCGGCCGTGACCCAGCCCATCGCGGTGAGCTCCTCGTACGCCTTCCAGATGCCGACCAGCCCGGTGCCACCGCCGGTGGGATAGACGAGCACGTCCGGAGCGTCCCACCCGAGCTGCTCGGCGAGCTCGAGCCCCATCGTCTTCTTGCCCTCGAGGCGGTAGGGCTCCTTGAGCGTGGCCATGTCGAACCAGCCGAGCTCGGGGGCGACCGCGGCGATGATCCGACCCGCATCGGCGATGGTGCCATCGACGGTGAAGACGTGGGCCCCCGCGAGCGCGGCCTCGGCCACCGCGGCCTCCGGCGTGTCCCGCGGGACCACCACGGCCACCGGGATGCCGGCGCGGGCGCCGTATACCGCGGCGGCGCCGCCGGCGTTGCCCGCCGACGGGATCATCAACCCCTTCACCCCGAGCGTGCGCGCCCGCGTGATGGCCATGCCGAGGCCGCGCGCCTTGAAGGTGCCGGTCGGGTTCTGGCCCTCGTCCTTGGCCCACAGGCGGCGCAGGCCCAGGTGCGCGGCGAGGCGCGGCAGCTCGAGCAGGGGCGTCCCCCCTTCCCCGAGCGTGACCGGCTCCTCCCCGGCGGCCAGCGGGAGCAGCTCGCGGAAGCGGTACATCCCGGGCGGGCGGCGGGCGAGCGTGTCCTTGGTCACGACGGCGGCAGCGCGGGCCAGATCGTAGCGCACCGCGAGCATCTGGCCACACGTGGCGCACACCGTCAGGAGGCCGTCTGGCCGGTGGCGGTGGCCGCACACTGTGCACTCGATGTGGGTGACGAGCATGGGGCCGACCACGCCCCGCCGGGCTGGGCGGGGCTAGTGCTTGTCCTTCTCGGCCCGGTAGGCGGCGACCACCTTCTCGGCGAGCTGGCTCGGCACCTCTTCGTAGTGCGAGAACTCCATCGAGTAGCCGCCGCGGCCGCCCGTCATCGAGCGAAGCGTCGACTCGTAGGTGAGCATCTCCGACATCGGCACCTGGGCGCGCACCGACACCACGTCGCCGTCGGGCTCCATGCCGACGATGCGGCCGCGCCGGCCGTTCATGTCGCCGATGACGTCGCCCGCGCCCTCCGACGGAGCGGTGATCTCGACGTTCATGACCGGCTCCAGCAGGCACGGCTTGGCCTCCATGAACCCCTTCTGCAGTCCCATCGACGCGGCGATCTGGAAGGCCATGTCCGAGGAGTCCACGTCGTGGTAGGAGCCGTCGTAGAGCGTGACCTTCAGGTCCACTACCGGGTAGCCGGCCAGGATGCCGCGCTTCATGCAGTCGCGGACGCCCTTCTCCACCGAGGGGATGAAGTTCCGGGGGATGGCGCCCCCGAAGATGTCGTCCACGAACTCGAAGCCGCCGCCGCGGGTCAGAGGCTCGATGCGCAGCCAGGTATCGCCGTACTGCCCGCGCCCACCGGTCTGCTTCTTGTACTTGCCCTGCACCTCGGCCCGCCCCTTCACCGTCTCCTTGTAGGGGATGCGCGGCGGCAGCAGCGAGACGTCGACGTTGTACTTGCGCTTCATGCGCTCCACCACCACCTCCACGTGGAGCTGGCCCATGCCCGAGACGAGCAGCTGCTTGGTCTCGGGATCGTAGTGATGGTGTAGCGTCGGATCCTCCTCCGCCATCCGGTGCAGCGCAGTCGAGATCTTGTCCTCGTCCCCGCGCGTCTTCGGCTGGATCGCGAACGAGATGGCCGGTTCCGGGAACGCGATGCCGGGCAGTCCGACCGGGCTCCCCTCGTCGCACAGCGTGTCGCCGGTGAGCGTGTCCTTGAGCTTGGCCACCACCCCGATCTCGCCGGGCCCGAGGGCCTCCACCGGCTTCTGGGTCTTGCCGAAGAGCCAGCCGAGGTGGCCGATGCGCTCGCGACTGTCGCGGCTGGCGTTGTAGATCTGGCTGTCGGAGCGCAGCGTGCCCGAGTAGACTCGGAAGACCGACAGCTTGCCCACGTGCGGGTCGGAGATGGTCTTGAAGACCAGCGCGCAGAGCGGCGCCTTGGGGTCGGGCGCTCGCTGGACCGTCGCCTTGGAGCGGGGGTCGGTGCCCTCGACCGGGCCCTGATCGATCGGTGACGGGAACTCCTTCGCGATCAGGTCGAGCAGCGGCGCGACCCCGATGCCGCGGGTGGCCGACGCGCAGAGCACCGGCACGACGCCGCCCGAGGTGATGGCCCGGCGGAGCGCCTCCAGCATCTCGGCCTCGCCGATCGAGCCCTCCTCGAGGTACTTGCCGAGCAGCTCGTCGTCGGTCTCGGCGGCGGCCTCGGCCAGCTTCTCTCGGTATTCCTTGGCGCTGTCCGCCAGATCGGCGGGGATGTCGGCGTCCTTCATCTTGCCGTCGGCCCAGACGAGAGCCCGCATCGCGATCAGGTCGACCACGCCGCTGAAGGCGCCCTCGGTGCCGATCGGCAGCTGCAGCGGGACCAGCCGGCCCTTGAGCCGCTTCTGCAGCGATTCGAGCGTTCGGAAGAAATCCGCGCGCTCGCGGTCAAGCCGGTTGACCACGATCGCGCGCGGCAGGTTGTACTCGTTGGCGAACTTCCAGACCTTCTCGGTCTGCACCTGAACGCCGGCCACCGCGTCGACAACCACTACCGCGGCGCCGGCCACCCGCAGGCCCGCGCGGGCGTCCGCGACGAAGTCGCCGTACCCGGGCGTGTCGATCAGGTTCAGCCGGTGGCCCTTGTGGTCGCAGAAGGCCACCGCGGTGTTCAGCGAGATCTTGCGCTTGATCTCGTCGGGATCGAAGTCGGTCGTGGTGGTCCCGTCGTCGACTCGGCCGAGGCGGGTGGTGGCCCCGCAGCCGAACAGAATGGATTCGACCAGGGAGGTCTTCCCTACCCCGCCATGGCCGACGAACGCAACGTTGCGAATCTTGCCGATGTCTGGAGCCATGCCCGCCTCCTGCGAAGGAGATGGTGTGGCGGGGATGCTACCACAGCGCTACCGGGCCTTCCAGCCCCCTAGGACGCGCCGCCCCGGACCGCCGCGCCGACCGCGTGCAGCAACCGCTCCGGGGTATCCGGATTGATCGAGCAGTCGGGCCCGAGCAGGAGATGGCGGCCGCTCATCTCGCGGGTGGCCGCGGCCACGCGCGCGACGAGCACGGCCTCGGTGAGCCCGGCGATCTCCGGCTTGGCCGGGAGCCCGCCCACCACCGCGCGGCCGGTCCGGGCGTGCGCGGCGGCGAGGCTGGGATTCCCGGGGACGGTGGCGAAGCTCAGCGCGGTGACCGGATAGTCGGCGAACTCCTCCAGGTGGATGCCGGTCCCGCACACGTGGAGCAGGTTGAACGGCGCGCTCTCGACCGCCTTGAGGATGCGCAGGTCCCACGGTCGCTGCCAGCGCCGGCACTCCTCCGCGCTCATGAGCGCCCGCGTGGCCACATTGGTGGCGTAGAAGAGGCCGTCGGCCCCCGCCTCTACACAGAGCCGCGCGTACTCGCCGAGCGTCTCGGCCATCGCGTCGAAGGCGCGGGCGGTCTCGCGCGGGGCCTCGCGGAGGAAGGCCAGTGCCTGGTCGCGACCGCCCCGGGCCAGCATGGGCAGGATCATGGGCGGCGCGAACACCGTCCAGATGATCGGCACGCCGGGACCGACCGCGGCGCGGATGAGCCGGAGCGCCTCGAGTTGCTCGCCGAGCGCGCCCGCGCGCGGGTCGGCCGCGGGCAGCCGCGCGAGGTCGTCGGCGACGGCCACCGGTGCGTGGGTGACCGTGTAGGGCTTCGCCTTCTCGCCCGAGGGAGCGTAGGTCAGCCCCCACGTCTCCGCGAAGCACTGCGCGCGCGATTGCGGCTTGAGGAAATCCCAGTCGAAGGCCCGCGCGAGCCGGAGCGTCTCGTCGGCCAGGCCCTTGGCCGAGTTCTCGGTTGCGAAGTTGTGCAGCCAGAACGCGAGGGGGACGCGGTCGACCGCGTGTCCCCCGAGCGCCGCCATCACCCGCTGCCGCTTCGTCATCAGCTCGCTCGGGGTCGTCATCGCGCGCGGAGCCTCAGCTCCTCGTAGGGAGCCGCCGCGACCGCCCCGGGGCGTACCGCGAGGGAAGCGAGCGCGAAGAGCACCAGAACGGGGGCGGCGAGCCGGCTCACGAGCGGGCGGCCCGATGGATCGGGAACGCGGGCGGGATGATCTGGTCGACCCCGGCGCCGTCCCAGCGCCAGGACGGCACCCGGCTCCAGTAGTGCTCGGTCGCCGCGCGGGCCTTCGCGTAGACCGCGTCCTCGTCGACCCGGGCGGCCCGGCCGCCCTGCACCAGCACCTGGCCGTCCACGATGACGGTGTCGACGTCGCGCCCGGAGGCCGAGTCGACCAGCGCCTTGATCGGGTCGGCGTAGACCGGCCCTCCCACGTGGTCGAGGTTGATCAGCAGGACGTCGGCCTTGGCCCCGGCAGCCAGGCGGCCGAGGTCCTCACGGGCGAGGAAGCGGCAGCCGCCGACGGTGGCCGCGTTGAACACGTCGCGGGCGAGCCCGGCCTGGTAGTTGGCATCGGTGACCTTGGCCAGGATGGAGGCCCAGCGGAGCTCGGAGACGATGTCGAGCGGGAAGGTGTCGGTGCCGAGGGCGAGCGTCACCCCGGACTCCAGGTAGCGCTGGAAGGAGCGCAGGGTCATCGCCATCTTGGCGTACTTGTACGGGCAGTGGCCCACCGTGACGCCGCGCTCGGCGAGCACGCGCAGATCGTCGCCGAATGGATACCGCGTCCACTCGTGCGACGTGGTGAACACCACGTGGCCCAGGAGCGTGCGCTCGTCGAGGAACCCGATGTCGGCGAGGAAGCGGACCGGCGTCTTCCGGTACTCGTCCATGATCCGCTGGAACTCGATGAGGTTGCCGCCCGCGTGGGTGTGGATGGGCGCGCCCATCCCCTCCGCCGCGTCCTTCCCCGCCCGCAGCAGCGGCTCGCTGCAGGTCTCGACCTGGGCCGCGTTGAACAGGGCGCGCAGCCGCCCGCCCGCCGCCCCGTCGAACTTGCGCCCGAAGTCGACCGCCTCCTTCAGGCGCTCGCGGCCCACCGCGGCGTCCTCCTCGTAGGTGAGCCGGCCCCGCGCGTCCATGTAGGTGTCGCGGTCACGGAACGGCGGCCCGCCGTACACGCGCACGCCCAGCTCGTCGACCAGGCGTGCGTAGCCCTCCCAGTCCCCACGCAGCCCGCCCACGTCGATCACGGTGGTGGTGCCGTTCTTGAGCGCGTGGAGGAGCACGAAGGCGCGGATCGCCGCGGTGGCTTCCGCGGACGGCGGTGTCATCTTGCCCTTGAGTGGCGCCGCGAAGGCCATGTAGTTCGACGTGCGGTAGTCGTTCCTGGCCATGTCGAGGAGCAGGTAGTCGCCCCCGTTGCCCGCGGTGTGGACGTGGGTGTTGATGAAGCCGGGCGAGACCAGCTTGCCCCGCGCCGAGATGCGCGCGTCCGCCGGACCAGCGTAGGGAGCACCCGCGTGCACGATGCGATCGCCCTCGAACACGAGACTGCCCTGCTCGTGCACCTCGTGACTCCGGCCGTTCCACGCCACTACCCAGCCGCCTTCGATCACCGTGCGCATACCTTCGACCTTTCCGCGACCCGCTTCGCGCCGGTCGCCACGTCCACCGGCCGCATGCTAGCCCGGGGCCGGGCGACCCGCAATCGGGTACGCTCTGGCTGTGTGGAATTCGCGGTCGCCGAGCCCGAGCTGGCCGCCGTCGGCGCCTCGCTGCTGAATCAGTTCGGGGTCGGGCTGCTGCTCGAGCGCGTGATGCACATGCGGTGGGAGAATCCGTCGACACCGCAGATGCCTCCGGTGCGACGGGCGTGGCGGGTCAGCGGAACGGGGAGCGGCTGAGGGGACGGAGGCGAGCGGCTACGGCCGGACGACCTTGCTCGCCAGCACGCCGATCTGCTCGACCTCGGCCTCGATGCGGTCGCCCGCCTTGAGGAAGTTCCCGGTGGCCGCGCCCACGCCCTCGGGCGTCCCGGTGGCGATCACGTCGCCGGGCAGCAGCGTCATGCCCTGGGAGAGCACCTCGATGCACTGGGCCACCGGGAAGATCATCTTCGACGTGTGGCTCGACTGGCGCAGCTGTCCGTTGACCCTCAAGGATATCGCGAGGGCCTGCGGGTCGGGCAGCTCGTCGGCGGTGACCAGCACGGGCCCCATCGGGCAAAAGGTGTCGAGCGACTTGCCCTTGAACCACTGCTGGTGGCGCTTCTGCAGGTCCCGCGCGGTGAGGTCGTTGATGATGGTGTAACCGAAGACGTGCTTGAGGGCCTCGGCGCGGGGGATGTCTCGCCCGCCGACCCCGATCACCACCGCCAGCTCGACCTCGTAGTCGAGCTCCTTGGTGACGGCGTGGTGCACCACGTCGTCACCCGTACCCACCACCGAGGTGGCGGGCTTGGTGAAGTAGACCGGGTGCTCCGGGGCCGCCGCGCCGCGCTCGGCCGCGTGATCGGCGTAGTTGCGGCCGAGACAGAAGATGTTCCGCGCCGGCGACGGGATCGGGGCGAGCAGCCGCACCCGCTTTTGCGGATAGGCCAGCCGCCGCTGGGCCAGCTCCTCGGCCGCGGTCTGGCCCACGAGCCGCTGGCCGTGCTCCCACGCCTCGCGGGTGAGCGCCATCGTGGCCTCCCCACCCTGGACGATTTCGAGCACCGTGCGCGGAAAGCCGCCGCGCCCGCGGCGCGCCGTCCCGCGCTGCGTGGCCAGATCCTTGGCGAGCCCGGTCAGGTCGAGCACGTGCTCCTGCCACAGCGCGCCCGGCTTGGGCTCCCCGCGCCCGCGACGGAAGGTGACGAGCCGCACGGCCTAGCCCACCGCCACCGCGCCGCTGCGCGGGGGAAGCGTCTTGCCCGCGGCCCGGGCGATGTCCTCGAGCTCGCGGGGCAGGCCAAAGCGCACGTCCTCCTCGACGACGTGGACCTCCTGGACGTTCGAGCCGTGCTTGTGTCGCAGCTCCTCGACCACCTCGGTCACCAGGAACTCGGGAGTGGACGCCCCTGCGGTGACCCCGACGCGTCCGGCGCCGTCCAGCCACTCGGGCCGGATGTCGTTCTTGTCGTTGATCAGGTAGGACGGCGTGCCCATCACGGTGGAGACCTCGACCAGCCGGTTCGCGTTCGAGCTGTTCGCGGCGCCGATGACCAGGAGCACGTCCACCGCGCCCGCCACCGTCTTCACCGCGGCCTGGCGGTTCTGGGTCGCGTAGCAGATGTCGTCCTTGGCCGGCCCCACGATCTTGGGGAAGCGGCGCCGCAGCGCCTCGATGCAGTCCCGGGTATCGTCCACCGAGAGCGTGGTCTGGGTCAGGTACGCGACCTTCTCGGGATCGGGGACGGCGAGCTTGTCGACGTCCTCGGGGTGCGCGATGAGGAACATGCGGTCGGGGGCCTCGCCCATGGTTCCCACCACCTCGTCATGGTCGGCGTGGCCGACCAGGATTATCGAGTACCCCTCGCGGGCGTAGCGCACCGCTTCGAGGTGCACCTTGGTGACGAGTGGACATGTCGCGTCGATCACCCGCAGCCCACGCCGGTGCGCCTCCGTGCGCACCGCCGGCGAGATGCCGTGGGCGCTGAAGATGACGGTGGCATCGTCGGGAACCTCGTCCAATTCGTCAACGAAGTGGGCCCCCTTGGCTCGCAGGGCCTCGACCACGTGACGGTTGTGCACGATCTCCTTGCGCACGTAGACCGGCGGCGGGCAGACCTGCAGGGCCAGTTCCACGATGTCAATGGCGCGGTCCACCCCCGCGCAGAAGCCCCGGGGTCCGGCCAACACGATCTGCTGCAGCGGCTGCGTGGTCATGATGCCCTCACTTGAAATAGAACGAGACGCCGACGACCCCGGAGTCGGAGTTGAAGCCCCGGTTCGGGTTCGACGTGTGCCCGTTCGAGATGTGCTGGAAGCGATACCCCGCGTTGACCGCGACCGCGTCGGCGACGAAGTACGAAACCCCCGCCCCGCCCTCGAGCACGAACGTGAATGTCGAGTTGATCTCCGGCACCTTGAGGCTGGTCCCGCCCGCGCCGGCGGTGGCTTCGATGTACGGCACGACCGGGCCGAGGCCGATGAAATGATAGCGCAGCGCCAGCTTCAGGCCCTGGGCGGTCGACGACTCCGGCGACAGGTAGTACTGGAACCACCCCTCGAGGCCGGGCTCGACCGCGCTCCGGAGCAGCCCGGAGCCGAACGGCGCGAAGAACAGGTGGGAGACCCGCGGGGTCAGGTTGACGAACGAGATGTCGCTGACCGTGCGCTGGTTCTCGACGTTGTTCGCCGCGCCTCCGCCGACCTGCACGCCGAAGATCGTCGTGCCCTTGGCGAAGGTCGCCTCCGGGTCGAAGGCGGTGGCCGGCCGCACCAGCGCCAGCATCGTCAGGACGACCATACCCCACCATCTCGGCTTCACGGTCGCGCTCATCGCTGTGGGTCCACCAGCACCTTCATGGTCTCACCGCCCTCCATCAAGGCCAGCGCTTCTTTTACCTGGCCCAGCCCCATGCGGCGACTCAGGAGCCCCCCGGGCTCGATTGCTTTCGAGTCGAGCAGTTCAACCGCGCGGCGAATCATGGCCGGGGTGTGGTGGAACGCGCCCACCAGCGTGAGCTCTTCGTAGTGCGCTCTACGCGTATCCACCTGTACCGAGGTGCCCGGGGCACAACCTCCAAACAATACCACGGTGCCTCCCCGGCCCACGCCATCTATGGCCTGCTCCCACACCTCCGGGCGGCCGGTGGCGTCCACCGTGACCTCCGCCCCGCGCCCTCCGGTCAGCCCACGCAGGTGGGAGGCCATGTCGGGCACGGCCCGCCCGTCCACGCATTCGCCGAGCCCCATGCCCCGTACCTGCTCGAGGCGCCAGCCCGGCTTGCCGACGATGATCACCCGGGCGCCCCGCTGCCGGGCGGCCATGGCCAGGAGGCAGCCCAGGGGCCCGTGGCCAAAGATGACCACGGTCATGCCGGGCTCCACGCCCCCTCGCTCCACCCCCAGCAGGGCGCAAGCGAGCGGCTCGGCGAAGGCCGCGATCGAGGCCTCGAGCCGGGGGCCGATCGGCACCACGTTGCGCTGCACGAGTCGCGGCGGTAGCGCGATGTGCTCGCCGTACGCCCCATTGACGAACAGCAGGTCCTCGCAGAGATTCGCCCGGCCACCCACGCAGAACCGACACGCGCCGCACGGAGCCGAATTGGCCGAGACGATGCGGTCTCCTTCTTTCACGTTGGCGACTCCGCGCCCCACCGCGGTGACCACCCCGGCCAGCTCGTGGCCGAAGACGGTGGGCACGTGGGGGATCATCACGGGGTGGCCGCGACGCAGTGTCTTGACGTCGGTGCCGCAGGTGAGCGCTGCGTCGACTCGCGCCACGAGGCCGCCTGGCTCGGGCTCGGGGACCGGGATCTCCTCGAAGCGCAAATCTCCGGGACCGTGAAAGACCTGGGCCCGCATGGCTACGGGGTCACGTAGACCTTCACCGCCTCGTGCCGGCGCATGAGCTCCACGCCTTCTCCGAGTCGGCCGAGCGGCAGCCGGTGACTGATGAGGCCGGACACCGAGACGCGGCCGCGCGCCAGCAGGTCGAAGGCCTCCGCCAGCTCGGCCGGCGACGAGGAGTACGTCGAGGTGACCGTGAGCTCGCGGTGATACAGGGTGGCCAGCGACAGGGGCAGGCTGTCGCCTCCGCCACCCGCGAAGTAGTGGAGCGTACCGCCATCGCGCACGCGCGCGGCGGCAAGAGGCAGGACACCCGCGCCGCCCGCGGTGATGATCACGCAGTCCGCTCCGCGCTCGTCGGTGGCCTCGCGGAGGGCTTGGTCGAGCGCGGCGTCGTCCTCCGGCACCTGGGCCCCGAGCGAGCGCCCGAGGGTGCGGCGGGAGGCGAGCACGTCCGAGGCGAAGACGCGCGCGCCATCGAGGGCCAGGAGCTGCGCCATCAGGCAGCCGATGGAGCCGAGCCCGATCACCAGCGCCACGTCGCCGGCCGCCAGCCGGCTGCGATGGACCGCGCGCAGGCAGCAGGCGAGCGGCTCCGTGAACGACGCGGTCTCGTCGGCCATGGCGGCGGGCAGGCGGAAGGCCGCGTGCTCGACATTGGGCGCCGGCACTCGCACGAGCTCCGCGAAGCCACCCGGGTCCAGGTTGATCCGCTTGAAGTGTCGGCACATCGACGGGCTCCCGCGCCGGCAGTAGTGGCAGGCGAAGCACGGCACATGGTGGGCGACCACGAGGCGGTCGCCCGCCGCAAAGCGGGCGACGCCCGCCCCGACCGCCGCCACCTGCCCGACCACCTCGTGGCCGAGGACGACGGGCGCCGCGATGGCGGGGCTGACCTTCAGGATGTCGGAGCCGCAGAGCCCGCAGCCCTGCACGCGGAGCAGCAGCTCCCCGGGTCCCGGGGCGGGCTCGGGCCAGTCACGCAGCTCGATGACGCCGCCGGCGCAGACTGCGGCTTTCATTTAGATGCGGGGGCCCAGAAATGGCCCCCGCACTCCCCCCATCGCGGACTTCCGTCTTGGCCCCCGCACTCCGCCCGCTGCGGACTCTCGTGCCGGCGCTTGGACTGCGCCGGCCGGGTTCCGGGTTCGGCGGACACTAGCTCCGACCCACCGCGGACACGCGATCGGCCCGCCGCCAGCGGGCGCCCAGCCAGCAGCGCAGCGCGATGGCGACGCGGCGGTGGGTCGGCAGGGTCACGCGCCCGTGGAAGACGTCGAAGCTCCGGCTCTCGATGGCACGCAGGAGGGCGAAGTAGGTCCGGCCCATGATCTCGGCCGCGAAGAGGCGCCGCGCGTCGGCATGAGGCAGCGCGGCCCACGCGCGCTGATAGTAGTCGCGGGCGCGACCGGCCTGGAACGTCATGAGCTGCACGAACTGCGGCGTGTAGCGGCCCTGTGCCAGGTCCTCCGCGGTGACCCCGAAGCGGCGTAGGTCCGCCTGCGGCAGATAGACGCGGCCCACGCGGGCGTCGGCGTGCACGTCGCGAAGGATATTGGTGAGCTGCAGCGCGATGCCCAGGTTGACCGCGTACTCGCGCGCGCGGGGATCGGTGTAGCCGAAGATCTCGATGCAGCAGAGGCCGACCGCCGAGGCCACCCGGTAGCAGTAGGGATAGAGCGTCTCGAACGTCTCGTACGTCGGGTGGTCCATGTCCATCTCGACACCCGCGATGATCTCCTCGAGCGCGACCCGCGGGATCGGGAACCGTCGGATCGCCACCTGCAGCCGCTGACCCGCCGGGTGCTCGGGCTGCCCCTCGTAGACGCGGGCGATCTCGTCGCGCCAGCGCCGCAGCTCGGCGCGCTGAGCGGCGCGGTCCTGTCCCAGGTCCACCGCGTCGTCGACGATGCGGCAGAATGCGTAGCAGGCGTAGATGGCCTCGCGCTGGGCGCGAGGCAGGCAGAGGAACGCGTAGAAGAAGTTCGAGCGGCTCTTGCGCGTGAGTCGAGAGACGAACTGCCCGGCGTTCACGGTTTGGCCTTGACGTAGCCGTGGTCGGTGAACCAGGAGACGGCGTCGGCGAGGGCGGTCTCGGCCGGGGTCTGGGGCAGGCCGAGCTCGCGGATGGCCTTGTCGGCGCTGAAGAACATCCGCTTGCGGGCCATGCGGACGGCGGTGAGCGGGACCGGTGGGGGCCGACGCGTCACGAGCGCGGCGCCCTCCATCGCGGCCGCGGCCATCCAGGCCACCGCGTAGGGCACCCGGAAGCGCGGGGCCGGCACCCCCGTCATCGTGGAGAGCATACGGAAGATCTCGAGCAGCGAGAGGTTACGCTGGCCCAGGATGTAGCGCTCGCCCACGCGGCCCTTCTGGGCGGCCAGGATGTGGCCGCGCGCCACGTCCCGCACGTGGACGACGTTGAGCCCGGTGTCGACCGTGCCGATCATCTTGCCGTTCAGGAAGTCCACGATCATCTGCCCGGTCGGCGTCGGCCTCACGTCCCAGCGTCCGACGGGAGCCGACGGGTTGACGATGACGACGGGCGCCCCGCGGGCCGCCCACTCGTCGGCCACCCGCTCGGCGAGGAACTTGGACGCCTTGTAGGCGCCGACCATGTCGCCGAGCGACACCGGCGTGGCCTCGTCGCCGGGCGTGCCGTCCTTCGGGATACCGACCGCGCCCACCGTGGAGGTGTACACGATCCGCTCCGCCCCCGCCTCGGCCGCGGCCTGCAGCAGGTGCCGCGTGCCGTCCACGTTGGCGCGATAGAGCACGCGCACGTCCGGCGCCCAGAGCCGGTAGTCCGCGGCGGTGTGATAGACGTGCCGTGCCCCGGCCACCGCGCGCCTCAACGAGGCGACATCGAGCAGGTCACCCTCGGCGATCTCGATCCGGCAGCCGTCGAGGGCGCGTCGGTTCCCCCCCGGGCGCGCGAGCACACGCACGGTGTGCCCGTCCGCGAGCAGCTCGCGCACGAGGTTGGCCCCCACGAAGCCGGTCCCGCCGGTCACGAGGACGTCCATGAGGGGCGGCTAGGCCGCGAACGCGGCCAGCAGGCGCGCGACCACGGAGAGACCCCGGTGGGTGGCCCGGCGCAGGGCCAGCGCCCGCGGGAGCACGCGCGGCCTCGTCACGGTGAGCGCGAGCGCGCGCACCGTCCGAAGCTTGCCGTCCTCGCTCACCAGGCCGATCAGCTCCGGCGGCAAGCTCTCGCTCGCGGTGTCCGAGACCGCGCGCACGACGAGAGTGGGGCAGCCGGCGCCCGCCGCATGAGCGAGGATCAGCGAGGACTCCATGTCCACGGCGACCGCGCCGGTCTGCGCGAACAGGGCCGCCTTGGCCTCGGCGGTCGCGACCACCTCGCGCGAGGTCGCGAGCGTGCCGTGGCGGGCCGTCACGGCCAGGCCGGTGGCCCGCGTGTACGGCGTGGGAGTCACGTTGAGCCGCTCCGCCGCGGGTCCGATCACGCTCTCGGGCAGGACGAGATCGCCCGCACGCAGCTCCGGAGACAGGGCCCCGCACACGCCGGCCGAGATCACCAGCGGCTGCTCCAGGCCGACGCGGAGAGACGGCCAGCGCGTGGAGAGTTGGGCGGCCCGCAGGCCGATGGGGGCGAGCCGGACGGTGCCGCGGCCGAAGACCGGGAACGGGAAGGACGGAACCGCGGGCAGCTCGAGGTGGCGGGCCAGAGCCCGCGCCTCGAACTCAACCGCGGTGAGGATCAGGATCCGGGACACCCCGCGCCGCGGCCCGCTCGGCCTTCTCCCGCTCCTTGCGCTCGAGCCAGGCTTTCCAGCTGTTCCCGGCCGCCGTGTCCTTGCCGGTGAACTTGACGTTGGCGAGGTCGCAGTACCGGAGGGTGAAGGGGCCCTCGCCGCCCTCGTCGAAGTACTCGAGGAAGGGCTCCTTCGCGTAGGTGTTGCGGTTGAAGATGTAGCCGACGATCTCGCTGCCATCCCGCTTGACGATCGTGGTGTTGCCCCGATAGTCGAACGCGAACTCGACGACCTCCTCGAGCGTGAGGTACTGGCCGATCTCGGGGACCCAGCCTTCGAGGCTCATCAGGCGGCCTACAGCTTCCCGGTCAGCGTGACCCCGACCGTCTCGACGAAGCCCTTCACCGAGCTGAACGTGTAGTCGACCGCGGTGGCCTCGTAGCCGCAGTGCACCATGCAATCGCGACACTTCTCGTTGCCGCTCTTCTTGCCGTAGTTCTCCCAGGGCGTGGTGTCCATGAGCTCCTGGAACGTGCGGGCGTAGCCCTCCTGCAGGAGATAGCAGGGGCGCTGCCACCCGAACATGTTGTAGGTCGGGTTGCCCCACGGCGTGCATTCGAAGTCCTGCTTGCCCATGAGGAAGCGCAGGAACAGCGGCGACTGGTTGAAGCGCCAGCGCTTCTTCGGGTTCGAGAGCATGCGGGAGAACAGCTCGTGGGTCCGCGACTGCAGCAGGAAGTGCTCCTGGTCGGGCGCCTTCGAGTAGCTGTAGCCCGGGGAGATCATCATCCCCTCGACCCCGAGGCTCATCATCTCGTCGAAGAACTCGCGCATCCGCAGCGGCGACGCGCCGTCGAAGAGGGTGCTGTTGGTGGTCACGCGGAAGCCGCGCGCGACCGCCTCCCGGATCGCGGGGACCGCCTGATCGTACACTCCGTCGCGGCATACCGCCTCGTCATGCTCCTCCCGGGGCCCGTCCATGTGCACGCTGAACGACAGGTACTTGGACGGCTCGAAGAGATCGAGCTTCCCCTTGAGCAGGATGGCGTTCGTGCAGAGATACACGTACTTCTTCCGCTTAACCAGCTCAGCCACCAGGCGATCGATGTCGGGGTACATCAGCGGCTCGCCGCCCGGGATGCTGACGATGGGCGCCCCGCACTCCTCCACCGCGGCGAGGCACTTCTCGACGCTCAGGTTCTTGCGCAGGATCTGGGCGGGATACTGGATCTTGCCGCAGCCGGCGCACGCCAGGTTGCAGCGGAAGAGCGGCTCCAGCATCAGAACGAACGGATAGCGCTTGCGCCGCGCGAGCTTCTGGCGCAGAACATACGTCGCGACCGTCCACATCTGAGACAGCGGAACGCTCATGCTCGACGGCCCTTTCGCCCGTTAGGACGTTGGTCCCCCGCTGGAAGTCACGGGGACCGATAGAGGCTGGGCCGACCAGCGGCCGACCGTGACCCGACTGACGGCATACAGTACCAGAAAGACGGTGAGATGAACCACTATTCCCACCCCGCCGATGAACCATTCGCCGATCCACAGCGTGATGCTGAGGTTCACCAGGAGGACCACGTAGTAGAGCGAGACTCCGAGCGCGGGTGAGCCCGACGCCGACTCGCCCGCCCAGACGAACCCGCCCACCGTGGCCCAGCCCACCAATAGCCATCCGAGGAAGTTCGACAGCGGCACCCCGAAGTAGAGCCCGCCGTCCGGGTAGTCGAAGATGTGTCCGAGGAACCAGCGATCGCCGTAGACCGCCAGCGGGTCGATGACCACGTCGAGGAGCATCATGAGCACGCCCGACGCCAACACCGTGCGCACCCGTCCCCCGCGGCTGGCGGCCCACGTCGGGCCAAACGTCACCCGGGCCAGGCAAAAGCCGGCGTAGGCCAGGAACGGAAACGACAGCGGGGAGAAGAACGGAACATTGGAGAGGAAGAGCTCGGCGCCCCGGGTTTCCCCGGTGTAGTGGTAGAGGCCGAAAGGGACGCCCACTCGCGTCGAGGCCAGCTCGGCCGCCAGCGCCACCCCCCCGCCCCAGAACAGGAACCGCACCGCCCGGGCCCACCCGAGATCTCGGCTGGCCGCCAGGAGGAAGACCGCGAGGAAGCCGAACACGTAGGGGCGGAGCGTCAAGGTGCCGACGAACTGCGTCGCGATCAGCTCGAGCGTCGTCACTCATTCACCTTACGGAAATCGTGGTTTTTTTTCAAGAACGGCGCCGGGATTGCTCGACCCATATGCTAGTATCTAGCGATGTTTTCGTCGTCTACGCCCGACTTGTGGCCGGTGGCGCTCCGCCCAGTCGCCGCGCTGGGGCGCCTGAGCCTGGAGGTCGTCGAGGCCCTGGGGCGCTTCGGCCTCTTCCTGGCGCAGGCCATCGGCAGCGCGGTCACGCCTCCTTTCAAGCTCGGGCGGCTTCTCGACCGGATCCACTTCATCGGCTTCCGGTCCCTGACCATCGTGGTCCTGACGGGGGCCTTCACCGGCATGGTGCTCGGCCTGCAGGTTTTCCTGACCCTGTCGCGCTTCGGCTCGGAGGCCTATCTGGGCCCCGCGGTGGCCCTGTCGCTGATCCGCGAGCTGGGCCCGGTGCTCTGCGCGGTCTTCGTGACCGGGCTGGCCGGCTCCGCCCTCACCGCCGAGATCGGCATCATGAAGATCACCGAGCAGATCGACGCGCTTCACGTCATGGCGCTGAGCCCGACGCGCTATCTGGTGGTGCCGGCGCTCGTCGCGGGCCTCATTACCTTCCCGCTCATGGTGTCGATCTTCGACGTGGTCGGCATCTTCGGCGGCTACTTGGTGGGCGTGGAGCTGCTTGGCCTCTCCCCCGGAACGTATTTCGGCGAGATGAAGACCTTCGTCGACTGGTCGGACCTGATGACGGGGTACTGGAAGGCGCTCTCGTTCGGGCTCATCGTCCCCTGGGTGTGCACCTACAAGGGCTTCAACTGCGGGCACGGCGCCGCGGGGGTCGCGCGCGCGACCACCCAGGCGGTGGTGCTGTCCTCGGTGCTCATCCTGGTGTGGGACTACTTCCTGGGGTCGGTGCTGCCGTGATCCGGGTGCAGGGGCTCCAGAAGCGCTTCGCCGCGCAGCCGGTCCTGCGCGGCGTCGATCTCGACATCGCCACCGGCGAGATCATGGTGGTCATCGGACGCAGCGGCGGCGGCAAGTCGGTGCTGCTGAAGCACCTGATCGGGCTGCTGCGGCCCGACGCGGGGACGGTGGCGGTCGACGGTACCGAGATCACCCGGCTGCGCGGACGGGACCTCGACCGGGTGCGCGAGCGGTACGGGGTGGTCTTCCAGGGTGGCGCCCTCTTCGACTCGATGTCGGTCTTCGACAACGTGGCCTTCCCGCTGCGGGAGAAGAGCCGGTTCGGCGCGGCCGAGATCCGGGAGCGGGTCGAGGAGAAGCTCGAGCAGGTCGGCCTCGCGGGCATGGGGCACAAGAACCCGGCCGAGATCTCGGGCGGCATGCGCAAGCGCGTGGCGATCGCGCGGGCCCTGGTCACCGAGCCCGAGATCGTCTTCTTCGACGAGCCGACCACCGGCCTGGACCCGATCCTGGTCAACACCATCCATCATCTGATCATGGAGCTCCACCGCAAGTTCCGGTTCACCGCGGTCATGGTCAGCCACGAGATCCCCGAGATCTTCGAGATCGCGGACCGCGTGGCGATGCTCCACGAGGGCGTGATCGTGGAGGTCGGCCCGCCGGACGCGGTGCGCGCGTCTGAGAATCCGATCGTCCAGCACTTCATTCGCGGGGAGGTCGAAGACGTGCCCGCGGATCATCAACGGTAGCCGGGGAGACCAAGCATGAAGCGATCGGCACTGGATCTGGGGGTGGGCCTGTTCGTGCTCATCGGCCTGCTCGCGCTGGGCTGGATGTCGGTGAAGCTCGGGCGCGTCGATCTCCTGGGCAACAAGGGCTACGTGGTGAGCGCCGACTTCCCCACGGTGGGTGGGCTCAAGGCCGGCTCCACCATCGAGATCGCGGGGGTGGAGGTCGGGCGAGTGGACCGCATCACGCTCCACGACTACCAGGCCCGTGTGGTGATGGTGATCCAGCCCCAGGTGAAGCTCCAGGAGGACTCGATCGCGTCGATCAAGACCAAGGGGCTGATCGGCGAGCGCTACGTCCGGATCAGCCCGGGAGGCTCCGAGAAGCTGATCCCGCCGAACGGGCGAATCCGCGAGGTGGAGCCGCCCGTCGACATCGAGGAGCTGCTCTCCAAGTACATCTTCGGGAAGGTGTAGACTCATCGAACCGGGAGGAGCTATGAACTGGCTTCGCGCGAACGCAATGGTGCTGGCGATGGCGGGACTCGTGGCGATGACGGCGGCGCCCGCCACGGCGGGCGTGGCGACCGATCAGCTGCGCGGCGCCGTCGATCGCGTGCTCAAGACGCTCGAGGACCCGTTGCTGAAGGGCGAGGCCAAGGTTCCCGACCGCCGGGCGGCCGTCCGCAAGATCGCCAACGAGATCTTCGACTTCGGGGAGATCGCCAAGCGGTCGCTGGCACGGCACTGGCAGCCGCTGTCCGAGACCCAGCGCAACGAGTTCGTCGGCCTGTTCGCCGATCTCCTCGAGCGCTCCTACATCTCCAAGATCGAGACCTACGGCGGCGAGAAGATCCAGTACACCGCCGAGCGGACGGACGGCGACTACGCGACGGTGTCCACCAAGATCATCACCAAGAACGGCACCGAGGTGCCGGTGGACTACCGGATGGTCAAGCGCGGCGAACGCTGGCTCGTCTACGACGTGAGCATCGAAGGGGTCAGCCTGGTGTCGAACTACCGCACCCAGTTCAACAAGATCATCCAGACGTCCTCCTACAGCGAGCTGGTCTCGAAACTGCGCAGCAAGCAGGACGAGCTCCTCGCCGAGGACAAGGGACAGAAGAAGAAGCTGTGAGCCTGACCGGCGTCGTGCTCGCCGGGCTGCTCGAGGCGCAGGGCTATGACTTCTTCAGTGGCGTGCCCTGCTCGATGATCGAGAGCCTCATCGCCACGCTGGAGACCCATCCCCGGCTGCCCTACGTTCCGGCGGTGCGCGAGGACGTGGCGGTGGGCCTGGCCGCGGGCGCGTGGCTCGCGGGGCGCCGTCCGATGGTCCTCATGCAGAACTCGGGGCTCGGCACGAGCATGAACGCGCTGGTCTCGCTCTCGCTCATGTACCGGCTGCCTGCGCTGCTACTCGTGACCTGGCGCGGCCACGCGGGCAAGGACGCGCCCGAGCACCTGCTGATGGGGGAGATCTCGCCGAGCCTGCTCCAGATGATCCGCATCCCGCATCGGATCCTCTCCGCGAAGACCATCGCCGACGACGTCGCGTGGGGCCGCGCGGAGTCCGAGCGCCTGAGCCAGCCGGTGGCGCTGCTGCTCCCTCCCGGCGTGCTCGACCCCGGGTCCCACGCGCCCGGGGCGCGTGCCCTCGAAGCGGCGCCGATCGTTCCACGGGCAAGCCTGGACCAGCCGATTCCCAGCCCGCGCATCTCCCGCTTCGAGGCGCTGAGCGCCGCGGTGGCGCCCCTGCGGGCGGAGCCGGTGGTCCACGCCAACGGCTACATCTGTCGCGAGTCGTTCGCGGTGAAGGACCGGCTCGAGAACTTCTACATGATCGGCTCCATGGGGATGGCCTCCGCGATCGGCCTGGGGGTGGCGCTCAGCGTCCCGGACCGGCCCGCGGTGGTCTTCGACGGCGACGGTAACCTGCTCATGAGCCTCGGCATCCTGCCCATGATCGGCGGCGGGCCCGTGATGGGCCGCGGGCGGCCCGCCAACCTGGTGCACGTGGTCTTCGACAACGCGCTCTACGGCTCGACCGGCAACCAGGCCTCGCCGTCGCGCGCGGTCGGCCTCCACCACATCGCCCGCGCCGCCGGCTACGAGCGCGCGACCGCGGTGGCGGGGGCTGACGAGATCCGTGCGGCCGTCGCCACCGCGCTCGCGGGCGGCGGGCCGAGCTTCATCCTGGCCCGCGTCACCGGCGAGGAGCAGCCGGCGCCCCGCATCCCCTATCCGCCGGAGGAGATCCGCGACCGCTTCCGGTCCTGCTTCCGTCCGGGGCGCCCCGCGTGAAGGCGATCATCCTGGCCGCCGGCATGGCGCGTCGGCTCGCGCCGCTGACCGATCACACCCACAAGTGTCTGCTGCCGGTGGGCGACCGCTCGCTGCTCGACCGGATGCTCGACCGCCTCGCGGCCCACGGGGTGGAGGAGTCCGTGCTCGTGGTCGGCCACTGCCAGGATCAGGTCCGACGCGCCGCAGGCCGCTCGCGCGGCGGCATGCAGATCAGCTACGTCGAGAACCCGGACTACCAGAAGGGCTCGATCCTCTCGCTGTGGACGGCGCGCGACACCATGCGCCGCGACAGCACGCTCGTGATGGACGCCGACGTGCTGTTCCCCGACCGCTTCCTGAGCGGTCTCATCGAGTCCCCCGCGCCGAGCGCGCTTCTGCTGGACCGCGGCTTCAACGACACCGGTGAGGAAGTGAAGCTCTACGCGGTCGGCGATCGTGTGATCGCGCTCGGCAAGAAGTTCGTGCCCGAAGCCTGGGATGTCGTGGGCGAGGGCGTCGGCTTCTTCAAGTGCAGCGCCGCCCACGCCCCCGAGTACATCCGGCTGCTCGAGGAATCGATCCAGGAGACCGGTGGCGCCAACGAGTACGAGGACGCCCTGCACCGCCTGCTCGCCCGGGTGCCGGTGGGCTGGGTGGACGTGACCGGCCTGCCGTGGACCGAGGTGGACTTCGCGGAGGACCTGCGGCGGGCCGAGGCGCACGTGCTCCCCAAGATCGAGCGCCTCGGACGCTGATGTGCTCCACGCCGCTCCCCGGCTAGCCGCCGCTCGGTTCGGCGAGCGAGCGGGCCGGCGGGGCTCGACCTAGTGTCGCGCTGGCTTCGTCCGCTGCTGGTGCTGGGCGGCCTGGCGGTCGTTGGCTACCTGGTCGCGCAGATCGGCCCCGCCGCGATCTGGTCGTCGTTCGTGACCCTGGGCTGGCGTCTGCCGCTCGTGCTCGCCTTCCCCTACGTGCTCGCGGCCGTGGTGGATTCGGTGGCCTGGCGGCTCCTGGTGCCCGGGCCGGTTCCCTTCGGCCTCATCTTCCGCGCGCGGCTCGCGGGTGAGGCGGTCAACCTGGCCACGCCGACCATGGCGGTGGGCGGCGAGCCGCTCAAGGCCTATCTCCTGAGACCGCACGTGCCGCTCCTGGACGGCTTCGTCTCCGTGATCGCGGACAAGACGACCATCGTGGTCGGTCAGATCGCCTTCCTGGCCGTGGGCCTGCTCGCCGCCCACGCCCTCGTGCCGCCGTCCGGCCGGCTCGTGCCGATCATGACGGGCCTGCTCGCGGTCGAGGTGCTGGCCATCGGGGGGTTCGTGCTCGTCCAGGCCATTGGCGGTCTCGGCGGGGGCGGCCGGCTGCTCGGCCGGCTCGGGGCGCGCATGGGATGGGGAGGCGGGGCACGATATGTCCACGGACTCGGTAATCTTGACCGAGCGCTCGCCGCTCTCTATCGCGACGGCCGACGCCGCCTGCTCGCCTCCGCAGCGGTCCACGCGGTGGCCTGGGCCACCGGAGGCCTCGAGATCTACATCGTCATGCGCCTGCTGGGAACGGACGTCCCGCTCCTCACCTCGCTGATCATCGAGGCCTTCGCGGGCGGCGTGAAGTTCGCCAGCTTCATGGTGCCCGCCTCGCTCGGGGCTCTCGAGGGCGGCTACGTGGCCTTCTTCGAGGCCTTCGGCTTCAGCGCGTCGGCGGGTCTCTCGTGCGTGCTGGTGCGCCGGCTGCGCGAGATGGTCTGGGCCGGTATCGGCTTCCTCGCCCTGGGGGTCTCCCGTCCTGCGGTCGAGGTGCCCGGGACCGATGAGGCGTGAGGGCAGGGTGCGGCAGCCGCGAGAGGGCTGTGCTAGACTCAGTCATTCTGTTGGGAACTCTTTTTGCGCCGCCTGGAACGGGCGGTGATGATGAGGAGGCACTCGTGGGATCTGTACGCGTTGCAATCGTCGGAGTCGGCAACTGCGCCTCTGCCCTCGTCCAGGGGGTCCACTACTACAAGGGCGTCGCCGACGACGGCTTCATCCCGGGCCTCATGCGCCCGCGCCTCGGCGGCTACCACGTCTCGGACATCGAGTTCTCCGCCGCCTTCGACATCGATGCCCGCAAGGTGGGCAAGGATCTCGGCGAAGCGATCTGGTCTGCGCCGAACAACACGGTGCGGTTCGCGGAGGTTCCGGCCCTCGGGGTGCCCGTGCAGCGGGGCATGACCCACGACGGGCTCGGCCACTACCTCTCCCAGATCATCACCAAGGCCCCCGGCACCACCGCGGACATCAAGGGCATCCTGCGCGAGACCCGGACCGACGTGGTGGTGAACTTCCTGCCGGTGGGCAGCGAGATGGCGACCAAGTGGTACGTCGAGCAGGTGCTGGATGCGGGCTGCGGCTTCGTGAACTGCATCCCGGTCTTCATCGCGCGCGAGGACTACTGGCGGCGCCGCTTCGAGGACCGCGGACTCCCGGTGGTCGGCGACGACGTGAAGTCGCAGGTGGGCGCCACCATCGTGCACCGCATACTGACCAAGCTGTTCATGGACCGCGGGGTGCGCCTCGAGCGGACGAGCCAGCTCAACGTGGGCGGCAACACCGACTTCTACAACATGCTCGAGCGGCAGCGCCTGGCCTCCAAGAAGATCTCGAAGACGGACGCGGTCCGCTCCCAGCTCGCCCACGATATGGCCGACGACGACATCCACATCGGACCGAGCGACTACGTGCCGTGGCTACAGGATCGCAAGTGGGCCCACATCCGCCTGGAGGGTCGCAGCTTCGGCGACCAGCCCATCAACGTGGAGCTGAAGCTCGAGGTGTGGGATTCGCCGAACTCGGCGGGGGTGGTGATCGACGCGATCCGCTCGTGCAAGATCGCGATGGACCGCGGCATCAAGGGCGCCCTCCTGGCGCCGTCCGCGTACCTGATGAAGTCTCCGCCCGAGCAGTGGTCCGACGAGGTGGCGCGGACGCGTCTGGAAAAGTTCATCGGCGGCGCGGACTAGCCGCGCGGACTCGCAACACCGTCCGCCTCAGCGCGCTTCATGATCGCCATTTCCCGCACGGGCCGCCTCCTCCGGCGGCTCGTGCGTCTCTCCACACTCCGACCGTCGCTGACCGTCGCGATCTCCCTCCTGCTCGCGATCGTGGCGGTGGCGTACACGATGCACTCGCTCACCTTCAAGACGTCGACCCGCGCTCTCCTGCCCCAGAACGCGGGCTTCGTGGTGCGCTACGCCGAGTACGCCGCGGAGTTCGGCGAGCTCGAGGACATCGTGGTGGTGGTGGAGGCCGGCTCCTTCGAGGGCGCTCGCGCCTACGCGGCGCGGCTCACCGAGGAGCTGAAGCAGAGCCCGGTCAAGTTCCACCGGATCGCCTACCGGATCGACCCGAAGCGCTTCGAGGGCCGCCAGCTCCTCTACCTGCCCACCGACGAGCTGCGCGAGATCCGCGACAAGATCTTCGATCATCAGGAGTTCATGGAGAGCTTCGCCGGCGACCCGAGCCTGGCCCGCCTGCTCGAGGGCGTGAACACCCAGATGGCGGCCGCCTTCGTGTCGAACCTCTTCGACATCGGACTTCAGGACAAGGATCTGCCGGTGGACACGCGCTTCCTGCGCGTGCTCCTCGACCAGATGGCGAGCCGGCTCGAGCGCCCCGCGCCCTACCGTTCCCCGTGGGGCACCCTGTTCTCCTTCGGCGAGGATCCGCCCGACGACGCCGGGTACTTCCTCTCCGAGGACAAGAGCCTGCTCTTCATCCTGGTGGAGACGCCGCCCAGCGAGAAGGGCAGCTTCACCGGGGATCAGGCCGCCATCGAGACGATCCGGGGGGCCATCGTCAGGCTCCGGGCCGCCTTCCCGAACGTGCAGGCCGGCGTGACCGGCGCCCCCGCGCTCTCCAACGACGAGATGGCCGCGGCGTTCCACGACAGCGGCATCTCCGACGTGCTCGCCTTCGCGCTCACCCTGGTGGTCATGACCCTGGCCTTCATGCGGGTGGGCAAGCCGGTGCTGATGCTGGGCGTGCTGGCGGTGACGCTGGCCTGGTCCATGGGGGTGGTGACCCTCTTGGTCGGCCATCTCACCCTGTTCTCGGTCATGTTCATCTCCATCGTGGTGGGCATCGGCATCGACTACGGGATCTACTACCTCTTCCGCTACGAGGAGGAGATCTTCCTGGGCCGCAACCTGCGCGAGGCCCTTGAGCTGACCGCCGCCCGCACCGGACCCGGCATGCTGATCGGCGCGCTGACCGCGGCGGGGACGTTCTTCGTGCTCGTTTTCACCGATTTCCGGGGCATCCAGGAGCTCGGCCTCATCGCGGGGCTCGCGATCCTGATCGCCTGGCTCGGGATGATGACCCTGTTCCCGGCGGTCCTCATGCTGGTGGACGCCCACTACGCGGACCGACCCCGGCAGCGCCGCCCGCGCGCCCATCAGCTCGAGCGCATCCGGGTGCCGCTCCTCGACCGCCTCGTCACCTTCCCCCGCACCGTGCTGATCGGGGCGGGGCTGGCCACCGCGGTCGCGATCTGGGCGGTCCCTCGCGCGGGCTTCGACTACAACGTGCTGAACCTCCAGGCCAAGGGAACCGAGTCGGTGGCGTGGGAGCGACGCATCCTGGCCGGGACCGGCCGCTCCGGCTTCAACGGCCTGTCCTCCGCACCGACGCTGGACGAGCTGCGCCGCAAGCAGGCCGCCTTCGAGAAGCTGCCGTCGGTCTCCGACGTGGACTCGGTGCTCCGGGTGATCCCGGACGACCAGCCCGAGAAGATCGCCGTCATCAAGACCTTCGCCCCGCTGGTGGCCCCGATCCGGGTCGGCCGCTCGAGCCCCATCGAGCTCGAGCGCCTGAAGAAGGCCCTCGCCGACATCAAGCGTCGGTTCGACGTGGTCGCCGCCGAGGCGGGTCCGAAGCTGCCCGCGGAGATCCGGGCGGTGCGGGATAAGACCATCGCGGTGATTCGCCTCCTCGAGAAGAGCAACCGCGACTCGGCGGAGGCCGCCCTCAACTACCTGCAGGCCCAGCTCTACCGCGACTTCGTCAGCAAGTTCTATGGGCTCCAGCGGAACCTGAACCCGACCACGATCACCATCAAGGACGTGCCCGAGGAGCTGCGGCGGAAGTTCGTCGGTGAGAGCGGGCGGTTCCTGATCGCGATCCAGCCGAAGGTCGACATCTGGGAGAAGGCGGGGGCGACCCAGTTCGTGCATGACCTGCGCACGGTGGACCCGGACGTCACCGGGCCCCCGATCATCACGTACGAGGCCACCGTGCTGATGGAGCGCGCCTACCTCACCGGCACCCTGTACGCGTTCGTGCTCGTGGGGGGGCTGAGCATCTTCATGATCCGGCGCCTGCGGGAGAGCGCGCTCGCGCTGGTCCCCATGGCCCTAGGCCTCCTGTGGACCATCGGCCTCATGCAGGTCTTCGGGATCAAGTTCAACCTCGCCAACATCTGGGGACTGCCGCTGATCATCGGCACCGCGGCCGAGTTCGGCCTGAACGTGATCGTGAGCCACCTCGAGGTCCGCTCCCACAACGGACCCCTGATCGCCCGCAGCGCCGTGATGGGCGTGCTGCTGAATGGCGTCACCACGATGGTGGGCTTCGGCAGCCTCATGATCGCCTCGCACCAGGGTATCTTCAGCCTCGGCCTGCTGCTCACCCTCGGCTCGTTCTGCGGGCTGGTCGCGTCGCTGGTGGTGCTGCCCGTGATCCTGCGGCTGATGGTCAAGCCCGTGGAGAACGTGGTCCCGCTGGAGAAGCCGTCCGCGGCGTAGGGGCCGTCACCTCACCACACTTCAGAGGGGGTCGGGGGCGGCGGCGATCTTCTCGAGATCGGCGCGCGTGTACGACCCGAGGCTCCGGTAGTCGAGCTCGGTGTAGTTCCTGATCCACTGCAGCGCGATCTTCACCGCCTTCCGGTAACGGGCCTCCGTCTCCGCGTCGCGCGACCGCAGAAGCCGCAAGATGTCGTCGCACTCCTCCTGCAGGAGCCGCTTCACCAGCGTCACGTCGTGCGTGGCCTCCGGCCCCTGCGTGGTCTTCACCTTGTGTCGGATGCGCTGGGCGATCTGCGCCACCGACATGCGCCCGGTGGCCAAATCCTCCATGAGTGCGGGATGCACTCCCGGCTTGCCTGCGAGGCTGTCGATGCCCTTGGCCCCGCGGCCCTGCAACCAGCCTTCGACGTACTCGATCAGCATCCGCGCGTTACGCCGGGTGCCCTCCACCGTGATGGGTCCGGCCGGCACCTCGATTCGCACCGGATAGCTCTCGGGCTTGAGCATCTCGGGCTTGGGCTTCCAGGCCCCCGAGCCATGGACCCGCTTGAACGGCTCCGCCGCCGCCTTCATGTGGAAGATGTGCGCCACCCAGGCCCGGATGAAGCCCTGCTCGGCTTCCCAGATCTTGTCGTTGCGGATCGACTCCGCGGCCACCCGGTTCACCTCCGGGTCGGGGTTGGGCAGCGCGGTGGCCATGCCCCCGATGGGGACGGCCCCACGCTTGAGGCACACCGCGACCAGTCTCCGGAAGATGTTGGCCAGGAACGGCGTGGTCTTGATGTCGACCCCGAAGCGATCCGGCCATACCGCCTTGGGATCGGCCATGACGAATTCGAAGATGCTCGCCTTGAGGTCCCAGCGCGCCGCGTTCAGACCCGCCGCGTACGGGCCGAGGGCGTGAAGCATCTCCTCCATCTCGAACACCGCAGGCAGCGCCTCCACGAGCGGGATGGCGCGGATCGTCGCGTCCTTGAGAAACGGCAGGTGCGCTCGGCTCCGATCGAAGAGGTCACGATACCACGCGCACTCCTCGGCTCCGTCGACCTTGGGCAGGTAGAAGTAGACGCCTTGGCCCCGGGTGGCCTGGGCACGCCCGGGATAGAAGAGGGTCAGCGCGGTGCCGAGGATGGCCGCGGAGACCGGGCGGCCATCCACCGTGACGTCCGGCTCGTCGAGGTGCAGCCCGCGCTCGCGGTGCATGAAGAACGGCAGCTCGCCCGGCGCGATACGGTACTCCTTCTTGCGCTCGGGGTCCACGTACTGCAGCTCGTGGTTCACCGCGGCGAGGCGGTTGTGACAGGCGCGCACCGTGTCGATCAGTCGGTGTCCGGCCGAGTCCTCGTCGTCGTCCAGATCTCCCTCGGCGCGCTCGCCCTCCGGACCGGGGTTGAGCGCGTTGATGAACATGCTCGTGATCGAGCATGGCCCCGAGATCTCGATGCCGGGGGTGGCCAGATCCTTCGGAACCGGCGGCACCTTCCAGTCGCCCGCCGTCGCGGCGCTCGCCGCGGGGGCCGCGGGCAGCCGGCCCTGCTTGAGGGCCTGGACCAAGCGCTCGTCGCGCTTGGCGCGCAGCGCGGACACGCGCGACCCGAGCTCGTCGTGCAGCCGCACGAGATAGTCCTGGAACTCAGGGGTGAAGAGGGCGGCCGCGCCCTCCACGGGCGCGAACTGCACCCGCCTGGATGTAGGGGCTCCGGGATTCGCCGGCATTGGCATGACTCCGTTCTGTTCGGGTGTGGCAGGCTCAGTCGAGGCGCTCGATCTCGACCAGGTTGGAATGCAGCGCGGGCCCGCCGCCCATGTCCGCGGTGCGGTCGTCGGTGAGGGCGTTGACCCCTCGGCCACCGGGCTGGTGCTTGCTCCACCAGATACCCTCGACCACTGCGACGCCGGCCCGCGTATCCTCGGTGAGCTCGGCGCTGAACCGGGCCTGGCCGCGTGCGCTCCGCACCAGCACCGCGTCGCCGGTCCGGATCGAGCGAGCGGCCGCGTCGTCGGGATGCAGCAGCACCGCCGGCCCGCGCTGGCGTCGTCTCATGCGCTCGGACTGGCTGAACGACGAATTCAGGAAGAACCGGTTGGGCGGGACGATGCACTGGAGGGGATGGCGCCGGACCAGCTCCGCATGCGCCGGCCCTTCCACCAGCGGGACGTAGGTGGGCAGCGCGGGCTGGCCCTCCCGCGCCAGCGTCTCCGACACGAACTCGACCCTCCCAGACGGGGTCGGCGCCCCGTCCGCGAAGGGCAGGTACGGGCGTCCCACCACGAGCCGCACCGAGCGCTCGCGCTCAAGCCGCTCCAGGGTGATGCCGGCCACCGAGGCGTCGCCTCCGGCCAGGACCTCGCGGATCAGGTCGTCCTCGCTCTTCGCGAAGTGTGGATCGCGGAGCCCCATGGCGCGGGCGAGCTGGCGGATCACCTCCCAGTTCGATCGCGCCTCCCCCACCGGGGCGATCACCGGGCGGGCGAGCTGCAGGTAGAAGTGCCCGTACGACTTGTAGAGATCGGTGTGCTCCATCGACGTGGTCGCGGGCAGCACCAGATCGGCGTAGTCGGTGGTGTCGGTGAGGTGCTGCTCGTGGACCACCGTGAACAGATCCTCCCGGCCGAGGCCCTGCAGCACCAGCTCCTGGTTCGGGACGACCGCGGCCGGATTGGCATTGTAGACGTAGAGCGCCTTCACGGGCGGCCGCAGGTCCGGATCGGTGAGCGCGCGACCGAGCTGGATCATGTTGATGAGGCGCGGGGTGGGCGGCCGGATCAGGTCCGCGCGCTCGAGGGCCTCGTAGCGCAGGCCGAACGCGCTCGTCGACGAGAGCAGGGCCCCGCCCGCCGGGTGCGCGTAGGCGCCGGTGAGCGCGGGCAGGCACGCGATGGTGCGGCACGTCATGCCGCCGTTGTCATGGCGGGAGAGCCCGATCCCGACCCGGATGAAGGCGGCGCGGGTCGCGCCGTAGCGCCGGGCGAACGCCACGATGTCCTTGGACGCCAGGCCGGTGATGGCCGCGACGCGCTCCGGATCGTACGCCTTGACGTGGTGGGCCAGCGCGGTGAAGCCGAGGGTGGCGCGCTGGATGTAGTCGTGGTCTACCCGCCCCTCGCCGATCAGCACGTGCATGACGCCGAGGGCGAGGGCACCGTCGGTGCCTGGCCGCGGCATCAGGTGCCAGTCGGCCTGGCGGGCGGTGCGCGTGCGGTAGGGATCGATGCACACGATGAAGGCCCCGCGATGCCGCGCCTGCTTCACGAGGGTCATCGCGTTGATGTGGGTGTGCGAGGCGTTGATGCCCCACAGCACAACCAGATCCGCGTCGGCCATCTGCTCGGAGTCGCTGCCGGTCACCGTGCCGAGGGTGGCGCGCCAGCCCGCGTAGGCGGTGCTGATGCAGATGGTGCGGTCGAGGCGGGAGGCCCCGAGGGCGTGGAACAGCGGGTGTCCCGCCCAGTACTGCACGAGGCCGAGGGTGCCTCCGTACGAGAAGGGGAGGATCGCCTCGGCCCCCCACTGGGCGATGATCCGCTGCCAGCGGTGCGCGATCTCGTCGACCGCCTCGTCCCAGCCGATCGGCTCGAAGCGTCCCTCGCCCTTGGCCCCGACGCGCCGGAGGGGAGTTCCCACCCGGGTCGGCCCGTAGACGCGCTCCGCGTAGTCGTGCACCTTGCCGCAGATCACGCCCTGGGTGAAGGGATGGCGCGGGTCGCCGATGACGTCGGTGATGCGCCCCGACTCGACGGTGACCTCGAGCGCGCACTGCGACGGGCAGTCGTGTGGACAGACCGACGGGACGGTCGCTCGCATGAGTGCCTAGATTAGCACACCCTTTCGCGGCCTTTGCCGCCCCCGGGCGCGGAGGCGCAGGCTATCATGGCCGCATGCACGAGGGGGCCGAGCGCGCCGGCGAGGCACGGTGGCATCCGTTCCAGACCCGCGAAGCCCGGCGGCTCGGCGTCCTCTTCGCCGTCGTCTACTTCGCCCAGGGCATGATCTACCTGCCCGATCAGGTCGTCGCCATCGTGTTCAAGGAGCGCGGCCTCAGCGCCGGGCAGCTCGCCGCCTTCGCGTGGATCACCACGATTCCCTGGTTCATCAAGCCGCTCTACGGCATGCTCTCGGATTTCGTTCCGCTGTTCGGCACGCGCCGGCGCAGCTACTTCCTGATCATGTCGTCGATGGCCGCGCTCTCCGCGCTGGCGGTGAGCCTGATGCCGCGGGCCCCCTACCCGGCTCTCGCAGCCGTGATCATCCTGCTCTGGCTCGGCGTCGGCTTCACCGACGTCCTGACCGACGCCCTGATGGTGGAGCACGGCAAGCCGCTCGGGCTCACCGGCGCGTTCCAGTCCGTGCAGTGGGGCGCGCTCAGCGCGGCGTCGATCCTGGTCGGGGTCGGCGGGGGCTATCTGGCCGAGCACCGGGCCTTCGCGGGCGCGTTCGGGCTGGTCGCCTGCTTCCCGATCGTCTCGCTCCTGATGGCCACCTTCGTGGTGCGGGAGCCGCCCGCGCGCCCGAACCTCGAAGGATTCGGCGAGACCTGGAGCGCGGTCCGTGACGCCTTCGGGCGGCGCGATCTGTGGGCGGTCGCCGCCTTCATCTTCTTCTGGGCCTTCAGCCCGTCCTTCGGGCCCGCATTCTTCTACTACGAGACCGACACGCTGGGCTTCTCGCAGACGTTCATCGGCATGCTCTCCTCGCTCGGCGCCGCCTCCAGCATCCTCGGAGCCTGGGCCTATGCACGCCTGGCGCGCGCGTTCTCGCTGAAACGGCTGATCGTGTGGTCGATCGGCGCCGGCGCGGTGAGCACGCTCGCCTACTTGCTCTATCGGGGCCGCGTCTCCGCCGTCGTCATCACGGTCGTCTTCGGTGCGGTCGGGATGACCACCCAGCTGGCGCTCCTGGACCTGGCCGCCAAGGCCTGCCCGGCCCACGCGGAGGCCACGTTCTTCGCCCTCCTGATGTCGGTCTACAACCTGGGCATGCGCAGCGCGGAATGGACCGGGGCCAATCTGTACGACTGGGTGGGCTACACGCCGCTCGTGCTGATCTCCACCGCGTTCACGGCGGCCGCGTGGCTCCTGGTGCCTCTGGTGCCCATCGACACCATCCAGGCTGCGGCGAGGGCCACGGAGACCGAGGCCGCTCCGCCCGCGTGAGGAACGCGTTCCGGCCTCAGGACTCCTCGCGCTCCTCGCGCTCGACGGTCTGCTTCGCGCTCTCGTAGGCGCGGCGCAGCCATCGGATCGCGCGGCCCACGTCGCGGGGCGCCTCGACCCGGCATTCCACCCACCCGCTGGCGCTCATGCGCCGGTGCGGCGAGCAGCCGGCCGCGAGGGCGCGGCGCTGGTCCTCGGGCCCGAGTCGGATCCAGAGGTCTCCGTCCTTGGCGCGCAGGGGAAAACAGGCGAAGAGGCGGGCGCCCACGAAGTAGCCCCAGCGGCCGAACATCGGCGTGATCTTGACGCGGGGCCAGTTGCCCAGCGTCTGGTTGAGCTCGGCGGCCGGCCCGGTGCCGCCGCGCTCGAGGGTGCGCCGCGTCTTCCGCGCCGAGCCGATACCGCGAAACGGCCGGCGGGGGCTCACGAGGACTAGCGCCGCGGATCCATCGGGCCCAGCGCGGAGAGCCCACCGTCCACGATCGAGGTGTGCCCGGTCATGGCGGGATTGGCGAGCAGGAATACCACGGTGTCCGCCGTCTCCTCCGCGGTCACGGTGCGACCGATCGGGGTGACCCGGCCCGTCTGCTCGAGGAACTCGTCGGTGATGAAGCCACCGCCGAAGTTCGTGCGGAGCAGTCCGGGCGCTACCGCGTTGACCCGGATCCTCGACGGCGCGAGCGCGCGGGCCAGCGATTTGGTGAGCGTGTTGAGGCCCGCCTTGGAGGCCGCGTAGGCCATCGAGGAGCCGGTCCCGGTGAAGCCGGCCACCGAGGTGACGTTGACGACGGCGCCGCCGCCCCGCCGCTCCATGTGCGGCACCGCCGCCCGCACGCAGTAGAACGGCGCCCGGAGGTTGGTGGCGAACACCCGGTCCCAGATCTCGTCGGTGAGATCGTCGAGCTGGCGATGGGGCACCCGGGCGGTCCAGCCCGCGTTGTTGACCAGGCAGTCGAGCCCGCCCAGCTCTCGCGCGACCCGGTCGATCATCGCGCGCACCTGCGGCTCTCGCGTGACGTCGGCCTGCACGGTGAGCGCGCGCGCGCCCGCCCGCTCGGCGAGCCGCGCGGTCTCCTCGGCCTCCGCGGCCGACTTCGAGTAGTTGATCGCGACGACGGCCCCCTCGCGGGCCAGCGCCAGCACGGTGGCGCGGCCGACGCCGGTGGCGCCGCCGGTGACCAGCGCGATCTTGTCCTTGAGCGTCATGGCGCCCCGCGCGCTGCCGCCGCCGGGGATCAGGGAAAGTGGTACCGCGAGATGTGCAGGTGGACTCCGTGAGAGGAAGTGGGATCCACCGTCAGCTCCGCCGCGCCGAGCAGCACCGACGCCTTCGCCTTCTCGAGCCGCGCCATCAGCGGGGGCAGGTCCGGCGCCACCATGGACAGGGCCACCAGCCCCTCCATGCCGCGCGCCTCGCCCCCGGGAACCATCAGGAGCGTCGCCCCGCCGGCCCAGCCGAGCATCGTTCGCGGCCCGCCGTTGATCTCGACCTCGGGCAGGCCGAACAGATCCTGGTAGGTCTTGGCGGTGTCGTCCGGGATCGGCGAGCCGATCACGAGCCGCTTGAAGCGCACCGGAGAGTCGGCGTGCGCCTCGCCCGGCGGCGGGGTGGCCAGCTCCACCAGCACGCCGTGGCAGGCCTTGGGATGGAGGAAGCCGATGCGGCCGGCGAGCCCCTCGCGCGGCGTGGAATCTATCAGCGGCACACCCTTGGCCCGCAGCGCGGCGAGATCGGAGGCGACGTCGGCGGTCTTGAAGCAGACGTGGTGTAGTCCTTCCCCGCGCCTGGCCAGGAAGCGACCCACCGGACTCTCGGGCGACAGCGGCTCGAGCAGCTCGATCTCGCTCTCGCCGGCGGCGAGAAGCGCCGCGCGCACACCCTGCTCTGCGATGTCCGCCTCGCGAGAGAGCGGCAGGCCGAGCGTGTCACGCCAGAACCGATACGACTGCTTGAGGCTCTTGACCGCGATCCCGACGTGATGGACGTTCGTCACCATGGCTTCATGAGTCCGACGTTCACGCTAGCCGACCAACCCGGGATTTTCAACATCTTTCGCCCGCCGCTCGTCACGCCCGCGTGAACAGCGTCTCGGCCGGCGGGACTCGCACCAGCGCCGCGTTCTCCTCCACGTGGGCCACGCGCTGCATCCCGCAGAGCGCGGTGCCGACGCCGGGCGTCGAGCGGACGAACTGGAGTGCGCGTTGCGCGTCCGTGCTGAGCCCCTCCAGCAGCTGGGCGAATGCGGCCGGCAGGTTGCGGGCCAGCGCGCCTTGGGCGATCGAGGCCGAGGTCATGACGTAGATCCCGAGCTGCTCGGCCGCCTGCACGATCGGCACCACCGCCTTGCCGATCGGCTGGTTGGCCACCGTGAGGGCCTCGGTCATGCGCAGGTTGTACGGGAGCTGGATCACCGCGAAGTGATGCTGCTCGCCGGCCACCTCCCGGGCCAGGCCGACCAGGTCGGGCAGCGACAGGTAGTCGCGTGCGGTCGCGGGCTGGCGGTAGCCGTTCCAGGTCGCGGTGCCGTAGCCGCGGATCTTGCCCGCGCCCACCGCGCTCTCCAGGAACTCGAAGGCCGCGCGCAGACGGGCCATGAAGACCGGCCGATCCAGCACCTCCAGCTCCATCTCCGGATTGTGGAGGTAGTAGATGTCGATGGTGTCCACACCCAGGTTCGCCCGGCTGCGGTCGAGCTGGTCCGCGAGATAGCGTGGGGTCATGCAGTGGTGGCCGCCCACCAGGTCCGCCGGAGTCAGCACACCGGTGCGCACGTAGGTCTCGGTGAAGTAGGCGATCGGATTGGCGGGCTTGCCGCCGTCGAAGGGGATGAAGCCGCCCTTGGTGGCGAGCACCACCTCGTCCCGGGCGATCGCGCCGTCGCTCATGAGCGAGCGCAGGGCGGCCCCGATGCTCCGCTCGCTGCGCTGGTGGCGATAGTTGATCGCGGTATCCACCACGTTGAGGCCGAGCTCGATTGCCCGCCGCACCGACTCCTCGTAGGCGTGATCGACCGCCTCGGTGTCGTCGCCCAGGTAGGTGCCGATCCCCAGCGAGGAGAGCGTCAGGCCCCGCCACGTCCGGAAATGCCCCTTCCCGGCCCGGGCCCCGAGCCGCTTCCGGTAGCCGGCCGTCCCCTCCGCCGTCGCGAACCCACGCATGCCCATGCCCTCCCGTCCTACCGCTGAGCGTCGACCGTGAAGCGCAGCGCGCCCTCGGTGATGTGGCCGTCGACGGCGAGCACGCGATAGCGGAGCACGTAGACTCCCGGCGCGAGCGGGCGGAGCGGGATCACGAGCCGCTCCGGCGCGGCGGAGTCGTCGCTCTCGGGCAGCGCCACCGCCGCGGGCGGCTGGTCCCCGGCCGCGAGCGTCACCCGCGAGAAGCGCCGCTCGATCTTGCTGTTGAAGCGGAAAGTCACCTGAGCGGGGGACCGGACGAGCACCGCGTCGGGTCCCGGCGAGGACTCGAGCACGATGGCGTGGGGCCACGTGGGAGACGGGACCAGGAGCAGGAGCGAGACCCACAGGAGCAAGGCCGGCGCCCTGACCGGCCGCGGAACGCGCATCACGGGAGGATCAGCGCCAGTCGTCCAGCACCAGATCGCTGGGGTCTTCGTAGTCCTCCTGCTTGCCCCGCTTCATCCGCACCATCGTGAAGTCGACGTGGTAGCCGCGCTGGAGAAGCGCCTGGTACGCGGTCCAGTAGTACGTGTAGGCCGGCACCACGACCCGCTGGAGCTGCCCCGCGGCGGCGAGCTCCTCCACCCCCGCGAGCAGGGCGTCGAGGTGCTCGGGCTTCCGGTGGCGGCTGTCGATGGCGAGCAGCTTGACGTAGGCGCTGCCGTGCGGCGCCTCGCTGTTGGGCGGCAGATGGCAGACTGCGAAGCCGATGACCTCGCGCCCCTTCTCGAGCAGCAGCGTGTCGCCGAGTGTGAGGCCCTCGACGATCTCGATCTCCTTGGCCACGTCGAGTCCACGCCAGAGCGCGTTGGTGATGCGGCGGACCTTCTGCATCACCTGCTTCTTGCGCGCCTCCTCGAGCGTCGAGTAGCGGCGCACCGCCAGCCCCGGCTTCGGAGCCGACTTGGCCGAGTCGCCGCGGTCGAGGGTCTTGCTCGTCACCACCACCAGACCCTTCGGCTTGTAGCCGAACTTCTGATAGAGGATCAGGTGCTTGGGGCTGTAGGGGTAGGTGGCGAGCCCCTGCAGCGTCGCCTTGTTCTCGTCGAAGAATTCCTGGCAGGCGGTGAGGAGCTGCTGGCCGATGTCCTGGTTCTGGTAGTTGGTCAGCACCGCCACCGGGCCGATGACGCCCACCGTGCCCCACATCACCGCGAGCGCGGCGCCCACGATCTTGCCGTCGCCCTCCTCGGCCACGAAGCAGCCCCACGGCTCCATGAGCCAGCGGTGGTGCACGTACTGGGCGCCTCCGAAGACCTGGCGCGGCCGCGTGCCCACCTGGCGCTCGAAGAAGTCGCCGAAGGCCTGCTCGATCACGTCGCGGACCTTGGAAAGGTCCCCCTTGCGGACCCGACGGATCTTGATCAGCGGCGAGCGGCCTTGGGAGTCGAGGCCGGGCCGATCGACGGTCGCCCTCATGCCTTCTCCGGTACGCCCGCCAGCTCCTCGAGCAGCGTGATGACGCCGGAGTGATCGAGCCCCCCCTTGCCCTTCACCCGCATCGCGTTGAACAGCTCCTGCACCACCGCGGTGCACGGCAGCGGCACGCCCAGAGCGCGGGATGACTCCATGATGAGGCCCAGGTCCTTGAAGTGGAGATCGATCTTGAACCCGGGGTTGTACGTCCCCGCCGTGTAGTTCGGCGTCTTCTGCTCGAGGCACTTCGAGCCCGCGAGGCCGCCCCCCAGCGCCTTCAGCGTGAGCGCGCGGTCGAGGCCGGCCTTGCGCGCGAGCGTGAGCGCCTCGCCGAGCGCGGTCAGGTTGACCGCCACGATGATCTGGTTGGCCAGCTTGGTGAACCCGCCTGCGCCGAGTGGACCGAGATGCGTGATGGTCTTGCCCATCGCCTGGAACACCGGCAGCGCCGCGTCGAAGTCCGCCGGCTCGCCGCCCACCATGATGGACAGGGCCGCGTCGATCGCGCCCTTCTCGCCTCCGGAGACCGGCGCGTCGAGCATCCGCACGCCCTTGGCGGCGAGCGCCTTGCCCACCTTCTGCGAGACCAGCGGCGAGATCGTCGACATGTCGATGAACAGCTGGCCGCGCCGCGCCCCCTCGATGATGCCGTCCTTGCCGAGAGCGACCAGCTCGACGTCGGGCGAGTTCGGCAGCATCGTGATCAGGACTTCGGCCTGGGCTGCCACGTCCCTGGCCGTGGAGGCCGCCTTGGCCCCCGCCCCCACCAGCTCCTGGACCGACCCCTGGCTCCGGCTGTGGACAATCAGTGGATAGCCGGCCTTGAGCAAATTCTTGGCCATGGGACGACCCATGATTCCAAGCCCAATGAATCCAACGACTTGCGCCATGGTGGCCTCGTGGGGACCGGAGTGGAAGGAGCGAAACGGCCCGGACAGTGGAGTAACACATGCCTGCGCGGTGAGTCAAGCCATTCCCCAGCCCCTTGACAGCCGCCTCCGCTCCTGCGAGGCTCTCCGCCGTGAGCCAGACACGCTCGGCTGCAGCCTGGATGTGGTGGTGGCCGCTCCCCTGAGGGGCGGTCCCGCCAGCCAGCGCACGCACGAGTGACCTGAGAGCGAGATCGGAGCCGCCCCCCGCGGGCGGCTCTTCTTCCGAGATCGCCCCGCGCGGACCGGCTCCTCGACGAGAGGAGATTCGTACCATGACCAGCGACCGCTACGTGACGCTTCGGGGCATCGCCGTCCACCGGACGATCGAGGCCATCCCGGTCAAGAACGCGATCGAGCCCGTCATCGAGGCGCTCGACTCGCACCGGGGCATTCTGCTCGCCTCCAGCTATGAATATCCGGGCCGCTACACCCGCTGGGACATGGGCTTCGTCGATCCGCCGCTCGTGCTGGTGGCACGCGCCCGCGGCCTCCGCGTCGAGGCGCTGAACGTCCGCGGCGCGGTGCTGCTTCCCCCCATCGCCGACGCGCTCGGGAGCGTCGACGCGGTGGAGGCGCTCGAGCGGCGCGACGGCATCCTCGCGGTGACGGTGCGGGCGCCCGCGGCCGGCTTCACCGAGGAGGAGCGGAGCCGCCAGCCGTCGGTGTTCTCGGTGCTCCGGGCCCTGGTCGATCTCTTCCGTCACGCGGACGAGCCGCATCTCGGTCTCTACGGCGCCTTCGGCTACGACCTGGCCTTCCAGTTCGAGCCGATCCGGCCCCGCCTCCCGCGCCCGACCGATCAGCGGGATCTGGTCCTCTACCTCCCCGACGAGCTGATCATCGTCGATCATCGCCGCGAAGTCGCCCAGCGCCGCCGCTACGAGTTCGAGGCAGGCGGACGCTCGACCGTCGGCCTGCCACGCGTCGGGGATGCGCGCCCGTACGTGGGCGCCGCCGATGTCCCGCGCCGCGCAGACCACGAACCGGGCGCGTACGCGGCGGTCGTCCGCGTCGCGCGCGAGGCGTTCAAGCGCGGCGATCTGTTCGAGGTGGTTCCCGGTCAGACCTTCTTCGAGCCCTGCCCGTCGCCGCCGTCGGAGCTGTTCCTGCGCCTCCGGGAGCGCAATCCCGCCCCCTACGGCTTCCTGATGAACCTGGGCGAGAGCGAGTACCTGGTGGGCGCCTCCCCGGAGATGTACGTGCGCGTCGATGACGATCGCGTGGAGACGTGTCCGATCTCGGGCACGATCGCCCGCGGCCGGGACCCCATGGGCGACGCCGCCCAGATCCTCGCGCTGCTCACGTCGGCCAAGGACGAGTCGGAGCTGACCATGTGCACGGACGTGGACCGCAACGACAAGTCCCGGATCTGCGTGCCCGGTAGCGTCCGGGTGATCGGCCGCCGCCAGATCGAGATGTACGCTCGCCTGATCCACACCGTCGATCACGTCGAGGGCCGGCTGCGACCGGAGTTCGACGCCCTCGACGCCTTCCTCGCCCACGCATGGGCAGTGACCGTGACCGGGGCCCCGAAGGCGTGGGCCATGCAGTTCATCGAGGACCACGAGCGGTCGCCCCGCGCCTGGTACGGCGGCGCGGTGGGCCTGATCGGCTTCGACGGCAGCCTCAACACCGGCCTCACGCTGCGGACCATCCGGATCAAGAACGGGACCGCGGAGGTGCGCGCGGGGGCCACGCTGCTCTACGACTCGGACCCCGACGCGGAGGAGGAAGAGACCCGGCTCAAGGCCTCCGCCTTCCTCGACGCCCTCCGCCGCCCGCGCGGCGTCGAGGCGACGCCGCGAGTAGATCCGCCGCGACCGGGCGCGGGGCGCCGCGTGCTGCTGATCGACCACCAGGACTCGTTCGTCCACACGCTCGCGAACTATCTCCGCCAGACCGGCGCCGACGTGGTCACCCTGCGGGCCGGCTTCCCGACGGGGGCGCTCGACGAGCTCTCCCCCGACCTCGTGGTGCTCTCACCGGGCCCGGGGACGCCGCGCGACTTCGACGTGTCGGGCACGCTGCGGGCGCTGCTCGCGCGCGGGCTGCCGACCTTCGGGGTCTGCCTCGGCCTGCAGGGCATGGTGGAGTACTGGGGCGGCGCGCTCGGCGTGCTCGACTACCCCGTGCACGGCAAGGCGTCGCGCATCCACGTCCGCGGCGGCCGCCTATTCGAGGGCCTGCCGAAGGAGTTCACGGCGGGCCGCTACCACTCACTGTTCGCGCTCCGCGAGACGCTTCCTCCCGCGCTCGAGGTGACCGCAGAGAGCGAGGACGGAGTGGTGATGGCGATCGAGCACGCGACCCTGCCGGCGGCCGCCGTGCAGTTCCATCCGGAGTCGATCATGTCGGTCGAGGACGACGTGGGGCTGCGCCTGCTGCGCAACGTGGTCGACCAGCTGATCGCGCGGCGCTGACCCGCGCCGCGCGGGACGGCTAGCGGATGCGGGGGTGATCTTCCCGCACCCTCCGCCGCACCCAGTCCGGATCGAACTCGCTGATGCGCCACGGCTGGTCCGACTGGCGGCTCATCCGGAAGCGCACCGGCCCCTCGGCGGGATCCTGGTAGATCACCCAGGCATCGCCGCCCTGCCGCGAGATCTGAAAGGCGCGGAAGACCGCCACCACGCCGACCGGCAGCGCGACCGTCGCCGCCTGGATGCCCGCCCGCTCCACGCTCCGCCGGATCTCCGCGCGCACCCGTGTGATCATCTGGGGCCGCACGCGCCGCTTGACCAGGCTCGCGACGAGCTGCCGGCCGTTGGCCTCCGCCTCCGTGGTGGGCGTGGGCTGCCGGCTCAGGTAGTCGGCCACGATCACGTCGGCCGCGGTGTCGGCGATGCGCTCGACGTCGAAGTAGCGCTCGGCCGCGGCCACGTCGTGTCGCTGCATGGCGGCGCCCAGCCGATAGAGGGCGTAGCGGGGGGTGGTCGTCGCGTAGAAGCCGACCAGCGCGGTGAGCACGAGCAAACCCGTCGGCACCGCCCACACCCACGCGCGTCTCGCCATCTCCGTCACGCTACCGCACCCGGCGCCGCGCGCGCAACTTTCGGAGGGGTTGACAGCCTGGTCGATCCTGATGTATTAATATTCTCTAGTATGAATATATATTCTTACGGAGGCGAAGGGGGGCGGCGGCGCCAGGCCATCCTGGCCCTGGTGGACGAGGGTGGGGTCCGCTCCCAGGAGGACCTGCAGCGGCGGCTCCGGCGCCGGGGTATCGAGGTCGCCCAGCCGACCCTGTCCCGCGATCTGAAGGCCCTCGGGCTCGCCAAGACCCCGACCGGCTACGTGAGCGCCCCCGCCGCCGCCCTCCCCGCGGAGGCCCGCGAGGGCGCGCTCGCCCGCGCGGTGGGCGAGTTCGTGCTCTCGGTGCACGCGGCCGCCTCGCTGGTGGTGATCCGCACGCCGCCCGCGGGCGCCCATCCCCTGGCCCGCGCGCTCGACGAGGCCGGCCTGCCCGACGTGGTCGGCACCATCGCGGGCGACGACACCGTGTTCGTGGCCACCCCCGGACCCGCGGCCGCCCTGCGCCTCGAGCGGCGGCTGCGCGTCCCCCTGGCCCCTGCCCGCGCCGGAAGCGGGCGCGGGCGCGCCTGATCCGGTCCGCGCCCGATCCCGGCCCATTCGCCCCATCCGGAGGAGAGAGAGCCCATGTTCCACGAGCAGCGACACGGCGACGTCCTGGTCACCACCGACCCGGCCCGTCTCGACCTCGAGACGGTGCATGGCTTCCTGACCCGGTCCTACTGGGCCGAAGGCATCCCGCGCGAGACCGTGGAGCGGTCCATTCGCTACTCGATCTGCTTCGGGGCCTTCGACGGAGACCGCCAGGTGGGCTTCGCCCGCGTCATCACCGACCGGGCCACCTTCGCCTACGTCGCCGACGTCTTTGTGCTGCCGAGCCATCGCGGCCGCAGCATCGGCAAGCGGCTCATGGCCTGCGTCACGAGTCATCCCGAGCTCCAGAACCTGCGCCTCTGGACCTTGTTCACGCGGGACGCCCACGGGCTCTACCGCCAGCACGGATTCCGCGAGGCGCGCTATCCCGATCGCCTCATGGAGCGGAGGCAGCCGCAGCCCTACGGCGTGAGCGCGGGCGCCTCCGGCGCCGCAGAAAGGACCACGACATGAGCACCGACGTCTCCGCAGTGATGAAGATCACGGACCGGCCCCCGGTCGTCATGGTGGGGGGCCACGGCTCCTGGCTCCAGGACGAAGAGGGCAAGACTTACCTCGACTTCGTGCAGGGCTGGGCGGTCAACTGCCTCGGCCACTCCCCCTCCGTCATCACCGAGGCGATCGCCTTCCAGGCCGGACGGCTGATCAACTGCAGTCCCGCGTACTACAACGCGGAGATGGCGCGGCTGGCCCGCCTGCTCGCCGATCGCGCCGGGCTCGCGCAGGTGTTCTTCTGCAACAGCGGCGCGGAGGCCAACGAGGGCGCGATCAAGCTGGCGCGGAAATGGGGCGCACGCTACCGCGACGGCGCCCACGAGATCATCTCGATGGACCACGGCTTCCACGGCCGCACCCTCGCCACCATGGCGGCCTCCGGCAAGGCGGCGTGGGAGACACTCTTCGAGCCCAAGGTCAAGGGTTTCACCAAGGTGCCGCTCGGCGACCTGGAGGCTGTGAAGCGGGCGATCACGCCGCGCACGGTCGCGGTCATGCTCGAGCCCATCCAGGGCGAGGCCGGCGTCTACCCGGCCGGCGACGACTTCCTGCGCGGGCTCCGCACGGTCACGCAGGACGCCGGCCTGCTGCTCATACTCGACGAGATCCAGACCGGCATCGGCCGGACGGGACGGCTCTTTGCCTTCGAGCACGCGGGCGTCGAGCCCGACATCCTGACCCTCGGCAAGGGGCTGGGCGGCGGCGTGCCGCTGGCGGCCCTGCTCGCCGCCGAGCACGCGTGCTGCTTCGAGTACGGCGACCAGGGCGGCACGTTCAACGGCTCGCCCCTCATGACCGCCATCGGCAACGCGGTAGCGGAGACCGTTGGCCGCCCCGCGTTCCTGGCCGACGTGACGGCGAAGGGCGAGTATCTGATGGACCGGCTGCGGCGGCTCTCCGCCAGCCTCGGCCACGGTGAGGTGCGCGGGCGCGGGCTGCTGGTCGCGCTCGAGCTCCGGGGCCAGGACTCGGCCAAGGTCGCGCGCAGCGCCATGGACCACGGCCTCCTGATCAACGCCCCGCGCCCGGACACGCTCCGCTTCATGCCCGCGCTCACCGTGACGCGCGAGGAGATCGACCAGATGATGGTCGTGCTCGAGGTGAGCCTGGAGCGCGCGGGCTAGGCGGCGGCGCGAGCGCCCGCGGCGACGAAGAACCCCGCGTCGTCGTAGGTGTTCTGCGTCACCCGCCCATGAACTGCCCGAGGAGCGTGATGCGCTCACCGCCGATCAGAGGCGTGTCGAGATCGTAGGTGACGCCGAGGACGGCGTCGTTCACCAGGACCTCGATGTGGGAGCCCAGCTCGGAGTGGTCGGGGCTCCAGAGGGCGGAATCGAGCTCGGGGAAGCGCGCGGTGAAGCGGCGAAGGATCGTGCGAGGCGTGTCGCCGCGACGGATCTCTTCGTCGAAGAGCCGGCTACCGGTCCCGTCGCCCCCGACGTGCTTCGTGACCCACGTGGTGATCTCTATATCCGCTCGGCTCGCCTTCGGCTGCACCTCGCCAGGCAACCGCCCGTCCTCCACCCTCTACTTCTTCCCGTACAGGTCCTTGGCGAGCCAGTCGAGGTCGAGGGCGCGCAGGAGCTCCTTCTTGGGCTTGCCGGTCTTGCGGTCATAGCTGACCGTCTCGTACCAGACCTCGAGCATGCGGTCCCACTGCTTCCGGACGTCGTGCTCCTTGGCGGGGCCGTCGACGGGCTGCGAGCCGTAGCGGGCCGACGGGTACTCAACCTCGGTGCCGATGCCGCAGCGCAGGTTGAAGGCGCGCAGGATCGCGGCGGTACGGTTGCCGAAGCGCACCGCGTCCTTCAGACGATAGTCCCAGCCCGTCGCGGCCGATAGCGCGCTGGCCAAGTTCGCCATGCGGGTGCGGAAGGTGAACGAGCAGCCCCCCAGGGAGTCCTCGAAGTGGCGCCGGCCGCGGATCATGCCGACCAGCTTGGCCACCTGCTCGCCGTCGAAGGGATTGATGCGGCCGGGGGCGCCCACCTCGGTCTGGAATGTGGGATTGGCGCTCTCCATCGTCCCGTTGGACGACGTGCACGTGTCGAGCATCTCCTCCCACCGCCCCCGGTGATCGTGGCCGCGCGGCGAGGCGCCCTTCATGGTGTAGACCGCGCACTCGGCCGCCTTGCCGCCGATCTTCTCGGAGGCGCGCTTGACGCCCTCGGCCAGGATGTCGCCGAAGCCCTGCCGGTGGCTGATCATCTGAAGCAGCCGGTTGGCGCCCTCCACGTCGCCCCACGTGAGGCGGAAGCCCACCTGCTTCTCGGTGAGGTAGCCCTTCTCCATGCACTCCATCACCCAGCCGCAGACCCAGCCGAACTCGTTCACGTCAACGCAGGCGCGATCGATGCGCGTGTTCAGCCAGGAGACCGGGACCTTGTCGGTGAGGCCGATCGTCCAGCCCGCGCCCGACCAGCCCTCGTACTCCGGCTCGTCGACGCGCTCCCCCGCGTGCGGACCGGTCGGGATCACCTGGATGTGGCAGTGGCGCATGCCGCAGGCGTTGCACTGATGCCCGCGGTGATCGAAGCCCTGGCGGAGCTTCGTGCCTTCCCACTCCTTCATGTCCACGTCGCCGGTGAGATTGGTCGTGTAGTTCTTGATCGGTAGCGCCCCGAGCCTCGACAGGTTCACCACGCCCGGGAGCGTGCCCAGGTTGTACAGCGTGGACGTCGAGGGGTCGGTCTTCAGATCGTGCGCGATGTCGTCGGCAACCTGGATGAGCCCGCGGGTGTCGTGGGCGGCCAGCGCCTTGGTCCCGCGCACGATGCACACCGCCTTGAGCTTCTTCTTGCCCATCACCGCGCCGCAGCCGTTCTTCGAGGCCACGTGGCCGTAGTCGCCGTGGATGGCGGCGAAGCGCACCAGGTTCTCGCCCGCGGGCCCGATGGAGTACACCGAGAGCCGGTGGCCGGAGAGACCATGCTCGGCCTCGAGTGCCTGCTGCGTCTCCCAGGTGTCCTTCCCGGCCAGGTGAGACGCGTCGCGAACCTCGACCACGTCGTCGTTGATGTAGAGATAGGAGAGCTTCTTGGCCTGCCCCTGCATCACGATGGCGTCGTAGCCCGAGTACTTCAGCGCCGCACCGAAGAAGCCGTTGGCCTGCGTCGACGTCGCGCCGCCGGTGAGGGCGCCGCGCGTGATCACGGTGAGGCCGCCCGTCCCCCAGACCGGCAGACCGGCCAGCGGGCCGGTGGCCATGATCAGGCGGTTGTCGGGATGGTCCCACTGCACCTTCGGGCCGACCTCGTCGTAGAGGATCTTGGCGCCGAGGCCGACGCCTCCGACGTACTCACGCCGATCCTTCTCGCTCCAGGCCCCGGTCCAGGTCTTGCCGGTGGAGAGGTTCACGCGGAGGAGCTTGCCGGCATAAGCGTAGATCGGCGGCGCCGCGGGCTTGGCGGCGGCGCGGGTCGTGGTCGCGGTCGGGCTCATAGGGCCACCGTTTGGGGGAGCTGGGGTGATTGAGACGGCCGGCCCAGGATGGTCTCGGGCAGCAGCCGCGAGGTCGTGCGGAGCGCGATGAACGCGGGCTTGATGTCGAACGGGTTCGCCTTCAGGTGCGCCTTCCAGGCCGAGAGATCCACGCCGGACGAGACGAGACCCTTCAGCATGCCCACGTCGTTGGTGGTCCACACCGCCTCGGCGGGCCCGCAGATGACGGCACCGGTGAGGCGCCCGCCGTGGAAGAGCAGCTTGCGATACTCCGAGCGGCCGACGCGCAGCGCGGTGTAGACCTCGGCCTTGGGATCCTCCCACTGGCCGAACGAGGCCACGTCGAGATGCGCGACCTCGACGATGTTCATGAGCAGGCTTCCGCGATAGGTCACCTCGCGGCCCGCCATGTTGGCCCCGACCACGCGCCCATGTTCCTGGGCCGTCGGCTCGATGGCGTGCAGCTCGGCGACGCCGGTGATCAGGTTGCGCCCGCGGGCCACGTCGCCCGCCGCGTAGACCGTCTTCACGCTCGAGCGCAGGTGGTCGTCCACGATGATGCCACCGGGAGCCTCGGGGGCCATCTCGATGCCCGAGCCCTGCAGCCACTCGAGGTTGGTGCGGATGCCGGTGGCCATGATCACCAGGTCGGCGGTGAGCGGGTCGCCCTTCTTGAACGAGAGCTTCCGCTTGCCGCCTACCTGCTCGATCTTGGTCACGGTGGCCCCGGTGCGCACCGCGACGCCGTGATCCTCGAGCCACGCCTGCACGATGCCGGCGCACTTGTCGTCGACCATCCGCGGCAGGATGCGGGGTGCCACTTCCACGATCGTCAGCTTGGCCCCCCGGGCCAGGATCGCGTTGAGGATCGTGAACGCGATGAAGCCGGCGCCGACCATCACCACCCGGCAGCCCGGCGCCATGCCGGCGATCACGTCCTTGGCCTCGTCGAGGGTCCAGAAGCAGTGCACCCCAGGCCCGTCCGCGCCCGGGATCGGCGCCTTGGCCGCCCGCGAGCCAGTGGCGATCAGGCAGTCGTCGAACTCGACCTTCGCGTCGTCGTCCAGGGTGAGGGTCCGGGCGGCCGAATCGAGGGCCTTGGCCTTCCGCCCGACCAGGGCCTTGACCTTCCACGCGGTCAGGGCGGCCGGCGGCGCCGTGTACACGTGACTCTCGGAGATGGTGCCCCAGAGGTAGTAGGGCAGGACCATCCGGGAGTACGGTCGCTCGGCCGAGACCAGGGTGATCTCGGACGGCCCGGCTCCGACCAGCCGCTCTTCTTCTCTGATGGTCCGGATCGCGTTCATGCCCGCGGTGCCGCCGCCGATGATCAGATGACGGGCCGGCATCAGCGGGCCTCCACCGCGAGCACCCGCGCGGTGCGCTCGGCCGCGAAGTCGCCGATCCAGTCGGCGTTCTCCGTGTCCTCGAACGTGATGGCCTCGGTCGGGCACGCGGATGCGCAGGCCGGCGCCCCGGCGCACAGGTTGCACTTGTAGGCCTTCTGGGTGTCGCCGTCGTAGAACATCGTCCCGTACGGGCACGCGATCGTACAGAGCTTGCAGCCCACGCACGTGTCGTCGACGACGTCCTTGGCTCCCGCCGCGTTGATCTGGATCGCTCCCACCGGGCACGACGTCATGCACCAGCCCTCCGCGCACTGGGTGCAGGTGTACGGCGCGTAGGAGGTGTAGCCCTCGAAGGGGGAGACCCGTATCACCGACTTGGAAGGCTGGAAGAGACCGGTCTGCATGTAGGAGCACGCCAGCTCGCACCGGAGGCAGCCGGTGCACTTCTCGGGGTGGAGCGCGAGGACTTTCATCGGATCGTCAGCGACGCTTCCCTTTCCGCCCCGCCGTCGACCGGCTACGCTCGAGGCGACTGATGAAGTTGTCGAGCGGGATCGCGGGCATCGTCATCATCTGCACCGATCCCCGCGCACCCATCTCGATCGAGATCGACGAGACCGTCTCGTTGTCGGGCGCTTCCAGGATGGTCACGAAGTCGTAGGGGCCGAGCACCGCGTACTGAGCGAGCACCTTGGCGCCGCGCCGCGACAGCTCCCGGTTGACCTTGCGGATCCAGCCCGGTCGGGCGTGCAGCACCTTCCGGCCGGATTCGCTCAGCGAGCTCAGCATCACGTAGTGGGCCACGGCACGCCTCCTCGGACCTGCGAACGTCGCGCGTAGTATAGCAAAAGGCTCAGTCGCCCTCTCCGACGATGCCGAACTCGACGCGGCCCCCACCAGCCGTACCTGAAGCGGCGGCCGATGCGTCCGCCGGCGGGCCCGGAGCGACCGGCGCGCTCGGTGGCGCGGCGCCGGGTGTCGGAGCCGCGCTCACGTTGGGAGCCGCCTCCGACGGAGCCGAGGCGACCGCGGGCGTCGACGCGCCGGCCGGAACGCTCCGCAGGCGAGCCTCGGGGATTCCCTCCACCTTGGCCAGCCGCTCGCGGGTCACGTCCAGGCGGCGACGGCGCAGATCGTCGAGCGGCCCGATCGGCTCGGGTTCGCGCTTGCGCAACAGGGCGATCTGCTGATCCACGGTGGCCGGCACCGGCACGTCCTTGAGGTTCACCTGGTAGTAGCGCCGCAGGGCGCGAGCGCGGTCCGAGATCCCCTGCTGCTTCTGGAAGTACTCGAGCTTGGCCACGACCTCACGTGCCTTGAGCTCCTCCACGTCCTCGGGCGAGGTCACCGAGCTCAGGGTGAGGCTCACATACGGCGCGCGTCGCAGGAAGTCGCCCACCCGCACCGTCTGGCGCTCCATGTCGGGAGTGAGGGTGGCGACACCGGGAGGGAAGACGATCGGATCGACCTTCAGCTCCTCGATCTTGTCGTCCTTGCTCGTGAAGAGCCCTCCGATGGCCCGGAAAGGCGCTTTCAACACGTTCACGAGCACGTTCTTCACCGCGGTCCAGATCGCATCGCTGAAGTCGAACTTCTGGTCGGTCAGGGTGCCCGTGATCGGCACGTTGACGTGGATGTTGCCGTCCCCGTCCTTGATGAGAGCCACGATGAGGCCCAGCGGCAGACCCAGGCGATTCTTGACCTCGTCGTTGGGACGGGACTTCGCCACCCGCAGATCGCCGATCAGGATGTCGTTCTTCGCGTCGAGCTTGTCCCCGTCGATCTTGGTGTCGAGCTTGGCGGTCAGCTCTCCCCGCCGGATGATCCAGGCGATCGCGCCGTCCACGTACGGGTTGGCGCTCGGCAGCGCGAACTTGTTGAGCTCGGTCGCCATGTTCACGTAGGTCGGCGCCCCGATGCCCGACAGCTCGCCCCGGACGTCCAGCGTGGAGTCGCCGCCGATCACCGCCGTCATCAGCACGCTCGCCCGCTGGCTTGGCTTGTTGGAAAGGTTCTTCACGGAGAGGTTGAGCTTCGAGATGTCGTTGGAGAACGCAGGCTGCGTCGTGTGGTCCAGGAAGCGGATGTAACCGTCCTCGATGACGATCTCCTTGAAGTAGAGCTCCATCGTCTGAAGCAGGTCGGGCGGCTTCGCCTCGGGCCGGCCCGCGGGCCCGGGCTTCGCGGGGGGCGCGGGAGGCTTCGCGGGGACCGGCGGAGCGGCCGCGCCCGGCTTGGGTGCCGGCGTGAAGAGCTTCTGAACGTTGAGCGTGCCGTCCGCGGCACGGTCGATCTCGTTCGCCGGCTTCCTGAGCAGGACCTTGGCGACCCGCGCGTGGGTGGGCCAGCCGAAGTCGATCCCCGTGATCTCCATCCGCTCGAGCCGGAGCGGCGCCTCCTGCGCATCTGGCCCCTTTACGGCCAGGTTGGTGGCCCAGGTGTTCCCGCGGGAGAGCGCGGTGAACTTCCCGCCGGCCACGCGAATGCGGTTCTGGCTGTCCGCGTTGAACCGGCCCGAGAAGCTGGCCGGGAACGGGAAATATGCCCCGTAGGGCTCGATCGGGGCGTCGCGGGTGGTGACCGCGAGCGTGACGTCGACGGGATCGATCTTCACCGGCCCCTTCGCGCCGAACTTCCCACCGCCGGGCAGCAGCATGGTCAGCGCCAGGTTCATCGGGCGCACCGCCGGCCACGTGACGTCGTCCACCTGCAGGGCCAGGTCGCTCACCTTCAGCACGGTCGGCGGCGAGGACACCGACTCGTCCGTGAACGTGGCCACGCCTTTCACGCTCACTTTCTCGATCGTGATCTTGTACTCGGGTTCCGCCGGCTTGGCGCCCCCGGGCCCCGCCGCCGGACCGGCAGGAGCACGAGAGCTCGGAGCGGCAGGAGCACGAGTGTCCGGGGCAGCTGCTTTGCGAGGCGCCGCCGAAGGCGAGCCGAGCCCATTCGAAGAGGAAGCTCCGGTGGCCGCACCACCCCCGGCAGCCCCGATCGCCCCACCCGTCTTCCCCTCCTCGGGCGCCCTCGCCAGCTCCAGCAGGTCGATCTGCTCCTGCTTGTCGCGGACCGCCCGGAGATCGAGACCCTCGACGTCGATGCTGGACAGCGTCACGACCCGGGAGACCAGGTTCACTTCCTTGAGCCCGACCCCGATGCGCGGCACCGTCAGGAACGGCGTGGTCTTCCCGGGCTGGGCGAGCGCGAGTGAGGTCACCGCGACGTCGCCGGTCACCATGCCCACAGTGAGGCCCCCCGGGCCCGGCCCGAGCTCGAGCTTCATCGCCATGTTCACTCCCGCGATGCCCGACTCGAGTGTCGCGGGCAGCGGCGGCAGGTAGGGGCGGACCTGCAGCAGGTTGAAGTTCTGGATGGAGAACTTCCCCGCGAACGAGGTCGGAGTGAGATCGATGTCCTGCGCGGAGAACTCGATCGGCGAGTCGTTGAGAGCCGCCTTGACCGCCAGCTTGCCGACCGGCTCCGGCCTCGTGGTGAGATTGCCCGCCTCGATCGAGAGATCCCGGACCTTCCACTCGCTCGCCGGCTTCACCGCGCGGTCGATGAACGTGAGATTGGCCCGGATCAGTGCGAACCGCTCGATCCCCACCGTCCCGCGTGTCTTGAGCTCGGGCTCGGCCGGCGTCGGCGGCGCCGGCGCCGGGGATGCGGCGAGCCGGGCCAGGATGTCGGAGAAGTTGAACTCGGTCGGGCTCAACCGCACCAGGTTCACGGTGGGCGCGGTGAGCACGAACTCCGCGATCCGGATGTGGCCGAAGAGGGGCGACCACGGCACGACCCGCACGTCCAACCGCTCGAACTCCACGAAGGTCTGGGCCGGGTCCTGCTCGGCGAGGCGGAAGTTCTTGATGGCCACTCGCCCCGTGAAGAGGTTGACGTCGATGTCCTCGATGCTTACGGCCCGTCCGGTGGTCACCGGGATCTGCTTGAGAGCCTGCCACCTCACGATCACGGGCAGGGTCCAGACGAACGCCACTCCCAGCACGAGCAAGGCGGCCAGGACGATCAGCAGCCGCTGCAACCGACGGCTCATGACGTGGGCCCGAGAAGCCTAGACGGGCGCCTGGCCCGAGGACGGCTTCAGGAACGCGTAGACGCTCGTGAAGTCGCGACGGCCGAGACCGTGCGACGAAGCGAGACGGTAGACCTGCTGCGCGGCCGGCGTCACGAAGAGCGGCACCCGCAGATTGCGCGCCGCGTCCACCGCCAGGCCCAGGTCCTTGCACATGAGGTCGGTCATGAAGCCCGGCGCGTACTCGTGGCTGGAGGCCGCGTTCGGCATGATCCCGGGCACCGGGTGCATGAATCCCATCAGGAACGTGTTGCCGGACGATTTGGAGATCACGTCGGTGACGACCTTGGGATCCATGCCGAAGCCTTCCGCGATCCGGAACGCCTCGCTGACCGCGACTCCGCACACTCCCGCGATGAGATTGTTGCAGAGCTTGACCACCTCGCCGCTGCCGACCGGGCCCACGTGGATGACGTTGGCGCCCATGGCCGACAGCGCGGGCTTGGCCGCCTCGAAGTCGGCGGCGGCCCCGCCCACCATGATCGCGAGGGTGCCGTCCGTCGCCCGCGGTGTGCCGCCCGAGACCGGCGCGTCGATGAAGCGGACGCCTCGCTCCTCGGCGGCCTTGGCCACTCGCTGGGAGACCGCGGGGTCGATGGTGGACATGTCGACGCACAGCGTACCCCTCCGCGCCGCCGCCAACACCCCGCCATCGCCCGTGTACACCGATTCGACATTCGGTGACGAGGGCAGCATGGTCACCACGATGTCCGCGGTGGCCACCGCCTCCGCCGCGCTGGCCGCCGGAGTCATGCCGGCCGCGGCGGCGGCCTTGACCGCCTCTGGATTGCTGTCGAACGCGGTGACGCCGAAGCCCTTCTTCACCAGGTTCTTGGCCATGGGCAGCCCCATGGTGCCCACGCCGATGAAACCGATCCGCGTCATGCCTTGTCTCCTTGGGCGCGGAGCGACACACCCGCCCATTCCTCGATGATGCGGGCGATCGCGGTGTGGTCCTGCTCGCCCATGCCGCGTGCGATGGCCAGCCGGTAGATCTCGGCGGCCGCGCGGGCCACCGGCGACGGCACGCCGGCTTCCTGAGCGAGGCGGCCGTAACCGTCCAGGTCCTTCATCATCAGCCGGATCGCGAAGCCCGCGTCGAAGCCTCCGGAGAGGATGAAGCGCGGGAACTTGTAGTCGCTGGCGTTGGAGCGTCCGCTCGAGGCCTGGATGATCTCGACCGCGCGCGCGGGATCCACTCCGGCCCGGGCCGCGACCGCCACCGCCTCGATGGTGAGCGCGAGGATGCCGCCCGAGCACATGTTGTTGACGAGCTTGATCGCGTGACCCGCTCCGACCGGACCGGCGTGGAAGATGTGCTTGCCCATCCGCGCGAGCACGGGCCGCGCCCGCTCGAGGAGAGCGGGATCGCCGCCTACCATGATCGCCAGCGTGCCCTCGGTGGCGCCGCGAACCCCGCCCGAGACGGGGGCGTCGATCAGGGCAGAGCCGCGCGCGGCCACCTCCGGCTCCAGCTCGCGCGTCGACGACGGGTCGGCCGAGGTCATCTCGAGCACGAGGCTGCCGGGGCGCAGGGCGTCCAGCAGGCCCTTCGGGCCCATCAGGACCTGACGCACCTCGCGCGAGCTGGGCAGGATCGTGATGATGGTCTGCGCGCCGGCCGCCACCTCCGCCGGGGACGCGGCCCACCGGGCGCCGCGCGAGAGCAGCGTCTGCGCGGCCGCCTCGCGCACGTCGTGGACTATCAGGGAGTATCCGGCGTCCAGCAGGCGCCCCGCCATCGGCGCGCCCATGTTTCCCAGTCCGATGAAGCCGATCGTCTCGCTCATGTGTGTTCTACTCCTCGCATGCTGCTGGGCTTGCTGCTCATCGCGATCGCGGCCACGTCGTGGGGCACCACCGGCGCCACCATGACGCTCCTCTCGCGCGAGGCCGCGGCCTCGCCCCTGCTCGTCGGCTGGAGCCGCCTCGCGGTGGCCGCGCCGTGCCTGGTCCTGGCCGCCGTGGGGGCCGCGCGCTTCGGCGCGCGCCCCGCGGGCCGACGACCGTGGCCGTCCGTCTCCGATCTGCCTCTCTGCGCCGCCCTCGGCCTCGCCATGGCCGCGTACCAGGTCTGCTACTTTCGCGCGGTCACGCTCATCGGCGTCGCTGCCGCGGCCCTGCTCGCCATCTGCTCGGCGCCGCTCCTGATCGCGGTGCTCGCCGCCGTCTTCCTCGGCGAGCGGCTCAGCCGGCTCGTGCGGCTCTCGCTCGGAATGGCGGTGGCCGGGACCGCGCTGCTCGTGGTCGGCCCGCGCGGGCTCGGCCCAAGCGGACTCCGCGACGTCGCGGGCCACTTCGGGCTGGGGGCGCTGCTGGCGCTCGGTGCGGGGGTATCTTACGCCGTGTACGCGGTGGCCGCCAAGGGGCTTCTCGCGCGCGTCACGCCGATCGCGGTGTCCGCGATCACGTTTGCGCTGGCCGCCGGCTTCCTCGCGCCCGCGCTGCTGACCGAGCCGGCGCCCGCGCGCGCGATGGCCGCGGGGTGGCCACTGTTGCTCTACCTGGGGCTGGGCCCGACCGCGGTCGCGTACGCTCTGTTCACCGCGGGACTGGGCCGCGTGCCCGCCACCGCGGCCGGCATCGTCTCGCTGCTGGAGCCACTCACCGCCACCGCGCTCGGCCTGCTCGTCTTCGGCGAGCGCCTCGGCACCGTCGGCTTCACCGGCGCCCTCCTCCTCCTCACCGCCCTCGCCCTCCTGACGCGGCGACAGACGACCAGCGGCTAGACGGGATAGAGGCGGTCGAGGGGGCGCGAGACCGCGCGGCTGAAGGTGCAGTTCGGGACGACGCAGGAGTGCTTGCCGGAGCCGCCGCCGACCATCACGTACACGTCCTCGGCGGTCGGCACGCGCGGCAGCCGGACGGACTCGTCGGTGACCTTGTTCATCCACTGGGGCCAGTCGTGCATGCCCCACATGCCGCCCAGCTTCATCCGCCCGAGCGGCATGCGCGCGTGCTCGAACACGAAGTGCTGCACGTCGGCGCGCGTGAACCCGTCCGCCGCGATCGTCGCCGCGTGCTCGGGCCCGAGCACGACCAGGAGCTGGCTCTGCGAGAGATACCAGCCCACGTTGGCGCCGAGGCTGGTGGCCACGTCCGCCACGTTGTTCAGGATGCCGGGCGCCGTCGTCGACACGTGATCGTTGACGTTGTGCGGGCCCTCGCCCCCGAACACGGTGACCACGCTCTGGTCGGGCCTGAACCCGAGCGCCACGTGCAGCGGCTCCCACGGCGAATCCTCGCGCTCGCCGATCGCGTAGGCGAACTTGGCCGGGCTCCCCTGCGTGGCCATGTCCCCGCGCCCCGGCCAGCCCCCACCCACGTTCATCAGGATGAGCCGGATCGCGCGTCCGATGGTGGCGTTGGCCCGGAACCCGGGCCCGAAGAGACCGGAGCCGGTGTGGATCCCGATGCGCCGGGCGTACGGCCCGCTGACCACCACGAGCGGGGCCACCGGGTGCGTGGTGGCCTGCACGCCGTACAGGTTGAACGTGGGATCGAGCATCGCCTGCACCGCCGCCACGATGACCGGGAAGTACGCGGGCTCGCACCCGGCCATCACCGCGTTCACCGCGAGCTTCTCGACCGTGCACTCCCGCCAGAGCGGCGGCATGACCCCGAGCGTCTCGGCGGGCTTGGTGCGCGCGCCGGCGAGCATCGCGCGCACCCGCTCGGGCGTGGGAGGAATGAACGGCAGGCCGTCGCACCACTCCCGCTTGCAGAACTCCGCGTAGACGTCCTCTTCCGGAAGGGTGAGCGTCGCGTCGACCGTCTCGCTCATCGAGCCTCAGCGCCCCCGAGCATCGAGCCGAGCTGCTCGACGGCCTGCTCCACCCGGCGGCCGACCCCCTCCGGCGCCTCACCGCCCAGCGGATGCTGGATCACGAGCAGCGGCAAGCCGGCGGCGCCGAGCGCGGCCATCTCACCCAGCGCCAGGCGCTGGAACACGGTGGTGGTGATCAATCCCGCGGGGGTTCCCGCCTTCGCCAGCTCCAGCGAGTCGTGGAGACTCCACGACGTGCAGGAGCCTCAGTCCGCGGAGCCCGCGAAGACGAGGTCGCACTCCTTGGCGAGGGCCTCGATGATCTCGTGGGCGGCCCCGGTGGCCGCGTTGGCCTTGCGGAGGATCACCACCCGCGCGACGCCGTGGCGCTCCTTGAGCGCCTCGCCGATGCCGGTGACCAGGCGATCGAAGTTGTGCTTCGTGTTGTCGAGGAAGCCCACCGTGAGGCCCCGGAGATCGACGGGCATCGGCGGAATCGCCGTGGTCGCCGTCCGGAGCTCGCCCACCGGGCTCAGCACCGTGATGAGGGACATGGATCGCTCTCCTGCGGTCAGCGGGTGTACGGCACGGAGCGGGCCAGGACGCGCTGCACCACCCCGGCCATCTCTTCGAGCATGCTGCGCTTGATGCGCACCGACACGTTCTCCACCGGCTCGGCGCTGCCCTGGCGATGCACCACCAGCGTGCCGGTGAACTCGGAGGCGGTCTCGTCGGTCATCGCGAGGCCGCGGAGGGTCAGCAGCTCCCACTCCGGGTCCGGCCGCCGGCCACGCTCCGAGCCCGGCTCCATAGCGTCGTATATTACCCCACATGCTCATCGTCGCGCTGGACGTCGGCACCAGCTCCGCCCGCGCGCGCGCCTTCGACGAGCGCGGGCGCCCGCAATCCGGGGCCCTAGGCCACGTGGCCTACGAGCCGCACGCGACTCCCGACGGGGGCGTCGAGCTCGACGCCCCCGCCCTCCTCGACGCGGTCGCGCGCGCTCTCGACGACTGCCTCGCCGGCTGCGGCCCGCGTGCGACCGAGATCGCTGCGGTCGGGGCCTCCGTGTTCTGGCACAGCCTGCTCGCCCTCGATGAGGCGGGGCGGCCGCTCACGCCGGTCCTGACCTGGGGCGACACCCGCAGCGCACCGGCCGCCCTCGCGCTCCGCCGGGAGCTGGACGAGCGCGCGGTCCACCGGAGGACCGGTGCGCCCATCCACTCCACGTTCTTTCCCGCTAAGCTCCGCTGGCTGAGGGAGGCGCGTCCCGAGGTCTTCGGCGGCGCGGCCCGGTGGTGTGGCTTCGCCGAGTTCTTGCAGGCGCGTCTGACCGGCTCGCTACAGTGCAGCCTCTCGATGGCCTCGGGCACCGGGCTCCTGGATCAGGAGCGCGGGGGCTGGGACGCCGCGATGCTGGACGCGGTGGGCATCGCGGCCGGCGCGCTGCCGCCCATCGACGACGACCCGCGACCCGGGCTGATCGCGCCGTGGAGAGAGCGCTGGCCCGCGCTCGCGCGGGTGCCCTGGTACCCGGCGCACGGCGACGGCGCCTGCTCGAACGTGGGCTCCGACTGCCGCGGCCCCGGACGGGTGGCGCTCAACGTCGGGACCTCCGCGGCGCTGCGCGTGGTGCTGCCCGAGCGTCTGGGTCCGCACGCCGCCACGCCCTGGGGACTCTGGCGCTATCGAGTCGATGGCGACCGCGCGCTGGTGGGTGGGGCCACGTCGGAGGGTGGCAACGTGTTCGCGTGGTGCCGCAAGGCGCTCGCCCTGCCGGCGGACGACTCGGCCCTGGAGCACGTCCTGGCGGCCCGGCCTCCCGACGGCCACGGGCTCACCTCGCTGCCGTTCTTCGCGGGCGAGCGCAGCCCGGGCTGGCGGCCCGAGGCGCGCGCCGCGGTCGCGGGCCTGTCGCTGGGCACCGATGCCGTCGATATCACCCGCGCCCTGCTCGAGGGCGTCGCATTCCGGCTCGCCGAGATCTACGACCGGTTGCGACCCCTTGCCGCCGCCGACCACCTGGTGGTGGGCTCGGGAGGGGCCCTCGGACACTCTCCCGCCTGGGCGCAGATCATCACCGATGCGCTCGGCGTGCCAATGATGCTGGGCAGCGACGCGGAGGCCTCCGCCCGGGGTGCCGCCCTGCTTGCGCTCGAGACCCTCGGCGTCGACGCCCCCTCGCCCCCGGATCCGGCCCGGATCTTGCGTCCCGACCCGGGCCGCCATGCTCGCTATCAGGCCGCCCGGCAACGACAACGACGCCTCTACGACAACATTGTCGGGTATCGGGACTCCTGAGAGAATAGACGTCGCGGATCCATGCGAATCGCAATCGGCTGCGACGACACCGGCTTTCCGCTCAAAGAACCCCTGGTGACGGCCCTCGAGGCCGAGGGGCACGACGTCCTCGACCTCGGCACGTTCTCGACGGACCCAGTGGACTATCCGGACTATGCCCGGGCAGTCGGGCAGGCGGTGCTGCGCGGCTTCGTCGACGCCAGCGTGCTCCTCTGCGGCAGCGGCGCGGGCGGCGTGATCGCGGCGAACAAGATGCGGGGCATCCGGGCCGCGCTGTGCCACGACGCGGCCTCGGCGCGCCGCAGCCGCGAGGAGGTCGACGCCAATGTGCTCTGCCTGGCCGCCGCCGACCTCGACTCGAAGACGGCGGTCGACATCGTCCAGACCTTCATTGCCACCCAGTACGAGCCGGAGGATCAGCAGACCCGCCGGATGGGCAAGATCGGGCAGCTCGAGGCCGGGCTGCTCGGGGCCGACAAGGCGCCCCTCAAGCCGGGACCGGGCGACGAGCGGTCGGCGGGCGGGAAGCCCCAGGCGTCCAAGGCGGCCCCCAAGCCGACGGTCAAGAGAGAGGCGGCCAAGGCCGAGCCGCCCGCGCCGGTGACGGCGCCGGAGCCTGCGCCCGCCGAGCGTCCGTCCCCCCCGCCCGTCACGAGCCCACCGCTCGTGCTCCCGGACCCGCTCAAGCTGCCCGCGGTGGAGGAGACGCTCCGCTTCCTGGAGGCGCGGGAGTTCCTCGACCGCCTCTGGGTGAAGGACGCCACCCTCTGGAAGGGCGACGCCGCCACCGTGCGAAACCGGCTCGGCTGGCTCACCTCGCCCACCATCATGCGCGGGCACTCGGAGGACATCCGCGGCTTTGCCGACGAGGTGCGCCGCCTGCAGTACTCACACGTGGTGCTGCTCGGCATGGGGGGCTCCTCGTCGACCGGCGAGGTCTTCAACGAGAGCTTCGGCTCGAAGATGGGCTTCCCGGACATGCTCGTGCTCGACTCGACCGATCCGGGCGCGGTCAAGCACGTCCTGGAGTCCATCAACCTCAGCCGCGCCCTCTTCGTGGTCGCGAGCAAGTCAGGCACCTCCGCCGAGACCATGGCCGCGTACGCGTTCTTCCGCGGCCAGGTGGAGGCCGCGTCTTCGCCGCGGCCGGGCATGCAGTTCGTGGCCATCACCGATCCGGGCCGCCCCCTCGACAAGCTGGCGACCGAGACCGGCTTCCGGCGCACGTTCCTCAATCCCGCGTCGATCGGTGGACGCTACTCGGCGCTGTCCTTCTTCGGCCTCGTGCCCGCGGCCATGATCGGGGTCGACATCAAGATCCTGCTCGAGCGCGCCCACACCATGGTGGAGACCTGCGGTAACGAGGTCGGGGTGCGCGGCAATCCCGCGGTGCAGCTCGGCGCGGTCCTGGCCGGACTGGCCCGGGCCGGGCGCGACAAGGTCACCCTCGTCATGTCCGAGAAGATCCGCGGCCTCGGCCGCTGGATCGAGCAGCTCTTGGCCGAGTCGCTGGGCAAGGACGGGACCGGCCTGGTTCCGGTGGTGGACGAGCCGCTGGGCGCGCCGACCGTCTACGGCGACGACCGGGTGTTCGTGTCGCTCGTGCTGGAGGGCGACGACACGCAGGACGCCGCGCTGGCGAAGCTGGCCGACGCGGGCCATCCGGTGCTGCGCCTCGTCCTGCGTGACCCGATGGATCTTGGTGCCGAGTTCTTCCGCTGGGAGCTGGCCACCGCCACCGCGGGCGCGGTCCTCGGGGTGAATCCCTTCGACGAGCCGGACGTGGCGCGCGCCAAGGAGAACGCGGGCACGCTGCTCACCGAATGGCGCCGGTCGCGCCGGCTGCCCGAGTGGCCCTCCGACGTCGAGGAAGACGGCATCGTGCTCATGACCAAGTCGAACAAGAAGCCGGGATCGGTCAGCCGTGGGCTCGCGGCCCACCTCGCCATGGCCGCCCCGGGCGACTACCTCGCGATCCAGGCCTACCTGACCCCGACCGTGGAGGCCGCCCGCGCGCTGCAGGAGATGCGCATCGCGCTGCGCGATCGGCTGCGGATCGCCACCACGGTCGGCTGGGGGCCGCGCTACCTGCACTCCACCGGTCAGCTCCACAAGGGCGGGCCCTCCAGCGGCCTCTTCATCCAGATCACCGGGGAGGATCGCGAAGATCTCGCGATCCCCGGTGCCGGCTACGGGTTCTCGACGATGAAGTCGGCCCAGGCCTTGGGCGATCTCCAGAGTCTGCGCGACGGAGCGCGCCGGGTCATCCGGCTCCATCTCACCGGCAAGCAGTCGCAGACCCTGCAGCAGCTGCTGCAGATGGTCTCGGGACTGACCAAGAGGCTCTGACCGGCATGACGGCTCCCACGCACGACGAATCCTGCACTCTGGTCATTTTCGGCGCCTCCGGCGACCTCACGCGGCGCAAGCTCATCCCCGCGCTCTGGTCCATGTTCCAGAGCCGCGTGCTCCCCGAACCGTTCGCGGTGGTCGGGGTCGCCCGCTCCGAGATGAACAACGAGCAGTTCCGCGCCCGCATGCGCGAGGCCATCTCCGACTTCGCCCGGGTGCAGCCGCCCTCGGCGCGCGTGTGGGACCGCTTCGCCCAGGCCCTCTTCTACTACGCGGGCGACCCGGCCGACGGGGCGATGTATCCGGGCCTGACCGAGTACCTCAAGCGGGTCGAGCAGGAGCGGGGTTGCGGCACCAACCGCCTGTACTACGTCTCCACCCCCCCCTCGGTGTACCCGCACCTCGTCACCCGGCTGGGCGAGGCGGGGCTCAACCGGCCTCCCGAGAACGCCGGCGGCTGGGCGCGCATCGTCATCGAGAAGCCGTTCGGGCGCGACCTGTCCTCGGCCGGCTCGCTCAACCACGCGGTGTCCTCGGTGTTCAGCGAGGATCAGGTCTACCGGATCGATCACTACCTCGGCAAGGAGACGGTGCAGAACATCCTCGTGTTCCGGTGGGCCAACGGCATCTTCGAGCCGCTCTGGAACCGCAACCACGTCGACCACGTGCAGATCACGGTCGGGGAGTCGATCGGGGTGGAAGGCCGCGGCGCGTACTACGAGGAATCGGGCGCCCTGCGCGACATGATCCAGAACCACATCCTCCAGCTCCTCTGCCTGGTGGCCATGGAGCCGCCCGTCACGTTCGACTCCGATCCGGTGCGCGACGAGAAGACCAAGGTGATGCGCGCGATCCGGCCCATCCCCGCCGACGAGGTGGACCGGGTCGCGGTGCGCGGCCAGTACGGGCCGGGCTTCGTGGGCGGGCAGCGCGTGGTCGGCTACCGCGAGGAGAAGGGCGTCTCCTCCGAATCGATCGCCGAGACCTTCGCAGCCCTGCGGCTCGAGATCGAGAACTGGCGGTGGGCCGGTGTGCCGTTCTACCTGCGCACCGGCAAGCGCCTGCCCAAGCGCGCGAGCGAGATCGCGGTGCAGTTCAAGCAGACCCCGCACCTCGTCTTCCGCCGTAATCCCGAGATTCTCGCCGAGCCCAACCGCCTCGTGCTCCGCATCCAGCCCGACGAGGGAATGTCGCTGTCGTTCGGGGCCAAGCTCCCCGGGCCAGAGCTGCGGATCAAGCCGGTCGAGATGGAGTTCGACTACGGGCAGGCGTTCGGCGGAGAGCCGCCCGAGGCGTACGAGCGGCTGCTGCTGGACGCCATGAAGGGCGACGCCACGCTCTACGCGCGCGGCGACTGGGTCATGATGGCGTGGGAGCTCCTGCAGCCCGTCCTGGACGCGTGGGCCGGCGGAGATCCGCGAAAGTTCCCCAACTACGAGGCCGGAACGTGGGGGCCGGCCGAGGCCGATACGCTCATCGAGCGCAGCGGGCGGCGCTGGCGGCGCCCCTGAGGGCGCCGCCGCCGTGGCGGGTCGACTACTGTTTCAGCTGCGCCGACGCCGAGCCCACCATCCGGGTCGCCGACATCTCGACCCAGGTGTAGTACCAGCCCTCGTAGATCAGCACCTGCAGCGTGCTGCCCGACTTCTCGTAGACCTGCGTGGTCCCCTTGTCGGAGGCGGTCGTCGAGGAGATGTGCTTCCAGCCGTTCGCCTCGAGCGTGGTCCGGAACGCGACCGAGAGGCTGTCCGGCTCGATGCGACCCTTGTAGAAGATCCGCGCCGCCTTCACGGTCGGAGACTCGATGATCGTGGAGCGGTTCAAGTCCATCGCGAGACCCTTCGGCACCGGGATGTCCTCGAACTCGCTGCGCTGCACCCGCGGCGGCGTGGATGCGCACGCCGTCAGAGCGAGCACGGTGGCTGACAGGACGAGCAGACGTCGCATGAGTAGTACCTCCTGTGGGTCATCGTACCGCCCGTGGGGTGGCCCACCAAAGTTTTTGGACAGCCCGGAGCGCGCGTGAAGCGGCGACTGGCGATTGCGCTCGTCGCGACGCTCGCCCTGGCCGTCGTGGCGGTCGCCGTCCACCGTCCCGTTCTACGCGCGGCCGGGCGCGTGCTGGTGGTCGAGAGCCCGCGCGAGCGCGCGGATGCCATCGTGGTGGTCGCCGGCAGCTCGCCGAGTCGCGAGGCCCTCGCGGCTGCGCGCTTCCGCGAAGGCCTGGCGCCTCTGGTCCTGGTCTCCCGGCAGTTTGTACCCAACCGGGTGCGGCAGCTGATCGACCTCGGGATCCGCCCGCTCGATTTCCAGGGCGAGTCGGTGGCCGCCCTGGAGAAGTACGGGGTGCCCCGGAACGCGATCATCACGCTGGCGGAGCCGGTGGAGATCACGGAGACGGAGGTGCGTGGTGTGGTCGCGGCCGCCCGTGCGCGGGGCTGGCACCGGGTGCTGCTGGTGACCACCGCCTTTCACTCGCGTCGGGTGCGGCTCATCTGGAGCCGCGAGGCCGGCCCCGGTATCGAGGCCGGCGTCGCGGTGGTCCACGACGAGTGCTCGAGCGGCCCGGCGTGGTGGCGCCGTCGTCGCTGCAGCGAGACGGTGCTCCACGAGTACCTGGGGCTCCTCGCGCTCTACCTCCACATCTCGAGCCTGATGCGCTGACGGGCGCTGCGGCCGGCGGCTACGGCGTGATCCGCTTGTAGAGCGTGTGCTGCCGGTTGCGGGTGTGGGGACGCACCTGGGCCGGCCAGCGTCCCTGCTCCACCGCCTTCGCCCACGCGTCGGTGACCAGCACGTCCGGACTTTCGATTTCGTAGAGCGCTCCATACTTTGGCGCGCGCTCTATGACGATTGTCTTGAGCTGCCCGCCGATGCTCATGGTGAGCGGCTGGAGCTCGTACCGGGACACCGCGATCACCCCGGGGACGGTGAGCAGGCTCGGCACGTGCTCCCGGTCATAGACCTCGTTGAAGAGGCGCTCCTCGGCAGGGTCGACGTCCATGGCGGCGCTGAAGAGATAGCGGGTCTGGATGGGCATGGCGACTCCTCTGGCGGTTGGGTGGAGTTGGGGGTTGATTGGGTCGGGACGACCCAGCGGGGCTGTCTACCGTTTCTTGCTCGGGGTCTTGGTCTTGGAGTTGGGCTTGGCCGGGGCGGTGCCGGCGCGGCCGTAGTCGTCTTGGCGGCGGATGATGTCGTCCTCGCCCAGGTACGGGCCGTGCTGGACCTCGATGAGGACCACCGGAGCGCGCCCGGGGTTCTCGATGCGGTGCCAGGCCCCCCGCGGGACGTCGACCGACCCGCGCGCCTTGAGCCGCTTCGGGCGACCCGAGATGATCACCCGTGGTGAGCCCGTGACCACCACCCAGTGCTCGGCCCGGAAGCGGTGCCGCTGCAGGCTCAGCCGCTGGCCCGGCCGGACGAAGAGCCGCTTGACCTTGTAGCCCCGCCCCTCCTCGATGGTCTGGAAGCCGCCCCACGGGCGGATCTCGAAGCCGGCGGCCCCGCCGCGAGAGCTGCGCATCGCGCTCATATCCGGATCACCCTCGCGAAGTCGGCCTCCACGCTCTTGGTCACCTCGTCCATGACCTCGCCCGGCACGTCGTCGTCCAGCAGCAGCACCACGATCGCGCGACCGCGGCGCGTGCGCCGGCCCACGTGCATGGACGCGATGTTGACGTTGTGGCGGCCCAGGATGGAGCCGATGCGCCCGATCATGCCCGGGCGGTCCTCGTAGGCCAGCACCAGGATGTGGCCCTCCGGTATGAACTCGATGTGCAGGTCGCGCAGGCGCACGATGCGGGGTACGCCGTCGAAGACGGTGCCCGCGATGATCTTGCGGCCGGTGCCGGCCTGGGTGGTGACCGTGATCAGGTTCGTGTAGCCGGAGGCCGCCTCGGGATCCGTGCGGATCTCCACGGACAGGCCGCGGTCCTGCGCGATCAGGTGTGCGTTGACGAGGTTCACCGCCTGCACGGTCACGCGCTCGAGCAGACCCTTGAGCACCGCGCGGCCCACCAGCTCCGGATCCCAGCGCGCCATCTGGCCGGCCACCTCGATCTCGACGCGTTCGACGTTCTCGGGCTCGAGCTGAACGCAGAAGCGCCCGAGCAGCTCGGCGAGCTGCAGGAACGGGCGCTGCTCGGCCATCGTCTCGCGGTCGCCCACCGGGATGTTCACGGCGTGCTCCACCAGCTCACCGTCGCGGAAGGCCACCAGCTGACGGGCCACGTCCACCGCCACGTTGACCTGCGCCTCCTGGGTGTTGGCGCCCAGGTGCGGAGTGACCACCACGCGGGGATGCTGGATCAGGCGCTTGATCACCGGGGACTGCGGTGGCTCCTCGCTCCACACGTCCACCGCGGCGCCCGCCACCTGCCCCGATTCCAGCGCGGCGAGCAGGTCGGGCTCGTTGACGATGCCGCCCCGGGCGCAGTTGACGATGCGGACGCCCGGCTTCATGGCCGCGAGCTCGCGGGCCCCGATCATGTTCTCGGTCTCGTCGGTCAGCGGCACGTGCACGGTCAGGATGTCGGCGCGGCCCAGGACGGATTGCAGATCGGTCAGGCGAACGCCGAGATCCCGCGCCCGGCTCTCCGGGATGAACGGGTCGTAGACCAGGACGTCCATGTCGAAGGCGCGCAGGCGCGCCGCCACCCGCGAGCCCACCTTGCCGAGGCCCAGCACCCCCGCCGTCTTCCGGAAGAGCTCGGAGCCGTAGATGCCGCGGTCCCACTGCAGCTGCTTGAGCGAGTCGTGGGCCGCCGGGATCTTGCGCACGAGCGCCAGCAGCATGCCCACGGTGTGCTCGGCCGCCGAGACCACGTTGCCGTAGGGGGCATTCACCACCACCACGCCCTGCCGGGAGCACGCGTCCACGTCGATGTTGTCCACCCCGACGCCGGCCCGGCCCAGGATGCGCAGCCGCCGCGCCCGCGCCAGGAACTCCGGGGTCACCGAGGTCGAGGAGCGGGTGATGATGGCCTCGTAGTCGCCGATGCGCTCCAGCAGCTCGTCCCGGGGCACCTTGCTGGAGACCTGGTCGACCTTGAACCCCCTCTCGGCGAGGTAGGCGATTCCCTCGGGGGAGATGGTGTCGATGACGAGCACGTTCATCGGCAACATGCTAGCACGCACGACTTCGAGCCGCGGCCTGTCCGCCTCCGACGGTTTTCCGCCGCCGGGGGAGTGCGGGGGCCATTTCTGGGCCCCCGCAGATGAAGAGAAGTCCCCGCTGCCGCGCGCACCGCCCCGTCACAGCGCCGGCCCCGCTGCCGCGCGCATCGCGCAGCCCAGCGCCAAGGACCGGGCTCGGGACCTAGCGGTGGGTGCGCAGGAACTTGAGGAATTCTCGCCCCTCGGCTAGGCGCCGGCGTAGTAGCTGGACGTCGCGGACCATCTCGGAGGCCAGGGAGAGCATCTTGCGGGGACGGAAATAGAAGCGACGGTAGAACTGGTCGACCGAGCGGAAGATCTCGGTGCGGGAGAGATGAGGGTAGCCGATCGCGCTCACCTGCACTCCGTCGCCGTCCACCAGCGTGTCGGACTCGAGCCAGCCGTTGCGCTGCGCCTCGTCGTGCAGCGCGGTGCCCGGATACGGCGCGGCGAGGGAGACCTGGATGGTGTCGGGATCGATCTCGGCCGCGAAGCGGATGGTCTCCGCGATGGTCTCCCGCGTCTCGCCGGGCAGGCCGAGGATGAAGGTGCCGTGGATGGCGATGCCGAGATCCTTGGCGTCGCGGGTGAACCGGCGCGCCACGTCGAGCCGCACGCCCTTCTTGACGTTGTTGAGGATAGCTTGGTTGCCCGACTCGTAGCCGACGAGGAGCAACCGGAGCCCGTTGTCCTTCAGCACCTTCAGGGTTGCGTATGGCACGTTGGCCTTGGCGTTCACCGACCAGGTGATGCCGAGCCGTCCCAGGCGCTTCGCGATGGCCTCGGCGCGGGGCAGGTCGTCGGTGAACGTGTCGTCGTCGAAGAAGAACTCCCGCACCTGCGGGAACAGCTTCGCGGCCAGTGCCATCTCCTCGGCCACGTGCTCGGTGCTCCGCGTACGGTAGCGCTGGCCCCCGACCGTCTGCGGCCAGAGGCAGAACGTGCACTTGGAGCGGCAGCCCCGCCCGGTGTAGAGCGACACGTAGGGATGGCGGAGATAGCCGATCGTGTAGTGCTCCACCGTGAGATCGCGCTTGTAGACCGGGGTCACGAACGGCAGCGCGTCCATGTTCTCGAGCGGGGGGCGCTCGGGCGTGTGCTCGACGTGCCCGTTCACGCGGTAGGAGAGCCCGAGCACGTCCGCGAAGCGTCGGCCCTGAGCCACCTCGTGGATCGTGAAGTCGAACTCGCTCCGCGCCACGAAGGAGAGCGCGCGGCTGGTGCGCAGCGAAGCCTCCGGAGCCACCGCCACCGCGGCGCCCACCAGCCCGACGGTCAGCGCGGGGTTCTCGGCCTTGAGCGCCTCCGCCACCCGCACGTCGGACGCGAAGGAGGGCGAGCTCGTGTGCATCACGCAGAGGTCGTAGCCGCGCGCGAGGGGCCGCACGTCGTCCAGGGTGAGGCCGGCGGGCGGGGCGTCGACGAGCCGGGAGCCCGGCACGAGCGCGGCGGGCTGGGCCAGCCAGGTCGGATACCAGAAGGAGCGGATCTCGCGCTTGGCCTGGTAGCGAGACCCCGCCCCGCCATCGAAGCCGGCCACCGCGGGCGGGTGGAGGAACAGCGTGCGCAGGTAGTCGGTCACGGTTGGCTCACGATACCACAGCGGGCATCGAGCCCGTCGCCGCCTAGCCTCGCTGCCGGCGGCGCAGGTGGACGAGGAGCCAGCCCGCCGCGACCACGAGCACGAGGCCGGCGATCCAGAACTGCAGCTGGCGCACGTACGTCAGCGCGACCGCGACGGAGTCGGCCACGAGATAGGCCATCCCGAACCACAGCGGCACGCTGACCAGCACGGCCGTCACGTCGGCCAGGAGAAAGCGGGGAAACGGCACGCGCACGAGGCCCGCGGTCAGGAACGCGGCGGCCCGCAGCCCCATCACGAGGCGGGCCATCACCACGAACTTGAGCCCGTGGCGATGATAGGCGTCCATCACCCGGGCCTCGCGGGCAGGCGTGAGGATGCGCCGCACCGTCGGCCACTGCAAGATGCGCCGGCCGAAGTGCCGGCCGACCCAGTACAGCAGCATGTCGCCCGCGAGCACGCCGGCCAGGCAGGAGAGCAGCGCGCCCACCCAGTGCATCGCCTCCCAGCGCGCCATGAGGGCCGCGATCGCGATGGGCAGCTCCTCCGGGATCGGCACGCCCAGCCCGGTGGCGAGGAGGATGAGGAAGACGCCCGGGTACGAGAAGTCGACGATCAGGTCGAGCAGCATCACTCGACACGGGGGGCCCGCCCGTAGAGCCAGCGGCCGTTGTGGGCCGCGAGCAGCCTCACGCTGCCCGGCGGCAGCGAGGCGACGACGCTCTGGCCCGCCTCGCGGCCGGTCAGCAGAAAGGGCGGGCGCGGCGACCCCCACGCCTCTCGGAAGCGCGCCGCACTCCAGAACGAGGCCGACGCGTCCGCGAAGGTGGCACCGATGCCCAGCACGCTGCGGGTGCCGTCGAGCAGCACGGGCCGGCGGCCCGAGTAGAGCTCCACCGCGGCCGCGTTCTCGATCGGGCCCTCGAGCACCAGGACGTCGCCCGGCGCGAGCCGGGTGCGAATCTCCGCCGCCATCACCGCCACCGTCCGGGCCGAGGAGGTCGCGCCGAGGCCGCGCCCGACCAGCGGCACCATGAGCAGCATCGTGACCGCCACCACCGCGGCACCCGCGCGGGCCGAGCGCCGCGCACCCGCCGCCGCGAGGCCCGCCGCCCCCGCGAGCAGCACCACCGACGCCTGCCGGATCATCGGCTGCAGGACCGACCACGGGGGATACGGCGGGGCCTGGCCGAGCGCAGCTTCCTTGCGGGTATAGACGTCGGAGACGCCGAAGACCGACGCGGTGAAATCTCGTCCATCGCTCGCGGCGGCCCAGCCGAGACCGGCGCCGAGCAGCGCGAACAGCACGAGATGCAGGACGATCAGCCCCCGCGGGCGGGCGGCCGCGTCGCGCCATGCGCGCGCCGCGAGAAGCGCCAGCGCCGGGTACGCCGGCAGGCCGTAGTGCGGGAGCTTGAAGGGCGACAGCGTGAAGAGGACGAGCACGCTCACCGCCCAGAGAGCCAGCGCCACCCACGGCAGCTCGGACGGATCGCGCCAGGCACGCCCGCGGACCAGCGCGGCCACCGCTACCGCGGCGGCCAGGATCCACGGGAAGGCCCCGAAGCCCGCGGCCCCCACGAACTCGAGCGCGGAGAGCGGCACGTCCTCGTCGGGGAACACGCGCATCCGCGCCACGTTGAGCAGGTGGTTGTCCACGACGGTGTACCAGAGGAAGGCAGGCTCCGTCGCCGCCGCCACCGCGTACCAGCCGAGACCGATCAGGAGCAGGAGGCCCACACCGAGCGTGGGCAGCCACGCCCGGACCGGCCGCAGCCGTCCCGCGAGCATCAGTGCCACCGCGACCGCGGCGAGCGGGCCGGACAGGCCCAGCGGATCCTTGGCCAGCGCGGCCACGCCCAGCGCGGCGCAGCCCAGGATTGGATATCCAGCTGCGGGGGCCCCGACATGGCCCCCGCACTCCCGACCTCCAGCTGCGGGGGCCCCGACATGGCCCCCGCACTCCCCCATTGGCGGACGACCGTTCGCGTGAGCTCCCAGCAGCAGCCCGGTGAAGCCCCACTGGATGCCGGCCACGAACAGGGTCTCGGGCCGCAGGTAGCGCGCGAAGGCCGCGAAGAGGGCGCAGGAGAGCAGCGCCGCCCCGGCGAGCAGGCCGCCGCCGGGGCCCAGGAGCCGGGCGCCGAGCAGCGTCGTCCCGGCCACCGCGAGCAGCGCGCCCAGCAGCGGGGCCAGGCGCGCCGCCCACTCGTCGAGACCGAAGAGGGAGAACGACGTGGCGGTCAGCCAGTACAGGAGCGGCGGCTTGTCGAAGTAGCGCACACCGTTCAGGCGGAGCGCGATCCAGCTCCCGCCCAGCATCTCGCGGGCGATCTGGGCGTGCTGGCCCTCGCCCGGATCATCGAGCGGGGCCTGCCCCAGCCCGGGTCCGAGCAGGACCGAGGCCAGCACCACCACGACGACGACGGCGGCGCCGGGCCCGCGGAGGGCCACCACTACGTCGAGTGGTCCAGCTCGAGCCGCCCCGCGCGCAAGCGCAGGGTGCGGTCCGCGAGGGCGGCCGCGTCGGCACGGTGGGTGACCAGGATCACCGAGGCCCCGCGGTCCCGGCAGAGCGCGCGGAGCGCGGTCAGGATCACGGTGGCGTGGCTGTCGTCGAGATTGCCGGTCGGCTCGTCGGCCAGCACCAGCGGCGGCCCGTTCAGCACCGCGCGGCAGTAGGCCACCCGCTGCTGCTCCCCCCCGGAGAGCTGGGCCGGATAGTGATCGCTCCGATGAGCGACCCCGAGCCGCTCCATCAGGGCGCGCGCCTCGGGTAGCGCCTCCCGGCGCGACCGGCCGACGTAGCGCGCGGCGAGCATCACGTTCTCGAGGGCGGTCAGCCCGGCGATCAGCATGAACGACTGGAAGACGTAGCCGATCGAGCGGCCGCGCACCGGGCACTGGGCGCGCCGGGAGAGACGGCTCACGCAGGTCTCGTCGAACCAGATCTCGCCCGCGTCCAGCGGCTCGAGGAGCCCCAGCAGGTTGAGCAGCGTGGACTTGCCGGATCCCGAGGCGCCCGCCACCGCCACGAACTCGCCCGGCTTCACCTCCACGTCCGCGCCCTCGAGCACCGGCACCGGCCGGCCGTCGGGACCGCGGAAGGTCTTCCTGAGCCCGCTCGCGCGCACCAGCACGGCTCAGGTCCCCCGCCGGATGGCCTCGGCGGGCGACAGGCGCACGATTCGCAGCGTGGCGTAGGTCGCGGCCAGGCCGCCCAGGATGACCGAGAAGGCCAGCGCGAAGCCGAGCAGGCGCGGCGAGAACAGGAAGAGCTGCTGGCCCTGTCGCAGCACGCGGGCGTCGACGAGGGCGCCCACCGCGAGCGCCAGCCCCACCCCGATGGCGCCGCCGGAGATCGACACCGCGAGCGCCTCGCCCAGGATCTCCCGGAGCAGCTGCAGATCGGTGGCGCCGAGCGCGCGCTTGATGCCGAAGTCGCGGATGCGCTCGAAGACCGCGGCGGTCACGGTGTTGGCGAGCGAGAGCCCGCCGATCACGAGCCCGAGCACGCCGATGCCGAAGAGCAGCGCCGAGAAGAACGCGGTGGACTGGCGCAGGAGCCGGCTCAGCTCGCCCGGGATCGTGACGTTCAGGCCCGCCACCTCGGTCTGGATACGGCGCGCGAGCGCGTCGGGATCGACTCCGTCCGCCCACGCCACCGCCGCGCCCGTGTTCAGGTCCGCGCGGCTCATACCGCCACCCGCGAAGACCTGCACGAGCAGCGGATCACGGCGCAGCCACAGCTCGCGGGCGTCCTCCAGGGGCACGATCGCGAAGCGGTCGGGCGCGGTCAGCGTCTTGTCCAGGACCCCGACCACCTGGAACGCGCGGCCGCTCACCTCGAGGCGCCCGCCCGCGGTCAGGCCGCGTGACGCCGCGAAGTCCGCGCCCACCACCGCGACGCCCCGGTCCCCCGGCCGCAGCGCGCGCCCGTCGCGAACCGGCAATTCCCGGAACTCGCGGTTGGGCATCCGCACGCCGGGATCCATGCCCAGGATCAGCTCCTGGGTGAGGGTGAGGAACTGGGAGGTGGTCGGGTTGAGCGGCAGCATCACCTGCGCCTGCACCGCGGCCACCCCCGGCACCCGCGCGATCTCCTCGATCTTGGCAGCCCGGAGCAGACCGCCCGCGGTGAAGCCGGTGCCCATGCCCATCCCCTCACCCGCCACCGAGATCTGGCCCAGGACGAAGCGGTCCCCACCGTCGATGAAGCGCGTGATGCGCTCGGCCATGGCGCCCAGGGCGACCAGGCCCGCCACGCCCACCGCGATGCCGAGAATCGTGAACAGGTAGTTCTTCGGCAGGAATCGGCGCATCCCTACCACGTGAAGCGGGACTCGGTGGTGAGGCCGCGACGGCGGCGGACCCAGCGGTTGATGCGCACGATCGTGAAGAAGACCTCCAGGGACAGCCGCATCCGGAGCGTGAGCCGCAAGAAGGCGCCCCCGGCGAGCACGCCGGTCACCCCGTCCACCATGCCCGCGAACTCGCGCGGCTTGAGGAACAGCTCCGTGAAGGAGGGATCGTAGAAGTGCCGGATGAAGCGCTGGAACGGCTGCATGCCCTTCTGGATCATGCGCTGGTAGGCGCGGAACCGCCGCGCCTCGAAGCGATTCTCCCGGAACGCCTTCAGGATCTCCACCGAGGACAGCTCGGCCGACTGGGTGGCGATGTAGACGCCCGACGAGAAGATCGGATCCAGGAAAGCGATGGCGTCGCCCACGCACACGTAGCGGTCCCCTATCGCGGGGTCGGTGCGATATGAGAAGTTGGCCGCGCTGTGCACCGGCGTGATGCGGGGCGCACCGTCGAGCGCCTCCGCGAGCCCGCGGCAGCGCGTGATCAGCGACTCGTAGAGCTGCTCCAGATTCCCCTCGCGTCCGCGGACGGTGCGCGCGTGGAGCACGCCGCCCACGCTGGTGGTGCCGTTGGCGAACGGGATGTACCAGAACCAGCCCGGCTCGAAGCTGAAGATGCGGATGTTGCCGGCTTCCTTGCCCGGCCAGCGCTTGCCCCCCTGGAAGTGGGCGAAGAGCGCGACCTTGCCGAGACCCTCGACGGGCCGGCGCCGGCCGTGCCGGGTGGCGATGAAGGCATCGCGCCCGCTCGCGTCGACCAGGAAGCGCGCCCGGATCTCTCGGGAGCCCGTCGCGTCCGACACCGTCGCGGTCACCCCCTCGTCGTCGAAGGCCACTCCCTCGACGGTGGCGGGCTGCAGTAGCGTGACGTTCGGCTGCCGGGCCGCGTGATCGAGGAGGATCTTGTCGAACTCGCCGCGCGGGACCTCGTAGGTGTAGGCGGGCCAGGGCTTGCCCTCGCGGAAGAGGAACTGGTAGCCGAGATCCATGTCCTGATCGTGAAAGTAGGCGCCGTACTTCACGAGGAAGCCGCGCGCCCGGACCTCGTCGAGCACGCCCAGCCGCTCCAGCACCGGCATGTTGGCGGGCAGGAGCGACTCGCCGACGTGAAAGCGTGGAAAAGCCTCCCGCTCGGCCAGCGCCACCCGGAGCCCGCCGCGCGAGAGGAAGGTGGCCGCGCTCGAGCCACCCGGTCCGCCCCCCACCACCAGCACGTCGTAGTCGGCCGGCCGCGTCGCCACCGCGGCCCGGCGCGCGGGCGCCGCGAGCGTGCGGGCCAGCTCGTCCTGGGGATAGAGCCGCCGCACTGCCGGCGTGAGCCAGTCGACCCCGACGGCGGCGAGCGCGCGCCGGGTGAGCGCGAGCCCAAGCATGAGCGGGGTGGCCGCGGTGGCCACCGCGGCCATGCGCAGCGCGCGAGCGTGCGGCGATCGCCACCCCTGCTCGACCGATCGGATCGCGCGGTCGGCGACGAACGTGCCGACCGCGAGCGCCCAGGCGGGTGCGTGCGAGCGGTGGGGCGCCGCGAACTGGTACATCTCGCGGTGTCGCGCCCGCAGCCGCGACGGGCTGAGAATGCCGACGAGGTAGACCGCGAGCGCGGTGAGCTCGCGCGCCCAGCGTCGCACGATGCGGACGGCCAGGAAGGTGCCGACCGCGAGGCCATCGCGCGCAGGACGGAAGCGGCTCCGCCGGTCCTCGAAGTGCAGCGGCGCGATCGGCACCTCCACGATGCGGAAGCCGCGCGCGGCGGCGCGCAGCAGCACCTCGCTCTCAAGCACGAACCCGCCGCGGCGCGGCGGCGCCGTCGCGAGCAGGGCGGCCGGGTAGACCCGGAAGCCGGACTGGGTGTCCGCCACCGCCATCCCGGTCAGCCAGTTGATGAAGAAGCCGGCGACGCGGAGCGCCGCGAGTCGGCTGGCCGGCATGGCGGGCTCCGGCTGCGCGGTGAGCCCGCCGAGCCGGCCGCCGATGACGAGGATTTCCGGCTCCTCTGCCGCCACCTTCAGGAGCCGCGGGATGTCGTCGGGATCGTGCTGGCCGTCGCCGTCCAGCGTCACCACCCGCGCCACACCGCGGCGCAGGCCCTCGGCGAAGCCGCGCCGGAGCGCCGCTCCCTTGCCGCGCCGGCCGCCGAGCGCCACCACCTCGGCCCCCGCCGCGGCCGCCTGGGTCGCGCTGTCGTCGGTCGAGCCGTCGTCGATGACGAGGACCGGCCCGTGCAGCCGCGCCCGCTCGACGATGTCTCCGATGGTCGAGGCCTCGTTGAAGACGGGGATGACGACGAGGTGCTCGCTCACGGCGCCGGGCCCACCAGGACCGCGGTGCGGCAGCCTCCCCGCGCGATGCCGTGCACGAGAACGGAGCCGAGGCGACGCTCCGCGTCCAGCGCGGCCGCGCCCACCCGCAGGGCCCCGAGCCCGCCGTGCTGGCCGAAGAGCGGGGCCAGCGATCGCGGCGGCACCAGGTCCGCGCGGGCGTCGAGGTCGCGGCCGAGCAGCGCGCGCTCCCAGTCGTCGAGCGCGGGATCGCCGTTGCCCGCGCCGTAGCAGCGCGCCACGTTCTCCGGCGCCTGCGCGCGGATCAGTCGCGCAACCGGCGAGCGGTCGTCGATCCGCGCCACGCGCCCGGTGTGGGGCGCGGCCGGCACGTTGCCCCACGCCGTATCCACGATCTCGGCCATCACGCGGGCCCCCCGCGCGCGGGCGGCTTCCAGCTCCTCGAGCACGAGGAACGTGGCGCCCTCACCGAGCACGGGGCCGTTGTGGTCGGCCGCGAAAGGCCGGCACCCCTCGGGAGCGCGGCTCCCCATCGGCGAGAGCGTGCCCATCTCGGAGAGACGCTGGTACACCTCCTGGAACAGCTCGTCGACGCCGCCCGCCACCACCGCGGTCGCGCGCCCGTCGGCGATCAGGCGCGTCCCGCGCACCACCGCGAGATCGCCCGCGAGCGTGGCCTGGTTCACGGTGACCGAGGGGGCCTTGGCTCCGATGCCGATGGCCGCGACCGCCGCCATCGTGTTCATCACCGTGTTCGGGAAGAGCATCGGCGACAGCCCGCCGGGTCCGCGCCGCAGGAAGCCGTGGGCGAAGTCGCGGCTCGAGGTGAAGTCCCCGTACTCGGTGCCGACCACGAGACCGAGCCCGGACCCGCTCGGGAGCTCCGCGTCGCGAACCGCGAGCACGCAGGCGGCCAGGGTCAGGCGGCAGATACGGGAGAGGCGTCGGGCCGCGTCCCGGTCGATCAGCGAGGCCAGCGTGGCGTCGTCCACCTCGGCAGCGAGCCGGCTCGTCAGGGCCGTCACGTCGAAGGCTCGCACGGGACCGATCGCCGAGTGATTGAGAGCCAGCGCGCCGACCAGCGCCTCCCGGCCGCCGGCGGTGGAGGCGTTGAGCGTCCCCACGCCGGTCACCACGATCCGACGATCACCCACGAGCGTCGGCCCGCGTGAAGATCAGGCTCACGTTCTGGCCGCCGAAGCCGAAGGAGTTCGACAGCGCGGCCGCGACCTCCGCGGGGCGCGCGGTGCCGGGCAGGCAGTCGAAGGGCACCTCGGGATCGAGGTGCTCCAGGTTCGCGGTCGGCGGCAGCAGCCCGTGCTGGAGTGCCAGGATCGTGGCCATGGCTTCCACGCTGCCCGCCGCGGCCATGGTATGGCCGACCAGCGACTTGGTGGCGCTGAGCAGCACCCCGCCCTCCCCGAACACCCGTCGCAGGGCGAGGGCCTCCGCGCGATCGTTCTGGGGCGTGCCGGTGCCGTGGGCGTTGACGTAGCCCACCGCGGTCGGGGGCAGCCCCGCGTCGTCCAGCGCCTGCTGCATGGCGTGGATCATCCCCTCGCCCTCGGGATGCGGCGCGGTCACGTGGTGGGCGTCGGTGGTCATGCCGGAGCCGGCGAGCCGCGCGTGCACGCGTCCGCCCCGGGCGCGGCAGTGCTCGGCGTCCTCCAGCACCAAGAACGCGGCGGCCTCTCCGATCGACATGCCCCGGCGCTCGCGATCGAACGGCCGGCACGGGCTCGGATCGAGCAGCTTCAGCGCGTTGAAGCCCATGAAGCAGATGCGGGTGAGCGCGTCGACGCCGCCCACCACCGCGGCCGGGACCACCCCGGCGCGGACGAGGTCGGCACCGAGCGCGATGGACGCTGCGCCCGACGCGCACGCCATCACCACCGTCTCCTTGGGGCCGGTCAGCCCGAGGCGCCAGCCGAGGGTCTCGGCGTGCGAGAACGGCAAAATGGAGCGGAGCGCGCGCATCCGCGGGGAGATCACGCCCCGGCGCCCCTCGTCCCAGTACCAGTCCTCGCCCTCGAGCATGCCGCCGCCGACCGCGCCGACGAGGAGACCCGCCTCGGCCCGCTCCCGCCCCTGCAGCCCGGAGTCGGCGAGCGCCTCGCGGGCCGCCGCGAGCGCGATGCGGTCCGCGCGCGAGCGGCGCCGCGACGAGCCGAGACTCCCGATGACGTCGGCGGGAATCTCGGCGGCGATGCGGGAGCGAAAGCCCTCGGTCTCGATGACCGTGATCGGCTTGATCGCGCAGATGCCGGCGGCCAGGCCCGACCAGAAGCTCTTGGCACCCAGGCCGTACGGGCTCACGATGCCGAGCCCGCTCACCACCACCTCGCGCCGCCCGCCGTGGATCCCGGGCCGGCTCATGCGACGTCCATTGCCGTCGGCCCTGCGCCTCCGCCGCTCAGCCCTGACCGGTCTTCGCCAGGATGAACCGCGACAGGGAGTCCAGCGAGACAAACTCGTCCGTGAGGTCGTGTCCCTCGTCGATCACGATACCGAAGCGCTCCTCGATGGCGACCGACAGCTCGATGAAGTCGAGCGAGTCGAGGCCCAGCGAGCCGTCGACACCCTTGGGCAGGGTGGTCTCCAGCGTCATCTCGGCCGCTCGGCGCGGATCGAACTTGAGACGCTCGACGACGAGCCCCTTCAGCTCGTCCAGAACTTCCTTCTGCGTCATCAGCACGACCTCCCTGTCACGCCGCGCTACCGCGAGCGTGGGATCTCACACCGCTCCAGCGGAGCCGCGCGTCCTCGCCGCGCCAGCGTCCGGACAGCTCCACCGGCCCCGCCGCCCCGCGATCCAGACATTCGCGCAGGTCGGCGAGCGGGCCGGCCGCGAACCGCTCGCCGCCGCGGGCCGAGCCGCGCGCCGGCCGCGCACCGCGAACGGACTGCAGGTGCAGCTCGCCCTCGCCGCGCTCGAGCCAGAGGCACGCGGCCGTCTCGACCATCGGCCCCCGGAGGAGGCGACGGTGACGCGCGTAAAGATCCGCGCACTCCTCGAAGATCTCGACCGCCAGCACGAGCGCCCGGTCGCAGCGCCCGCTATCCAGGAGCCGGGCCGCCTGCTCGATGGCCCGCAGCGTCGCGGGGGCCCCCCCGATCAGGATGCCGTAGGCGCCCGTGAGTCCGAACTCGATCGCCACTTCCGCCGGTACCACCGCGGGCGCGGTGTACGCGAAATGCACCACGCCGCCGCGTCGCTCGATGAACTCCTGGTTCGAGGCGCCGTAGGCGGCAGCGGTCACGTACAGGAGCGCCGTCCTCTCCCCCGCGATGGCCTCTCCACCCGCGTTCCCATCTTCAAGCATCGCATCGACCGCCGCAAGAGCCAGCAGGCACTCCCGGGTGGTCCGCCGGAAGCGGTCCCCCGGGCGGTGCGGACGGTCGAGCGGCAGGATGGGAGCGGGCGAACCGGCGGCGGTCCGGGCCTGGCCGCTCAGCACGCCGAGGGCCCGGATGGCCGGGGCGGGCATCAGGCGGCCTCCAGGACCAGCGCGCCGTTACAGCCACCGAATCCCATCGAGGTCGACAGCATGAGGCGGGGGCGCGCGGCGCGGGCGCGACCCGGCACGTAGTCCAGGTCGCACTCGGGGTCCGGCTCCTCCAGGTTGAGCGTGGGCGGGATCAACCCTCGCTGCGCGGCGAGCAGGCACATGAATGCCTCCAGCGCGGCGGCGGCGCCCATCGTGTGGCCCAGATTGCCCTTGATGGAGTTCACCGGCACCTGGTAGGCGCGTGGGCCGAGGGCGCGGCGGAGCGCCGCGGTCTCGATGCGGTCGTTCAGCGGGGTGGCGGTGCCGTGGGCGCTCACCAGGTCGATGTCCCGGGCCGACACACCGGCGTCGGCCAGCGCGGCCGTGATGGCCCGCTCGAGGCCGCGGCCCTCCGGCTCCGGCGCCGCGATGTGGAATCCATCGCTGGCGCTGCCGTAGCCGAGGACCGTCCCCAGCCGCGGGCCGGCCACGTCGCGCTCGCGCATCAGGAGGGCCAGCGCGCCGGCCTCGCCGAGGAGCAGGCCGCTGCGCCGCCGGTCGAACGGCCGTACCTCGTCGCGGGTCATCGAGCGGAGGGCGTCGAAGCCGCGCAGCACGAACCGGCAGAGCGCGTCGTAGCCGCCGGCGACCACCGCGTCCGCTTGGCCGCTGCGCAGGAGATCCGCGCCCACCGCGAGCGCGGTCGCCCCGGAGGCGCACGCGGTGGAGACCGTGATCACCGGCCCTCGCGCCCCGAGCCAGCCGGCGAGACGGGCGCCCGGCCCATCGTAGAGCGCGTCGCGCAGCCGGCGACGGCTCCGGTCGCCCGCGAGCGCCTTCTCGCCCTCCTCGACGCCACCGAGCGCGGTCCCCACCACCACCGCCACCCGCGCGGGATCGAGGGGCAGCGCGCGGAGCCCCGACTGCGTGCACAGATCGTCGGCCGCCGCGACCAAGAGCCGGGTCGCGCGGCAGTCGGGCACGCCCCGCCAGTCCTTGATGCGACCCACCTTCTTCACCTCTCCCCCACGCTGCACGCGCAGATCGGCCACCGGCACGCGCTCGATCTGCGAGATGCCGGAGGCACCGGTGACCAGCGCCGACCAGAACGCCTCCAGATCCTGCCCGATCGGGGTGACGACGCCCGCGGCCACGAGCGCGACGCGCTCAGGCGTGGCCATTCGGCGGGCTCCAAGCGTCGAAGAAGTTGAACCACTGCGTCGGGTACGCGCGGATCACGCGCTCGAGGACCGCCACCACCGCGGCCAGCCCGGTGAGCTCCTCGCCGGGCTTCACCCAGATCGGTGGGTCGATCTCGAGGCGGTAGCGGCCGCCCGGAATCATCGCGCAGAACGCGGGCACCACCGCCGCGCCCGTCGCGCGGGCAAGCACGAACGGTCCCAGCGGGAACGCGGCCGGCTCGCCGAAGAACGGCACCAGAGCGTCCCCCCGCCCTCCGGTGGGCCGATCGGCCTGCATCGCCACCAGCTCGCCGCGCCGCAGCGCCGCCAGCAGTCCCAGCGTGGAGGTGGCGTGGCGGCGCGTGACGAACCGCAGCTGCGGGCCGTCGAGACGCAGGTAGCGCTCCAGCGCGCGATCCTGCTCGGCCGACAGCACGACGTGGGCGGTGCGGGGACCCCGCATGGACAGCAGCCGGCCCGCGAGCTCCCAGTTGCCGAGGTGCGCGGTCAGCAGGACCACACCGCGGCCGGCCGCGAGGGCGGAGTCGAGATGATGCTCGCCGTCGGCGCGGGCCACGTGGGCGCGCAGGTCGGCCCCGGGCCCGCGATTGAGCGTGAGAAGGTCGGCGAAGAAGGCGCCGAAGTTGGCGAAGGTCTCGGATGCGCGCGCCTCGATCTCGGCGGGCGGTGCACCGGCGAGGACGCGCGAGAGGTTCGCGCGCACCGCGCGGCGCTCGGCGGGCACCGCTCGCGCGAGCAGCCGGCCCAGTCCCCGCGCGAGGCACTGGCGCGCCGGCCGTGGCAGCGCGCCCGCCACCGCGGCGGCGAGCCGATAGTAGGCGACGCGATTGAGACCGTGCGAGTAATAGTCGGGCGCCGCCGGCTCGGGCGAGGACATGGGTCTAGAGCAGCGCCCAGTAGTACATGCGGAAGGCGCGGATGGGCCCCACCCGCGTGTCGTAGAGCTGGCTCGCCTCGAAGCGGCGCTCTGCGCGATCGAAGGTCACGTGTCCGGGCTCCCGCGGATCGTTGGGATCGTAGACCGTGAACAGCACATTGCCCCGGGGGTCGAGCTGATAGGCGTAGGCGACCACGGTGTGGTTCAGCTCCCAGGTCGGGAAGTTCGTCACGAGCAGCTGCACCGGGCGGCCCTCGCCGAGCTCGGACACCGCCTCGCGCGCCACGCGCTCCTGCTGCCAGCGCGGCATCGGGAGCACCACGCGCCAGTTCGTCCAGTGCACGAGGGTCCAGAAGCGCCCGACGAGGCCCGCCTTCACCGCCGGCTCCTGGTCGCGCGAGAAGTCGTGGAGCGAGGCGTAGCCCGGGATCAGCACCCGGTCGTCGGGAGGCAGGGGATCCCACCACGGCGCGTGGGCCACCACCTGCTTGACCCGCTCCGTGTACTCCTCGGCGGAGAGTCGCGGCGCGGCCGGATCGAAGCGGGCGAAGCGCTGGAACTGGGTCACGCCGCGCGCCATCACGAAGCAGTAGTTGGCGTAGAGATCGGGTTTGTCCGGGTTGTTGGTGCGGCTCTCGTTGGCGAAGGCGAAGGTGTCGACGCCGAAGCGGAGGATATCCGGCGGCGACGGGTGCCGCACGGCCACGTCCATGGACGCAACCGACGCGCAGCCGGACACCGCCACGGCCAGCAGGAGGAGTCGTGCCGACGGCCGCATCACGCGTCGTCGAGTGTATCGCACTTCAGCCCTGGATCGAATAGCCTCCGTCCACCGGAATGGCGGTGCCGGTCACGAAATCGGAGCCGCGGCCCCCGAGAAACACCGCGATGCCCGAGAGATCGTCGGGCACCCCCCACCGATCCGCGGGCGTGCGGGCGAGCACCCGCTCGTGCAGACCCTGGACCTCACGTCGGGCGTTGGTCGTCAGCTCGGTGTCGATCCAGCCGGGCAGCACCGCGTTGACCTGGATGTTGTCGCGGGCCCACCCGCTCGCCATCGCCCGGGTGAGCTGCACGATGCCGCCCTTCGAGGCCGCGTAGGCGGGAGCGAACGAGGTGCCGAAGATCGACATCATCGAGCCGATGTTGATGATCTTGCCGCCGCCGTTCTTCTTCATGATCGGATAGGCGGCGCGGCTCGCGAGGAACGCGCTGGTGAGATTGGTGTCGATCACCTGGCGCCACTCCGCGAGCGTGAGCTCGTGCACCGGCTTGCGGATGTTCATGCCCGCGTTGTTGATCAGGATGTCGAGTCGGCCGAGCCGGTCGACGGTGCCCCGGATCAGAGCGTTCACCGCCGCCTCGTCGGCGACGTCGGCCTCGATCGCCACCGCGGTGGCGCCCAGCTTGCCGAGCTCCTCGACGGCTCGGCGGCTCTTCTCGGCGTTGCGACCCGACACCACGATGGCGGCCCCGGCCCCCGCGAGGCCGCGCGCCATGCCGAGGCCGATCCCTCCGTTGCCCCCCGTCACCACCGCCACCCGCCCCTTGAGCTCGCCGTCTGCCACGCACGCCTCCTGTTGGCCCACGCGCCCGAGCGCGTGAGCGTCGATCAGTGGTGGCAGAAGTCTACCCGGTCTGCACAGGCCTGAAAAGCCTCGCGCAGCCCTCGCCCGCGGGGTCGGGCCCCGCCACGCTAGCGGCGCTCGTGCAGGAACTCGCGCCAGGTCACCCGGTGCTCCCGGAAGAAGAAGGCGAGCATGACGACGGCGGCCACCAGGTTGCCCCCGAGGATGGTCCACCACGGGACGGCCTCGAGCAGCCACTCGGCCAGGATGGTGAGGAGCGCGGCGAAGAAGACCTCGAAGCAGCAGAACAGCATGAAGAAGGCGAAGAGCAGGCGCGGCTCGCGGTCGGCGAGGGCGAGCAGGCCGGCGGCGGTCAGGCCGAAGGCGACGAAGGCAGCGCCGTGGACGACCGTGTACTGCAGCACCAGCGGCAGCGTGATCTGCAGCGCGCTCGGCTCGCGCAGGCCGTGGAAGAGGGCGGCCCCCAGCAGCGCGGGCGTGCGCAGCGGCACCCCGGCCGCCACGTCGTAGGCGAGGAACCAGAGGGCCACCGCGGTCGCGCCGAGCAGGCCGCTCCAGATCCCCTCGCGCACCGCCCGGTTCCACAGCGGGCTCAGCAGCGCGCGCCCGAGCGCGCGATGGCCGAGGACGAGATAGGCGAGCATGCCGGAGGCGGCCAGCGCGTTGGCCACCAGGATCGCCCACCACGCCAGCTCGTTGAGCACCGGATGGGCGAGCCACGTCACCACCGCGAGGAAAAAGACCTCGAAGCACATCAGAGCGATGAAGAGCGTCAGCAGCCGGCTGGGCTCGCGCTGGACGGTGACGATCAGGTACGCGATGAGCACGCCGATCATCGCGAAGACCACGCCGTGCAGCACGGTATAGGGCACGACGAGGTGCGCGGCGGTGGGCACCGCGGAGGGATCCTTCACGCCTTCGAAAGTGGCCGCGCCCAGGAGCGCCGGGGTGCGGAACGGCCGACCCCGGGCGGCATCGTAGATGAGGAACCACACGGCGACGAGGGCCGCGCCGATGAGGCCGGCGATGACGCCTTCGCGGAAGTACCGGGAGTGGGAGGCCATGAGAGACCCTCCTTTCCGATCCAGCCAATCCGGTCAGACGACCTTGGCCCAGGGGTACCACTGTCCGGGGGCGACGGCAAGGCGCCGGCCGGCGAAATCGGGCGGAGTGACGCGCCCGGTCAGGCCGAGGCGAGCACCTCGAGGAGCGCTGGGCCGAAGAGGCCCACGCGCCAGTCCCGGACCCCCTCGACCTGCCGCAGCGCGGCAAGGTCGGCCGGTGGTGCGGCCGCCAGCCGATCGATGAGCCGCTGGGGAAAGAGCACGCCGGGATCGAGCCCGATCTCCTTGGATGCCCGGGTCCGCCAGGCGCGAAGGGCCTCGGTTCGGCGCCGGACCGCAGCCGGCAGGTGAGGACGCGGGGCCGGTCGATAGGCAGGCAGATCGGCCTCCGGCAGGGCCTCGCCGCGAGCCACCGCTTCCAGGATCGCGGGCCCCGCGCGGCGCACCACGGGCGGCGTGCACCCCGGCACCGACAGGATGGCCTCGGCATCGTGGGGCACCCGCTTGGCCAGACCCACCAGGCTCTCGTTGCCCATGATCATGAACGGGGGGCGATCGAGCCGGAGGGCGAGCGCCTCGCGGGCGCCGTAGAGCTCGCGCAGGATCGCGAGCCCGCGGGGGGACAGCTCGCGCGCGCCCTTGAGCTTCATGTAGGCGTCGGGATCGGCCGGCTTCTCGGGGACGACCAGCGCGGCCAGCCCCGCGCACTCCTCCTCGACCCACTGCTCGCGCCCCAGCGCGCGGAGAGCCTCGAGCAGCTTCTCGCGCAGCGGGATCAGGTGGAGCACGTCGTCCAGGGCGTAGGCCTCTTGCTCCGCGGTCAGCGGTCGGCGGGACCAGTCGTCCTTCTGCCGGGACTTCACCGCGGTGACGCCCAGGAACTGGGTCAGGAGGCCCTCGAGCCCGAGCGCAGTCGTACCGAGGAAGCGGGCCGCCACCGCGGTATCGAAGAGCGAGGCCACCGTCACGCCGTACAGGCGCTTGAGGTACGCGAGGTCGTTGTCGGCCGCGTGCAGGACCTTGAGGGTGCGCGGATCGGCGAGGACCGGGCCCAGCGGCGAGAGATCGCGCAGCGCGAGCGGATCGATCAGGTGGCCTCGCCCCTGCGCGTCGGCCACCTGGACGAGGCACAGCTTGCCCGGATAGTGGTGCAGGCTGTCGGCCTCGGTGTCGATGGCGAGCGCAGGCGTGCCCTTGAGCTCGCGAGCGAGGGCGCGCAGGTCGTCAGGGGTCCGGATCCACACGGGGAGCGGCATGGCGTGCTCGGTTATACTACACCGTCGGCGACACTCCCTTTCCCAGGAGGACGGCATGCAGATCGCGGGCTCGACGACGGTGATCACGGGTGGCGCCTCCGGCCTCGGGCGCGCCACCGCGGAGCGCCTGCACGGTGGCGGCGGCAATGTGGTGCTGCTCGATCTGCCGAGGTCGCCCGGCAAGGAGGTGGCCGCCGGGCTCGGCGACCGCGCCCTCTTCGCGGCCGCCGACGTCACCAACCCGGACGAGGTGACCGCGGCGCTGGCGGCGGCCGTCGCGCGCTTCGGGGGAGTCCACGTCCTCGTCAACTGCGCGGGCATCGGCACCGCCGACAAGACCTTCGGCAAGCGCGGACCGGCCGACCTCGCCGCGTTCTCGCGCACGATCCAGATCAATCTGATCGGCACGTTCAACTGCATCCGGCTGGCCGCGGCCCAGATGGCCAAGAACGCCCCGAACGGCGAGGGCGAGCGTGGAGTCGTCATCAACACCGCGTCGGTGGCCGCCTTCGACGGTCAGATCGGCCAGGCCGCCTACTCCGCGTCCAAGGGCGGCGTGGTCGGCATGACGCTGCCGATCGCGCGCGATCTGGCCGAGCTTGGCATCCGGGTATGCACGATCGCGCCGGGTATCTTCGAGACGCCGATGCTGGCCGGCCTGCCCGAGCCGGCGCGGCTCTCGCTCGGCAAGCAGGTCCCCTTCCCGCCCCGCCTAGGCCGACCGGCCGAGTACGGAGCCCTGGCCGCCCACATCATCGAGAACTCGATGCTGAACGGCGAGACCATCCGGCTCGACGGGGCCATTCGCATGCAGCCACGCTGACGACAGGAGCGACCATGCATCCCACGATCTTCCTGGATCCGCAGTTCACCCTGGGCGTCATGGCCGGCTGGATCCTCACCGTGCTCGGCGTCGGCGCCCTGCTGTTGGGCGGGATCTGGTTCTCTCTGGCCGGCGAGTGGCGTGGCGGGAGCGCGCGGCCGCCCGGCGCGTTCCGCGCGCTCATCGGCCTCGGTCTCGTGTTCTGGCTGGGCGGGCTGCTGTGGCAGTTCGTCGGCTACTGGAAGACCGGCACCCTCAGCTGGTGAGGCAGTCGCGCACCTTCCCCATCAGCACGTCAGGAGTGAACGGCTTCTGCAGCCACGCCGTCCACGCGGGCGCGCCCTCCGCGCGACGGTCCTCGCTCTCGGGATAGCCCGACATGCAGAGCACGCGCAGGGCCGGCCGCCGCGCGCGAAGCCGGTGGGCCAGCTCGGGGCCGCTCATGCCGGGCATCACGACGTCGGTGATCACCAGATCGATGGCGCCCGGGTGGGTCTCGCCGAGCTCGAGCGCGTGGGCCGCGCTCAGGGCCTCCAGCACCATGTAGCCGTTCATCTCGAGGACGTCGCGGGCGAGCGCGCGCACCTCTTCCTCGTCTTCCACGACCAGGACCGTCGGAGAGGAGGTGGCGTCAGCCACTCGGGGACCGGCGCGCTGCCGCGGGAACCGGAATCGCCACTGCCCGCGACGATGCGCTGTCCGGGCCGGCTCGTCTATTCGTATCCCTACGTAGTTTGCCGCGGAGACAGTGCCGCAGTCTCAGCCGTCGACGGTGAGAATCCCGCGTCCGACCGCGTAGCGCACGAGATCGCTCTGCCCGCGCAGCCCGAGCTTGCGCATCAAGTTGGCCCGGTGCACCTCGACGGTGCGCGGGCTGATGTTGAGCCGCGCCCCGATCTGCACGCTCGTGCGTCCCTCCGCGGCCAGATGCAGCACCTCCCGCTCCCGCTGGGTGAGCGTGCGATAGAGATCGAGGCCAGTGGGCGCCGCACGCTGCGCGTACGCCTCCACCATCTCCTCGGAGAGCGGCGGGCTCAGGTGCCGCGCCCCCTCCGCCACCGCCCGGATCGCCCGGATCAGCTCGGCCGCGCTCGAGCCCTTGAGCACGTAGCCCGCGGCGCCGCTCTGCATGGCTTCCACCACGTACGCCGGGTTGGCGTGCATGGAGAGCACGAGCGCGCGGGTGCGCGGGGCAACGCGCAGCACCCGTCGCACGATGTCGGGCGCGTTGAGCCCGGGCATCACGAAGTCCAGCACCAGCACGTCCGGCTTCACGCGCTCCACGAGGTCGGCCACCTCGAGGCCGCTCGCCGACTCGCCCACCACCGTGAAGTCCGCCTCGGCGGTCAGCAGCGCCCGCAGCCCCTGCCGGACCACGTGATGATCCTCGGCCAGCACGATGCTCACGCCCTTCACTCGGCGGCCCTCCGCAGCGAGCCGTGGAGCGGGACCTCCGCGGTGAGCCGCACCCCGCGACCCGGCCGGGTCTCCACGGTCAGGTGCCCGTTGAGCAGCGCGGCGCGCTCGCGAAGCCCGGCCAGCCCCCCGCTCCGCCCCACACCCACCGCGCTCGGATCGAAGCCGGCTCCGTGGTCCTCGACCTGCACGCCGAGCACGTCGTCGGTCGCCCAGAGACGCACCGTGACCTCCTCCACGCGTCCGTGGCGCGCGACGTTCGTCAGCGCCTCCTGCACGATGCGGTATACCGCGGTCTCGGTCTCGGCCGCGAACCGCCGGTCGAGCCCGCTGTGCTCGAGATGCACGCGCATCTTGGTCTGGCTCGTGTAGCGCTCGATGTGGCCGAGCAGGGCGGGCAAGAGCCCCAGGTCGTCGAGGATGCTCGGGCGGAGGTCCAGCGAGAGCGCGCGGATGCGGTCCAGCAGCTCCGCCACCAGCGTCTGGGCCTGGGCGAGGCGATCGCCCATCGCCGGAGAGGGCGGCTCGGGCACCTCGAGGGTGAGACGCAGGCCGGTGAGCAGCTGGCCGATCTCGTCGTGGAGCTCGCGGGCCAGGTGACGGCGCTCCGCCTCCTGCACGTCCATCAGCCGGCCCGACAGGCCCTGGACCCGACTGAAGAGCGTGGCGTTCTGGATGGCGATCGCGGCGTGATCGGCGAGGCGGATCAGGATCGCCTCGTCGCGGTCGGTGAAGGCGCGCGTCGAGCGATTCGACACGTAGAGCAGCCCCTCGACCTGGGCGCTGATCCAGATCGGCACCACCAGCGTCGCCACCACGCCTTCCCGCGCGACCGCGACGGGATAGTCGTCGCTCACCCGCGGGTCGCCGGGCCGATCGGCGGTACGGAAGGGCCGACCGGTGCTCCAGGCGATGCCGCCCGCGCCCTTGCCCCGCTCGATCCGAGGGTTCTGGGCGGGGCCGGTCTTGAAGCCCACGCCGATGCGCCCGGACATCGTGTCGGACTCGGGGTCGCGCAGCAGGATGTGCGCGAAGTCGCTGTCACAGAGCTCGCGCGCCGCCGCGGCCACGTGACGGAGGACGGACTCGAGATCGAGGGTGGCGCTGATGGTGCGCACGAGGCCGGCGAGGGTCTCGGATTCGGCCCGCCTCCGCTCCGCGTCGGTGTAGAGGCGCGCGTTCTCGAGCGCCACCGCCGCCTGGTCCGCGAACGCCTGGGCGAGCCGGACGTCCTCCGCGGTGAACACCCGCCGGCTCCGGTCGACGAGCGCGAGCGCGCCGATCACCTGCTCCTTCACGATGAGCGGCACCGCGAGCACCGCCCGGATCGCGGAGGCCTCGATGAACGCGCGGACCTCCGGCGCGTACGACAGCCGCGGGTCGACCAGCACGTCGTTGGACACCACCGCCCGGCGCTCGGACACCGCGAGGCCGACCGCGCCGGTGCCGGGCGGGTGACGGAGCTGGTGCTCGCGACGCGGCGAGCGTCCGGAGCACGCGGCCTCCTCGAGCGCGCCCGAGCCGGGCGCCACGCTGTACACGGAGGCCGCCATCCCCCCGATCAGCTCGCGGACGCAGTCCACCACTCGCTGGGCGACCCCGACCGGGTGGAGCGACTGGGCGAGGGTCTGGCTCACGCGGCCGAGGGCCACGCTCTCTCGCCGCCGCCGCTCAGCCTCCTGGAAGAGGCGCGCGTTCTCCAGCGCCACCGCGGCCTGGTCGGCGAAGGTCTGGGCCAGTCGCAGATCCTCCTCCGTGTAGGCGCGCCCGAGCACGTCGCCCACCGTGAAGCCACCCACGACCTGTCCCTTCACCACCAGCGGAAGCGAGAGAATGGATGGGCACAGGGCCTGACCGAGCCGGATCTCCGGGCTCACGGCCACGCGCGGATCGGCGCGCACGTCCGCTGTCACCACCGGCTGCCTCCGGTTCACCGCCAGGCCCACCGCCCCGTGGCCGGCCGGGACCACGAGGCCGGGGTCGAGGAAGCGCTCCGCCTCGCCCGAGCGGCCGATCACTTCGAGATCGCCGGAGCCGGGCACCAGGCGGTACAGGGCCGCCGCGCGCACCCGCATGGCCCGGAGCATCACGTCGGCGATCCGCTGGCCGAGGGCGGTGACGTCGAACGTCTCGGAGAGGAACCGCCACACCTCGGCGAGGGCCTCGGCGGTCCGGCGGCGCGCCTCGCTCTCCGCGAAGAGCCGCGCGTTGCCGATGGCGACCGCGGCGTGGCTCGCGAGGAGGTCGACGATCTCGCGCTCCTCCTCGGTCGGCTCGGCGGCGTCTGCGAGCGCCACGCTCAGCACGCCCATCAGGTCGCCGCCCGCGCTGATCGGCACGCCGTAGTAGACCTTGAGACCGGGGTCCTGCCGCCACATCGGGGAGACCAGCCGCGGATCGCCGAAGGCATCGGGCAAGAGCATGGGCTGGTTGCTCTGCGCCACCGCGTGCGTCATCCCGAGGCCGAACGGGATCACCGACGCCAGACCGTAGGACTCGTCGCCGCCCATCGCGGCCAGTCGGTAGCCGCCGCGCTCCTGGTCGACGAGCCGCACCGCACAGAAGACGCCGGGGCGCAGGGACATCACCGCATCCACGACCTGGTGGAGCACGCGATCGAGATCGAGCGTGCTCGCGACGGAGCGGGCGAGGCTCGCCACCTGGCGCAGGCGGGCGAGCGAGACATCCGGCATGAACCGCACACCTCCTTACCGAACGGAATCGATCGTTGCCGGAAGCGCCCGCATGGACGCCGGCTCACAGGACTGCGACGTTAGCGACCCGATGCGACGGTGTCAAGCCGCGGGAACCGGTCGAGCCGCAGATCCGATATGTCGAGCGCGCACCGGCCGTCGATCAGCAGCGAGGCCACCACCTCGCCCACCGCGGGCGAGTGCTGGAAGCCGTGGCCGCAGAAGCCCACCGCGAGGAACAGACCGTCGACGCCGGGGGCCCAGTCGAGGATCGCCCGGCCGTCGGGGGTGAGCGGGCGCAGGCCGGCCCACGCGTGGCGCACCTGCGCGCCCTCCAGCGCGGGAATGCGTCGCACCGCCTTCTCGACCGCGCTCTCGAGCACGCTCCAGTCCACCTGGGCCTCGTACGCGGTCGACTCGCCGACGTCGCCGGGGCTCATCAGCACCGCGCCCTGCTCGCTCCGGCAGTAGAAGCCGCTGCCGCAATCGGTGACGAGGGGCAGTGGATGGCGCACGCCGTCGAAGGCATCGGTGACGAAGATGTGCCGGCGCCGCGGATCCACCGGCAGGTCCATGCCCGCCATGCGGCCGACGAGCGGCGCCCAGGGCCCGGCCGCGTTGACCACCAGACGCGTGGCGATGACGCCGGAAGGGGTCTCCACCGCCGACACGCGCCGGCCGTCGAGACGGATCCCGGTCACCGGCGTGCCCTCGATGATCCGCACCCCGAGGGCACGGGCTCGGGCTGCGTAGGCCTGCACCACGTCGTTGGGCGAGGCGTAGCCGTCGGTGGGCCCCCACACCGCGGCGAGGGCGTCGTCCACGTTGAGCGAGGGCACCAGCGTCCGGGCGTCGTCGGGGGCGATCACGCGCACGTCGGCCCCGAGGCTTCGCTGCAGGGCCACGTTGGTCCGGAAGCGCGCGAGAGTCGGCTCGTCGGTCACCACGAAGAGGTAGCCCTCCTGGTGGAAGTCGCACGGCACGCCCATCTCCTCCTCGAAGCGCTTGAAGAACTCGATGCCGCGCAGGGAGAACTCGATCTCCACGCGAGTGGCGAACTGGACGCGGATGCCGCCCGCCGCCTTGCTGGTGGAGCCCGCGCCCACCGCGTCGCGCTCCAGCACGACCACGTCGCGCGCCCCGCGGCGGCCGAGCTGGTAGGCAATGCTCGCGCCGATGGCACCCGCCCCGATGACGACGACGTCGGCGCTGCGCGGGAGCGACTCGCTCACGATGACACCGGGCCGGAGGTGGGCTCCGGGGTGAATCGCGGGAGCGTCACCTCGTCGGTGACCGCATCGAACGTGACCCGCACCGCCAGGCCGATCGAGACCCGCTCGGGAGCACAGCCGACCACGTTGCTCAGCATGCGCACACCCTCCTCCAGCTCCACGATCGCCACCACGTAGGGCAGGCTGTCGTCGAACGCCTTGCCCCAGAACGACAGCCGCACCGTCGAGTGGCTCCACACGTTGCCGCGCCCGGAGGCCTCGCGCCATTCGAGGTCCGGAGCGAGGCAGTGCGGGCAGAGCGAGCGCGGAAAGAAATGCGGGCGGCCGCACGCCCGGCACCACGGCAGGCGCAGCACCCCGGCGCGGCAACCGTCCCAGAACGGGCGGCTCGCCGCCGAGGGGCGCGGCAGCGGCTTGTCGTAGGCGCTCATCAGAGCCCCCGCCCCAACACCATGACCCCGCAGAGCGAGAACACGCCGCCGTTGCCGCTCACCACCGCGACGCGGGCGTCGAGCACCTGCCGCGCGGGCTCGGCCTCGTGGCGGAGCTGGCGCACCGCCTCGCAGAGGTGGTTCATCCCGCCGATGTGCGCGTGCGAGAGGAGGCCCCCGTGCGGATTGACCGGGCACGGGCCCCCCAGGTCGAGCCGCCCCGCGAGGGCGTACGGCCCACCCTCGCCGTCGGAGCAGAGGCCGAGCGCCTCGACGCCGAGGATCGTGGAGATCGTGAACGCGTCGTGGATGCAGCAGAAGTCGGCATCGGCGATCGTGAGCCCGGCGCGCCCGAGGGCCATCTCGCCGGCCGGCCGCAGGCCGAGCCCGTCCAGGTCCGGCATCTGGTTGACGTTCTTGTGGGTCGCCTTGCCACCGAAGCCCAGCACCCGAACCGGCTCGGTGGCCAGATCGCGGGCGCGCTCGACGGTGGTGAGCACGAGAGCGCCCGCCCCGTCCGACATCACCGAGCAGTCAAGCAGGCCGAAGGGATCGGCGATGGGCCGCGCGGCCAGATAGTCGGCCATCGCGAGCGGCTTGCGCATCTGCGCGCGCGGATTGAGCACGGCGTGCCGTCGCGCGGACAGGGCGACCGCGCCGAGCTGCTCCTTGGTCGTGCCGTAGCGGTGCATGTGGCGCTGGGCGGCCAGCGCGTACGGGATCACCATGCCGATGCAGCCGAACGGCTCCTCGAACTCCTCCTGGCCGAGCGAGGGGCCTTGGGGCAGCCCGTGCACGCCCTTGGGGCGACCGCTCAGCGCGTTCTCGCCGAAGGTGCAGAGCGCCACCTCCGCGTAGCCCTGCCCGATGGCCGCGATGGCGCTGAGGATCATCGTCATCGGGGTCACGGTGCCGCCCGCGTCGATGGTCGCGGCGACGGTGGGCCGCAATCCCATGTACTCGAGCAGGCTCTGGGCGAACATGCTCATGGCCTGGGTGTAGGGGTCGAGGTTGTAGACCGCGTCGACGTGGCCGGGTGGGATCCCGGCGTCGGCCAGGGCCAGGCGCGAGGCCTCGGCCTGCAGCCCGACGGACGTGCTGCCCTCGAGCCGCCCGACCGCGGTCTCGGCCATACCCACGATGCACACGTCGCGCACCGGCTACTCCCTCACGAGGAGATGCTTGGCGATGATGTTCTTCTGGATCTGGGTCGTGCCGTCGCCGATGCACAGGCCGCGGGCGTCGCGCAGCATCCGCTCGACCGGGAACTCGCGCGTGTAGCCGTAGCCACCGTGGATCTGCAGCGCGTCGTTGCACACCGAGACCGCGATCTCGTTGGTGTAGGCCTTGGCCACGGACGCCTCGAACGGGTCGGGCACGCCCTCGGCCGCACGCCACGCCGCGCGGTACACGAGCAGTCGCGCCGCCTCCACCTTCACCGCCATGTCGGCCAGCATCCAGCGTATGCCCTGGAAGTCGGCCACGCGCTGGCCGAAGGCGCGGCGCTCCTCGGCGAAGCGCAGCGCGGCCTCGAGCGCGCCCTGCGCGATGCCGAGCGACATCGGCGGATTGCCCGCCGTCCGCTCGCCGTCCATGATCTGGAGGATCTTCCGGAAGTCGCCCGGCGCGATCAGCACGCTGCCTTCCGGCACCCGGCAGGACTCGAAGACGAGATCGGCCATGGCCGTCCCGCGTAGACCCATCTCCGGTATATCGCGGCCGCGCGAGAAGCCGGGCGCGTCCTCCTCGACGAGCAGCGCGCCCAGTCCCGGAAAACCCGCGACGTCGTCGAACCGGCAGATCACCACGTTGAGATGCGACACGCCGCCGAGCGAGCAGAACGTCTTGCGCCCGTCCAACACGTAGTGGGCACCGTCCCGGCGCGCGCGGCAAGCCAGGTTGCGCAGGTCCGAGCCCGCGCCCGGCTCGGTCATGGCCCAGGCGACGAGCCGTTCGCCCCGTGCGATCGCGGGCAGGTGGCGGCGCCGCTGCTCCTCGGTGCCGAACAGGGCGATGGCCTTGGCCCCGAACCCATTCTGCTGCCCCACGATGAACGCGGTGGCCACGCAGCAGCGCGCGAGCTCCTCCATCACGAGGGCCAGATCGAAGGTGGTGCCGCCCGCGCCTCCGTAGGCTTCCGGCAGCGCGAGCCCGAGCAGGCCCGCGTCGCGCAAGGTCGGGATGTTCTCCCACGGGAAGGCCTCCTCCTCGTCCCAGCGCGCCGCCCGGGGGAGGAACTCGCGCTCGGCCAGGCGCCGGACGGTCTGCTTGAGCTCGCGCTGCTCGGGGGTGAGCCGGAAGTCCATCGCGCTCAGGCCCCGAGCAGCCGCTCCCGCAGCCGCGCCCGCTGGATCTTGCCGGTGGCGGTGCGCGGGTAGTCGTCCACGAAGACGATCTCGCGCGGCACCTTGAAGTTGGCCAGCCGCGTCGCGCAGAGCCGGAGCAGCTCGTCGGCGGTGCCGGACGCGCCCGGCCTGAGCTGCACGAAGGCCACCCCCACCTCGCCGAGCCGCGCGTCGGGCCGCGGCACCACGCACGCCTCCGCCACCGCGGGGTGGGCCCCGAGCACCGCCTCGACCTCGAGCGGAGCCACCAGGAAGCCGCCGGTCTTGAGCACTTCCTTGAGACGACTCAGGAACCGGAAGAGACCGGGCGACTCCTCGCGACCGAGGTCGCCGGTGCGCAGCCAGCCGTCGGGGGCGAAGAGCGCGGCGGTCTGCTCGGGCATCTTGTAGTAGCCGGAGGTCACGTGCCCGCCCCTCACCTGGATCTCGCCCTCCTGGCCGACCGACCTCCGCGTCCCCGTCTCCGGATCCACCACGCGGATCTCGATCCCGGGCAGCGGGCGGAAGAGCGCCTCGTCCTCCGGGCCGCGGGCCAGGTGGACGCCGCTGATCGCGCTGGCCTCGGTCAGCCCGTAGCCCGTCCACACCTGGGCGGCCTTGAAGCGCTCGCGAGCCACGGCGATGCCGGCCGGGTTCAGGGGCGCGGCCATGATGCGGGTGAGCCGCGAGAGATCGTGATCCTCGACGCATCCCGTCTCGGCCATCGCGAGCAGCATGGTGTCCACGCACGGCAGGTACGTGATGCGCTCGCGCTCCAGCAGGTCGAGCGTCGCGGGCGGATCGAAGTGATCCTGCAGCACGAGACAGGCCCCGGCGGAGAGCGCCGCGAACGAGAGATGACAGGTGCCGAACGAGGAGAACAGCGGCACCGCGATCAGCATCCGCTCGCCCGCGCGCAGGTCGACCGCGCGGCCGGCCGCCACCGTGTTGCGCGAGAGGTTGCGGTGGGTGAGCTGCACGCCCTTGGAGAACGAGGTCGTGCCCGAGGTGTAGATCATGTAGCCGACGTCGTCGGGCGAAACCTCCGGCCACTCGCCGGGGCGAAGCGGCGGGCCGGCCAGCATCACGGCGATCTCGTCGGGATAGGCCGTCCACTCGAGCCCGGGCAGGCGGTCGCGAACCGAGTCCACCGTCGCGCGGAAGTCGATACCGAGGAACCGGTCGGCGGAGAGCAGGGCGCGGCACTCGCTCTGGCCCAGGCAGTACGCGAGCTCGTCGGCCTTGTAGCGCGTGTTGATGGGCACCGCCACCGCGCCCAGGATGCCCAGGGCGTGGCGAGCGAGGATCCACTCCGGCCAGTTGGGCAGCCACATCCCGACCCGGTCACCGCGGCGGATGCCCCGTCGGCTCAACCCCGCGGCGAGCCGGCAGGAGCCGTCGAGCAGCGCCTCGAAGCTCACGCGGCGGTCGCGGTGGACCACCGCCTCCGCGTCGCGGTAGCGATCGGCCGCCCAGACGAGCAGGCTCCGCGACGTGGGTGGCGACCAGTCGGCCGGGCCCGTCAGTACAGCTCCCACCACGAGTCCTTGGCGGCCAGGAGCTCGGCGGCCGGCTTCTCGAGCACGATGCGGCCCGACTTCATCACGTAGGCGCGACGGGCCATGCCCAGCGCGGTCTTGATGTTCTGCTCGACCAGCACGATCGCGGTGCCGAAGCGCTGGTTGATCTGCGCCGCGGTCTCGAGGACGCGCTGCACCAGAACGGGCGCGAGCCCGATGGAGGGCTCATCCATCATCATGAGGCGCGGCTGCTGCATCAGCGCGGTGCCCACCGCCACCATCTGCTGCTGGCCGCCCGACATCGTGCCGACGGTCTGGTCGCGGCGCTCGGCCAGGATCGGGAACAGCTCGAGGATCTCGCCCATTCGACGGTTGGTCCCGGCCCGGTCCGGCCGCGTGTAGGCGCCGAGGGCGAGGTTCTCCACCACCGTGAGATCCGGGAAGACGCCCCGCCCCTGCGGGACCAGCGCGATGCCACGCCGGACGTTCTCGGCCGGGTCGCCGTTGGCCCACCGCTGCCCACCGAAGCGCACCTGACCCGCCCGCGCGGGCAGCAGCCCGAGGATTGTCTTGAGCGTGGTGGACTTGCCGGCGCCGTTGTGGCCGAGGAGCACCACCACCTCGCCCTCGTCGACCCGGAGCGACACACCTTGCAGCACCGTCTTCTTACCGTAGCCGGCCTCCAGACCCTGGACTTCGAGGAGCGCGGCCATCCGGTCAGGCCCCGAAGTAGATCTCGGTGAGGGTCGGGTCGCGCGTGATCTGCTCGGCGCGGCCACGGGCCATCACCCGCCCCTGGTGGAGGAAGACCACCTCGTCGGAGAGCTGGGCGATGAGCTCCATGTTGTGCTCGATGAGCAGCACGGTCTTGCCGTGCTCGACCAGGCGCCGGACCATCGGCACGATCCGGCCGAGGGAATCTGTGTCGAGCCCGGACGTCGGCTCGTCCAGCAGCAGCACCTCCGCGTCGGTGGCGAAGATGCGGGCCATCGACAGCAGCTTCTGCTCGGGATAGGCGAGGTCCTCGGCCAGCTCGTGGGCGCGCCCGGCCAGGCCGAAGAACTCGAGTACCTCGAGCCCCCGCCGCCGCGCCGCCGCCTCCTCCTCGCGCACCCGGCCCGGTCGCAGGAAGAGCGAGACCACGCTCTCGCCGAGCGGGGTGCGGCAGCCCAGCAGCACGTTCTCCAGCACCGTCATCTTCCCCCACAGGCGCAGGTGCTGGAAGGTGCGCACGACCCCTCGCGCCTCCACCTCGTGCGGGGCGAGACCGAGTAGCTCCTCGCCCTTGAAGCGGATGGATCCGCCGTCGGCCCGCAGGAAGCCGGTGATCAGGTTGAACACGGTGGTCTTACCCGCGCCGTTGGGCCCGATGAGCCCGGTGATCAGGCGCGGCGCCACCTCGAAGGTGCAGCCCTCGACGGCCTGGATGCCGCCGAAGGCCTTCGACACGCCCTGCACGGTCATGATCGGCGCGGTCACGGCCGGCTCTCAGGCCACGCTGCGCGGGCGCGGCCGGCCGAGAATGCCCTCCGGCCGCACGAACATGAACAGGATGAGGAGCGCGCCGTACAGGATCTGGCGCATCGGAGCCGCCACCGTGTCCGGAATGGCGAGGAACTTGAGCGCCTCCGGCACCGCGAGCAGGATCAGCGCGCCCACGAAGGGGCCGGCCAGCCGCTCCGTCCCGCCCAGAATCACCAGCGAGGTGATGAAGATGGACTCGTCGAGGGTGAAGCTGGTCGGGTTGATGTAGGTGATGTAGTGCGCGTAGAGGCTGCCCGCGAGCGCGCCGAGGGCCGAGGAGATCGTGGTGATCGTGATCTTCACCGCCACCACGTTCTTGCCGGTGGCGGCCGCGGCGATCTCGTCCTCGCGCACCGCGCGCAGGGTGCGGCCGAAGGCGGAGCCGGTGAGCCGGAGGCAGATCAGATAGGTCAGGGCGGCGAGGGCCAGCGAGAGCACCACGTACTTGAAGGGGTCGTCGATCACGAGGCCGAGGACGTAGGGCCGGGGGATGCCCGGCAGGCCGGCGTGCCCGTTGGTGAACGACGTCCAGTTGATGAAGACGGTGAGGATGACGACCTGCAGGCCGAACGAGGCCACGATGTAGTAGTCGCCGGCCACCCGCAGCGACGGGATCGCCACCAGGGCCGCCGCGAGGGCACCCACCATCGCGGCCACCACCAGCCCGCCCCAGAACCCGAGCCCCAGCTTGAGCGCGGCGAGCGCGGAGGCGTAGGCGCCGATGCCGTAGATCGCGGCGTGGGCGAGCGAGAAGATCCCGGAGTAGCCGACCAGGAGGTTCAGCGAGGTAGCGAGGATCGTGTAGATTCCGACCATCACCAGGTAGTGGGCGATGTAGGCGGCCACGTCAGATCTCGGCACCGTGAATCGTGCGGCCGAAGAAGCCGCGCGGGCGCAGCACGATGAAGACGAGGAACACCCCGAAGCTGATCGCCGACTGCCACTCCGACGGCAGCTTCCAGATCCCCAGGTTCTCGAGCAGCCCGAGGAAGACGCCGCCGAGCATCGCACCCGGGATCGAGCCGATGCCACCCATGATCACGCCCACCGAGGCCAGCAGCACGAAGCGGGTGCCGCGGAACGGCTCGGCCCCCACGTCCATCGCGACCAGGATGCCGGCGGGGGCGGCCAGGGCCGAGCCCACCGCGTAGGTCAGGAGGTGCACGCGGTCGAGATCGATGCCGACGGTGCGGGCCATCTCGGGCGCGCTCGACACCGCGCGGATCGCCTGCCCCCAGCGCGAGCGCTTCAGGAACACCATCAAGGCCGCGTAGCCCACCAGGGCGAGGACCACCGTGAGGATGTGCAGGTAGGTCAGGAAGACGGGGCCGATGATCACCGCGGTGTTGAGGGCGCCGATGTCCATCCGCATCGGGTCCGGCGTGAAGACGATCGCGATCACGTTCTCGAGCAGGATCAGCAGCCCGAGTGAGGCGATGAAGATACTGGTCCGGAAGGCGCCCCGGCGCTCGAGCTGCTGGTAGAGGAGCAGATCGATGAGCAGGCCGGAGGCGGCCGCGCCCAAGATCGCCACCAGGACGGCAAGGATCAACGGCAGGTGGAGCAGCTTCTGGGCCACGTACGCGTAGTAGGCGGCGAGGGCGAACACCGCGCCGTGCGCCACATGGAAGTGGAGCGTGGTGCCGTAGATCAGCCCCCAGCCGATGGCGCACAGCGCGTAGAGACTCCCCACCACGAGACCCGTGGCCAGGAGCTGGAGGACGAGATCCACGGCGGACCGCGCTCGTCCCGGCTAGGGGGCGGCCTTGATGACCTTCTCCACGTCGACCTTCCCGTCCTTCAGCACGCCCACCTCGATGTCCATCACCGCGGCGTGGTTGGGCTGGAAGACCAGGTTCCCGGAGATCGTGTCGAAGGACTTGATGGACTCGATCGCGTTCTTGACCCCTTCGCCGTCGAGCTTGCCGCCCGCCTTCTTGATGGCCGCCTCGGCGGCCGCCGCGAAGATGCGAGTGCCGCTGTAGTACTGGACCGCGAAGAAACCGGCGTCCGTCTTGTAGCGTTCCTTGAACTTGCGGGCGAAGGCCGACTCCGGATTGAACGGCAGCCTGGTCGTGAGCAGGCCCTGGGCGCCCTTGGACTTCATCACCTCGGGAATCTGCACCCACGAGGTGGCGGCCATCGGGATCGTGATGCCGAGCTCGCGCGCCTGGTCGGCCACGATGGCCACGTTGCGGCCGTACGACGAGATGAACAGGAGGTCGCCGCCGTGGGCCTTGAGCTTGGCGAGCTGGGCGCGGAAGTCGTTGCCGTCGAGCGCGATCTGCTCCTCGGCCAGCACCCTGCCCCCGCCCGCCCCGAAGCGGTCACGGAAGGACTTGGCCGAATTGCGGCCCGCCTCGTCGTTGGCCACGATCATGACCGCGGCCTTGAACTTCTTCTCCTTGGTCAGCCAGTCACACAGCACCCCGACCTCGTTCGAGACCACCGGAATGTTGTTGTACAGATAGTCCTTGTTCGCGAGGTTGTCGGACTGCCCGCCCCCGTTCATCATGACCACCTTGTTCTGCGCGCCGATGGGCTGGATGGCGAGCGTCGGCGCCGAGTACGAGGTGAGGGTGAACGGGATCTTCTCGACCTCGACCAGCCTCCGCATCGCGTTGACCGCCTTGGAGGCGTCCGCCGCGTGGTCCTCGTAGATGACCTCCAGCTTCCGGCCGCCGATGCCGCCCGCCGCGTTGATCTCCTCCGCCGCCATCTCGGTGCCGCCCTTCATCCACACGCCGTAGGAGGCACCCGACCCGGTGAGCGGAAGGATCGCGCCGATCTTGATCGGCGGCTGCTGGGCCGCGAGCGGCGCGGCGAGTGCGACGAGAGACAGGAACAAGGCGAGACGCTTCAGCATTGAAGGACCTCCTGGTCAGGGATGCGGGCACAATGGGATCGGCACGACGCGGCGAGCGTATCGGCTCACCGGCGGGAAGTCAACCCGGCGGGCGCTCGAGAAGCCCCTCGGTCATGGCCCCGACCTCGGGAAATGCGGCGCGCGCGATCTGGTTGATCCGCGCTTTCACCTCGGCGAGCGCGCGCGGCGGCTTCGCCGCCAGGTGCGCCGCGTACTCCGCGGCCGCGGAGGGCAGCGCCTCGCCCGGCACCACGCGGTGGACGAGACCCATCGCGTGCTGCTCCGCGGCCGAGTAGCGCCGCACCTCGATCGCGATCTCGCGTGTGCGCGCGGGCCCCACCAGTCGCACGAACGGGGTCATGAGCGCGGGATGAAGCGCGACGCCCATGTCGATCTCGGGCACCCAGCACTGAGCGCCCTCCGCGGCGAAGCGGAAATCGCAGCACAGGGCGAGGGCCCAGCCGCCGCCGACCGCGTGACCGTTCAGCGCCGCGACTACCGGCGGCTCGAGCCGCTCGAGCGCGAGCGCCAGGCGGGAGAACAGGCGGACGAATTGCCCGGGAGGCGGCCGCGTGTCCGAGCCGCGCCCCAGGTCGGCGCCCGCCGAGAACACCGGCGGCGCGCCGGTGACCACGATGGCGCGCGTCGTGGAATCGTCGTTGAGGGCGGACAGGGTGGCGGTGAGATCGGACAGCAGCGCAGCGTCGAGCGCGTTGCGGCGCTCGGGCCGGGTGAGGGTCAGCGTGACGACCGCGCCCGCGCGGGCGACCGTCAGATCAATAGAGCGTTTTCCGCAGCCGCTCCTGCTGGTCGCGCTCGTAGTCCTCGACGCAGGCGTGCCCGGCCGGCTTGACCTCGATCTGGTCCCACAGCATTCGCGCCATCGACGGCAGGCCCGCCACGTCCGGCCAGCGCTCCCGCTCCCAGAGTCCCGAGCGCTTGAAGGCCTTCGCGCAGTGGAGGAAGCACTCCTCGACCTGCACCCCGATCGCCACCTTCGGCCGCTTCCCCTGCACCTCGAGCCGATCCAGGATCTCGCCGTCGCGGACGATCGAGGCGCGCCCGTTGACCCGGAGCGTGTCCTCGCGGCCCGGGATCAGGAAGATCATGCCGACGTGCGGGTTCTCCACGATGTTGGTGAGGCCGTCGATGCGGTTGTTGCCGGGGCGATCCGGGATCACCAGGTGCCGGTCGTCCAGCACCAGCACGAAGCCGGGCGCGTCGCCCTTGGGCGACACGTCGCAACGGCCCGCGGCGCTGGAGGTGGCCAGCAGCACGAAGGGCGCGCTCGCGATGAAGGCGCGGGAGTGGACGTCGAGGCTCGCGCGCTCCTTGAGCACGGCCCGCTCCATGGGCGCTCCGAAGATGGCCCGCAGCTCCTCCCGGGACGTCACGGTGTCCTTGAACATCAGCGCGCCCTCCTTGACCGCTAGCCGCGGGTGAGCGGCTTGTAGCGGATGCGGTGCGGGGTGTCGGCGGCCGCGCCCAGGCGCTTGCGGCGATCGGCCTCGTAGTCCTCGTAGTTGCCCTCGAACCACACCACCCGGCTGTCGCCCTCGAAGGCGAGCATGTGGGTGGCCACCCGGTTGAGGAACCACCGATCGTGGCTGATCACCACCGCGCAGCCCGCGAACGAGAGCAGGGCGTCTTCCAGCGCGCGCAGGGTGTCCACGTCGAGATCGTTGGTGGGCTCGTCGAGCAGCAGGAGGTTGCCGCCGCTCTTGAGCATGGTGGCCAGGTGCACCCGGTTGCGCTCGCCGCCCGAGAGGTCCCCCACCCGCTTCTGCTGGTCGGAGCCCTTGAAGTTGAACGAGGCCACGTAGGCGCGCGAGGCGATCTGGCGGGTGCCGAGCTGCAGCTGCTCCGCTCCGCCCGAGATCTCTTCCCACACGTTCTTGGCCGGATCGAGCGCGTCGCGACTCTGGTCGACGTAGGCCAGGCGGACGGTCTCGCCCACCTGGAGCGAGCCCCGGTCCGGCTTCTCCTGGCCGGTGATCATGCGGAACAGCGTGGTCTTGCCCGCCCCGTTGGGGCCGATGACGCCGACGATGCCGCCGCGAGGCAGGCTGAACGAGAGGTCCTCGATCAGCAGCCGATCACCGTAGCCCTTGACGAGGTGCTCGGCCTGCACCACCAGGTCACCCAGGCGCGGAGGCGTCGGGATGATGATCTCGGCCTGCCCTTCGCGGTCGCGCGCCCCCTCCGCGAGCATCTCCTCGTAAGCCTGCAGGCGGGACTTGGACTTGGCCTGTCGGGCCCGCGGCGACATGCGCACCCACTCGAGCTCGCGCTCGAGCGTGCGCTGCCGCGCCGTCTCCTGCTTCTCCTCGATGGCCAGACGCTGCTTCTTCTGGTCGAGCCAGGACGAGTAGTTGCCCTCCCACGGGATGCCGGCCCCCCGGTCCAGCTCCAGGATCCAGCCGGCGACGTTGTCGAGGAAGTAGCGGTCGTGGGTGATGGCCACCACCGTGCCGGGGTAGTCCTTCAGGAACCGCTCGAGCCAGGCCACCGAGTCGGCGTCCAGGTGGTTGGTCGGCTCGTCGAGGAGCAGCAGGTCGGGCTTCTGGAGCAGGAGCCGACAGAGCGCCACGCGTCGTATCTCGCCCCCAGACAGGGTGCCCACCTCCGCGTCGCCCGGCGGGCAGCGCAGCGCATCCATGGCAATCTCGACCGTGCGGTCCAGGTCCCATCCGTTGGCGGCCTCGATGGCGTCCTGCACCCGTGCCTGGTCTGCCAAGAGCTTTTCCATGCCGTCGTCGTCGAGGGGTTCCCCGAGCTTGGCGTTGATCTCGTCGAAGCGGGCGAGGAGGGAGCGAACTTCCGAAACGCCGTCCTCCACGTTTCCACGCACGTCTTTCGCGGGGTCGAGGTGCGGCTCCTGCGGTAGGTAGCCCACGCGGACGCCATCGGCCGGCCAGGCCTCGCCCAGGAAGTCTCGGTCCTCGCCGGCCATGATGCGGAGCAGTGTGCTCTTGCCCGCCCCGTTGGCCCCGATGACCCCTATCTTTGCCCCGGGGTAGAACGACAGCCAGATGCCCTTCAGGATCTCCCGCTTGGGCGGGACGATCTTCTTCAGATCCTTCATGACGAAGATGTATTGGTGCGCCATAGACCCGGAATTATACCGGCGAAGTGGCGTTTAGGATTGACAAAAGCGCGACGGGCCCCTATAAGTACGAACCGTGACGCCGGCCGTGGGTGCCGACCTCCTGTCCGTTCGAAACATCTCGATGCGTTTCGGGGGTATCGTCGCCCTCGACGACGTCTCCTTCGACATGGCCCCGGGCCACATCGTCGGGCTCATCGGTCCGAACGGGGCGGGCAAGACCACGCTCTTCAACTGCGTGAGCCGGCTCTACACCCCGAACAGCGGTGATCTCGTCTTCGAGGGACAGTCCATAATCAAGAACACGCCGCACCACGTGGCCGCCCTCGGCATCGGCCGGACCTTCCAGAACCTCGCCCTGTTCCCGACCATGACCGTGCTCCAGAACGTGATGGTGGGCGTGCACGCGCGCACGCGCGGTGATTTCCTCAGCAACGCGCTGCGCCTGCCGTCGGTCAAGCGTGAAGAGCGGATGATGCGCGAGGCCGCGATGGAGGTCATCTCCTTTCTCGAGCTCGACTCGTTCGCGGGGCATCCCGCGGCCGGGCTTCCGTTCGGCACGCTCAAGCGGGTGGAGCTGGCGCGGGCCCTGGCCGGCAGCCCCAAGCTGCTGCTCGTGGACGAGCCGGCCGGCGGCCTGAATCACGAGGAGGTCGCGGCGCTGGGTGACATCCTCCGGTCGATCCGCGATCGGCGCGGCGTGACCGTCCTGCTCGTCGAGCATCACATGAGTCTGGTCATGCAGGTCTCGGACCGGGTCGTCGTGCTCGACTTCGGTCGGAGAATCGCCGAGGGGCCGCCGACGGCGGTGCAGCGCGATCCCGAGGTCATCAGGGCCTACCTGGGAAGCGAGAGCTGATGCCGGCCCTGCTGGAGGCGGAAGACCTGGCGGCGCAGTATGGATGGACGAAGGTGCTCCACGGGCTCTCGTTCACGGTGGAGGCCGGTGGCATCACCACGATCCTGGGCGCCAATGGGGCCGGCAAGACCACCACCCTGCGGGCGGTCTGCAGCATGGTCAAGACCACCGGCCAGGTGCGCTTCGACGGCCGTCGGATCGACGGCAAGGCTACCGAGGACATCGTGCGCCTCGGCATCGCCCACACCCCGGAGGGCCGCGGTACTTTCGTGGACCTGACCGTCGAGGATAACCTGCGGCTCGGAGCCTACGCGAGGCGGGAGAAGTCCGGCCTCGGTCAAGACTACGAGAAGGTCTACGAATATTTCCCGGTGCTCGCGCAGCGGCGCCGCCAGCAGGCGGGCACCCTCTCCGGGGGCGAGCAGCAGATGTTGGCGGTCGCCCGGGCTCTCATGTCCCGTCCACGCCTGCTCTTGCTGGACGAGCCCTCGCTGGGACTGGCGCCGCTGGTGGTCCGCGAGATATTCCGTATCGTGCGGACGGTCAACCAGCAGGAGCGAGTGAGCGTGCTGCTGGTCGAGCAGAACGCGGCGATGGCCCTCGACTTGGCCGACCACGCCTACCTCCTCGAGACCGGCCGGGTCGTCATGTCGGGACCGGCCGCCGAGCTGAAAAAGAACGACGCCATCCGCCGCTCCTACCTCGGATACTGAGAGACAGCCAAGCACGACCATGAACCACCGGACGACAATGGAAGGGCCGACTAACTGGGCGACGAGCCGAGCGATGAACCGAGCGCTCTCGATCCGGAAGCGGTGGGGGGGCTTGGGGGCGGAGCGGCGCTCGCTCCCCCCCAATTAGAATGGACATCTTCATCCAGCAGGTCGTCTCCGGGCTCGCGACGGGCGGCATCTACGCGAGCCTCGCCCTCGCTCTGGTGATGATCTACCAGGCCACCGACGTGGTGAACTTCGCGCAGGGCAACATGGCGATGTTCAGCACCTACCTCGCCTGGTCCCTCCTGCAGGCGGGCCTGCCCTACTGGGTGACCTTCGCGATCACGGTGATCGTCGCCTTCGTGGGCGGCCTCCTGATCGAGCGGGTGGTGATCCGGCCGGTCGAGGGCGCGCCGATCCTCACCATCGTGATCGTGACCCTGGGCCTTCTCGTGATCTTCACCAGCGTCGCCGGCTGGATCTACTCGTACATCCAGAAGCCGTTCCCCAGCCCGTTCCCGGACAAGCCCATCCGCATCGGTCAGATCGTCTTCGGGGCCCACGACCTCGGCGCCATCGGGGTGACTCTCGTGATGCTGATCCTGCTGTTCCTCTTCTTCCGCTACACCACGCTCGGGCTGGCCATGCGGGCCGCCGCCCAGAATCCGGTCTCGAGCCGCCTCTGCGGCATTCGGGTGAGCTGGATGCTCGGCCTTGGATGGGGTCTGGCCGCCGCCTTCGGCGCGGTGGCGGGACTGATGGTCGCTCCGGTCGTCTTCCTCGATCCGAACATGATGGGCGGCATCCAGCTCTACGCCTTCGCGGCGGCCACGGTGGGCGGATTCACGAGCCCGCTCGGCGCCGTCGTCGGCGGTCTCCTGGTCGGGGTCACCGAGAATCTGGTCGGGACCTACGTGTCCTTCATCGGCACCGAACTCAAGCTCACCGTCGCCCTCGCCATGATCATCATCGTGCTGCTCGTCAGGCCGGCCGGCCTCTTCGGCCGCACCACCGTCCGCCGAGTCTAGCGATGGCAGCGGACTCCGGGGCCGGGATGGCGGCGAAGACGGCGACAGGCCGGACGCAATCGGTCGCCACCCCACGGTCGATGGCGACGTCGCGACCCGTGCGGGTGACGGCTCTCCTGGTGGTCGTGGCCGCCGCCGCGGCGCTGCCGCTCTTCGTGAGCGGGTTCCGGCTGTTTCAGTTCACCCAGGTGCTGATCTATGGGATCGCGCTCCTCGGGCTGAATCTGCTCACCGGCTACAACGGGCAATTCTCGCTCGGTCACGGAGCCTTCTACGGGATCGGCGCCTACACCAGCGCCATCATGATCGATCGGTGGGGCATCGGCTACGGCTGGACGATCCCCGCGGCGGGGGTCGTGTGCCTGATCGTCGGCTTTCTCTTCGGCCGTCCCGCCCTGCGCCTCGAGGGACTCTACCTGGCCCTGGCCACGTTCTCCCTGGCCCTGGCCGTCCCGCAGATCCTCAAGTACTTCGAGGAGTGGACGGGGGGGTCTCAGGGCATCGTCCTGAGCAAGCCCAAGGCCCCCTTTCACCTGCCCCTCACCGAGGACCAGTGGCTCTACTTCCTGACGCTGGCGGTGACCATCGTGCTGTTCGTCCTGGCCGCCAATCTTCTCGCGGGTCGGACGGGGCGCGCCATCGTCGCCATCCGGGACAACCACATCGCGGCCGAGGCCATGGGAGTCAACAACGCGCTCTACAAGTCGGTCACCTTCGGGGTGAGCGCGGCCTATACCGGGATCGCGGGAGCCCTGAGCGCCATCGTCGTCGCCTTCGTCGCCCCCGACTCGTTCGACGTCTTCCTGTCGATCACGCTGCTGACTGGGATCGTCATCGGCGGCTTCGGGACCATCTCCGGCCCCATCTACGGGGCGCTGTTCATCCAGTTCGTGCCCAACTGGGCCCAGGACATCTCCAAGGCCGCCCCCTGGGCCATCTTCGGGCTGTTCCTGATCGGCTTCATGTACGTGATGCCGCGAGGCATCGCCGGATTCCTGCATCTCTTGTGGATCCGGCTGACCAGGCCGGCAGTTTCAAGAGACGAGGGCCGGTAACGCGCGCGGTCTTCGCTCGGCCTGGGTGTTCCACACTCAACCTGAACGGGAGGAGCTCATGGGTTTGTTGAAGCGGTTCATCGCAGGGGTTCTGCTGGCGGGCCTGACGGCCCTGGTGCCTGCCGGAGCCATGGCCCAGACGGTGGTCGGGGTCACCGCCACCGAGATCAAGATCGGCAATACCAACCCGTACAGCGGCAACGCCTCCGCGTACGGCACCATCGGCAAGACCATCGCCGCCTACTTCAAGAAGGTCAACGACGAGGGCGGGGTCAACGGGCGGAAGATCAACTTCATCAGCTACGACGACGGCTACAGCCCGCCCAAGACGGTGGAGATGGTCCGCAAGCTGGTCGAGCAAGACCAGGTGGCGCTGCTCTTCCAGACCCTGGGCACGCCTCCGAACAGCGCCATCCACAAGTACGTGAATCAGCAGAAGGTGCCGCATCTGTTCGTGGCCACCGGCGCCACCAAGTGGAACGACCCGAAGAACTTCCCGTGGACGATGGGCTACCAGCCGAACTACCAGACCGAGGGACGGGTCTACGCGGCCTACGCGCTCAGCCACGTCAAGGACCCCAAGATCGGCATCCTGTACCAGAACGACGACTACGGGAAGGACTATCTCAAGGGCTTCGAGGACGGCCTCGGCGACAAGAAAAACCTCATCGTGCTGAAGCAGACCTACGAGGTCACCGATCCCACCATCGACTCGCAGATCGTGAACCTGAAGAACAGCGGGGCCAACGTCTTCTTCAACATCACGATCCCGAAGTACGCCGTGCAGGCGATCAAGAAGGCGCACGAGATCGGCTGGAAGCCGCTGCACTTCCTCAACAACGTGTCGAGCTCCCTCGGCACCGTGCTGAAGCCGGCCGGCCTCGACGCCTCCAAGGACCTGATCACCGCGCTGTACATGAAGGAAGTGACCGACCCACAGTGGCGCAACGACAAGGGCTTCACCGACTGGGTCGCCTTCATGAAGAAGTATTACCCGGACGGGGCGCTGGACGACCAGTCCAACGCGTTCGGCTACAACGTGGCGATCCTGATGACGCAGGTGCTGAAGCAGTGCGGCAACGATCTCTCGCGCGAGAACATCATGAAGCAGGCGGCCAACGTGAAGAACTTCGAGCTACCGCTCCTGCTCCCCGGCATCAAGATCAACACGGGCCCGACCGACTTCGCGCCCATCGAGCAGGAGCAGCTCGCCAAGTTCGACGGCGAGAAGTGGGCGCTCTTCGGCGAGGTCATCGAAGCGGTTCGCAAGTAAGCCACTCGGCCGGCGACGCGGGACGAGACCGGCGGGGGTGATCCCCGCCGGTCTTCGCCTGTGAGCACACCACGGATGTCGGAATGTAAGACCTGACCCCGGCGTGGACTACTACTGGCCCTGCGAGGCGACGGGGGGCGCGGAAGCGGGAGCGGACGGAACGGGAGCCGGCGCGGAGTACGTCGGGGCCGAGCCCGCCGCGCCGTCACAGCCCATCGGACCGGCGGCCTGGCCAGCCGGGCACGCGCCGGCGGAGCCCGGGAGCCACCCGGTCCGCGCAGCAGCACGATTGTCGGCCGGCATCGGACCGGCCCCCTGCGCTGACTCGCCCCGCGAGGCGCTGCTGCTGTCGACGGCCATCGGGCTGGCGGAGCTCGGGAACGACTCACCCCGCGAGCCGCTGCGGATGTCAGCGGTCATCGGGCTCTCCGGAGCCGGCGCCGCCGCCATGGGCACGGGACGCGAGGGTCCGCCACAGCCCATGGGCCCGGAGTCCTCCTGCGTGCCACAGGTGTAGATCCCTTCGAGCGCGGCGGAGCGCTCCTTCTCGCGGCCGTTGGCCACCAGCAGGTAACCCACGACCAGCGCGATCGCGCCGGCGGCCGAGGCCAGGGCCAGCGCGAGCTGAGGATCCATCGCGTGGGCGGGGGGTGGGGCCGCGAGCGTGAGCACCCCAACGACGATCAGGAGGGTCGCGACCAGCGGGAACCAGGAGGCATGCCGCTCCATGCCTCCGAGTATATGCCCGGGCCCATTTGCCCAGACAGGGAATTCGGGGCGGGCCGGGCGGCGGGCCTTAGAACACCGCGATTGGATTGACCGGAGACCCGGTCACGTTCTTGAGCCTCAGGGGAGCCACGGTCAGCAAGAACTCGCCGCGGCCTAGGCGGGCCGCCGTCTGCGCCAGCTCCTCGAGGTTGGCATTGTCTATGAGCCACAGCCCCATCGCGACGAGACAGACCACGTGGAAGGAGTTCCCCATCGACGGGTACGGGGCGGGATGGACGTCGTTATGGGTGTCGGTCCCGATCATCGCCACCCCCCGCTCGCGAAGCCAGGGACAGCAGGCCGCGTGAAGCGCCGGGTTGCCGGCCTGGAGCGGGTGCACCGGGCCCTCGGCGAGCCGCCGGCCGTAGTAGCCGGTGCGCACCAGCAGGATGTCGCCCGACTCCACCCGCACCCCGGCGGCTTGCTCGGCGGCCTCCAGATCCTCCGGCATGACCCCCACGCCCGACTCCAGCCAGCGCACGCCTTTCGTCCGCGCCACGTCGAGCAACACGCCGCGGCTCACCACGCCGTCGCGCAGCACCTCGATCGAGTTCACGGTGGCGCCCTCGCGCGAGGTCACCGCGTTGCACGACCGGCCGTTGTAGAGCTTGCCATCCCAGAAATAGTGCGACGGGGCGTCCACGTGGGTGATCGTGTAGCCGTGGAAGACCATCCCGATGAACTCGGCGGCCCCCCGCCGCTGCAGGGCGCGCTCCGGGGAAACGGTGTCACGCCCCTCGCCGGAGTCCACCATGAAGCGCAAGGGCTGGACGGTGGTGTCGGGCGTGATGTCGGTGGTGATGGGGCGCGCGCAGGTCACGCTCTGCCCGTGGGTGACGAGGCGGGCCGCGGCCTGCCGCTTGGCGGGGGTGATGAGGTTGATCGTGCCCAGCTCGTCCTCGCTCCCCCAGCGACCCCAGTTCGAGAGGGTCTTCAGGTACCCGCGGACTTCCTCTTCCGCCGGAGCCGCCGAGGGAGCGCGCACGAGACCGGCCCGGGCGCCGCTACTTCTTCTCGCCCGCGTAGATCTTCATCACGGTGTCGAGGAAGCGGATCGCGTGCTCGCGCGGCCGCTGGAACGAGTTGCGCCCGATGATGGAGCCGAAGCCGCCGCCGTCGCGGATGCCGCGGCACTCGTCGAAGATGGCCTCGTCGTTCTCCTTGGTGGCCCCGCCCGAGAAGATCACGATGCGGCGACCGTTGAACGAGGATTGCACCACGTGGCGCACCCGCTCGCTCAGCGTCGCCATCGGCACCTTGGCCTTCTCGTAGGCCTTCTTAGCCTCGGCCTGCTCGATGTGGTCGGTGGGCGGCTTCACCTTGATGATATGGGCGCCCAGCTGGGCCGCGATCTGGGCCGCGTAGGCGACCACATCCAGACCAGTCTCCCCGGCCTTGCTCACATCAGTCCCCCGCGGGTACGACCACACGACCGCGGCGAGGCCGTTGGCCTTGGCCTCCTGGATCATCTCGCGGCACTGCTGGTACATGATCTGAGCCTGCGAGGAGCCCGGATAGATCGTGAAGCCCACCGCCACGCAGCCGAGACGGAGAGCGTCCTTCACCGAGCCGGTCACCGCGGAGAGCGGATCTTTCTCGTCGTGGAGCACGTCGTGGTTGTTCATCTTGAGGATCAGCGGCACCTCGCCCGTGAACTCGGCGGCCCCTGCCTCCAGGAAGCCGAGCGGCGCCGCGTAGGCGTTGCAGCCGGCATCGATGGCGAGGCGGAAGTGGTACGACGGATCGTACGCGGGCGGGTTCACCGCGAAGCTGCGCGCGGGGCCGTGCTCGAAGCCCTGGTCCACTGGCAGGATGACGAGCTTCCCGGTGCCGGCCAGGCGTCCGTGATTCAGCAGCCGGGCGATGTTGGTGCGGGTGCCCGGACTGTCGCTGCTGTACCAGCTCAGGATCTCCTTCACTCGCGGTTCCATAGGCGTGCCCGTCCTTTCCCGGTCTTGGTGGTCCTGATTCGGGGTTACCGACGATAGAACTCATCGGCCGTCGCGACGTCCTCGGCGCTGCCGAGGATGACGGCCGCTCGCTGGTGATACTCGGTGGCGACCAGGTCGAGCACGCGCTCGAGCCCGGTGCTCGCGCGGCCACCTGCCTGTTCGACGATCATGCCCATCGGGGCGACCTCGTAGAGCAGCCGCAGCTTGGCCTTGGGCTTGCCCGGATCGCTCCAGTCGGCCGGGTACATGAAGAGCCCGCCGTCCAGGAGCGTGCGGTGGACGTCGGCGACCATCGCCCCCGAGTAGCGGAGCGAGTAGGGCCGGCCGCTCGCCTTGTCCTTCAGCTTCAGGTGCTCGACGAACGCGCGCTGGCCGGGATGCCACGAGTGCACATTGCCCTCGTTGATGCCGTAGGCACGGCCGCGCCGGGGGATGCGGATGTCGGGATGCGTGAGCAGGAACTCGCCGGTCTCCGGATTGAGCGTGAAGCCGTGCGTCCCCTGCCCCACCGTGTAGACCAGCGTGGTCGCGGGGCCGTACATCACGTACCCGGCCGCGATCTGATCCGTGCCGCGGGCCAGCGCGGTCGAACCCGCCGGGGTCTGACCGTGTGACGGGCGCAGCGCGAAGATCGTGCCCACCGCGCCGTTGACGTCCAGGTTCGAGGATCCGTCGACGGGGTCCGTGCACACGACGAGGGCGTGCTGGCCGCCCGCCTCGCTCATCTCGATCGGCTCCACCGCCTCCTCGGAGATCACGGCGGCGCACGCCCGGCTCTCGCGGAGCGCGGACACCATGATCTCGTGGCCCCAGACGTCTAGCTTCTTTACCTGGTCGCCGGTGATGTTGGTGCCGCCGGCGTAGCCCAGGCGATCTCGCAGCGCCGCGTGCGCGAGCTCCTGGGCGATCACCGCCGCCACGCGACCGATCCGGCCCAGGACGGTGGCGACATTCGGAGCGTGGCCGACCGAGAGGGAGGCTTGCTGGCTCGCGAGGTGTTCCGATAGCGTCATCGGCGAATCAGCCATGGAATCCTCTCGTCGTTGAGTCGGATGGCGCCGTGCAGGAGCGCCTTCGATCGATGCTAGACGATCACCCGTGCTCAGTCAACACGCCGAACCCTTCCGTGCACTCGATCGGGTCAGGCGCGTCTCAGGCAGCGCAGGACTTGCGCCCTCCGTCTACGGGCATGAGCACGCATGTGCCTGCCTCGAGGAAGCAACCTGTGCTTAGATGCACCAGTCATGAGCGACGGATCGGCGCGCTGGCGGGCCCTCGCCCTGCTGTCCCTGGCCGAGCTCCTGGCGCTGTCGCTCTGGTTCAGCGCCTCCGCGGTGCTGCCCGCCCTCTCGCGCGAGTGGGCGCTCGGCGATGGCGGGCGGGCCGGCCTCACGATCGCGGTGCAGGCCGGCTTCATCGTCGGCACGCTCTTGGCCGCGCTCGCCAACCTGCCCGACGTGCTGCCGCCCCGCGTCCTGGTGATGGGGGGCGCGCTCGCGGGCGCGGCGGTGAACGCGGCACTCGCGCTGTGGGTGAACCATCTCGCTCCCGCTCTCGTGCTGCGCTTCCTCACCGGCGTCTGCCTCGCCGGCGCCTACCCGCCCGCGATGAAGATCGCCGCCACGTGGTTCCGCGAGGGCCGAGGCCTCGCCATCGGGCTGCTGATCGCCGCGCTCACGGTGGGCTCGGCGGCGCCGCACCTCATCCGCGGATTGACCGATCTGCCGTGGCGCCAGACCCTGATCGCCGCCTCGCTGCTGGCCGCGCTGGCCGCGCTCGTCGTCAGCCGGGTCGGCGATGGGCCACACCAGTTCCCGCCCGCCCGCTTCGACCTGCGCATGGCCACCGTGGTGCTGCGCGAGCGCGCAGCGCGCCTGGCGTGCTTCGGCTACTTCGGCCATATGTGGGAGCTGTACGCGATGTGGACCTGGCTCGCCGCCTTCCTGGCCGCGAGCCTCGAAGCCGGCGGCGGGGGCAGCTACGCGGGGCTCAACGCGAGCGGGGCCACCTTCGTGTGCGTCGGCCTCGCGGGAGGGCTCGGCGCCTACGGGGGCGGCGCCCTCGCCGATCGCTGGGGCCGCACCACGCTGACCATGGGCGCGATGGCGGCGTCGGCGCTCTGCGCACTCGTGATCGGCTTCACCTTCGGCGGCCCGCCGCTGGTCACGCTGCTCGTCGCGATCGTCTGGGGGGTCACCGTGATCGCGGACTCCGCCCAGTTCTCCACCGCGGTGACCGAGCTTGCCCCCGCTGCCTACGTGGGCACCGCCCTCACCACCCAGACCTGCCTCGGCTTCGCGCTGACCATGGTCTCGATCTGGGCCATCCCCCCGACGGTGGGCCTGCTAGGCTGGCGCTGGGCCTTCGCCATGCTCGCGGTCGGGCCGGCCCTGGGCGTGCTGGCGATGGCCCGGCTCCGGGCCCTGCCCGAAGCGCGCCGCATGGCGGGCGGACGGCGCTGAGGCCCGGATCTCTGCCACCGGAGCGTGTATCCTAGAGAACGGGAGGCGACCATGACGACGACGAGACACTCGCTCCTGCTCGCGGCAGCCCTGGCCCTGGGCGCGCTGGGCCCATCCGGGCCGGCTGCGGCCCTGAGTGCGGCATCGACCGTGGATCCGCGGGTCCGGTTGGACTGGGAGGTCGGGACCGGACGCGCGGGCCGGCCGGTAATCCAAGGCTACGTCTACAACGACTACGGCCGTGCGGCCAGCGACGTGCAGCTGCTGGTGGAGACGCTCGACGCCTCCGGGGCCGTGGTCGGCCGCGCCTTCGGCTTCGTGCGCGGCGTGGTGCAGCTCGACGACCGCTCCTACTTCGAGGTGCCGATCAAGGTCCCGGGCGCATCCTACCGCCTCTCGGTGACCGGGCTCGACTGGAAATGCGGCGGGGGCGGTGGGATGTAGCTACGTCACCTTGCTGTAGACGCCGGGTGGGATGACCCGGTAAACGGCGAGCGGCTGCGAGACGTTCTTGAAGGTCCGCTCGCCGAGCGACTCGAGCACGAACCGGGTCGCGATGCGCTCCCCGGTCACCGGCCCCACCACGATGTCGCCGCCCTCCGCCGACCCCGCAAAGCGCGCGGCCAGATTGGTGGTGGGTCCGGTGGCGGTGAAGGTCCAGCGCTGGGAGCCGGCGCCGGCGAGCTTGGTGGCCCCCACCAGGGCCTGCCCGGTGTTGATTCCCATGTGCAGCGCGATGGCCGGGAACACTCCCGCGTACTCCTCGTTGAGCGCGCCCGTCTTCTGGCGGATCGCGAAGGCGGCGCGGGTGGCGTTGAGCGCGTGATCCTCGTCGCCCTCCCGCTCACCGCGGCGCTGCCGCTGGAAGATCACCATGAGCCCGTCGCCCGCGGTCTCGTTCACGTCGCCGTGGTGCTGACGGATGATCTCGAGGAAGCTCGAGAAGTAGGTCTGCACGAGCTGGTTCAAGCGCTTGGCCTCGAGCTGCTCGCTGAGCCGCGTGTAGCCCGCGATGTCGAGGAAGAGCACCGACACCTCCTCGTTGCGCTTCTCGAGGCTCGTCGCGGTGGGATCGCGCTCCAGGAGCTCCTTCACCGCGTCCGGCACGAACTTGGACAGCTCGCCCTTGAGCTGCTCCAGCACCTCGAGGCGCTGCCGGGAGGCCTGCAGGTTCTCGAGCGCGTTGGCCAGCTCGGTGTTGCGCGAGTCCAGGTCCTCCCGGGCCTTCGCCAGGTGCGACGTCATGTCGTTGAGCGCGTGGCCTAGCTCGGCCACCTCGTCGCCCGAGCCGGCGCGAGCGCGCACCGCGAAGTCGCCCTCGCCGATGCGCCGGGCCACCGAGGCCAGCTCGTGGATGGGCCGCACCACCACGTAGCGCATCGCCACCGCCAGCACCGCCGCGGCGGCCACGATGGTCATGAGCCCGATCACGATCTGGCGGTTCCGCTGCACGCGCACCTCGGCCATCACCGGCTCCATCGAGGTGGCGGCCTGGATCACGGCCCGGACCTTGTGATCGGAGCCGTGGCAGCCCTGGCACCGCTCCCGGTTCGGAACGGGCTGGTACATCGTGAACACGGTGGCGCCGTCGCGAAACTCGAGCGCCTCCTGGGTCTGCAGGGTCTCGAGCGCGCGGCTGAAGAGTGGCCCCGCCATGGTACGGCCGGGCTCCCGGCGCATCTTCTCGATCGAGGCCATCACCCCCTGGGGCAGCTCGGCCTCCTTCGAGACCTCGCGAAGGGTGGCGAGGTCGGTGAACGCCTCCACCCCGTTGCGGCGATACACCACCAGCCCCTGCACGATCTTCGAGTCGCGCAGGTCGTCGATCAGGCCGCGGGTGATGTCGGGCCGCTCCGAGAGCATCGCGGTCTCGATGCTCGCCACGAGGGTGCCGATGAGCTGCCGCGCCGCCACCTTGTTCTGCTCCACCAGCAGCGCGCTCTCCCGCCGGATGGTGAGGATGGTCGAGACCCCGAAGCCGATCACGAGGACCAGGATGATCAGGACCGTGATCTTGGCGGTGAGGCGCACCCGCACGGTCGGCCCCGTCACACCCGCGAGGCGCGGCCGGCCCAGAAGGGCTCGCGGAGCTGGCGCTTCAGCAGCTTGCCCGCCGCGTCGCGCGGGAACACCTCGTGGAAGGAGACCTCCCGTGGCACCTTGTAGCCGGCCAGATGGGAGCGGCAGAACGCGGCGACCTCGTCCGGGGTGAGCGTCTCCCCCGCCCGCACGTGCAGGGCGGCGTGCACGCGCTCGCCCCACTCGTCGTCGGGCACCCCGAAGACGGCGACGTCCAGGACCTTGGGATGACGGTGCAGCACGTCCTCGATCTCGGCCGGGTAGATGTTGACCCCCGCCGAGATGATCATGTCGCGCTTCCGATCGCAGATGTAATAGAAGCCGTCCGCATCGACGTAGGCCACGTCGCCGACCGTGTACCACTCGCCCCGCCGCATCTTCTCGGTCGCCTCGGGATCACGGTAGTACTCGTCGAGGATGCCCGGGCCGCGACGCACGTAGAGCTCGCCCGGCTCGCCCACCGGCACCGGCCGGCCGTCGTCGTCCAGCAGCGCGATCTCCTTGCCGGGCGCGGCCTGGCCGCACGAGCCCGGCTTGCGCAGCACGTCCTCCGGCCGCAGGATCGTGTTCACCCCGAGCTCGCTCGAGCCGTAGAACTCGTAGAGCGCGGGGCCAAAGCTGGCCATCACCGCCTCCTTGACGCTCATCGGGCACGGCGCCGCCGCCATGATGATGGCGCGCATCGAGGAGACGTCGTAGCGCGACCGGATCTCCGCGGGCAGGTCCACGATGCGCTTGAGGAGGGTCGGGGCCATGAAGGTGCTGGTGCAGCGGTGCCGCGCGATCTGGGCCAGCGCCTGCTCGGGATCGAACCTGGGCATGATGACGACGGTGCCGCCGACGAGATGCGCGTAGAGGGCGAGCCCGCCGGGAGCGGAGTGATACATGGGGCCGGCCACCAGGTGGACGTGAGCGGGGTCCAGCAGGTCCATCGCCCGGAGGGTGTCCATCAGATCCTGGGGGTTCATGCCGCGGCGGAGCGCCCCCTTGGGCTTGCCGGTGGTGCCGCCGGTGTAGATCATGGACGCGCCGAAGCCGGGCCCGCCGGGGGGCTCCACGTGATCGGGCCGGCCGGCCGCGATCAGGTCGTCGACGTGGATGGCCCACGGCCGTCGCTCCGACCCGAGGAGGATCCACCGGCGCACCTTCGGGGCCCGGACCCGCACCGCCTCGATCATCGGCACGAAGCGGTCGCTCACCAGCACCGCGACCGCGTCGGAGTGATCGAGGATGTAGACGACCTCCTCGGCCACCAGCCGATGATTCATCGGCGCGGGGATCAGGCCGGCGGCCCGGGCGGCCGCCCCGGCCAGATAGTGCTCGATGGAGTTCTCGGCATAGACGATGACGTGACCGCCCGACGGCAGCCCGAGGCCGATGAGGCCGTGGCCGAGCCGGTTGCGCCGGTCGATGAACCCGGCCCAGCTCCAGACGCGCTCCCCTTCGATGAGGGCGGGCTTGTCGGGGTGCCGGGCGGCGTGCGCGGCCAGGACGTCCATCACTCACGCGTGTGTAGCATGAATGGGGCGGGAGCGGCAATGGCTGCAGGTTTCACGCCGGAGGCCCTGCGGTGTTGCAAGACGAATTCATCCCTCGAGGAGGCGAATCCATGGCGGTGGATCGATCGTACGTGGCGGAGAACCGGGCCCAGCTCACGCGGCTCGAGGCCCTCGTGGCGCGGCTCAGCGACCGGGAGCTGGCGAGCCCGATGGACGCGGGCTGGACGGTGGCGGGCGTGCTGGCCCACCTGGCCTTCTGGGACTACCGCATCGTGACCCTGTTCGACCGCTGGGGCGCGGACGGCCGCGGGACACCGCCGCCCGCCTACCAGGAGGCCTCGGTGGACTGGATCAACGACGCGGGCAAGCCGCTCTGCCTGGGCCTGCCGCCGCGGGAGGCGGCCCGCCTGGCCATCGCCGCCGCGAAGGCCGCGGATCAGCGGGTGGCCGAGGCGTCGGACGCGCTGCTCGCCGCGAATGCCGCCGCCGGGAGCCCGCTCAGCATGCTGCGGGCCGAGCACCGGCGCGAGCACCTCGACGAGATCGACCGGATACTGTCGCGTCGCTAGCCGACGCGCAGCGCCGCGCTCCTACCAGCCGGTGTAGATCCCCTCGCGCGTGCCGGGCTGGCTGCCGCGGGCCCGGTCCCACTGCTTCTGCATCAGCACCTGGTAGAGGCCGATGGACCCGCTCGCGAAGGCCACCGACGAGCACGTGAGGTAGAGGAGCCAGGTCCGGTAGATCTGCTCGCCCACGATCGCGCGCGCCTCATCCGCGCGGGCCCGCAGGCGCTCCGCCCACTGGCGGCAGGTGCGAGCGTAGTGCGGTCGCAGGTTCTCCAGATCCAGCAGCTCCCAGCCCGCCCTCTCCATCTCGGTGAGCGTCTCGGAGACGCCCGAGAGGTCGCCGTTCGGGAACACGTAGCGGTACAGGAAATCGGTCTGGCTCGTCCTCTTCCAGTGGAACTCGTGGTGGATGCCGTGATTCAGGTACAGACCCCCGTCGACTAGCATCTCCTTCACCCGCCCGAAGAACGAGGGGTAGTTCGGGATGCCGACGTGCTCGATCACCCCGATCGCCGCGATCTTGTCGTAGCGCGCGTCGGCGGGCAGATCGCGGAAGTCGCGGTACTCCACGAGGCAGCGGTCCTCGAGCCCCTCCCGCTTGATCCGCGCGGCCGCCAATTCCGCCTGGGCCTTGGAGAGCGTCACCCCGTGAGCGCGGACGCCGTAGTGCTGGGCGGCCCAGATGCTGAAGCCGCCCCACCCGCACCCGATGTCGAGCACACGCTCGCCGGCCTGCAGGCGCAGCTTGCGACAGACGAGATCGAGCTTGTCCTCCTGCGCCTGCTCGAGCTTGCCGTCCGAGTCGCGGTAATACGCGCAGGTGTAGACCATCAACGGGTCGAGGAAGAGCGCGTAGAAATCGTTCGAGACGTCGTAGTGGTGCGCGATCGAGCGAGCGTCGTACTCCTTGGACCGCGGGAACTGGGTCATGGCGCCACCTCTCGCATGCCAAAGATGGAATCGAACACGATCCGGCGCCGGGCCGCCTCCGAGCCCAGCAGCATCCGAACCCCGAACCGGGCGAGCGCGTCGGGCAGGTTCGACAGCTTCCGCTGCAGCCAGCCGAGCTCCCCGGGGCCGTAGCGGGCCACGATCTGCCCCGCGTACGAGTCGAGCGGGGTGCCCTGGCGAATCATGGCCGTCACCGCCTCCGCGGCGAGCCGGCCGCTCCGGATGGCGGGCCCGATGCCCTCGCCCGACATGTCGCGAGCGAGCCCGGCTGCGTCGCCCACCAGACAGAAGCGGGAGCCGGAGAGCCGGCGCGGCGCCTGCCGCCTCACCACGTAGGCGTGCCCCTTGAATGGCTCGAGCGGCAGCCCGTCGGGCAGCCGGCCCGTGGCCCGCAGGCTCACCAGCAGCGCGTCGCGCCGCCGGGGCAGGCTTCCGTCGCCGCCCTGCGTGCACCCCACCCCGATATTGATGAAGTCGCGCTTGGGGAAGTACCAGCCGTAGCCCCGCAGGTCGGGCTCGACGTAGAGCTCGGGCGCGCGGAGGAACGGCTCCAGGCGCTGGATCCACTCGGGCGGCAGCCGGGTCTCGCTCTCCTGGGCCACCACGACCTCCTCCCGCTCGGAGACGTGCCCGAGGGCCCGCGCCACCGGGCAGCGATGGCCGCCCGCGCCGATCACCAGCGGCGCCTCGAACGCCCCGCGATCGGTCTCGACCCGGACCCGATCGACCTGCTCGGTGACCCCGGTGACCCGGATGCCCCAGCGCACGTCGGCCCCCGCGGCGGCCGCGCGCTCGAGCAGGAAGTGATCGAACTCGCGGCGAATGATGCCGTAGCTGGTGGGCCGGCGCCAGCCCGTCTCGTGGCGCGCGCCCGCGAACTCGAGCACGCACTGATCGAAGGGCTGGATGGTCAGCGGGTACTTGTCGGGGTCCACCTCGAGGTCGGCGAGCGCTTCCGGCGTCACCCATCCCGCGCAGATCTTCACGCGCGGAAAGACGGCGGCGTCGAGCACGAGCGGCCGCAGACCCGCCCCGGCCAGCCGCCAGGCCGCGGTGCTCCCGCCCGGCCCTCCCCCGACCACGATCGCGTCGTAGCCCATCACCGCCTCCACAGCGACAGGAAGATCGAGAGCTTCTGCAGCGGCGTCACCCTCAGGTTCTCGACCACGTTGGCCACGTCCATCGCTCCGAACAGGTCGCCTTCGAGATCGATCCGGCTCTGGACATAGGCTTCCGCGAAATTGTACGGCGAAGGATCGCGGATGAGCGAGAGGAAGGTTTCCGGGCTCTTGATGACCGCGATGCACTCGGGCCGATCGGTGCCGAAGCGCACCTCCTGGCCGTCCCAGAGCCGGAAGGCGAACGACGCGGGCAGGCTCCCGAAGACCCTCCGGAGAATGGCGGCCGCGCGGGCGGGAGTCGGGGTGGGCGTCAGGAAGGTCAGCATCAGCCGCGGATCGTCTTCATGACGTCGGGGTTCTCGAACGCGCGCCTGGGCTCTCCTTCGAAGATGATCTCCCCGCGGTCGATGGCGTACAGCCGATCGGCCACCCGGGAGGCGGTCATGAGATTGGACTCGGCGATCAGGAGGGAGATGCCCATCGCCTTGATCTGCTTGACCGCGTCGATGAACCGGCTCACCACCACCGGGGCCAGGCCCTCGAAGGGCTCGTCGAGCAGCAGGACCGACGGCGACAGCGTCATGGCCCGACCGATGGCGACCATCTTCTTCTGCCCTCCCGAGAGGTACAGGCCCCGCCGGCCCGTGAAGCTGCCGATCTCCGGGAAGAGGCCGAGCACTCGCTCGTCGATACCGTTGGCGGCGAGCACCGCCTTTCCGGCCGACCGCGCCAGCGACTGGCTGATCTGGAAGTTCTCGGCCACCGTCAGATCGGGAAAGATTCCCGCGTCCTCCGGCGAGTAGCCGATGCCGGACAGCGCGCGCTGATGCGCAGGCAGCCGCGTGATGTCTCGGCCTCCGAAGACCACGCGCCCGCTCCGGACGGGCAGCAGCCCCATGATGCTGTCGATCGTGGTGGTCTTGCCGGCACCGTTGCGCCCGACCAGGCAGACCGACTCGCGATCTCCCACCGTCAGGGAGAGGTTACGCAACACCTGGGCGGGCCCGCGAAAGACGTTCAGCCGCTCCAGCTCTAGCATGCGGTCAGGCCGTCTGGGTGCCGAGCAGGTTGGCGGTGACCTGCTCGTTGTTCCGGATCTCGTCCGGCGTGCCGTCGGCCAGGATGGTGCCCTGGTGCATCGCCACGATGCGAGGACAGTATCTGAACACGACGTCCATGTCGTGCTCGACGATCACCGCGGTGATGCCGCCCGAGCGCACAACCTCGCTGATGATGTCCATGATCGGCGCCTTCTCGCGGGTGCTGACCCCGCTGGTCGGCTCGTCGAGGAACAGGAGCTTGGGCCGGAGTGCGTAGGCGACCGCCACGTCGAGCAGCTTGCGCTCGCCCTGGGACAGGCCGCCCGCCAGCACCTCGGCGCGCCCGTTCAGCCCGAACTGCTTGAGCACCACGGCCGCCTCGTCCCGCACCGCACCGTCGGCGGCGGCCAGCGACAGCAGCCGGCGGGTCCGACCCTCGCGCGAGAAGATGGCGAGGGCGACGTTGTCCTGGACGGTGAGCCCGTCGAACAGGTTGACCAGCTGGAAGCTGCGGGCGATGCCGAGCTCGATCTTGCGATGAACGGACGCCCGCGTGATGTCGTTGCCCTGGAAATCGATCCGGCCGGAGTCGGGCGGGATGAGGCCGCTGATCAGGTTGATGAGGGTCGTCTTGCCCGCGCCGTTGGAGCCGATCAGGGCCAGCACTTCCCCCGTGGTCACGCGGAAGTCGACGTGGTCCACCGCGTGGGTGTCCCCGAAGGACTTGGCGAGCTGGCTGGTCTGGAGGATGTCCACGCTCAACTCACCTTGACCGGACGTAGCCCGAAGCGGCGCACCGTGCCCACGATGCCGGCGGGTAGCACGAGCACCAGCACCACCAGCACGATGCCCAGCACCATCTGCCAGTACACGGTGTGCCCCACCGCGTAGGTCTCCAGGTAGTTGAAGATGATGGCCCCGACGATCGGGCCGAAGAAGGTCTGGAAGCCGCCCAGCACCGTGAAGAAGACCATCTTGCCCGAGAAGGTCCAGTGCAGGATATCGGGGGTAGTGAGCCCGTTCAGCGGCACCCAGAGCGCCCCCGCGACCCCGGTGAAGATCCCGGAGATGACGAACGCCACCCATCGATAGTGCCAGACCTGCACGCCCACGAACTCGGCGCGCGTCTCGTTGTCGCGGATCGCCTGCAGGGCCTTGCCGAACGGCGAGTGCACGATGATCCACATCACGGCCACGCAGACTACGAAGACGGCGAGCACGTAGAAGTAGTAGCGGTGAGACAGGAACTCGAACTTGTCGCTGCCGACCCGCACCGTCCCGCCGAGCAGGGTGGGGGTCGGCACTCGCAGCCCGTCGCTGCCGCCGGTCACCCAGAAGAACTTGAAGGCGAGGCTCCACAGGACCTGCGACAGCGCCATCGTGAGGATGCCGAAGAAGATCTTGGTGTAGCGGACGCAGAGCAGCCCGAAGAGCGCGGCCACCGCGCCCGAGGCCAGGATCCCGCCCAGGAGGAAGGCCTCCATGGACTCGAGCCCGAGGTACTTCACGATGAAGGCCACCGCGTAGGCCCCTGCCCCGAAGTAGGCGGAGTGGCCGAACGAGAGGAGGCCGGTGTAGCCCAGCAGCAGGTTGAAGCCGAGCGCGGCGATCGCCAAGACCAGACCGTAGGAGAGCAGCACGGTCTGGTACGGCGGCACCACGAACGGCAGGGCGATGAGCGCGAGGAGTACGGGGGCCGACCAGGCGAGCACCCGGCGCGGCGCGGCGGTCATCGGCTTCACGCGCGCCCCAGGATGCCCGCGGGCCGGATGAGGAGCACCACCGCCGCCATCAGGTAGAGCACGGCCAGCTCGATCTCCGGGAAGAAGGTGATGCCGGCCTCGCGCACCACGCCCACCATGAGCGCGCCGATCAGCGCGCCCTCGAGGCTGCCCAGCCCCCCGATGACCACGACCACGAACGCGAGGATGAGCGCGTCGACTCCCATGCCGAGGACCGCACCCTGCTGAGGCACGATCACCGCGCCGCCCAGGCCGGCCATGAAGCAGCCGAGCGTAAAGGCCTGCACGTAGACCCGGTTGACGTTGACCCCGAGGGCGGAGGCCATCCGCATGTTCTGGGAGGTCGCGCGCAGCACCACCCCGAACTGCGTCCGGTACACGAAGGCCCAGAGGCCCGCCGCCGCGAGCCCTCCGATGAGGATCACCAGCAGGTTGTAGGTCGGGTAGATCGACTCGCCGAAGGTGAGGCTGCCGAGCCCCTCGTAGAGCGCGCTCACCTGCAGCGGGTACGGCCCCCAGATGAGCCGCATGAGATCTTCCAGGATCAGGAGCAGGCCAAAGGTGATGAGGAGCTGGTACTCCTCGGCTCGGCGGTAGAGCGGCCGTAGCAGGGTCGGCTCCAGCACCGCGCCCAGCCCGGCGGCGGCGACCGCGCCCAGCGGCAGGAGCGCGTAGAGCCAGGGACTCGCCTCGGTCCCGCTCCCGAGGACGCGCCCCACCGCCCACGCGCTGACGTAGGCGCCGAAGGCGTAGAGGTTGCCGTGCGCGAGGTTGACGATGCGCATGACCCCGTAGATCAGGCTCAATCCGCCCGCGATCAGGAACATCACCGACGCGTAGAGGAGCGCGTTGAGCAGGTGGACGACCAGGGTGTCCATGGGCCGATAAGATGCCCTAGTTCATGGGGCCGCATCAACCCGGAACTGAGCCGTCGCGACCTCCGGCCCCACCAGGTTGTCGCCCAGCGCCAGGGCCACCAGCGCGGTGTACGCGCCGGGCTTGAGGCGCCCCTTCAGGTCCACGATCAGGCGGGAGGCCTGCACCTCCCGTGAGACGCCGGCCGCCACGACCACGCCGTCTCCGCCCAGGATCACGTAGCGGCAGACCGGCACGTCGACCTTGTCCTCCTCGCCCCGCGAGCCGAGCGGCTCCCGGACGAGCCGGTACTCCCGGAGGAACTTCTCGGTGCGCTCGATCTCCGCGCCCACCTCCAGGCGGGCGCCGCGCGCGGTGATGCGCGAGACGTACGCACGGCGAGGAATCGCGAAGCGGTCGTAGATCCCTACCCCGAGCGGATTGTTCAGGTCGCGGAAGACCGGCAGCACCACCGCCCCGTCGGTCCACTTCTCGAGCTGGTAGGGGCCGTTGGTGACGAGGTAGTGCCCGCGCCGCTGGGCGAACTGCCGGAGGGCCGCCCAGCGCGTCTGCGCCTCGTCGGCGCCCACCAGTCGTTTCAGCGGCTCCGGCACGTGATTCTGGCTCGCGAGGCGGTCCAGGATGTGGGCCAGCTCCTCGCGCGTGCGGGGGTCCCGCGCCAGATCGAGCCAGCGCACCCCGCGGCGCTTGGCCTCGGCCGCCGAGAAGGCCCCCACCCCGCGCTTGACCGCCTCCTCCATCAGCACCGTGACGTGCCAGGGCACTGCGCTCCACGGCGGGGCGAGCGCGGCCAGCTCCTCCGGATCGGGCAACGCCGACTTCAGGTAGACCTCGATGACCGGGATCACGTACGTGAAGGTGATGTCGCTGTAGCGCCGCACCTCGCTCTCGACGCCGACCAGCCGCACCGCCGCCACCGCCTGTCGCATCGTCGCGGTGGCGACGTCCACGGCCGGGTCGTAGTCGCCCGCCCCCGCATGGCGGGTACCCCAGCGCGCCGCGAAGCTGTACGGGTAGAGCGCGTCGGCCGGAGTGACCCGCGTGTTGTCGTGCGCCGCCGAGGCCCAGAGCCGATACGTGACCTTGGCTCTCGCGGTCTTCCCCTTCCCGACCGCCAGCAGGAGCCCGGTGCCCGGCTCCGGCAGCAAGGCGTCCTCCGGAATCTCGATGCCGGCCGGGCCGGCCATCTGCACGGCGGCGGGCACCGCGCGATGGGGGATGGCGCCCGCGGCGTACGGAGCGGGCAGCAGGCCCGGATCGCTCATCGCCGCCCAGATCAGCCGCCCGGCCGGATCGGAGAAGCCCGCGACCGGATTCCAGGCCGCGGCCGGGCGCGAGCCGATGCCGACCCTCAGCCAGCCGTTCCACGGGAAGTCCTTGAGCTTCGCGGTGCGCACGAAGATCTCCGAGTCGAACCCCGTTTGCGAGTCCCACGCGATGTTCTCGACCCCCTGCGAGAACTCCGAGTTGAACGGCTCGCGGCGCACGGTGTAGCCCAGCACTGCGCGCTCGCAGCCGGCGGACAGGCGCGAGACCAGCCTCCGCTCGAGCTGGGCGCGCTCAGCTGGGCCCTCGTACGCCCCCGCGACCAGCCGCCGGTAGAGCTCGTCGGCGGCCTGTCGGGCGGACGCGTCGGCCATGTAGGGGGCGAGGAGCAGGTAGGCATGGAACCACCCTTCCTTGAGCCAGGGTGGCCGCGGTGCCTCCCCGGCACCCAGCCCGCTGGCGCCGAGCAGATCCTGGAGATCGATCTCCTCGATGGTCGCCTCGGCCGCCTTGCCGTCGCTCTTCTCCTTCGACGGCGCCAGCAGGCGCTCGGCTACAACTCCGCGCGCGGACAGGCGTGGCGACGAGCCCGGCGGCGCGGTCTCGACCGACTTGCGGGCGGCCTGGGCCAGGTCGAAGTGCTGCAGGTAATCAGCGTGGTACGGGGTGACCGGATATGGATGCGGCACGTAGCCGGCGCGTGGCCCGCCGACCCGCTTGCCGGCGCGCTGCACCGTGGCGCAGCGGGAGGGTATCCCTCCAGGAGTGCCCGGGGCCGGGGTAACCACGAGGAAGCCCTGGAGCGACTCGACCGCGGTCACGTTGGTGGGGAGACGGCCCCCCGCGAACGGGTCCGCGCCGATGTAGGCGTGGAGCTTGCCATTCCGCAGCTGGGTGGCCGCGGCAGCGGGCGTCAGCGTCTCGAGGCGGATCTCCTGCGGATAGTAGCCGGGATAGAAGGGAAGCTCGTGCCCCGCATGGGCGGGCAGTGCGATGACCAGCAGCAGCGACACGACGAGGAAGCCGAGCAGGACTCCCTCACCTCGAGCCCCTTGCCCTCTCCCCCTTGCGGGGGAGAGGGCGCGTTTCGGGGCGATGACCGGCCGGCTCAGGCCTTGACCGTCGGCCAGGTCTTGTCGATCCAGGTATACGTCGAGGTCGGCTCTCCCTTCGGCCAGCCGGGAGGCGCCGTGATGTTGCGGATCGGGATCGTGATGATGCGGGTCGGATCCAGGATCTGGAACGGATAGTCGGGCGAGTTGACGCTGAAGCCCGTCATCGCGTCCTTGTAGCCCTGGTGGGTGTCGGGCCGGATGTACACGTAGCCCGCCGGCCCGGAATGCATCAGGCCCTCGAGCTGGCTGATGATCGCGTCGTCGTCGGGCCAGCCACCGGCCAGCTTGTTGGCCTTCTCCACCGCGGTCTTGAACATGTAGAGCGTCGAGTAGGCGCCCTCGGACTGGAAGTTCGGATACTCCTTCCAGCGGTCGAAGTACTTCTTCACGAACTCGGTGTTGAGCGGCCACCGGCCCTGCGGCGGATAGTTGAAGTAGTAGTTGGAGTGCACGCCCGCGATGGCCCCTTCCGGGTGGTCCTTGCCGATCGCGTGCGGGGCCACCCCGAAGGCGATCGTGCTCGCGAACTTCATCTTCTTGAACATGTCGTAGCGCAGCGCCTGCTTGTACATGGCCACGTAGTCGCCGCCCCACACCGAGGACACGAGCAGGTCCGGCTTGGCGGCGATGGCCTTCGTGATGTGGGAGGTGAAGTCGGTGGTCCCGAGCTTCGGCCACCCCTCCGACACCACCTGCGCCCCCGGCATCATCTTCTTCATCACGATGTTGACGTGATCGAACGCGTTGCGGCCATAGGAGTAGTCGGGATGGATGTGGGCGATTCGGCGCGCCTTCGGCCACGTCTGCGCGATGGCGATGGCGCACGTCACCCCGTCCGCCGACTGGATATTCGTGATCCGGAAGATGTAGTGGGGGTTCGGCACCGCCTTGTCGAAGAGGAAGTCGGTGCAGCCGTCGACGAAGATCGTGAGCAGCTTGAGTTCTTCGGCCACCGGGCCGAGCGCTGGCGTGTTGCCGCTCGAGATGACCCCGGTGAAGAGGTCGACCTTCTCGGACAGCTTGAGCCGCCGCATCTCCTTCACGTTGGCGTCGGTGCCCGCGTTCTCGTCGGCCTTGAACGTCTCGATCTTCCGCTTACCGAGGAGGCCGCCCTGGGCGTTGATCTCCTCGGCGGCCAGCGTGTGGCCCTTGAACGAGGGCTCGCCCAGCACCGCGGCAGCCCCGGTGAAGAACGTCATGTGCGCGATCTTGTACGGAGTGTCGGGAACGGTGCCCTTGGGCTGCGCGTGCGCCTGTGAGACGAGTGGCACGGCGGCCAGCGGCACCCCGGCCGCCGCAGCGGCCCCGGCCGCGGCGGTACCGACCGTGACGCCCAGACGGGCCAGGAAATCTCGGCGAGTCACTTCTTGCGTCATGTGTCTGCCCTCCTCGTTGGGGGGACGATGGGGAACCCCGGGTGCGCAACCGCGCGGATCATGCGTCGCTATACTGCGCCAGTAACCGAGCCAATCGCAAGGAAGTTCCAGAGGGGCGCGGTACCCCTATAATCGGGGCAGCGGTGATGGACGGCATCAGACGCGTTGCCTCAGGCATCGGGCGGGCGCTGCGGGCTCGGTGGGGGGTGTTCGCCACCGTGGCCTCCGTCGTCCTCGTCCTGGACATCGTGGCCCCGGTGGCCGTCCTTTCCCTCGCCCGCAAGCCCGTCGACTACTTCACGTTCAATCCCTGGCTCCCGAACCTCCCCGGGTACCTGGCGTCCGGGAAGGGCTCGCTCGCCGAGCGGCTGGACCGGGCCTGGGGCCTGGCTCTCTTCTGGTTCTCCGCCAACGGTATCTTCGGCATCGACTGGGGCTTCGCGGTGACCGCCGCCGACCTGGCCCGCTTCGCCCTGACGGCGGCCCTGATCGGGACCTATTTCGCGCTGTGGCTCCATCGGCGAGACCAGACGGGAGCCACCCCGTGGGGGCTTCGCCTGGGCCGGCAGGGCGGCGTGCTCGGCGCGGTGGGAAGTGTCTTCGGTCTGGCCACTGGCGGGTGCACGGTCATGGGCTGTGGGGCGCCGGTGATCCCGGTGGTCGGCCTGGCCTTCGTGGGCCTGTCGAGCGGAGCACTGGCCTGGATGTCCCGACTCTCGACGGTCGGCACCACCGTGGTGATCGCCGGCATGGCGGCCGGCGTGATCTACCTCGGATGGCGCCTGGGCGGGACCCCGCCCCCTTCCCGGAGCGGAGCGGCTAGCGGCCCTTGAACTGGGGCTCGCGCTTCTCCACGAAGGCGCGGGCGGCTTCGCGGTGATCCTCGGTCATGCCGGTGCGGGTGTGATGCCACGCCTCCAGGTCGAGCATGTCTTTGAGGGAAGCGGTTTCTGCGGCGTTCATGTTGCGCTTCATGTAGCGGTAGGCCACGCGCGGTCCGCGGGCGAGCCGCGAGGCCAGCGCCATCGTCTCTTCCTCCAGCCGCGCGTCGGGTACCACGCGATTCACGAGCCCGAGGCCAAGAGCCTGCTGGGCGTCCAGGAGATCGGCGGTGAAGTAGAGCTCGCGCGCCTTGGCGGTGCCCACCAGCTGCGTCAGGTAGTAGCTGCCGCCGAAGTCGCCGGAGTACCCGACGCGCGCGAAGGCGGTCCCGAGCCGCGCGGTGTCGCTGGCGACCCGAATGTCGCAGGCCATCGCGAGCGAGAGCCCGGCCCCCGCGGCCGGCCCCCGCATCATCGCGATCGTCGGCTTGGGCAGCTCGTGGAGCCACCGCGAGGCCTCCATGCGGGAGCGAAGCGCTTGCGCCTTCTCCTCCATGGTCTGGCCACCCAGCTCGTTGCCCTCGGCCATGGCCTTGACGTCGCCGCCCGCGCAGAAGCCGCGACCCGCCCCGGTGAGCACGATCACGCCTACCGCCGCATCTTCGGCCAGGCGCGGCAGGGCCTCGAGGAGCGCGTCGAGCATCGGGCGCGACATCGCGTTGAGCCGGTCGGGGCGATTGAGCGTGAGCACGGCCACTCCATCCTTCATGGTCTCGAGCAGATCGGTGGTCATCGGCGCCCCTCCTTTCGGAGCAGCGGCGATTGTACCGCTTCGGCGGCTGCGATAGGCTGCCCAATAGCGATGCGACACGGGCTCGCGCTGGCGCTGGCCTGGCTCCTCGCGGCGTCCGTCGCCGCCGCGGAGCCGGCTCCGGTGGGCCGGACGCTCCAGGTGGATGGCGTCACCCGGACGTATTTCCTGCACGTCCCCGCGGTCCTCTCGCGCGACTCCATCCCGCTGGTCCTGGTCTTCCACGGCGGCGGCGGCAACGGGCCGGGGACCGAGCGGCTGACGAAGTTCAGCGCGCTCGCGGATCGCGAAGGCTTCCTGGTCGCCTATCCCGAGGGCCTCGGGCGCAACTGGAACGACGGGCGCGAGTTCACGAGCTCGCGCGCCCACCGCGATCACGTCGATGACGTGGGCTTCGTGAGCGCGCTGCCCGACGCCATCGAGCGGACGCACCCGGTGGACCCGCGGCGCATCTTCGCCACCGGCATCTCGAACGGCGGCATCTTCTCCCACTACCTGGCCGCCCGGATGTCCGGGCGCATCGCCGCGATCGCGCCGGTGGTGGGCGGCATCGCGGATCCCCCGGAGCCGTGGTTCCAGCCGGCGCACCCGGTGTCGGTGCTGATCCTGCAGGGCACGAAGGACCCGCTCGTGCCGTACCGCGGCGGCCCCATCGCGTTCGGGCGCGGCAAGATCATCGACACCGAGGCGGCCGCGCGCCGCTGGGCCGGGCAGAACGGCGCCGCGCCCGAGCCGGTCGGAGAGCCGCTGCCCGCGGCCAACGGAACCGACCGGTGCGGCGGCGTCCGGCTGAGCTATTCCGGCGGGCGTGACGGCAGCGAGGTGGTGCTGGTGCGGCTGGATGGCGGCGGGCACACGTGGCCCGGCGGCGCGCAGTACCTGCCCGAGATGCTGGTGGGCCGGGTCTGCCGCGACTTCGACGCCACCGCGATGATCTGGGCCTTCTTCAAGGCCCACCCCAAGGGCGGCGCGCCCTAGCGCGGCCACGCGGCGCTCGAGCGCGTCGTCGTTTCTGGCGGATTCGCCCACCCGGCGGTATGCTCGCTTGGCCGCGGCCACCCCCGTGACGCGAAGGAGGAGCGAGTCATCGCCAGCGACGAGATCGAGCAGCAGGTCCGCGAGGTGCTCGATGGGCTCGGCCTGCCCTACGAGATGGTCGAGATCGATCCGCAGTATGCCGACACCGCCGCCTTCTGCGCCCGGTACGGCTACCCGATGGAGCAGTCGGCCAACACGATCATCGTGGGCTCGAAGAAGGAGCCCAAGCGCTACTGCGCCTGCGTGGTGCGCGCCACCCGGCGGGTGGACGTCAATCACACCGTGAGAAAGCTGCTGGGCGTCTCGCGCCTGTCCTTCGCCGATCCCGAGGAGACGCGCGCCCTCACCGGGATGATGCTGGGGGGGGTCACCGTGTTCGCCCTGCCCGCCGATCTGCCCATCTACGTCGACGAGGGGCTGATGGGCCTGCCGTGGATCATCCTGGGGGGCGGGAGCCGGTCGCTCAAGGTGAAGATCTCGCCCGACGTGTTCCGCGTCCTTCCCAACGCGGCGGTCACTCCCGGGTTGGCCCCCGAATGACCCACGCGGCCGGCACGCCGGAAGGCGCCGCGGATATCTACTCGCGGAGGGCGCCCGCGAGCAGGCCGCGGACCAGGTAGCGCTGGAACGCGACCACGATGAGGATGGGCGGCAGGCTCGCGAGGAGGGAGGCGGCGGCGATGTCGCCCCAGGGCACCTCGAAGACGCCCGGGAACAGCGCGAGGGCCACCGGCACGGTGCGGCTGGCCCCGGTGGCGGTGAACGTGTAGGCGAACAGGAACTCGTTCCACGAGAAGAGGAACGCGAGCAGTCCCGCCGAGGCCATGCCCGGCGCCACCAGCGGCAGCACCACCCAGCGCAGCGCGGCGAGCCGGTCGGCGCCGTCCACCGCCGCCGCCTCCTCGAGCGCGCGCGGGATCTCGCGGATGAAGCCGGCGAGCAACCAGATCACGAGCGGCAGAGTGAACGAGCCGTTGGCCAGGATCAGGGCCAGCCACGTGTCGCGCAGGCCGAGCGTGCGCATCAGCAGATAGAGGGGGCTCACGGTGGCGATCTGGGGAAACGCGGTGGCCGCGATCATGCCCAGCAGGATCCCGCGGCGCCCCGGCACCGGCAGCCGGGCCAGCGCGAAGGCGGCGAGCGTGCCGAGGCCCACCGCGAGCGCCGTGCTCAGGAGCGCGACGCCCAGGCTGTTCACGAGCGCCCGCGGCATCAGGCTCTCGCGGAGCACCACGTCGTAGTGCGCGAGGGTGAGCCGGCTCGGCAGCAGCCGCGTCAGCGGCAGGAGCTCGGCGTCGGGCCGCAGCGAGGTCAGGGCCTGCCAGAAGAAGGGCGCCGCGTAGACGGCAAGGGCGAGCAGCACCAGCCCGTCGCGCAGGCGGCCCGCCCTCACGCGGCCCGCTCCGCGCGGCCGATCACCCGCAGGTAGACGACCGCGACCGCCATCACCAGCGCGAAGACCACGACCCCGATGGCGGAGCCGAAGCCCACCTGCAGCGTCTGGAACAGCGCGCGGTAGGCGTACACGGTCAGGGTCTCGGTCGTGCCCGCCGGGCCGCCGCCGGTCAACACGAACATGATGTCGAAGGCGCGCAAGGCATCGAGGGTGCGGAAGAGGAGCGTGACGAGGAGGATCGGGCGCACCAGCGGCCAGGTGATGCGCGCGAAGGCCTGCAGCCCGGCCGCCCCGTCCACCTGGGCCGCCTCGTAGAGATCCACCGGGATCGTGAGCAGGCGGGCATAGCAGAGCAGGGCCACGAACGGGGTCGCGCGCCAGACGTCGGCCACGATCAAGGCGGGCAGCGCCAAAGCCGGATCGCCGAGCCAGTTGATGATCCGGCCGCCCAGCAGGAAGTTCACGAGGCCGCCGGCCGGGTGATAGAGCCACTCGAACATCTTGGCGGTCACCACCGAGGGCAGGGCCCAGGCCAGGAGCAGGAGCGCGAGGGCCACGCGGCGCCCGCGGTGCTGGCCGCGCAGGCCGAGGGCGATCGCGAGCCCGAGCGCGCACTCGAGCGCCACCGAGCATGACGTGAAGACGACGGTGATCCCCGCCGCGTTCCAGAACCGCGTGTCGCCGGCGAGGAACGCGTAGTGCTCGAGGCCGGCCCAGCGCGCGATCGAGAACACCGGGATCCGGTACTGGAGCGAGAGCCAGAGCACCCACAGCGCGGGATAGACGGTGAGGCCCCCGAGCACCGCGAGCGCGGGGGCGAGCAGGAGCCAGCCGAGACGGCGGTCGGTCACGGACGGATCGCCCGCAGCAGGTGGTCGACCTGGGCGGTGCCGTCGTGGATGGCCCGCTCGGGCGACTTGCGGCCCACGAGCACCGCGGAGAACTCGGGCTGCAGCGTGGTGGAGAGCATCAGGTAGTAGGGCGTGATCGGGCGCGGGTGGCCCTTCTCCATGAGCCCGAGGAGCGCGGGCAGGGTCGGATCGCGGGCGACGAGAGCCGGGTCGCGATAGAGGCGCGGCCGCGAGGGCCGGAGGGCCGCGCCGGCGGTCATGGCCCGCTGGGCCAGTTCGCTCGTGAGGAACCGGGCCAGATCCACCGCGAGCGCCTGGTGCCGCGTGCGCGCGCTTACCGCGAGGTGCGCGCCGCCGGTGGAGGCCGCGCCCACCGGCCCGTGGCCGAGCCGGGGCAGCGCGGCCACGCCGACCTTGCCGCGCACGCGCGAGTCCGGCTGCTCGAAGAGGTCGAGCGCGTAGGGCCAGCTTCGCAAGAAGATGGCGCGCCCGTCGCCGAAGGGCCGGCGCGTCAGCTCCTCGTCGGCCGCGGTGACCCAGGCCGGGCTCACCCCGCTCTCGATGAGCCCGCGCAGGAACGCGAGCGACTCCTGCGCGCGCGCGCGCTCCGGGAATGGCCGGCCCTGCTCGTCGAGCAGGCGCGCGCCATTGGCCCACAGGGCCTCCAGCACGTTGACCATGCCGCCCTCGTACTGCTTGCCCTGCCACAGATAGCCATCGAGCCGCGGGTCACCCTCGCCGGCCCAGATGCGCCGGACCTGCTCGACGAGGGCCTCGTACGTCTCGGGCGGCACGAAGCCGTACTTGGCGAGCAGATCCCGCCGGTAGTAGAGGAGGCCCACGTTCATGAACCACGGCAGGGCCCACAGCCGGCCGTCCTGCACCGCGGGCTCGATGGCGGTGGGAAAGTGCGCGTCGCGCTCGGCCGGCGACACGAACGGGGTGAGATCCAGGATCCAGCCCGCGCGTGCGAACTCGGGCACCCAGATCACGTCGAGCATCATGACGTCGAACGGCGGGCTGCCCCCCTCGAGGTTGATCACGTAGAACTGATGCTGCTCGTCCGAGCTCCAGGTGAGCGCCTCGGCCTGCACGCGCACACCGGGGTGGAGGCCCTCGAAGCGGCGAAGCAGGCCGGGGACCGGATCGGCCGGACCCAGAATCTTGGCGTGCTTGAAGACCAGGATGACCGGGGCGTCGCTGGCCGCGCGCTCCCCGCAACCACCCGCGGCCAGCGACAGACCGAGCAGGACGAGCAGGGCGAGCGGGCGGGCCAGCGGGACCGCGGCGCGCGCCGGGCGGCGGGCCATGGGACGAGCCCGGCGCGCTATCCCGCGCCGAGCAGATCGCGCAGGGTGCGGCCCTCGCTCTTGAACCAGTCGAACAGGATGCTCACGTCCCAGCCCATGCAGAAGTGCCGGACGCCGAGATCGAGGTAGGCCTTGGCCTCGCTCGGGTGCGAGATCTCCGCGCGGGGCGCGATACCCATGGCGAGCGCGGTCTTGATCACGTGGCGCTCGGCCTCGATCACTCGAGGATGGTTCCATTGTCCGGCGAGACCGATGCTCATCGAGTAGTCGGCGGGGCCGAACTGGACCATGTCGACCCCCTTCACCGAGAGCAGCGCCTCGAGATTCTCGACCGCCGGGGCCTTCTCGATCATCACCGCCACCACCGCGTCGTCGAGGGCCTGGACGAAGGCGGGCGAGCCCACGTCGACGACGTAGCCCACGTCACGACGCATGCCCACCCCGTGCAGGCCGCGGGCCTCCGGCGTCTCCGCCCGCACGCTCCGCACGCATTCGCGCACGTCCTCGGGCGTGCGCGGGTCGGCGAAGAGCAGGTTCTGGATGCCCGCCCCGATCGCGCGCACCGCCAGGTAGGTGCGCGGCTGCTGCTCGACCTTGAACATCGCGGTCATGTGATCGAAGGTGTCCACGGCCCGCGCGAGGTTCTCGAGCGCGAAGAGATCGTAGGGCGCGTACTCCCCCACGAACTCCACGTAGTCGAAGAGGCCGGTGTGGCCGGCCAGCTCCACCACCGCCGGCCACGCGGAGTGGATGTGAGTGCCGATCGAGGGCCGGCCCGCCCGCAGCAGCTCCCGAAGTCGATTGCGTCGCATGCGCCGAGTCTAGGGGGGCGGATGCGCCCCGTCAATCGGCGCGCTATACTCTGCCGGTGCGCGACGGCAACGGCCCCCTCTCAGACCTCCCGCTGTCCGGTCTCCCACTGTCCGATCTGGTAGTCCTCGATCTGACCCGCGTGCTCGCCGGCCCCTACTGCACCCGCCTGCTCGCCGATCTCGGAGCGCGCGTCGTCAAGATCGAGCGGCCCGGTGAGGGCGACGACATGCGGAAGAATCACCTGCAGGTCGAGCCGGGGCGGGCCGACCAGAGCACGTACTTCATCCGCATCAACGTGGGCAAGCAGAGCGTGGCGGTGGACCTGAGCCATCCCCAGGGGCGCGGGGTGATTGGCGACCTCTGCCGCGTCGCCGACGTGTTCGTCGAGAACTTCGCCCCCGGCGTGGTCGACAAGCTCGGCCTCGGCTACCCGGCGATGGCCGCGATCAAGCCCGATCTCGTCTACTGCTCGATCTCGGGCTTCGGCCAGACCGGACCCTGGCGCGAGCGGCAGGCCTTCGCCCACATCATCAACGCGGCGTCGGGCATGATGCACCTCGACCAGGGCGACCAGTCTACCCCGCGGGCGTCGAACCTGCAGGCCGCCGACGTGCTCGCGGGCACCCACGCCTTCGGCGCCATCGTCGCCGCGCTGCGCCGGCGCGATCGGACCGGGCAAGGCGCGTACCTGGACGTCTCGATGCTGGAGGCGCTGATCGCCGCGGACGACGTCTCCTACGCGGCGGTGCTGAACGGCGGCGAGTCCCAGGGCTCCCCGCGCCCGGCCATGGGGGTGTTCGCGGTGGGTGGCCGGCACCTCGCCCTGCAGACGGGCGGTGCCGCCGCGCTGTGGCCGCGCCTGCAGGCCCTGCTCGGCCGGCCGGACCTCGCCACCGATCCGCGATTCGAGACCCCGGACCAGCGCCGGCGCAACTGGCCCGCACTGCGCGACGTCATCGCCGAGTGGGTCGCGCGCTTCGCCACGGTCGACGAGGCTCTGGACGCCCTCCGAGCCGCGCGCATCCCCGCCGCTGCGGTGCTGATGCCGCAGGAGGTCGCGGCGCACCCGCACCTGGAGGCGCGCGGGGCCTTTCCCACCGTCCCCCACCCGGCCCGTGGCGAGGTGCGGGTGACCGCGACGCCGTTCCAGATCGACGGGCGGGCGACGACGCCGACCGGCCCCGCGCCCTATCGGGTCGGCGAGCACACCCGCGCCGTGCTGACCGAGCTGCTCGGCTACAAGGACCGCGACATCGACGAGCTCGCCCAGGCCGGCGCCATCGAAGCGCCCTGAGACGAGCGGGAAGAGAGACGAGATCATGGCGGCGACACCCATGACCGGCGGCGAAGCGCTGGTGCGGTCCCTCTACACCGAAGGCGTGCGGGTCGTCTTCGGGCTGCCCGGCGTGCAGCTCTACGGCGTGATGGCCGCGCTGCGGGCCGAGCCGCGCATCCGCTTCATCACCACCCGCCACGAGCAGGCCACGAGCTTCATGGCCGACGGCTACGCGCGCGCGGGGGGCAACTTCGGCACCGCGCTGGTGGTGCCGGGTCCCGGCCTGCTCAACGCCATGTCCGGCCTCTCCACCGCTTATTCCGCATCGTCGCCGGTGCTGATCCTCTCGGGTCAGATCCCGCGTGACAGCATCGGCAAGGACATCGGCCTCCTGCACGAGGTCAACGACCAGCTCGACTGCGTCGCGCCGGTGACCAAGTGGCGCCGGCGCGTGCTGCAGGTGGCCGACGTGCCCGCCGCGGTGCGGGAAGCGGCCCGTCAGCTCAGGTCGGGCCGGCCGCGCCCGGTCGAGCTCGAGATGCCGCCCGAGACGATGGAGGACGAGGGCCTGGCCGAGCTGCTGCCGCCCGCGGAGATCGAGCGGGCCGCCGCCGCCGCGGGCGACATCGATCGCGCCGCCGAGCTCCTGCTCGCCGCGCGGGCGCCCCTGATCTACGCGGGCGGCGGCGTCCATCTCTCCGGCGCTCACGACGCCCTCGCGGCGGTGGCCGAGCACTTGCAGGCCGGCGTGGCCCAGTCCGCCGAGGGCAAGGGCGCGGTGAGCGACCACAACTCGCTCTCGCTCGGCGCCGCGTTCTGGCGCGAGTCGCCGCTGCGCGCGCACGTCCACGAGGCCGACGTGGTGCTGGCGGTGGGCAGCCGGCTGGCCACGGTGTCCTTCAAGCCCGGAACCCGCATCATCCAGATCGACGCGGACGAGCGTGAGATCGGCCGCAACCACAAGGACACGGTCGGGCTGGTGGGTGACGCACGGGCCACGCTGGAGGCCCTGCTGGAGCGCCTCCGCGCCGCCTCCCCGCCTCGGCCGTCGCGCAAGGCGGAGCACGAGGCCCTGCGCTCGAAGATCGCGGCCGACAACACGATGGAGCCCAACGCCTCGATCATCAAGTCGCTCCGCGCGGGGGCGCCCGAGAACACGATCCTGGTGGCGGGCATGACCCAGATCGGGTACTACTCGCGGCCCTTCTGGCCCGTGTACGAGCCACGCACGTATCTCTCGTCCTCGTACTCCGGCAACCTCGGTTACGCCTACCCGGTCGCGCTCGGCGCCAAGGTGGCCCGGCCCGATCGGCCGGTGGTGTCGGTCTCCGGCGACGGCGGCTTCCTGTTCAACGCTCAGGAGCTGTCCACCGCCGCCCGATACGGCATCGGCGTGGTCGCGGTGGTCTTCAACGACGGCTCGTACGGCAACGTGGCGCGCGATCTCGATGAGTCGTGGGGTGGGCAGTACGGCGCCGAGCTCAAGAATCCGGACTTCATGAAGCTGGCCGACGCCTTCGGGGTGCTCGGCCTACGCGCCACCGAGCCGACCGAGGTCGGCCGCCTCGTGCGCGAGGCCATCGAGAAGGACCGGCCAGCCCTCGTCGAGGTGCCGGTGGGCCGGATGAGCCGGCCCATGTTCTTCACGCCGCGCCGCACACCGACGAAGGTGCCGCGCTAACCGGACCGGTCGAGCGCAGGGGGGAGCGATGGCAGCGCCGGCCCTCGTCGAGCGCGGCCCGACGGAGCGGCTGCGGTTCCTGGACGCGGTACGGGGCTTTGCCCTGTTCCTGATGATCGTGAACCACACCGGGCGCTGGTGGCAGGACGGCAGCATGGGCTGGCCGCGCTACAACACGATCTACCTGAGCATGGCGATCGGGGCGCCCCTGTTCCTGTTCCTGGTCGGCTTCTGCCTCCCTCTCTCGTACGCGCGGCGCACCACTTCCGGGTCGGGCGGCGCCACCCTCGATGGCGCGGTCGCCGGCAAGTTCTTCCAGCGAGGCGCCCGGCTCATCCTCGCCTCGTGGCTCCTGAACTTCCTGGTGTTCCACGACGAGCCGTTCTGGGAAGGCGGCGTGCTGCAGACGATCGGGCTCGGGATCATCTTCGGCTTCCCACCGATGCTGCTGCTCCACCGCCGGGTCGCCCGCTACCTGCTGATGACCCTCGCGGTCGCGCTCTACGTGGCGTTCTCCCTCTCGTATCACGCGATCGCCGCCTGGCTACCCGCGCATCCCGTGATCGCCCGGGTCTTCTTCTTCGAGTTTCCGCCGTGGCCGTGGATCTCGCTGGTGTGGATCGGACTCGCGCTCGGCTGGGTGTGGGCGCACCAGGAGACCTCGGAGCGACGCGCGCGCTATCTCTGGCTGATGACCGCGGCCGGCGTCGTCGGCCTCGGCGCCTTCGCGGTGTGGGATCGGGCGCACGGCACGCCGATCCATCTGTCGCTCGCTTTCAAACGCGACTTCATCCTCAACAACCACTGGACCGCGCGCGGGGTCACCAACTTCCTGTGCTTCGGCTCGGTGTTCTGCCTGCTCGGCCTCGCCTACTATCTCGTCGAGGTGCGGCGCCTGCCCGCGGGCTGGCTCGTGATCCTTGGACGCACGTCCCTGATGCTGTACTTCCTGCACCACTTCATCGTGTTCTCGCTCACCAGCGAGTGGCTCGGATGGAAGTTCAACAGCTGGTGGCAGTACTGGCTCGCCAACGCGGTGCTGATGGGCGTGCTCGTCTATATCGGGAAGCTCTGGCTCGGGATCCGGAGCCTGGCGTCGCGACGACTGCAGCCCGCCTTGCGCTGAACGGGTGCTTATTTCCGGCCGGGCGCTGACGATTTGTGTGCCGCGGGCACCCCATCTCCGTGGAACCGCCCGATTTCGCGGCAGATTCCCGCTGGCCCGCCTCTTGCTCCCTACCACAGCATGGCCGCCGGCTCGGGACGCCCACAGATTCTCGTCGTCGACGACGAGGCGATCATCGCCCAGCTCATCGCCGACGTGCTCGCCAGCGACGGCTGCGACGTCGACACCGCACCCAACGGTCTCGCCGCGCTCGCGCGGATCGCGCGGAGAGACTACGATCTGGTCTTGAGCGATCTCCGGATGCCCGAGCTCGACGGGCTCGGGCTCTATCGCGAGATCGAGCAGCAGCGCCCGGAGCTCGTCCGTCGCTTCGTCTTCATCACCGGCACCTCCGAGCACACCGACTACCAGAACTTCATCGACGACGTGAAGGCCCCGGTGCTCACCAAGCCGTTCGACATGATCCACCTGCAGCGCGTCACCCGCGAGATCCTCTCCATCCCGGTCCGCTGAGCCCGTCCGGCTCCTGACGTTGTCCCGCCGCTGACAATTTTGGGCCCCCCCGGGGCCCGCATACGGGCACGAACCGCACGATTCGGCCCGGAGGCCGCTGGCACGCCACATGCTCTGATCCGGACAGGGATCATACAGTCGCGCTCCCGCAGATCGGCGCGGCCCCCCGGGGGAGATCATGCAGAAGGCACTCGCGATGTGGCTCTTGCTCGCGGCCGGTGGCGGCGCCGCGCAGCCCGAAGCCACCCCGACCCAGGTGGTGCAGACCGCCACCGATCAGGTGTTGCAGATCCTGCAGGACTCCGAGCTGGCCGCCCCGATCAGCCAGGAGCGGCGACGCACGGAAGTGCAGCGCATCGCCGACCGCCTCTTCGACTTCCAGGAGATGTCGCGGCGAGCCCTCGCGCTGCACTGGCGCGAGCGCACCCCGCAAGAGCAGAGCGACTTCGTCATCCTGTTCAAGCAGCTGCTGGCCCGCGCATACATCGGCAAGCTCGAGAACTATGCCGGCGAGCAGATCGTGTACCTGAGCGAGGCGGTGGACGGCGAGTTCGCCACCGTCCGCTCCAAGATCGTGACCGGCCGCGGCGTAGAGATTCCGGTAGATTACCGGCTCCACCTGGTCAACTCGCGGTGGATGGTGTACGACGTGGCGGTCCAGGGCGTGAGCTTCGTGGCGAACTACCGGGGCCAGTTCGACAAGATCATCCGTAGCTCCTCGTTCCCGGTGCTGATGCGCGACCTCAAGATCAAGTACGCGGAGGCGACGGCCCGCGCGGCTGCCCGTCCGGTCTCGGTTCCGGCCGCTGTCGCACCGGCGGTGCCGGCCTCCAACCTCGAGAAGACCCCGTAGCCCCCGCTGCCCGGAGACGGCGCGCGCTCTAGCCGGAATCGAGCCGGCTAGAGCGCGCCCGTCCGGATGGGCAGTGCGCGAATGCGCTTGCCGGTCCCCGCGAAGATCGCGTTGCAGAGGGCCGGCGCCACCGACGGCACCCCCGGCTCTCCCAGCCCACCCGGCGCCGCCCCCGAATCCAGGATGTGTGTCTCCACCGCCGGCGTCTCGCTGATCCGCATCATCGGGTAGTTGTGGAAGTTCGACTGCTGCACCCCGCCCCTGTCGATCGTGATCTGCCCGTAGAGCGCGGCGGTGAGCGCATAGACCGCGCCGCCTTCCATCTGGGCCTTGACCTGATCCGGGTTGACCGCGATGCCGCAGTCGATGGCGCACACCACTCGGTGCACGCGCACCACGCCGTCCGCCACCACCGACGCCTCGATCACGTGGGCCGCGTAGCTACCATAGGAGAACGCCACCGCGATCCCCCGCCCGCGGCCCGCCGGGAGCGGCGACCCCCACTTCGCCCGCGCGGCTGCCAGCTCCAGCACCGCCCGGTGCCGCGGTGACTTGCCGAGGAGCGCGCGCCGGTACTCGAATGGATCCTTGCCGGCCAGATGGGCCAGCTCGTCGATGAAGCTCTCCGTGATGAAAGCGTTCTGCGAGGAGCCGACCGAGCGCCAGAAGCCGACCGGCACTCCGAAGTCCTTGTTGACCCAGTCCACCTGAAGGTTCGGGATGTCGTAGGGCAGGTCCCGCGCGCCCGCCACCGCGGCGGGATCCACCGCGATGTTGGCGGGCATGCGGCCCTTCTGGGCCAGGATCCCGGGACCGACGATGCGATGCGACCACGCGGTTGGCATCCCGCTGCCGTCGACCGCGGCGCGCAACACGTTGTAGGTCGCGGGACGGTAGAAGCCGTGCTGGATGTCGTCCTCGCGCGACCACATGACCTTCACCGGCGCCCCCACCGCCTTCGCGGTCTCCACCGCGTCCACGATGAAGTCCACCTCGCCGCGCCGGCCAAAGCCGCCTCCCAGCAGCGTCGTGTTCACCGCGACCTTCTCGGGTGGCAGGCCGGTGATCCGCGCCGCGGTGGCCTGGGTCCCGCCCGGATTCTGGGTCGGCGCCCAGATCACGCAGGCGTCCGGCATGACGTGGGCGGTCGCGTTCATCGGCTCCATGCAGGCGTGCTCGAGGAACGGGACCTCGTACGCGGCCTCGAGCGTCCGGCCGCCCGCCGAGAGCGCCCGCTCGACGTCACCCTCCTTGCGCGCGGCCAGGCCCGGCTGCCGGGCGAGGGCCGCGTACTCGCTCGAGATCCGGGGACTACTCACCTGCGCCATCGGCCCCAGGTCCCACGTCACCTTGAGCGCGCGACGTCCGGCCAGCGCGGTCGGGAATCGATCGGCCACCACCGCGACCCCGTTGGTCACCTGCACCACGTGCTTGACGCCGGGGATCGCATTGGCCGCCGTCGCGTCGACGCTCACCACCTTGGCGCCCGAGACCACGGGCGGCCGCTCGACCGAGGCCACGAGCATGCCCGGCACCTGCACGTCCATTCCGTAGATGCCCCGACCGGTCACCTTCTCGGGGGCGTCGATGCGATGCAGGTTCTTGCCGATGTAGCGGAACTGGTCCGGGGTCTTGAGCTTCGGGTTCTGGGGAACTGCAAGCGCCTGGGCCCGGTCGACGAGCTGGCCGTAAGCCAGCTTCCGGCCGGTCGGCCGGTGCACCACGACGCCCGGCTCGGTGTCCACCGTGTCGACCGGTACGCCCCATTCGGCGGCGGCGGCCTGCCGCAGCATCTCCCGCGCGGCCGCGGCGGACTTGCGCCACATCTCCATGTGGTCGCGCACCCCTCGGCTCCCCCCGTAGGACTGCGACCCGGTGACCGGATTGCCGTAGCGCTTGGGATCGGCGGGCGCCTGGCTGACCCGGATCCGGTTCCAGTCGGCGTCGAGCTCGTCGGCGATGATGATCGTGGTGGTGGTCAGCGAGCCCTGCCCCATCTCGGGCACCGAGTTCGTGATGGTCACCAGGCCGTCCCGGTCGATGCTGAGCCACTGGTTGGGCGCGAACACGCCCGGAGTCGACTGGGCCGACGGGGCGCGAGCACGCATCGCGGGCAGCTGGAAGCCGATGGTGAGGCCCGCGCCGACCGCGAGGCCTCCCTTCAGGAGCGCGCGTCGACCGACGGGCGCCGCCTTCATCGCGCGCCTCCCTTCTTGAGCGCGGCCGCCCGGTGGATCGCGGCCCGGATGCGCTGGTACGTCCCGCAGCGGCAGATGTTGCCGGCCATCGCCGCATTGATGTCGTCGTCGGTGGGCGCGGCCTTCTGCGCGAGGAGGGCCGCCGCCGACATGATCTGCCCGGACTGGCAGAAGCCGCACTGGGGCACGTCGAGCTCCTGCCACGCCCGCTGCACCGGATGGGTGCCCTGGGGCGACAGGCCCTCGATCGTGGTCACCATCTTGCCAGCCGCCGCCGAGATTGGCGTCACGCAGGAGCGGATCGGCGTCCCGTCGAGGTGCACGGTGCACGCGCCGCACAGGGCCATGCCGCAGCCGTACTTGGTGCCGGTCAGCCGCAGATCCTCACGGATCACCCACAGGAGCGGCAGGTCCGGATTCACGTCCACCCGCTGGGGCTTTCCGTTGACGACGAGCGTGATCATCGAGCCCTCCTCACCCGAGCGCCCTCGGCGCACGGCGTCGGTCCAGCCGGAGTGTACACCCGGGCCCGGGCGCGTCACGGTTGCCGCCGGTCGACACTCTGATAGACTCGGCCAGGCTCGGGCCCGGCCGACGTTCCCCCAGGAGGAGCGCGATGCGGAGAGCGATGGCGGCAGCGCTGGCGTGGACGCTCGTGGCGGGCCTCGGCACCGGCTGCAGCCGTAGCAAGGAGGACCTCGTCGAGAAGTCGCGCAACGTCTCCACTCGCGCGGAGCTCGAGCGGGCGCTGGGCCAGCCGAGCGACATCAGCAAGCTCGGGCCGGTGGAGCAATGGACCTACAAGGCCTCGAACGGCACCGTGGTGTTCCTCATCGTGGGCGACAAGGTCACGCTGCAGGCCGCCGGGGGAGCGCCGGACGAGAAGAGAGACAAGAAGTAGGAGGACTGGATCGTGAGCGATACCCGACGCGAAATCACCCCGGATACCCTGGCCCGCCGGCTCGACCGCCTGGAGCGGGAGAACCGGCGCCTCAAGCTGTGCGGCACCCTGACCCTCGTCGGCCTCGCCGCGCTCTTCGTGATGGGGCAGACCGCTCCCGCCCCGGTGGCGAACGCGATCGAGGCCGAGCGCTTCGTGCTGCGCGACGGCGCCGGTAACGTGCGGGCCACCCTCGGGCTCCGCTCGGACGGCACCGCGGCCCTCGCGCTCGCCGACGACACCCAGCAGGAGCGCGCCCTCATGAGCGTGACCCCGCAGGGGCTGGCCGGCGTCGAGCTCTCGGACCGCAGCAGCGGCCGCGTGCGCGCCGGGCTCAGCGTGCGCGCCGACGGCACCGCGCAGCTCGCGCTCCTCGATCAGGCCGATCGGCCACGCGTCGAGCTGCGCGCGTACGGCGACGGCCGGCCGAGCCTCGCACTCTTCGACCAGAACGGGCGCCCCCGCTCGCTGCTGGCCCTGACCGCGGAGGGCGCCACCGGCCTCACCCTCTTCGATCGCAACGGCCGCCGCCGCACCGCGGTCGGCCTCGACCCGCCGGGCGCGCCCGCGATCTGGCAGTACGACGTGGACGGCAACGGGCGCGCGATGCTCGCGGTGACCGGCGACGGGCAGCCCACCCTCAGCCTCGCCGACGCGGGCGGCAAGGGGCGCCTCTGGCTGAGGGTGAGCGCCGATTTCCAGCTGCCGTTCCTGAGCCTGCACGACCGAGACGGCAAGCAGCGCATCGCGATGCTCCTGCGACAGGGTGGCGTACCGACGGTGGCCCTGGGGGACGCCACCGAGCGGGTGATCTGGAAGGCCCCGTAGATTCCGCATGCCCGGCACCAACCTGCTGGTGCTGTTCGGTCTCCTGTTCTACCTCGGGGCCAGCCTGCTCCTGTGGAACCTTCTGCTGAAGGAGCCGCCACGCCGGGCGCCGAGGACGCGGCGGCCGCGGCGCTGGCCGATCCGCCTCGCCAAGGCGATCGCGACGCTGGCCGGCGGCGCCGCCTCCGGCGCGGTGTCCCTCCTGGTGATCACGACCGTGGTCAACGCCGGCAAGCCCGGCACGATGAGCCCACCGGTCACGCTGACGGTGTGGGCGATAGCCACGGTGGCCGCGATGCTGTTCATCGGCCGCGCGCCTCTGATTCGCCGCGTGATCACCCGCACCTGCCTCGCGGTGGGCGTCCAGGGCGTGGTGCTGCCTCTGGCCACGCTCGTGTCCTTCATGGTGGCGGGCGCACGGCTCGCCGGCTCCGCGGGCACCGGCGGCGAGCGCACCGTGGAGTACATGGGCGTCCGCCTCGCCGGCCACCTGCCCGCGGTGTGGATCGGCCTCGGCGGCTTCTGCATAGGTCTCGCCCTCGTCATCGTGGGCGACCGCGCCCGGCGTCGGGTGGTCGGCCGGCGTGGTCGGCGCTTTCGCGCCGCGCGCCCGGACGCGCGGACCACGCGAGCCCGCCACCGCTAGCGGGGCTGGGGCTCCATCCGCTGGAGGCGATCCCGCGCCTCGGCGAGCACGAGCGCGACGTGCAGGCGGCAGTGATAGAGGTCCCGCTGATGCTGGAGTGGCAGCCGCCGAGCGAGTCCCTCGATCTGGCCTCGCAGCGTCTCGATCTGCGCGATGATCTCTCGCATCGTGTCCGCCTCCCCGGCGTCGGCCGCCCTGGCCTCCACGTCGCGCAGCAGCGCGTAGTGCCGCTCGAGGATATGATTGCCGCGCCAGCGGAGAAGCCACGGCAGGATCTTGAACAGAGGAAACCACACCGCGAGCAGAGGCAGCAGGAGCAGGCGCAGCTGCACCACCCAGCGCAGTGCCCAGTAGGGCAGCACGCGCGAGAGCAGCGACTCGCCCCGGGTCAGGAACGAGTCGGCCGCCTCGTGCAGCGGGACGTCCACGCCCTCACGGGTCGGGAACCGCTGCGGTGGATCCAGCAGGCTGCCGCTTCCGTGCACCTCCCGGGCGACGGCCAGGATCTGCTCGACCACCCGGGGATGCAGCGACTCGCGGCAGACCAGCAGCGCGGCGGGCGCCATCAGGGTGACCTCCTCGCGCGGCAGGTCCGCCTTCAGGTCGAGCAGCCCCTCGGTGATCCGCACCGGGGAGAGATAGCGGAAGTTACGGGCGAACGCCACCTCGCGCGTGAAGCCGAGCAGGCGCACGTCGGGGCGATGGAGCAGCGCGGTGACGTTGCCGTCCTTGTACGAGGCCACGAAGAAGGCGGCCTCGATGCGCCCCGCCTCGAGCTCGAGCCGGGCCGCGGCCGAGGTCAGGTTCAGCAGGTTTGAGCCCGTCGTCGGCAGCCCCAGCGCGGCGAACAGCGCGCGCGCCACCGCCTCGGTGCCGCTGCCCGTCGCGCCGATCGAGACGCGGCGGCCCGCGAGCGAGGCGAGACCGTCGGTCACTGGCCGGCCGCGGTAGAAGATCCAGAGCGGCTCCCGGTAGATCGCGGCCATGCCGCGCAGGCGGTGCTCGGGATCCTCGGCGGGCTGGTAGATCCCTCCCTGGACGAAGGCCACGTCGACCGCGCCGCGCCGCAGCAGGTCCAGGTTCTCCACCGAGCCAGCGGTGCGACGCAGATCGACGCTGAGGCCCTCGCGGACGAGGCGACGCTGGTACTCTCGACCCACCGCGTCGTAGTTGCCGTCGGGCTGCGCGGTCGCGATCACGATGCGTCGGGGCGGGAACGGGTCCATGGTGAGGAGGCTCACCCCGATGACGGCGGCGGTGAGCACCACCGCGACGATCCAGAGCGTGAGCCGGCTCTTCACCGACCTCGAAACTCCTCCTTCATGGCGGCGAGTCGTGCCGGATCGGCGAGCAGGTCCACCGCGCTGAGGGCCATCAGCTTGGCGCCGGCCAGCAGGCCCGGGCGCGCTCCCGGCGCCGCCGCGGCCGCCGCGAACTCGCGGGTGTGGATGGCGGTGCCGAGCGGCGCGATCGCGATCCAGGCGTGGATGGTCGGCGTGACCTGGCTCACGTTGCCGATGTCCGATGACGCGAGCCGATCCGGCGCGGGCGGCCCCTCGGTCAGCCCGACCGCGCCCAGGTTGGCCGCGAAGACGTCGAGGAGCGTCTGATTGCGCTTCAGCGGCTCGTAGACGTCCCGGTGCTGGGTCACGGTGAGCCGCGTGGCGGTCGCGGCGGCGGCGGCCTCCGCGCAGGCCACCACACGCCGCTGGAGCGCCCACATGGCCTCGAGGCTAGGCCCGCGCACGTTGAAGTCGGCCACCGCGCGCTCCGGGATGACGTTGGCGGCGGCGCCGCCCTCGGCGACGATGCCGTGGATGCGGCAGCCCGGGCGCATCTGCTGCCGGAGCATGCTCACCGCGTTGAAGGTCTGCACGCACGCGTCCAGCGCGTTCGCGCCCTCCCACGGATCCACCGAGGCGTGGGCGGCCTTGCCCGCCCACTCGAAGGTGAGCCGGACAACACCGAGCAGGTCCTGGTGGAGCAGCGTGCGGTCGAAGCCGTGGATCATCATCGCGCCGTCCACACCCGCGAAGACACCCGCGTCCACCAGCACGCCCTTGCCCCCGCCCTTCTCCTCGGCGGGCGTGCCGATCACCACGACGCGCCCCGGGGGGAGCCCATCGCGCGCCGCCATCAGGGCGGCGCCCGCGCCGGCCCCCGCGGCCGCGATCACGTTGTGACCGCAGGCGTGACCCACGCCGGGCAGCGCGTCGTACTCGCAGAGGATGGCCAGGGTCGGGCCGGGGCCCGTCTCGAGGCTCGCCCGGAACGCAGTGGCCACCCCGCCCACTCCGCGCTCGACCCGGAAGCCCTGCCCTTCCAGGAACTCCGCGAGCCAGCCGGACGCGCGCGCCTCCTCGAAGGCCAGCTCGGGATGCGCGTGGATGCGTCGTGACAGGGCGGTGAGATCGTCGCCGAGCCGGTCCACCGCGTCCGCGATCCGCCGCTTGAGGACGTCCATGGGGCCACCACGATACCATGGCCCATGCGCACTCGATCCCGCTGGGCCGGCCGGCTGGTCGTGATCGTCATGCTGGTCGTCGGCGGGTGGCTCGCGATCGAGATCTGGACCTGGCCGTCGGTCCGGCGCCTCGCCGTCGACCGCCCCGCCACCACCGCCTTCATCGAGCAGTATCGCGCCGAGCAGCGCGCGCGCGGCCGCCCTGATCGCGTGGCCCGGGAGTGGACAGCCTACGCGGCCATCTCGCCCGCGCTCAAGCGGGCGGTCCTCGTCGCGGAGGACGTCAACTTCTTCACCCACCACGGCTTCGCGATCGACGAGATGCAGAACGCCCTCGAGGAGGCGCTGCGTGACCGCGAGCTGCCGCGCGGCGCCTCCACCATCACCCAGCAGCTGGCCAAGAACCTGTGGCTCTCGAAGTCGCGCAGCCCGATCCGGAAGGTCAGGGAAGCGCTGCTCACCTGGCAGCTCGAGCGCGCCCTGCCCAAGCGGCGCATCCTCGAGCTGTACCTCAACGTGGTCGAGCTGGGCCCCGGCCTCTACGGGGTGGGCGCGGCGAGCCAGCGCTACTTCGGCAAGCCGGCGGCGGACCTGGACGAGCACGAGGCCGCGCAGCTCGCCGCGGTGTTGCCGAATCCGTCCGGGTGGCGCCCCGGATCCGGCAGCGGCGCCTACCAGCGCCGCGTGGCCGCCATCGAGCGGAGGATGGGGCGCGCCGCCTTCCTCCTCAAGCAGATCTAGAGCAGCGCGAGCAGATCCGGGAGCGCGGCGAGCCGATGATCCGCCTCGCTGAAATCCTGGTGGCGGGTGTGGTCGCAGGGCACCACCGCGCAGCGCATGCCGGCCGCCTTGGCTGCGAGGAGGCCGTTGCGCGAGTCCTCGATGACGAGGCACCGCTCCGGAACTATCCCGAGGCGATCCGCGGCGGCCAGGAACACGTCGGGCGCGGGCTTGCCGCGCGCCACCTGCGTGCCAGAGACGACGGCCTCGAAGAGCGGCCGGAGCGAGAGCGCGGCGAGATTGGCCTCGATCACGCGGACCTCCGCGGAGGAGGCCAGGGCCATCCGGTAGCCGGAGGCCCGCACGCGCTCCAGCACCTCGGGCACGCCGGCCATCGGGATCGGCCCACGGCCGATCTGCTCCAGCATGCCCTCGACGTACCACTCGGCCAGCGTCTCGGCCGACTCGGTCAGGCCGTGCCGCTCCCTCAGGATCCGGCAGGAGTCGAGCGTGGTGCGGCCGAGGAACTCCGCATTCTCCTCCTCCGAGAACGGCAGCCCGTGACGGGTCATCACCCGGCGCAGGGCCTCGAAGCCGAAAGGCTCGGAGTCCACGAGCACGCCGTCCATGTCGAAGATGACGGCGCGGATCGTCACCGGGCGGGAGCGGCGGACGCCGCGAGCGCGAGGCCGGCGCCCTCGAGCAGCGCCCGGATCGCGGCGCGCTCGGCGGGCGAGGCGGGCAGGAGCGGCGGCGCGGGACGGCCGTTGCCGAGGCCCCGCATCTCGCACGCCGCCTTCAGCGCGGACAGGAACGGTCCTTGCCGGTAGAGGCCGGCGAGCGCCGCGATGCGCCGCTGCAGCCGCGCGCAGTCCGCGGCCGCCCCGCGGTCCACGGCCGCCTGCAGATCCACGAAGAGCGCCGGTGCCACGTTGGCCAGGCCCGGCACCATCCCGTCCGCGCCCTGCAGCAGGCTGGCCGCGGCCAGGGACTCGTGGCCCTGCAGCACGCGGAAGCGCGGGCGCTCCTCCTTGATCGCGAGCAGCTTCTGGAAAGCCTCGAAATCACCGGCCGAGTCCTTGATGCCGAGCACGCGCGCGTCGCGGGCCAGCGCGCGCACCGTCTCGGGCGGCAGCACGTGGTGCGTGCACTGCGGGATGTTGTAGAGGAGCGCGGGCAGCGCCGTGGCCGCGATCACCGCCTCGACGTGGCGCTGCTGCGCGGCGGGCTCCACCCCGAAGTAGTACGGGGAGCTGACCACGAGCGCGTCGGCGCCCTCCCCCGCGGCCTGGCGGGCCGCCTCGATGGCGGGACCCGTGGCGGGCAGCATCACGCCCGCCAGCACCGGCACCCGGCCGGCCGCCGCGCGCGCCGCCGACCTGACCACCGCGCCCCGCTGCCCCGGGGTGAGCCACGCCCCCTCGCCACAGCCGCCCAGCATGAAAAGGCCGGTGCACCCCCCGTCGATCACGTGCTCGACCAGCGCGGCCATCGTGCCGGCGTCCGGGGCTCCCGAGTCGTCCAGCGGTGAGATCAGCGGGGGCACGATCCCGTGCAGCGCCCGCTCCCAGCCCCATCCGCCCGCCGGCTTGCCGTTCTCGCTCATGTCCGCCGCTCCTCGCCACGGGATTGACACCCGGACGAGCATAGCAGAGTAGCCGCGACGGCCGCCCTGAGGTAGGCTTGACCGACAGAGGAGGAACGCCCATGTTTGGTCTGCGCAAGCGCAGCATGCCCGGTCCGTCCGACGCGCTCCCCGGGCGCGCCGAGAAGACGCGCGTGCCCGACACCCACTTCGTGAGTGGCGCGCGGCTCGAGCCTCCCTTCCCGGCGGGAACGGAGCGCGCCGTCTTCGGCCTCGGCTGCTTCTGGGGCGCGGAGCGGAAGTTCTGGGAGATTCCGGGCGTGTATTCCACGTCCGTGGGCTACGCGGGCGGCTACACTCCGAACCCGACCTACGAGGAGGTCTGCAGCGGCGCGACCGGACACACCGAGGTCGTGATGGTGGTATTCGATCCGGCCAAGGTCTCCTACGAGACCCTGCTGCGCGCCTTCTGGGAGAACCACGACCCGACCCAGGGGATGCGCCAGGGCAACGACGTGGGCACCCAGTACCGCTCCGCGATCTACTGCTACGGCGACGCGCAGCAGCGCGCCGCGGAAGCCTCGCGCAAGGTCTATCAGGCCGTGCTCGACCGGGCCGGATATGGGCCGATCACGACCGAGATCCGCCCGGCCCCCGAGTACTACTACGCGGAGGACTACCACCAGCAGTACCTGGCCAAGAACCCGTGGGGCTATTGCGGCATCGGAGGCACCGGCGTCGCCTGCCCGGCGGGCCTGGTCGAGTCGGCGTAGCGCGGATCGGGGGGCGCGGCTGAGCTACGGTCACCGGCCGCAGACGGTGCACGCGCCTGCGATTCTGGCGATATACTCCCCCGAATAATGTCCGACGACTCCTTGCCCCTCCACGGCCTGGTCGTGGTCGACCTCACCCGCGTTCTGGCCGGGCCCTACTGCACCCGCCTGCTCTCCGACCTCGGCGCCCGCGTCATCAAGATCGAGCGGCCCATCGAGGGCGACGAGATGCGTCGCAACCCGCACCAGATCGAGCCCGGCCGCGAGGACCAGTCCACCTACTTCGCACGGGTCAACGCGGGCAAGGAGAGCGTGGCGGTGGATCTGAGCCGCTCCGAGGGTCGCGAGGTCGTCCTGGGCCTCGCGCGCCACGCCGACGTGTTCATCGAGAACTTCGCGCCCGGGGTGGCGGGCCGCCTGGGCCTGGACTACCCGGCCGTCTCCGGGGCCAAGCCCGATATCGTCTACTGCTCGATCTCGGGCTTCGGCCAGACCGGGCCCTGGCGGGAGCGCCCGGCCTTCGCCCACATCATCAACGCCGCGTCCGGGATGATGGCGCTCGAGCAGGGGGACGAGGCGGCGCCGCGCGCGTCGAACCTGCAGGCCGCCGACGTGCTGGCCGCCGCGCATGCCATGGGCGCCATCATGGCCGCGCTCTGGCGCCGGGCCCGCACCGGAAAGGGCGCGCATCTGGATGTCTCGATGCTGGAGGCGCTGGTGGGCGCCGACAGCGTGACCTTCGCCTCGGTGCTCAACGGCGGCGAAGAGCACGGCAATCCGCGCCCCGGCATGATCGTGCACCGCGTCGGCGACCGCTACATGGCGATGCAGATCGTGGGCGCCCCACGGCTCTGGGAGCGAGTGCTCGGCCTCATGAAGCGGCCCGACCTCGCTCGCGATCCGCGCTTCAGCTCGTCCCTGACGCGTCGCCGGAACTGGCGCGAGCTGCGCGCGGTCATCACCGGCTGGCTCGACACCTTCGGCAGCGCGGACGAGGCGCTGGCGGTGTTGACCGAGGCCCGGATCCCCTGCGCGCCGGTCCTGCGCCCGGCCGAGGTCATCGCCCAGGAGCACCTCGCGGTCCGCCAGTTCTTCCCGGTGCTGCCACATCCGGCCCGGAGCAATCTGCGCGTCACCGCCAGCCCCTATCACCTGGACGGCAAGCCCACCCACCCGCGCGCCCCCGCCGCCTACCGCGTGGGCGAGCACACGCGCCGGGTGCTGCGTGACCTGCTGGGCTACAAGGACGACCGCATCGCCGAGTTGATCGCGGCCGGCGTCGTCGAAGGGCCGGCGTGAACCAGCGAGAGGAAGCCCTCCAGCGGACCGAGAAGGAGATCCTCGCGGAGAAGGCCGCCACCCTGGGCCGGGCAGGCGAGCGCCTCGAGGCGGCGCTGCGCCTCTGTGACGAGCTGCGCGAGGATCTCGAGCGCGCGCCCGACATCGCCCGGGAGGGGAGGCTCGCCCGCTATCGCGAGGCGCGTGCCCGAGCCCTCGAGGCCCGCCACACCCTGATCATCCAGCGCGAAGCCATCGGGCTCCGCATCCACCGCGTCGTGGATCAGCAGTTCCCGGAGCCGCCCGCCCTGCGCTAGCCGAGCAGAATCTTCCATGGTGGTGCTGCGCTGACACGACGAGCGGCGCCATCCTCGGGAAAAACCCATGATTCGCTGCCATTCCACGCTGGCCCATGTCTTGCTCCTTCCCCCGCACGAAGGAGCCGGCCATGAACAAGGCAATCGCGCTCGGCTGTGTCGCGGCGTTGACAGTCGGCTTCGCGTGGCCCCCCGACTACGCGGAGCAATCGCGGGCCGACGTGGCCACGTGCGTGAGCTACGCCCGCCGGATCTCGCCGACCTTCGACGCCCAGGTGCGCGACGTGGATCTCACCACCGGCCAGGTCGACATCCAGCGCTCTCCCGGCGACGCGAGGGGCGAGGCTGCCTTCGCGAAGTGCCTGCACGCGGTGCGGCAGTGGCGGCTGATCGAGCGCCACTTGCCCAAGCCCGCCGACCCCGGCCTGCCGGACGTGGCCACGATGGCCGGGAAGGCGCCCAGCTCGTTCATCCGCTGAGCCCGGTCGCGGCGTGGTAGGCTCCAGCCCCATGAAGCTCGGCATCTGCTTGCCCCACTACGGACGCCCGATCGAGCCCTCCCGCCTGATCCAGATCGCGGCGCGCGCCGAGGAGATGGGCCTCGACTCGCTGTGGGTCACCGATCACGTGGTGGTGCCGCGCGACGTGTCGCTGATCTACCGCGACGACATGCTCGACCCCCTCGCGGTGCTACCGTGGCTGGCCGGCGTCACCGAGCGCATCGCGCTCGGCACGAGCGTGGTCGTGCTGCCGTACCGTTCGCCCCTGCCCGTGGCCAAGCTGCTGGCGAGCGTCGACGTCCTGTCGGCCGGTCGCCTGATCGTGGGAGTAGCGGTGGGCTGGCTCGAGGGCGAGTTCAAGGCGCTCGGCGTGCCGTTCCGCGAGCGCGGCCGCCGCACCGACGAGGCCATCGAGCTGTTCCGCAAGGTGTGGACGGATGAATATCCGACCATCACCGATGGGAGCTACCGGCTCGCCGACGTGAAGGTCTCGCCGATGCCGCTGCAGAAACCCCGGCCGGCGATCCTCGTCGGTGGCGGCTCCGACGCGGCCCTGCGCCGCGCGGCCCGGCTGGGCGACGGCTGGCACGCCTCCGGGGTGGCGCCGGCGGCCTTCCGCGCGGGGGCGCTGGCGGTGGCCAACCACTGGAAGGACGCCAGACGCGAGGGCAACCCGCAGCTGACCCTGCGGATCCCCCTTCTGCTCGACGGCATCCACCGCCCCGCGGTGGACCAGGCCCTGCTCGGCACGCGCCACGTCGTGCGGGGCTCGGTCGCGACGGTGGCGCGCGAGCTACGGCAGTACCAGGGCGCGGGGTGCGAGCACGTCGCGCTCGAAGTCAGCTACAGCACGTATCCGGCGATTCTCGAGACGATCGACGTGATCGCGGAGGAACTGCGGCCGGCGCTGGCTCAACGCTCTTCCGCTTGAGGCGCGGGCGGGCGGGGCGGCGGGGGGTGCCCGGGGGCCTCTGACCACGGCAGGCTTTCTCGCTATCTCGCGGGAGGAGTTCCCAATCCTGGGGGGTAGGCGTGGCTGACTTGCCCTCGCGGGGAACGGGTCACCCGGCCCCCGGGCACCCCCCGCCGCCCCGCCCGCCCGCGGTCACGCGTATCCGACTCCAGCCGCCTCCGCCCTTCAGCTTCTGCACCCCCACCTCCGTCGCCGCACTCCTCTGCGCATCCGGGTTTCGCTCTTGGCTTCTCTGACGCCGCCACATGCTTGGGGGTCAGGCGCGGAGGGTGTCGAGCGCGGGCCAGTCGAACTGGATGCCGTGGCCTGGGCGGTCGGGGGCGATGGCGCGGCCGGATTGGAGCGCGAGGGGGATGGCGATGTAGCGGTCGAGGCCGAAGCCGTGGGCTTCCAGGTACGAGCGGTTCGGGACGGCGGCGAGGAGGTGAACGGTCACATCGTGGGCGCCGTGGGACGTCACGGGAAGGTTGAAGGCCTCCGC
>DATIWG010000034.1:0-37756 GCA_035519555.1 Nitrosotalea sp. | reverse complement strand
CGTGTGCAGCTCGTCGATGAAGACGATGTAGCGTCCCTCGGCGGCCGTCAGCTCCTTCAGCACGGCCTTCAGCCGCTCCTCGAACTCGCCCCGGTACTTCGTGCCGGCGACGAGCGCGCCCAGGTCGAGCGCGACCAGATGCTTGTTCTTGAGCGAATCCGGCACGTCCCCGTTCACGATCCGCTGCGCCAGCCCTTCGACGATGGCGGTCTTCCCCACGCCGGGCTCGCCGATCAGCACCGGGTTGTTCTTGGTCCGGCGCGAGAGTACCTGGACCACCCGACGGATCTCTTCGTCGCGGCCGATCACCGGATCGAGCTTGCCCTTGCGGGCCAGGTCGGTGAGGTCCTTGGAGTAGCGCTGCAGGGCCTGGTACTTGTCCTCCGGATTGGGATCGGTGACGCGCTGCGAGCCGCGCACGTCCACCAGCGAGCGATAGATGGCCTCCGCGGTCACCCCGGCCGCGCCGAGCAGGCGGGCGGCCATGCCGCCCTTCTCCTGGGCGATCGCGATCAGCAGGTGCTCGGTCGAGACGTACTCGTCCTTGAGCCGCTCGGCCTCCTGCCACGCTCGGTCGATCACGCCCTCGAAGCGCGGGGAGGCGTACTGCCGTCCGCCGCCTCCGCGGACCTTGGGCAACTTCTCCATCTCCGCCTGAACCTGGCGCGCGAGGGCGTCCGGGCGCGCGCCCAGCTTGCCGAGCAACGGTCCCACCACGCCCTCCTGCTGCTGCAGGAGCGCGAGCAGCAGGTGCTCGGGCTCGATGGCCTGGTGGTTGCCCTGGTCGGCCAGGGATTGCGCGGCCTGGATCGCTTCCTGGGCCTTGACGGTCAGCTTGTCGAGCCTCATCTCAGTTGGTCTCCGCTCTGAGCCGCTTCAGTTCCTCGAAGAGCTCTTTCTCTCTCGGGCTGAGCCCGGTCGGTATCTGGATCTGCACCTTCACGTACTCGTCGCCGGCCCCGCCGCCCTTGAGATGCGGCATGCCGTAGCCGGGGATCCGGAACGTCTTCCCACTCGACGTCTCGGGCGGGATCTTCATCGAGACCTGCCCCTTCAGCGTCGGCACCGACACCTCACCGCCGAGGGCCGCCACCGTCACCGGCAGGGCCAGGTCGGTGTGGATGTCGTCGCCCTTGCGCTCGAAGCGCGGATGCGGGGCCACGGTCACGCGCAGGTAGAGGTCGCCGCGATCGCTCCGGTGGCCGGAGCCGCCGCCCGGCCCTTCCGCCGCCACCCGCACGCGCGAGCCAGTGTCCACGCCGGCCGGGATCTTGACGTCCAGGTTCCGCATGGACTTGGTCCAGCCGCCGCCCCGGCAACGCGGGCAGGGACGACGGTTCACGTTGCCGGAGCCGCCGCACTCGGGACACGGCTCATCCAGCTCGATCGAGATCGACTTCCGCGTGCCCTGGAACGCCTCCTCCAGCGTGAGCTCGATCCCGGCCTCGACGTCGCTGCCCTTGCCGAAGGCCGGGCCGAAGCCGCCGAGGTCGCCCAGATCCGAGAACTCGAATTCGGCGGAGCGTCCGCCGCCGGGCTGGCCCCGACGGAAGCCGCCCACGTCGCCGAAGATGGTCCGGAAGAAGTCCGAGAACCCCCCCGCGTCGCCCTCCTGGCTAAAGCGGACGTTTCGCCCCTCGAATGGCGAGCGTCCCCCGGTGGTGCCGGCGCCGGCCTCGGCCTGCGCGTAGCGCTCCCAGTCCGGGCCGAGCGTGTCGTACCGCTTGCGCTTCTCGGGGTCGGAGAGAACCGTGTAGGCCTCGCTGATCTCCTTGAAGCGCTCGGCGTTCCCCTTGTTGACGTCGGGGTGGTGCTTGCGGGCCAGTCGGCGGTAGGCGGTCTTGATCGCCTTGTCGTCGGCCGACCGGTCGATTCCCAGGGTCTTGTAGTAGTCTTTGTATTCCATGTATTTAGACGACGAAGCGGCGCCGGGCTCGCCAGTCCGCGCCGCTTGGGTCGGCTAGTGGAAGTGTAGCAGACGGATCCGGGGTTGGCTCGGCGCCGGGCACCTTTCCCCGCACCGCGGGCGGGTCTACAATGAGCGCGCCCGTGACCAAGACCTGCACGCTCGCCATCGACGTAGGCGGGACCTTCACCGACATCACGTTCACCGACGCCGTCACCGGCGCCCTCTGGGTGGCGAAGACGCCGTCCACGCCGGGCGACCTCTCCGCCGGGTTCATCACCGCGGTACGCAAGGTCCTCGCGCTGGCCGGCCGAGCACCCGGCGACGTGCTGCGCGTGTTCCACGGTACCACCACCGCGACCAATGCGATCCTCGAGGGCAAGACGCCGCCCACCGCGCTGGTGACCACCGCCGGGTTCAAGTACGTGCTCGAGATCGGCCGCCACGACATCCCCCGGCACGGCAATCTCTACGGCTGGTCGAAGCCCACGCGGCCCATCACGCCGGAGCGCGTCTTCGAGGTCCCGGAGCGGCTCGACGTGGACGGCTCGGTGCTCATGCCGCTCGACGAGTCCGCGGCGCGGGCGCTCGCGCGCCAGCTCGCGCAGATCGGCGTGCCCGCGGTGGCGGTCGTGTTCCTGCACGCCTACGCCAATCCCGCGCACGAGCAGCGCATGCAGGCGATCCTGGCCGAGGAGTATCCGGGGGTGCTCGTGTCGCTGTCCTCCGAGGTGCTGCCCCAGTTCCGGGAGTTCGAGCGCACCATGGCCACCTCGCTCAACGCGGCGGTGATGCCGCCGGTGAGCCGCTACGTCAGCGTGCTGCGCCGGGCCCTGGACGGCGAGGGGGTGCAGGCGCCCCTGCTGATCATGAAGTCGGACGGCGGCGTGACGAGCGCCGCCACGTGCGTGCGCCAGCCGGTCCAGACCGTGCTGTCGGGGCCCGCCGCGGGCGTGGTCGGGGCGGTGTCGGTCGGCCGCTCGGCCGGCTTCGACGACATCATCTCTATCGACGTGGGCGGCACCAGCGCCGACATCTGCCTGGTGCGCGAGGGCCGGCCCGAGGTCACCAAGGACGGCATGATCGGGCCCTTCCCGCTCAAGCTCCCGATCGTCGACATCCACACGATCGGGGCGGGCGGCGGGTCCATCGCGGCGGTGACGAGCGCCGGGCGGCTCACGGTGGGGCCGCGCAGCGCCGGCGCCGAGCCGGGGCCGGTCTGCTACGGCCGCGGCGGCGGCGAGCCCACCGTGACCGACGCGCACCTGATCCTGGGCCGCATCCCGGCCGCGCTGCTGGGCGGCGAGATCCCGCTCGACGTGGCGGCGGCGCGCGACGCGATGGCCGCGCGCATCGGCCGGCCCCTCGGCCTCGGCGTTGAAGAGGCGGCGGCCGGGGTGGTCGAGATCATCGACAACGCGATGGCGCGCGCCATCCGCACCGTGTCGGTCGGGCGCGGGCACGACCCGCGACGGTTCGCACTGGTGGCCTTCGGCGGCGCCGGGCCGCTGCACGCCTGCCGGCTGGCCGAGTTGCTCGACATCCCGACGGTGGTGATCCCGCCTCGCCCAGGCGTCCTCTCGACGTGGGGCCTGCTCGATACCGACATCCGCGCGACTTTCGTGAAGACCGCGGGCGTGGCCGAGCGCCGGCTCGCGGAGGCGGGCGCGGCCGTGACCGGGCTCGAGGCGGCGTGGGCCGGGCTGGAGCGACAGGCGCAGGCCTGGCTCGAGGGCGAGCAGGTCCCGCGTCAGCGCCACCGCTTCGAGCGCGCCGCCGACCTGCGCTACGAGCACCAGAGCTTCGAGCTGACCTGCCCGCTGGGCGACGGACCGATCACTGCGGGTCGACTGCAGGCCCTGGTGGCCACGTTCCACGCCGAGCACCGGCGACTCTACAGCTACGATCTGCCCTCGGCGCATGTCGAGCTGGTGAACCTGCGGCTCACCGCGGTGGGCGCCCTGCCGCGCCGGGAGACGCGCGTGCCCGCCGCGGGGGGCGGCCGCCTCGCCGACGCCCGCACCGGCCGCCGCCCGGTCCACTTCCGGGGCGCGGGCTTCGTGGACACGCCCTCCTACGCGCGGGATCGGCTCGCCCCGGGCATGACCTTCGACGGCCCCGCGATCGTCGAGCAGAGCGACGCCACCCCGCTGATCGCCCCGGGCTTCCACGCCCGGGTGGACGCCGCGCACAACATCCTCCTGGAGCGCTCCCATGGCTGAGCCCCCACGGGTCGAACCGATGGTCGATCCGATCACGCTGGAGATCATCCGGGGCAGCCTGGCCTCGGCCATCCGCGACATGGAGCTCCTGATGGAGCGGTGCGCGATGTCGCCGTTCATCAAGGAGAAGAAGGACTACTTCGTCGGGATCTTCGACACCCGCGGACGCATCGTGGCCTGCCACATCTCGGGCAGCGGGCCCGGCATGGTGCAGGCCATCATGAAGACGTATCCGCTCGAGAGCATGCGGCCCGGCGACGTGTACTGGTTCAACGACCCGTATATCTCGGACGGGGCGGTGCAACATCATCAGGACATGGTGTTCGCGGTGCCGATCTTCCACGAGGGGCGGCTGGTGGCGTTCGCCACCACCTTCGGGCACTACCAGGACATCGGCGGGCTGAGGGCGGGCTCGATCTCGCCGCACGCCACCGAGATCTACCACGAGGGAGTCCTGGTGCCCCCCGTGCGGATCGTCCGGGAAGGGCAGCTCAACGAGGAGGCCTACCGCATCTTCCTGCGCAACTCACGACTGCCCGACCTGGTGGAGGGGGACACCCGCGCGATGATGGCCTCCTGCCACCTGGCCGAGACGCGGCTGGGCGAGCTGTGCGGCCGCTACGGCGTCGACACCGTGCTCGCGGCCTTCGACGAGTGCATCGCCCAGACCGCGGCGCGCGCGCGCGAGCTGTTCCTCCAGCTCATCCCGGTGGGCGAGTGGCGCTTCCACGACTTCCTCGACAGCGACGGCGGCACCGAGGGGCGGCCCTACCGCATCGATCTCACGCTCGGGCGCCGGGGCGACCACGTCCGCCTGGACGGCACCAACTCCGACGACCAGGCGCGCGGCCCGATCAACTTCACCACCAACCCCGGGCTGCTGCGGATCGCCTTCGGCCGCTATCTCCAGTCGCTCGACGCCGACCTCGAGGTCAACGAGGGCCTGCTCAACAACCTGGACGAGTGGGTCGCCCGCGAGGGCAGCGTGCTCAAGCCGCGCTTCCCGGCCCCACTCGGCATGCGAGCCAACACGCGCTTCCGGGTCATGTCGTGCATCTTCGGCACCCTGGCCCAGGCCAACGGCGGCCGGGTGCCCGCGGGCTCGCCGGTCTACGTGCTCTACTACTTCCGCGCCTGGGACGCGGCCCGGCAGCGGCCGATCCTCTGCATCGAAGGGCTGGGCGTCGGGCTCGGGGCGCGGCCCTTCGCGGACGGCGTGGACGTCATCTACTACATCGCCCAGGAGAACTACCCGGTCGAGTACGTGGAGCGCGACTTCCCGCTGCGGGTGGAGCGCTACGCGGTGCGGCCGGACTCGGGCGGGCCCGGGCTGCACCGTGGCGGCACCGGCGTCGTGCGCGACGTGCGCGTGCTCGCCGAGCGCGCCGAGCTGGCCACCCGCATGGAGAACACCATGGTCGCCCCCTACGGGGTGGCGGGCGGGAGCGCGGGGCGGACCGGGCGCATCGTCCTGAACCCGGACACCCCGGAGGAGCGCGTGCTGCCCGCGCTCGGCGACGGCATCGTGCTCAAGCGTGGTGACCTGCTGCGCTTCGAGACCTGCGGTGGCGGGGGCTGGGGCGATCCGCTCGCCCGCGAGCCGGAGCGGGTGCGCCAGGATGTGGCGCGCGGCTTCATCACCGCCCGCGGCGCGCTCGAGGACTACGGAGTGGTGATGGACGCCGCCACGCTCGAGGTGGACAAGACCGCGACCCAGGAGGAGCGGGCCCAGCGCGCCCGCGACCTGCCCCTGATCGACCGCGGGCCGGGCTTCGCGCAGGCCGAGGAGCGCTGGCGCTCGTTCCGCGCCGCCCCGGGTGCATGAGGAGCACACCATGAAGAGCGTCGAGATCGATCGCAGCAAGCGGCTCTTGGATCAGCCCCGAACCGGCCACAATCGGTGGCATCCCGATGTTCCGCCGATCGTCGAGGTGAGCGAGGGCGAGGAGGTCGTCCTGGAAACCCGCGATGGCTGTGACGGTCAGTTCCCTCCGTCATGCACCGCGGACGCGATGGGCTCGATGGACCCGGGCGCCATCCATCCGATCACCGGGCCGGTGCTCGTCAAGGGAGCCCGGCCGGGAGACGTCCTCGAGGTCGAGTTCGTGGACATACTGCCGCAGCCGCACGCCTTCACCGGCATCTTCCCGGGCCTGGGCTTCCTGCGCGACCTCTACACGGTTCCGTACCTGGTGCACTGGCGGATCGCGAACGGCTGGGCCACCTCACCGCAGCTACCCGGCGTGCGGATTCCCGGCGCGCCGTTCATGGGCGTGATCGGCGTCGCTCCCTCGCGCGAGCAGGTGAGCCAGTGGGCCCGGCGTGAGCAGGACCTCCTGAGCCGCGGCGGGCTCGTCATGACCCCCGACGCGGCGGGCGCGGTGCCCGGCAAGGGCGCGGCGGCGAGCGAGGGCCTCCGCACGATCCCGCCCCGCGAGAACGGCGGGAACATGGACGTCAAGCAGATCACGAAGGGGGCGACGCTCCAGCTTCCGGTCGCGGTGGACGGCGCGCTGTTCTCGGTGGGCGACGGGCACTTCGCCCAGGGCGACGGCGAGGTCTGCGTGACCGCGGTCGAGATGGGGGCCACCGCGGTGGTGAAGTTCAAGGTCCTCAAGGGTGCCGGCCGCACGCTCGCGCGCGGCCCCCGATTCCGCCACCGCGACTACTTCGCCCCGCCCGAGTGGGCGGCGCCGCGGCGCTTCCTGGCCGCCACCGGCATGCCGATCCGCGAGGACGGCGTCAACGAGGGCGAGAACCTCACGCTGGCCTGCCGCAACGCGCTGCTCAACATGATCGACCTGCTGCAGGAGCGCGGGTGGACCCGCGAGCAGGCCTACGTGATCTCGAGCGTGGCGGTGGATCTCCGCATCAGCAACGTGGTGGACGTGCCCAACTACGTGGTCTCCGCGCTGATCCCGGAGGCGATCTTCACGCGCTGAGGCTCGGGGCCGGCGCGGCCTCCTGCGGCCTCGAGCCATCAGATGCCCGAGGACCCTGCGTGGTACAGGGTGGGCGTCCGCCGGTACGCCTCGGGCTCGCATGGTGACCGAGATCGACCATGAATCAAACGTGCGTCCTAGAGGGCCACACCGACACACCCATCGGACAGCCGGTCGGAATAGACTGACCGGGCCCGCACTGTCCGCGGACTATCCAGACCTGTCTAATTCTAGTTCGGCGGATCCCAGGGGACACTCGTGAGCACCTGCAAGGTCGAGCCGTACGAGCTGGCAGACGCTGAGGACCTCGTGGCCGCCGTGCTGGAATCGGTCGCGGAAGTCGGGCGGTGGATGGGCTGGTTTCATCCGGGCTACTCGCTTGATGAAGCGCAGGACTGGATTCGAAGCCAGCAAGAGCTGACGCGGCAAGGCCTAGCGTACGAATTCGCGATTCGCGACGATGCCGGGCGTTACCTGGGTGGATGTGGCGTGAATCAAGTGAACAAGGCGAATCGCTTCGCCGACCTGGGGTACTGGGTTCGCACGTCGGCGATGGGCCGTGGCGTGGCTCCCGCGGCTGCACGTCTTGTTGCTGCCGAGGTGTTTCGGGGGACTGACCTCATGCGCTTGGAGATCGTGTGTGCTGTTGGGAACGTTCGGAGTCAGAGGGTAGCGGAGAGGGTCGGCGCCATGCGCGAAGGCGTGCTGCGCCGGCGCTTGACGATCCTCGGTGGTTCCTCGGACGCGGTGATGTACAGCCTGGTTCGAGAATGACCGCGGGGCCGTCGAACAAGCGGATGAAGCTGACGAAGCGCCCTCGCCTCGTTTCGCGACTGATCCGCGCTGTTAGGCCCTGGAAGTACAGAGAGGAGAGCACGATGAGCAACGAACCGGTGGCACCTGAGAAGAAAGGTGTCATGGTGAAGTTACTTGCAACGGTTGACCTAGGGCCTGAGATCGAGGGCATGGCCGGGCGCCAACTTCGAATGCGTATGGTGACCATCGAGCCTGGAGGCGTCTTCGGCCCGATTCACGACCATAAAGACAGACCAGGCACCGTCTACATACTGCAAGGAACGATCACTGATCATCGAAACGGAGTCGCTACGGACTATGGGCCGGGAGTGGGCTGGCCCGAGGATAGGAACACCACACACTGGCTTGAGAACAGAGGAACGATTCCGGCGGTGGAGATCTCGGTCGATATCGTCAGGCAAGAGTAAGCTGAGGTCCGACATCTAACTCGGTCGGGCCTAGCACGCGGCTCAACCGGACGCGGACCACCCGCAAGCTCGTGGAGGCGGCGCCCGCGGCTGAACCCAAGTCGTTGACCGAACGAGGATGGCGCGTCGATGATCTCGGAGCGAGAAGCACTCGAACGCCTGCGAGAGGGCAACCGTCGCTTCGTATCCGAGGTTCGGAGCCGCGACACCCTCACGAGCCAGACTCGCCGCAACGAATTGGCGGCAGGTCAGGAGCCGTTCGCCATCATTCTTGGTTGTTCCGACTCGCGGGTGCCAGCAGAGATCGTGTTCGATCAAGGTTTGGGGGACTTGTTTGTCATCCGCGTTGCCGGAAACATCGTTGCCGCTTCTCAAGTCGGTAGCGTCGAGTTCGCCGCTGCGCGGTTCGGCACACGGCTGGTGGTGGTTCTAGGGCATTCCCAGTGCGGGGCTGTTCTGGCCACCCTGGAGGAGCTTCAGCAGGCGAGGGAACACCAGTCGCGGAATCTGCGTTCGATCGTCGACCGGGTTCGCCCATCCGTGGAAGCGCTGCTGGCAACAGAGCTCAGGCACGACCCGGATGCTCTGGTGCGGCACGCCGTTCGGGCCAACATCCGGGTCTCGGCAAACCATCTACGGCACGGATCGGAAGTCCTCGAACAGCTGATCCAGCGAGGTAGACTCCTGGTCGTCGGTGCCGAGTACTCGCTGGAGACCGGGCTCGTTGATTTCTTCGACGGTGTGCCGGAGGCCGGTTAGCAAGCCGACGAAGCAAGACATGGCCAACCCCAGTCCGTCTTTGAGGCTTTGGCTCGGCCAGAACTCTTGGCACATGGGTGGGGTACAAACGGGTTCACCAACACGTTTGAAGTCTTCGAGTTCAGGCCCGGAGGACGTTGGAAGTTCGTGATGCATCGGCCTGAAACCATCCGAGCTGCATGCTCCGTCCAAGGTCGTCATCCAGCACGTGTCGCAGCCGCCGGGCGCGCTCAGAGCTCCGCGGATCGGAGCGAGCCCCGCAGACGCGGGTCGAGCCAGTCGCGCAGGTGGTCGCCAAGCAGGTTCACCGCGAGGACGGTGACGAAGATGGCGAGGCCGGGGAAGGCGGTGAGCCACCACGCGGTGCGGAGATACAGGCGGCCCCCGTTCAGCATCCGCCCCCAGGTCACCACGCTCGGCTCCACGCCCAGCCCCAGGAACGAGAGCGTGGCCTCGAGCACGATCATGTTGGCCACCGCGAAGACCGCGACCACGATCACCGGGGAGAGCACGTTCGGCAGGACGTGACGGGCCATGATGCGCGCGTCGCCCGCGCCGTTGGCGCGCGCGGCCTGCACGAAGTCGCGCGTCTTGACGCCCAGGGTCTCGCCCCGCACCAGGCGGGCGTAGAGGGTCCAGCCGGTCACGCTCAGGGTGAGGATGACGTTGGGCAGACCGGGTCCGAGCACCGCCACCACCGCGATCGCGAGGAGGATGGTGGGGATCGCGAGCTGGATGTCGGTGACGTGCATCAGCACGGAGTCGACGCGCCGCCCCGCGTAGCCCGCCACCAGGCCCACGAGCACGCCGAGCGGGCAGGAGAGGCCGACCGCGATCACTCCCACCAGCAGCGAGACGCGCGCGCCGTGGATCAGGCGGCTCAGGATGTCGCGGCCCACCTCGTCGGTGCCGAGCACGTGGGCGGAGAGATCGGGGGGCTGAAGGCGCGTGAGGATGTCCTGCTCGTTGGGCCCGTAGGGAGCCAGCCACTCCGCGAAGACCGCGGCCACCACGATGACCGCGAGTGCCCCCGCGGAGAGCCAGAAGGCCCAGTCCCGGCGCATCAGGCGGCCTCGGTGCGGATGCGGGGATCGAGCGCGGCATAGGCTAGGTCCACCAGCAGGTTGACCGCCACGAAGATCAGCGAGACCACCAGCACCACGCCCTGCACCACCGGGAAGTCGCGGTTGAAGATCGCCTCGACCACGAGCCGCCCGATCCCGGGCCACGCGAAGATCGTCTCGGTCACCACCGCGCCGCCCAGGAGCTGGGCGAACTGCAGGCCGAGCAGCGTGACGATCGGGATCGCCGCGTTCTTGAGCGCGTGCGCGGCGAGGACGCGGACCTCGCCGACCCCCTTGGCCCGCGCGGTGCGCACGTAGTCCTGCCCGAGGACTTCCAGCATGCTGGACCGGACCAGGCGGGCGAGGCGGCCGAGGATCACGGTGGAGAGGCTCACCGCCGGCAGCACGAGGTGGGCGAGCGACCCGCGGCCGAAGACGGGCAGCCAGCGCAGGTGCACGCCGAACAGCGCGATCAGCAGCAGCGCGAGCCAGAAGATGGGCACCGCCTGGCCCGCGACGGCGCCCACCATGGCGAGGCGGTCGATGGCCGAGCCGCGCTTCACCGCGGAGACGATACCGGCGGGGAGGGCCACCGCGACCGCGATCAGGAGGGCCGCGAAGGTCAGCTCGACGGTGGCGGGCAGGCGCTCCCGGATCAGCCCGGCGACCGGCCGGCTGCTGCGCAGGGAGACGCCCAGGTCCCCCCGGGCGGCCCGGCTCACGTAGTCGGTGAACTGCTCGGGGAGCGGGCGGTCGAAGCCGAGCGCGTGCCGCGTGGTCGCCACCACGTCGGGGGGCGCGTCGCTCGACACCATCAGGAGGACGGGGTCTCCCGAGAGGTGGACCAGCCCGAAGACGACGAGCGAGACCCCGATGGCCACGATCCCGGCGTGGCCGAGTCTCCGGAGGAGGAACGGTAGCGCTTCAGGCCTCCACGTAGGTGTCGCGTACCCAGAGCACGTTGTCGGGGCGCATCTTGAACCCCTTGACCTTCTTGGAGACGCCGAACAGCTCGTCGAGCTGCCAGAGGAAGAGCCACACCGCCTCGTCGTGCAAGCCGGTGAGCGCCTTGGCCCCGAGCTCCTTCCGCCGCTTGGGATCGAACGTCCGCTCGTACTCCTCGATCGTCTTCAGCAGATCGCCGGAGGCGTCGAAGTAGCGGAACGTCTGGAAGTCGGGCTTGAAGCGCTGGACGGTGTAGGAGGCGTCCCAGGTCCCGTTGATGAAGGCGTAGTAGAAGCAGTCCTTGTGTGCGGAGGCGGCCGAGCGCTTGTTGAACTCGGCCCACTCGAGCACCTGCACCTTGGTCTTGACCCCGATCTTGTCCCAGTAGCCCGCGATGACCTGCGCGGTCTCCTCGGCGAGCACCCAGCGACCGATCGACTGCCACAGGGTGAGCTCGAAGCCCTGGGCGAACCCGGCTTCGGCGAGGAGCGCCTTGGCCCGCGCGGGATCGTAGGGATAGGCTCCCGGGTCGATGGTGTTGGCCACGTTCTTCCCGGTGACGGTGTTGAGGAACGCGCCGCGGCCGGAGTAGAGCCCCTTGAGGATGGCCGCGCGGTCCACCGCCATGTTCAGCGCCTGGCGCACCTTGCGGTCCTTGAGCGGCGCGGACTCGCGCGCATTGAACAGGATGCCGTGGGTCAGCGAGCTCAGCTCGGAGTACACGCGCAGGTTGGGATCGGACTCCACCGTGGACGCGAGCGGGAAGGGGAGGTTCAGCATCACGTCGACGTCGCCGCGCTGGAGCGCGGCCAGCCGTGTGGCCGAGTCCGGGATCACCTGCCAGATGATCTTCTGGGCGGGCGGCTTCGGCCCCCAGTAGCTCGGGTTCGCCTCGACGACCACGCGGTCACCCACCACGTACTCGCCGAAGCGGAAGGGTCCGGTGCCGATGAAGCGGTCGGTGACGAACTTGTCCTTGTACTCGGCCAGTCCCTTGGCGGGCGCCATGTTCATGGACTCGGCGGCGAGCCGGCTCGGCACCATCGGGTCGGGCACCTTGGTGACGATCTTCACCGTGTAGGGATCGACGATGACGATCTCCTGACCGAACGAGGGCGGCCAGGTCAGCTTGGCCAGGGTATTGAGCTTCGAGCCGATCGCCCGCTCGATCGTGAACTTGACCGAGTCCGCGGTGAAGTCCTCTCCGTTGTGGAACTTGACGCCCTTGCGGAGCTTCACCTCCCAGGTGTTCGGGTTCAGGTTCTTCACCGACTCCGCGAGCAGCGGCCTGATCTCCATGGTCTGGGGATCGCGGGTGAGCAGGCCCTCGCCCATCAGCCCGATGATCGAGCCGCTCAGCACCGACCGGAACTGGTGCGGGTCGATCGTCTCCGGCGTGGACGGGAAGCCGATGGTGACGGCGGGCTTCCTGGCCTGGGCGCGGGCGGCCGCCGGATGCAGGGCGGCGAGGGCGGCGGCGGCTCCGGCTTGCTTGAACAGGTCGCGACGGGTCGGCATCGGGGTCGAATCCTCCTGGAGGTCGAGAGACTGGCGAGTGGATTCTACCCCAACTCCCGATGTCCGCACGTACGGGCGAGCGCATATACTATCGCGCCATGGGACGGGTCGACGACAAGGTGGCGGTGGTGACCGGCGCGGCCAACGGGCTCGGGCGCGCGATCGCGGAGCGGCTGGCCGGCGAGGGCGCGCGGGTCGTGCTCGGCGACGTCGACGGGCCCGGGCTCGAGCGCGCGGTCGCCCTGATCGCGAAGGCGGGGGGGCAGGCGGTCTCGTTCGTGGGCGACGTGACCGAGGAAGAGCCCGCCCGGCGCCTCATCGGGGTGGCGGTCGAGCGCTGGGGCCGGCTCGACATCCTGGTCAACAACGCCGGCGGCAGCCGCAACGCCCGCATCTGGGAGATGACGGCCGAGGACTGGGACTTCGTCCTCCGGCTCAACCTGCGCTCGACCTTCCTCTGCACCCGCGCCGCGGTGCCGCACATGATGATGCGGCGCTACGGCCGCATCGTGTGCCTGTCCTCCGGGGCTCGCGAGGGCACGCCGTGGACGGCCTACTACGAGGGCGGCTCCGCCTACTCCGCGGCCAAGGCGGGCGTGCACGGCTTCATCCGCGACGTCGCCCTCGAGCTGGCCGAACACGGCATCAACGTCAACGCGGTGGCGCCGGGACCGATCGACACCGAGCGGGTGGGCGCGGGCCTGCGCCGTCTGAACGAGACGGTGGAGTACAGCCCCGAGCGCATGACGCCGCTGCGCCGGCTGGGCCGCCCCGCCGAGGTGGCCGACGCCGTCCTGTTCCTGGCCTCCGACGAGGCCACCTACATCACCGGGCACACCCTCGCCGTGACCGGCGGGCGCTGAGAGGAGATCGACATGATCAAGGCCGAGCTGATGCAGAAGGTACGTGAGGCGATCGATCGCCGGGGCGACGACATCATCGGCGTCGGCGAGGCGATCCGTCGTCAGCCGGAGCTGGGCTTCAAGGAGTTCAAGACCGCCAAGCTGGTCGCCCAGACCTTCGAGCGGATGGGGCTCGCCCCCCGCACCGGGCTCGCGCTGACCGGCGTGCGCGCCGACGTTTCCGGCCGAGCCGGCGACGGGCCGACCATCGGCCTCTTCGGGGAGCTCGATGGGCTCGTGGTGGTGGGGCACCCGGTGGCGGACCCGGAGACCGGCGCGGCGCACGCCTGCGGCCACAACGCGCAGGTGGCCGCGATGCTGGGGGCCGCGATGGGCCTGCTCGAGGCGGGCGCCTTCGAGCACCTGGCCGGCCGGGTCGCCTTCATCGGGGTGCCCGCCGAGGAGTACGGCGACCTGGAGTGGCGCGTGGCCCAGCGGGACGCGGGCCGGCTCGAGTTCATGGGCGGCAAGCCCGAGATGCTGCGCCTCGGGCACCTAGACGACGTCGACATGGGCATGATGATCCACGCGACCCCGCGCCGCGAGGAAGGCAAGCTGGCGGTGCCCATGTCCAACAACGGCTGCGTCGTGAAGACGGTGCGCTACATCGGGCGGGCCTCGCACGCGGGCGGCGCGCCGCATCTGGGCGTGAACGCGCTCTACGCCGCGCAGATCGGGCTCATGGCCATCAACGCGGTGCGGGAGACCTTCCGCGACGAGGATACGATCCGGGTGCACCCGATCATCACCCACGGCGGCTCGCAGGTGAACGTGATCCCGGGCGAGGTGCGGCTCGAGACGTTCGTGCGGGGCAAGTCGCTCGAGGCGATCGCGGACGCCGACCGGAAGGTCGATCGCGCGCTGCGGGCGGGTGCCTTGGCCCTCGGAGCCACCGTGGAGATCGAGACGCTGCCCGGCTACATGCCGCTGCGCTGCGACCCGCTGATGGTCGAGCGCTTCCGGGCGATCGCGGCCGATCTGGTGGGCGCCGACCACGTGCGCACGATCGCGCACCGCACCGGCTCCACCGACATGGGCGATCTCGGGCAGGTCATGCCGATCATCCACCCGTACGTGGGCGGCGCCAAGGGCACGCCGCACGGAGCCGACTACGAGATCGTTGACCCGGCGCTCACCTATCTCACCAACGCGAAGGCGCTCGCCTCGATGGTGATCGACCTCCTGGCCGAGCGCGCCGCAGTGGGGCGCGAGGTCGTGGCGAAAGCCAAGCCCCCGCTCACCCGCCAGGGGTACCTGGAGTTCCAGCGAAGGATGAGCCGCCGCGAAACCTACGACGGCGCCTCCTGAGGGCGCCGCCTCGCAGCTGGACCCTTCTCGCCGCCCTCAGCCGCGAACCACCGTGAACGCTACGTACAAGGATTGGGGTCCGCGCTGCAGGAGGACCGTGACGCGGTCGCCGTCCTTCACGTCCTTGGTCGCCTTCTCGAAGTCCTGCAGGCTCCGCACCCGCTGGCGGTTCACCTCGCGGATGACGTCGCCGCGCTGGACGCCCGCCTCGGAGGCGGCGCTGTCCTCGTCGACCTGGAAGACGATCACGCCTTCCGGATTGCGGAGGTTGAGCTGGCGAGCGAGCTCGGGGGTGATCGGTCGCACGTCGAGACCGAGCAGGCTCTTGCCCTTGTTGGTCGACTTCAGGGCCACGCTCTCGTCCGGCGTCTCGCCGATCTTGATCTCGAGCGTCTTCTCGCTCTTGTCGCGCCAGACCTTTAGCGGCACCGCGCGGCCGGGCTGGGTGGACGCCACCACCTTCTGCAGCTCCTGGGGCGAGTCGACCTTCTTCTTGTCGAACTCGATGATGATGTCGCCGGAGGCGACGCCGGCGGCCGCGGCCGGGCTGTCCTGCACCACGTCGGAGATCAGGACCCCGCTCGGCTCCTTGAGGCCGAAGCCCTTCGCCAGATCGGGCGTGAGCGGCTGGATCGAGACCCCGAGCCACCCGCGGGTGATCTTGCCCTTGGCGGCCAGCTCGGTGTAGATCCGCTTGGCCATGTTGACCGGGATCGAGAAGCCGATGCCCACGTTGCCGCCGGTGCGGGAGAGGATCGCGCTGTTGATCCCGACCACCTCGCCCGACATGTTCACGAGCGGGCCGCCCGAGTTGCCCGGGTTGATGGCCGCGTCGGTCTGCAGGAAGTCGTCAAACGGGCCCTGGCCGATCGAGCGACCCTTGGCGCTGATGATGCCGGCGGTCACGGTCTGCTGCAGGCCGAAGGGCGAGCCGATCGCGAGCACCCAGTCGCCGACCTTCACCCGATCCGAGTCGCCGAGGTTGGCCGCCGGATAGACGCCGCCACCCTGCAGCTTGAGCACGGCCAGGTCGGTCTTCCGGTCCACGCCCATCAGCTTGGCCTTGTGCTTCTTGCCGTCGGCGGTGGCCACCTCGATCTCGGTCGCGCGCTCCACCACGTGAGCGTTTGTCAGCACGATGCCGGTCGGGTCCACGATCACCCCGGAGCCGAGGCTGCGCTGCACCTGCTGGCGCTCGGGCGCCTCGCCGAAGAAGCGCTTGAAGAACTCGTCCCCGAAGAACTCCTCGACCGGGGTGCGCCCGCTGACGCGGGTCACCGTGTTGATGTTGACCACCGCCGGCCCCACCGTCTCGGCCACCTGGGCGAAGCTGCCCGACGGAATGGGCAGGGCCGCGGGAACGACGCGGGGCTGCGTGCCCGCGGGCAGGGGGGCGGCGGGCGGAGCGGACAGGGACGGCTTCATCTGATCGACGGCGCCCGCACCCCAGGTGCCGAGCCCCGCACCCACCACGAGCGTGACGAGGACCATGAATGCGAGCGTGCTGCGCTTGAGAGAGATCATCCTTGTGCCCCCAGGGGCTCGCCGGCCAGCAGCTCCCTCAGCCGGTCGCCCTCCAGCGTCTCTTTTCGCTTCAGCTCGGCGGCGGCCTCCACCAGGACCCGCTTGCGCGCGGTCAGGAGGTCTCGCACCCGATCGTAGATACGGTCGATGATCGCGCGCGTCTCGACGTCGATGCGGCGCGCGCTCTCTTCGCTGTACTCGCGCTCCTGCGGCAGCCCGGCCCCCCGCAGGAACATCGACTGCTGCCCGCCGCCGAACGTCATCGGCCCCAGATGCTCGGACATTCCGTACTGCATGATCATGAGCCGGGCCATCTCGGTGGCGCGCTCCAGATCGTTGTGCGCGCCCGTCGAGATCTCGCCGTAGATGATCTCCTCGGCCACCCGCCCGCCCAGGAGCACCGCGATCCGGTCCTCCAGCTCGCTGCGGGTCAGCAGGTAGCGATCCTCGAGCGGCAGCTGGTAGGTGGCGCCGAGCGCGCCGACCCCGCGCGGGATGATCGTCACCTTGTGCACCGGATCGGCGTTCGGCAGCGAGGAGGCCACCAGGGCGTGACCGATCTCATGGTGGGCGACGATGTCGCGCTCCTTCTCCGAGAGCACCCGGCTCTTCCGCTCGAGGCCGCCTACCACGCGGTCCACCGCCTCCTCGAGGTCGGCCATGTCGACCGCGTCCTTGCCCTTGCGGGCGGCCAGCAGCGCGGCCTCGTTGATGATGTTGGCGAGATCGGCCCCCGCCATGCCCGGGGTGCGCGCGGCGAGCACGTGCAGGTCCACGCTCGGCGCCAGCTTCACGTTGCGGGCGTGCACGCGCAGGATCGCTTCCCGGCCCCTGACGTCGGGCTTGTCCACCACCACCTGCCGGTCGAAGCGGCCGGCGCGCAGCAGCGCGGCGTCGAGCACCTCGGGCCGGTTGGTGGCCGCCATGATGATCACGCCCTTGGACGAGTCGAACCCGTCCATCTCGGCCAGCAGCTGGTTGAGGGTCTGCTCCCGCTCGTCGTGGCCGGACAGGAAGCCGGTGTTGCCCGCGCGGGTCTTGCCGATCGCGTCGAGCTCGTCGATGAACACGATGCAGGGGGCCTTCTCCTTGGCCTGCTCGAAGAGGTCGCGCACCCGCGAGGCGCCCACGCCCACGAACATCTCGACGAACTCCGAGCCGGAGAGGAAGAAGAACGGCACGTCTGCCTCGCCGGCGACCGCGCGGGCCAGCAGGGTCTTGCCGGTCCCCGGCGGCCCCACCAGCAGGACCCCCTTGGGGATGCGTCCGCCCAGGCGCTGGTACTTCTTGGGGTTCTTGAGGAAGTCGACGACCTCCATCAGCTCGGCCTTGGCTTCCTCGACGCCGGCCACGTCCGCGAACGTCGTCTTGAGCTCCTTGCGATCGTAGATCTTGGCCTTGGACCGCCCGAAGGACAGGGCCTGGGTGGGCCCGCCGCCCATCCGGCGCATCAGGAAGACCCAGAGGGCGGCCATGAGGACCAGGGGGACCACCCAGGAGATCAGGTCGCGCCAGAAGGTGGACTCGATACGTCCCGAGAACTCCACCTTCGCGGCCTCCAGCTCACGCACCACCTGGTAGTCGTCGGTGGCCGGGATGCGTGCCGTGGTGAACACGGTGGGACCCTGCTGGGCCCCCAGGAGCTGGCGGAGCTTGTCCCCCGGTCCCGGCGGCGGGGCGGGGAGGGCGCCCGGCTTCAGAACGCCCTGGATCTCCCGCTCACCCAGGGAGACCCGCAGGACCTTGCCCTCGCGGACGAGGGAGAGGAACTGGCTCATCGGAATGTCCACCGTGACGGGCGCACGCAGCCAGCTCTGCACCGCGAAGACGACCATCAGCGCGATGAACAGATAGACGAGGGAAAACTGGGTCTTCTGACGATTTGGAAGCTTCATCGTGTGGTTTCGATGCTAGCGGAACCCCCTGGGGGTGTCAAACAGACGCCCCGGTCGGGGGATGCTCGGAGGTCTCAAGAACTTCCGCGGAGATGCGGATCGGGACGGCAGGCTCAGCGGGCTACTGGCACTGCGCCCCCTTCGGAGGCTCGTAGTTCGCGACCTTGAACGTCGAGTTGAATGAGTCCTCCCACACCTCGAGAGGCACGCGCCCCGCCACTTGGTCCATGCCGTCGAAGAGGTAGAACTTCGCCCGGCTGGTGAACTCTTTGGGTGGCACTCGCTTGGCCAGGAAGTCCACGATGGTGCCCTTGTCGACGAACAGCGCGAATGTCTCGTTCACCGGCTGCTGGCCGGGTTGGCTCGTCCCGGGCTTCAGCCACGACAGCACCACCGAGAGCCCGCTGACACCGCTGTCGTTGAGCACGTCGGTCAGGGCGGCCATGCGCCGCAGCATGTCGACACCGTAGCGTGAGAACATCGCGGACACGCGTCGCTCCTGCGGGAGCGCCGCGAACGCGGGATCCTCGCGCTGATCGATTATCACCCAGGTGGACAGATAACGGTCGTCGGTCGTGCTGTCCTTGGCCTTCGGGAAGCCGATCCGGCCCGGAGCCACGCTGAGCCAGGGCAAGCAGTTGTAGATCTCCTCGGAGAACTTCAGAAGCTCCCTGCGGTGGGCCGTGGCCAGGCTCTTGGCCTTGGCTGTCGTGTATTTCTCCAGCGGCATCAGCGCGTCCTCCGGCGCCGCGAATGCGGGCACCGTGAACACTAGGCCCATGACGAGCAGGGCTCCGACGGTCACGCAGTATCGTGAGGTCATACGTGCGCTCGCTCCGGCACTCTAGTTCTGGAAGATCTGGCTCGGGTCGACCGTGATGGCCTTGCCCCACCAGTTCTGCTGGCGCGCGGCCTCGACGTCGGTACGGGTCACCCGCGGATTGGAGCCGTCCTTGTTGTTGCGCAGCGAGAACATCCCGTGCTCGCCCGACGCGAAATGCGTGGTGTGGTTCCGCCACTCGGCCCACTCCTCCGACGTCGCGCACGCCGCCGTCAACATCATCACGCCCCCGAAGAACGAAGCCAGCGAAAACCATGCACGCATGGGCACTTGCCTCCTTGAGAGTCCTTCTCGCACGAGACGTAATCATACGGAGGGGTACCCAGGAGGTCAACTTCCATTTCCCGTCGCCGCTTTTGATGTTGCGGCGTCGGGAACGCTCAGGCATGCTCCGTTCAGCCACGGATTGCCCCGCCCAGGAGGGAGCGCCGCCCATGAGTGAGTTCTTGACGCTCCACGAGGAGCCCGGAGAACTGCGCCGGCCCATCATCATCATGGCGTTCTCGGGCTGGAACGACGCGGCGGAGTCGGCCACCACGGCCGCGCGCTACCTGAGCCAGCTCTGGTCGTCCCGGCCGTTCGCCAGCATCGAGCCGGAAGAGTTTTACCACTTCGGCCTGTCGAGGCCCTACGTGCGGTTCAAGCCCGGCTCCCGGACCGAGCGTGAGATCGTGTGGCCGGCCACGGAGTTCTCCCTGGCCCAGCCCTCCGAGCTCGAGCGCGACATCGTGGTCGGTGTGGCCATCGAGCCGCACCTGAAGTGGCGGACCTACTGCGCTGCGGTGCTGGAGCTGGCGCGCCGCTCCCGGGCCTCGATGGTCCTCACCTTGGGCGCGTTGCTGGCCGAGGTGGCCCATACCAAGCCCATCCGTCTCGTGGGCAGCTCCTACGATCCCGAGCTGTCCGCCCGCCTGGGCCTCCGGCCCACCCGGTACGAGGGACCGACCGGCATCGTCGGCGTGCTCAACACGCTCTGCCGGGAGGCCAGCGTCCCGACCGCCAGCCTGTGGGCCAACGTGCCCCACTACGTCTCCGGGATCGAGAATCCGCGGGCCGCCCTGGCCCTGGTCGCGCGTGTGCTGAGCCTGCTGAACACCGAGGCGGACCTGTCGGATCTCCGGGAGGCAGCGGAGCAATTCGACCAGAACCTGAGCTCGATCGTGGCCCAGAACACCAAGATCGCCGAGTACGTCCGCAAGCTCGAGCGACGGGGCCTCGACGAGGAGGAGGAGCCGACGGCACCGGCGGATGGCCCCGGCGAGGGCCCCGGGGTCCGGGACGAGCTGCCGCCTTCTGCCGACCTGGTGGCCGAGATCGAGCAGTTCCTGCGGCAGCAGCGCCCCGAAGGCTCCTAGCGCCGTATTCCCTTCCCGCCGACGGGAGAAGGGATGGAAGGGGCGGCGCGGTAGAATCTACCGGATGGTCCGTTCGGCACTGCTCGCGGCTGGCCTCCTGACGCTCGCTTCGGCCCCGCCCGTCGCAGCCCTCCAGGTCCGCGTGGTGCCGGCGGCACCCCGGCAGGGCGACGCGGTCCTGATCTTCGTCGGTGGGTCCAAGGGGGCCCGCGAGGTCGAGGGCAGCCTGGGCGGCCAGCACCTCGCGTTCTTTCCCTACGGGGCCGAGTACGCGGCCCTGGCCGGCCTGGATCTCGAGACGAAGCCCGGCAAGCTACCGTGGCGCATCGGGCTCGTCGACAGCACCGGGACGCCCCGGAAGGCTGCCGGGAGCCTCACCGTCAAGGCGGGCGGCTTCCCGGTGGAGCGGCTCACCCTCCCCAACGCCATGGTCGACCTCGACCCCGAGTCCGAGCGGCGCGCCGCCAACGAGGCGGCCCGGCTCCGGGTGCTCTACGACACGGTCACGCTCGAGCGGCTCTGGCGGGGCCCCTTCACCCAGCCCGTGGCCAGCCACAAGCCCGGTGGGGGCTTCGGCTCCCGCCGGATCATCAACGGGCGGCCACGCATGCCGCACTCCGGGATCGACTATTCCGCCGACCGGGGCACGCCGGTGGTGGCCTCGAATCGGGGCCGGGTCGCCCTGCTCGGGGAGTTCTTCTTCGCCGGCCGGCTGGTGGCGCTGGACCACGGCCTGGGTCTCTACACGCTCTACTTCCACCTGGACGGGGTGGCGGTGACCGAGGGGCAGATCGTGGAGCGGGGTCAGACGGTGGGCACCGTCGGCACCACCGGTCGCTCGACCGGCCCGCACCTGCACTTCGCGGCCCAGCTCGGCCGCGCGCGGATCAACCCACCCGACCTCTACGTGCTACCGGTCCGGGACTGAGCGTCCGAGGTCGTCCCGGACCGGCTGGTGCGCGAACGTGCCGCCGATGTCGACACCGACGCGCGCGGTGGTCATGGCCCCCGCCGGAGGCTGCCGCTCAGCACAGTGACGGCCTGTCCGCCCACCCGCACCCGCGTGGCGTGCCCGCCCGCCACTGCCATCTCGACCCGCAGGCGTCCCGGCCGTCCGAGCCCGTCGCCCTGCTCGGCGGTGAAGGCCGCCCGGTCGCCGGCCGGCGCGAGCGCGCCGGCCTCCAGCAGCCAGACCGCCAGCGCCGAGTGCACGGAGCCGGTGACGATGTCCTCCGGCAAGCCGTAGTGGGGGGCGAAGAAGCGACTGTGGGTGGCCGAGCCCGGCTCCACCGTCTCGCGCGAGACGCAGCAGACGCCTCTGGCCTGCTGAGCGGTGCGCAGCGCGGCCAGGCGGCTCATGTCGGGCTGGAGCGCGCGCAGGGTGGCGAGGTCGGGCAGGGGGAGGAGGAGATCGCCATCCGGTGTCACCGCGGGCCGGGCCCAGCCGGCAAGCCCGGCGCGGGACAGCCCGAGCGCGGCCAGCAGCTCCACCAGGTCGTGATCGAGCGGTCGGCAGGCGGGCAGCGGCGGCTCGAGCCACATCAGGGCGGGCCCGTCGCCCCGCTCCACGTCCACGCGCAGCACGCCCGCCGGTAGGTCGAAGGTCACGTGCGAGCCGGGCAGGCGGCCCGCCTCGATGAGCGCGTGGGTAGCGCAGAGCGCGGTGTGCCCGGAGTAGGCGACCTGACGCTTCGGGGTGAACATGCGGAGCCGCCAGTCGGTCCCGGGAGCCGTCGGCCCGAAGACGAACGCGGTGCCCGGGACCAGCATCTCGGCGGCGATGCGCTGCATGGCCGGCTCGTCGAAGCCCTTGGCGTCCAGCACCGCGGCGGCCGGATTGCCGGCGAAGGGTTGCGTCGTGAAGATGTCGGCCTGGATGATCGGGACCGGCGCGGTCACGGGCGGATGCGCTCGCGCAGATGACGCGCCTGGCGGCCGAGCGCGCGCGTGGACCAGACGGTGCCGAGCGAGTGCGCCATCAGGCCGTAGACCGCGACGCGGGGTACCTTGAGCGTCACCGCGGGATCGAGCCAGTTGGGCGCGGCGGCGAGGAGATCGAGCGTGCGCAGCCCGATGAGCAGTGGCCAGGCGCAGGCCAGGCGCATGCGGGCCTCGCGGCGCGGGATCGCGAACGTGTACTGCCAGCCCGCCTCGTAGTGATCGAGCGCCCGGTTCAGCCACTCCACCAGGAGCGGGCGCACCGCGTCGCCGCGCGCGGGATCGAGGAGGTCGCGCGGCTCGAGCCCGAGGCGCGCGAGGTCCTGGCGCGGCAGGTAGCAGCGCCCCTGGCGCAGGTCGCGCGGCAGGTCGCGCAGCACGTTGGTGAGCTGCAGGCCCTTGCCGAGCCGGACGCCGAGCGCGCGCATGCGGGGCACGTCCCAGTGGCGGAGGCGCGGGCGATGGGCGACGTGCACCTCGGTCCAGAACTCGCCGACGCAGCCCGCCACCAGATAGGTGTAGCGATCGAGATCCTCGGCGGTCTCGAGCGCGGCGAGCTTGCCTTCGTCCTCGCCGGGGAAGACGCGCAGGTCCTGGATCTGGCCCTCGATGATCGTGGAGAGCACGGTGCGGACCCGCTCCCGATCCTGGCCCGGCAGCGCCCGGTAGGCGCTCAGGCAATCGGGCAGCCGCTCGAGCAGCGCCCGCTCGGAGGCAAGCGACTGGGGCGCCGAAGTCGCGCCTGCGAGCGCGGCGACGGAGCCGCCGGCCTCGAGGGCCGCGCGCAGCGTCTCGAGATGCGTGATGCGCGAGGCGCGATCGATGAGCCGCGTGTCGGCGATGGTGTCGGTAGCGCGCGCGAGGAGGTAGGCGAGGCCGATGGTCGGGCGGACCGCTTTCGGGAGGACGGCGAGCGAGAGATAGAACGATCGGCTGACCCGCCGGAGGACGGCGGTGGTGAGATCGCCTCCCGCCACGGCGCCTAGTCGAGATCCAGCGGATTGAGGGGGCGGCCCGGCATATCTTTGGCCTTCTTCACCCCTTCCTGGAACATCTTGTCCAGGACCTGCGCCTTCTTCTCCTGGGCCTTGAGCTCTTCCTTGAAGCGCTCGGCGCGGCGCGCGGCCGCGCCCTTGAGCGAGTGGAGCGCGTCGTCGAGACCGACACCGGACTTCGGCCTGGGCGGGGCCTCGTGCGCGATGACCGCTTCGAGCGCCGGGTCGATGGTGAGGCGCCCGTCGCAGCAGGGGCAGGTGACGGTGAACGTCGCCATGCCCCAAGACTACCAGAAATACCTCGTCAGCGGAGCGAGCGGCGGCGCTCGGCCTCGAAGCCGGGCAGGATCGCCTTGAAGAAAGCGTTCTGCACGAGGCCGACGATGGTGTCGACGATGCTCGCGTTCGGGTTGTCGAGCCGGCCCGAGAGCTCGACGCGGGTGGCCACCTCGTCGCGCCGGCGGTTCTGCAGCACCTTCGAGACTCCCCCGACCACCGCCTCGTACGCCTTCTTGAGCGCGCTCTTGTCCCGATCCTGTTCAGGATCGTAGACCTCCATGTCCTGGAAGAGCGGCTTCACGTACCCGGTGATCTGTCGGTTCCTCGCGTGCAGCTCGGTGTACAGGGAGAAGCGGCCCGCCACCACGTCGAACTTGCCGTGGGCCCGCAGGAGATCGTTCATCGTGCGGAGGTCCGCCTCCTCGATCTGGGCGGCCAGGTCGAAGTCGGGACCGGGCCGCGTGGGCAGCAGCTTAAAGTCGGCGCTCGCGGGACCCGAGCCCATGAACTCGCCCTGGAGCTTGGCCACCGAGGTCTCGCCGCTCGGCAGGCTGCTCAGGTTGGTCAGGGTCACGGAGGTGTCGGCCAGGGAGACCCGATAGCTCGGCGTGGTGGTCTTGTTGACGAACCCGACGGTGCTCTTGACGATGTCCAGGCGATCGATGCGGAACTCCAGGCCGGGATCCTGGGCGCGATCGGCGGTCGCGAGGGTCTCGCGGGTGGCCTGCTTGGCCGCGCCGGCCATCGCCGGGGTGTGGACGTAGTCGGCGCGGAGCCCGTCCACGGTGGCCGACCAGAGCTTGACCGACTTGAACTGCGGGGCGATCTGCACCTCGCCGCGGGCGGAGAGCGTCCCCCGCTCCACCGCCATGTGGTAGCGGTTGGCGATCGGTTTGAAGTAGTCGAGCGCGATGGTGTCGAGCGTGATGTCGGCCATGACGGCGGCGTAGGGCTCAGCCAGGAAGTCGGCCCACCCGTCGATCGATACCGAGCCGGCGTCGAAGACCCGCGCCCGCAGGCTCATCGGCGACGGGTAGACGCCCTGCTCGGAGTGGACGTTGCGAATGTTGGAGGCGGTGATCTCGAGGTCCGACACGTGCAGCGGCTTGAACGGGCCGGCGTCCTGATAGGTGACGTCTCCGCGGCTGACGCGCAGCTGGTTGATCTTGAGTGGGTAGATCGCCTGCAGCGCGTGCTGCCAGCCCTTGTCCTTCACCGGAGTCGGGTCGGCGATCTCGGCCCGGGCCTGCGACAGGTTCAGGACCACGATCGGGTGCTCGATCAGGACGTCGCCCACCACGCGGCCCGACAGGAGCGCCCGCCAGTGCACGCTCGCGTACAGGCGCTCGATGCGGGCCACCGGGGGATCGGGCTGCTGGCTCTGGGAAACGACGGTGTCGTGAAGGTCCAGAGAGAAGTTGATCGGGCTGAAATGGAGGCGCCCGATCGTGACCGAGTAACCCTTCAGGCTCGCGTTCATCTTGGCCTCGGTATACCGGCGCAGCGGCTCGTCGATGAAGAAGAGCGCGACCACCGAGGCCACCAGCAGCAGCGCGACGAGCGCGCTCACCGCGACCAGCCAGCGGCGCGCGGGCATGCGGGATCGCCAGGTCGTCCCTGCCGTGCTCATGGCAAGCTTCGCCAGCAAGGCTCGTGCCCGCGCGTAGACAGCGGTCAGGTCGCGACGGGGTGCCGGGCTCCGAGGAGTTTCGACCGGGAAGTTCTGACCGCGTGTGAACGCGTGAGGGCCGGCTGGCTCCCTCGGATGGCCTCCGACGGGGGCGATCGAGCGGACGTCTCTGCGCCCGCTCATGGCACAGGAGTTGAACCCCTTCGCCCCATGGCCATCGATCCCGGAGAGCGCGTGTTCAAGGTCGGGATCTCGGGCTCGTACGGCGGGCTCAATCTGGGCGACGAGGCGATCCTCCAGTCGATCGTGGCGCAGCTCCGCGCGGCCGCCCCCTGCGAGATCACGGTGTTCTCGCGTGACGCCAAGGACACCGCGGCGCGGCACAAGGTCGAGAAGAGCATCCCGGTGCGCGACCTCTCGCGTGACGAGGTGCTGCCCGAGGTCGTCGAGCTCGACCTGCTGATCCTGGGCGGGGGCGGCATCCTCTACGACGAGGCCGCCGCGGTCTATCTGCGGGAAGTCGCGATGGCGCAGGAGCACCACGTCCCGGTGCTGGTCTACGCAGTGAGCGCGGGTCCGCTGCACGATGCGGTGGCCCGCACGCTCGTGCGGGACACCCTGAGCCGGGCCGATTCGGTGACCGTGCGCGAGCGTCGCGCCCGCCAGCTGCTGGAGGAGATCGGCGTTCGCGACATCGAGGTGACCGCCGACCCCGCCTTCCTGCTGGAGCCCGAGCCGATTCCCCCCGAGGCGCTCCAGCGCGAAGGGCTGAACGAGAATCGGCGGCTGATCGGCCTCTCGGTGCGGGAGCCCGGCTCGGCCGCGCCCGACATCGACGAGACCCACTACCACGCCCTGCTCGCCAACGCGGCCGACTACATGGTCGACCGGCTCGACGCCGATCTCGTCTTCGTGCCCATGGAGCCGCGGCGCAACGACACCCAGCATTCCCACGCGGTGGTCTCGAAGATGGCGTACGCGCACCGGGCCACCGTGCTCAAGGGCGAGTACACGTCGGGGCAGCTCCTGTCCTTGATCGGGCACTTCGACTTCGCGGTCGGCATGCGGCTGCACTTCCTGATCTTCGCGGCGCTCAACCGTGTGCCCTTCGTGGCCCTGCCGTACTCGAGCAAGGTGGCCGGTTTCCTCGAGGATCTCGAGATCGCGATGCCGCCCCTCAAGCAAGTCAACGCGGGCCAGCTGATCGCCTACATCGACCGGTGGTGGGACCTGCGCCGCAACCTGCAGGCGCGGCTCGAGAAGGCGGTGCCGGAGATTAAGGCGCGCGCGCGCCGGACCAACGAGATCGCGATGCAGCTGCTCGACGGCCAGCGGCCGCGACGGGACGCGGAGGCCGGCCGCGGATCGAGGGGCTGAGCCCCATGCCGCCGCTGCTCCGCCCGAAGGATCCCGCCACCATCACGCTCGCCCCGCGCACCGCCACCATCGCCGCGGAGTGCGACGTGCTGGTGGTGGGCGGCGGGCCCGCCGGCCTCGGAGCCGCCCTCGGGGCGGCGGACGCGGGCGCCGACGTGGTGCTGGTCGAGCGGCACGCGTTCCTCGGTGGCAACGCCACCGCCGCGCTGGTGATGCCGCTCATGTCCTTCCACACCCAGCGCGGGGTACCGACCACCGGCGCCGCCGCGGACCTGATGCCCCAGGATCACGGGCCGGGCGAGGCGTCGGTACAGGGCGCGCTGCGACGGCTGCTCGAGCGCCTCCATGCGGCGGGCGGCTCGCTGCGCCCGTCCGAGCAGACCGGCTTCGTGGTGCCGTTCGACCCGGAGATCTTCAAGCTGGTCGCGCTCGATCTCATTGACGATGCCGGCGTTCACGTCCTCTTGCACGCCTTCGCGACCGCGGTCATCGGCGCGCCCCGGCTCGATGGCGTGGTGTTCGAGACGAAGTCGGGTCCCATCGTGATCATGGCCCGCGCGGTGGTGGACGCCACCGGCGACGGCGACGTCGCGGCGCTGGCCGGTGCGCCGTTCGAGATCGGCCGCGCGGAGGACGGCCTCGTCCAGCCCATGACCCTGATGTTCCGCATGGTGGAGTTCGAGCGCACTGCATTCGCGGCCTACCGGCAGGCCCACCCCGACCAGTGGCGCGGGGTGCACGGGCTCTGGGACCTGGTGCGGCAGGCCAGCGCGGCCGGGGAGCTCGCCCTGGCCCGCGAGGACATCCTCTTCTTCGGCACTCCGCACGAGCGCGAGCTCTCGGTCAACAGCACGCGCGTCACCGGCGTGCTCGGCACGAGCGTGTGGGACCTCACCCGAGCCGAGTGGCAGGCGCGGCGGCAGATGCGCCAGATCGCCGAGTTCCTGCGCAAGTACGTGCCGGGTTTCGAGCGCTCGTACGTGGCCCAGAGCGGCGTCACTATCGGGGTGCGTGAGTCCCGCCGCGTCACGGGCGAGTACGCGCTCAGCGCTCAGGACATCCTGGGCGGGCAGAAGTGGGATGACACGGTGGCGCGCGGCACCTATCCGATCGACATCCACAATCCGCAGGGCAAGGGCACGCTCCTCGTGCGCCTGCCCCCCGGCGACTGGTACGATATCCCGCTGCGCTGTCTCCTGCCGCAGCGCGTGGACCGGCTCACCGTCGCCGGCCGCTGCATCTCGGGCACGCACGAGGCGCACTCCTCCTACCGGGTGATGCCCATCGCGATGGCCACCGGCCAGGCGGCCGGGGTGTGCTCGGCGCTGGCCGCCCGGGCGGGCAAGGCGGTGCGCGACGTGCCCGCGGGCGAGGTCCAGGCCGAGCTGCGGCGACAGGGCGCGCTGGTCTGAGCCGCGCCAGGTTCTACCGGGTAGGAGCTTCCCTCGGGAAGGCGTCCGGGCCCGCCGCGGCGACAAACGCGCGGGGCCGGGCCGGAAATCTCCGCGCGGGGAGCGGCACGCCGCTTGCGTGGTGATAGGGGGCACGCAACAACCAAGAAAGGAGTCTCCATGAACAAGGACATCCTCGCCGGCAAGTGGAAGGAGATGAAGGGGAAGGTCAAGGAGCAGTGGGGCAGGCTCACCGACGACGAGCTCGATCGCGCCGAGGGGCGCGCCGAGCAGATGGTCGGCCTGCTCCAGCAGCGCTACGGGTACACGAGGGAAAAGGCGGCGGAGGAGTACGACCGCTTCGTGAATCGACACCAGGAGACCGAGATCCGCGGCTAGGCGGCTTCCGCAGGGGCGGCGGCGCGGGCGGCGCCGTCGCCCCTGCCCGCTCGGGGCTACAGGGCGAGATACTGCTGACGGACCGCGTCGTTGTCGCGGAACTCGCGCGCGGTCCCTTCGAAGCGGATCAGCCCCTTCTCGAGCACGTAGACCCGGTCGGCCAGCTCGAGCGAGAATCCGATGTTCTGCTCGGCGAGCAGGATCGTGAGCCCCTCCTGCTTCAGGCGGGCGATCTGCTCCCTCAGGTGGTCGACCACGAGCGGGGCGAGGCCTTCGGAGGGCTCGTCGAGCAGCAGGAGCTCGGGGTTGCCCATCAGGGTGCGGGCGATCGTCAGCATCTGCTGCTCGCCGCCGGACAGGAATCCCCCCTGGCGGTTCACCAGCTCCCGGAGCTTCGGGAACAGATCGCACACGCGCTCCACCGTCCACCCCGCGCCGTTCCGGGCGCCGCGGCTGGCCACGTCGAGGTTCTCCCACACCGTGAGGTCCGCGAAGATCCGCCGGTCCTCCGGGATGAAGCCGATCCCCGCGCGGGCGATCTGGTAGGGCGCGCGACCCGAGACGTCGCGCCCCTTCCACACCACGCGGCCGCGCCGCGGCGGCGTGAGGCCGATGATGCTGCGCATGGTGGTCGTCTTGCCGACACCGTTGCGGCCGAGCAGGCACACGCACTCGCCCCTGGCCACCCGGAGGGAGACGCCGAACAGGACCTGGGAGAGGCCGTAGAACGTGTAGATGTCCTCGACGGCGAGGATGGCGTCGGGCGCCGCGCCGGGCGAGACGGCCATCAGTGGCCCTCCCCCAGATAGACCCGGCGCACCTCGGGATCGCGCCGCACCTCGGCGGGGGCTCCGTCGGCGATCACCCGGCCCTGGTGCAGCACCGTGATGCGGTGGGCGATGGAGAAGACCACCTCCATGTCGTGCTCGGTGAAGAGCAGGGTGAGCCCGCGCTCGGCGGCGATCCGCTCGATGAGGCGGATCGACTGGCGGGTCTCGGTGGCCGACATGCCCGCGGTGGGCTCGTCGAGCAGCAGGATCTCGGGCTCGAGCGCGAGCGCGATGCCCAGCTCGAGCTGCTTCTGGTTGCCGTGGGAGAGAAAGCCCGATGTCTCGCCCGCCTTCTCGAGGAGGCCCACCGCCTGCAGCAGGCTCTCCACCTCCACACGGTAGAGCCGCTCCACCGGGGTGAACAGGTTGAAGCCGCGCCCGCGATGCGAGACGTAGGCGGCCTGGATGTTCTCGTACACGGTGAGGCGAGGGAAGATGTTGGTGCGCTGGAACGACCGGCCCATCCCGAGACGACAGAGATCGTGGGGAGGGATGCCGGTGACGTCGCGCTCCTTGAACACCACCCGCCCGTCGTCCGGCCGCAGGTGCCCGGTGATCAGGTTGAACAGCGTGGTCTTGCCCGCACCGTTGGGCCCGATGATCGCGCTGATCGAGCCCTGCGGCACCGTGAACGAGACGCCGCCCACCGCCTGGAAGCCGTCGAAGCTCTTGGCCACGTCCCGGACGTCAAGCACGGACGGGCCTCCGCGACAGGCGCCGCCAGAGCGCGATGACCGCGCCGGCGAGCCCGCCCGGGAAGACGAAGAGCAGAATCACCAGGATGCTGCCCAGGATGAGCGGCCAGTACTCGGTGTAGGACACGATCTGCTGATTGAGCCAGATGAGGGCCACCGCGCCCACCGCCGGTCCGTAGAACGTGCCCATGCCGCCGAGCAAGGTCATGATCAGCACCTCGGACGACTTGGTCCAGTACGCGAAGTCCGGGTAGACGCCGCGGTTGAAGATGCCGAAGAGACCGCCGGCCAGGCCCGCGAAGACGCCCGCGATGGCGAAGGCGACCAGCTCGTAGCGCCGGACGTTGACCCCGATGAACTCGGCGCGCTCCGCGTTCTCGCGGATCGTGGTGAGCATGCGGCCGAACGGCGAGGCCACGATCCGACGGAGCGCCCAGATGCAGAGGGCGACCAGGAGCAGGCAGGTGAAGTAGTAGTAGTCGGAGGTGCGGTAGCCACCCACGAACGGCAGCACCGCGGCCACCCGGTCCACCCAGTCGAAGCTTGGGTAGGGGATCTCGGGCATGCCCTGCTCGCCGCCGGTCACCTCGTTCCACTTGAAGCAGATCGCCCAGACGATCTGGGCGAACGCGAGCGTGAGCATCGCGAAGTAGATGCGGGTGAGGCGCACGCAGAAGAAGCCGAAGACCAGCGCACACAGGCCGGCCACCACGCCCGCGGCGGGGAACGCGATCAGGAACGAGACGCCCGCCTTCTTCATGAGGAGCCCGGTGGCGTAGGCGCCGATTCCGAAGTAGGCCGCGTGGCCGAAGGACACGAGGCCGGTGTAGCCCACCAGCAGGTTGAGGCTGGTGGCGAAGAGCGCCCAGATGACCATGTCGTTGGCCACGAACGTGTAGAAACGCGAGCCCATCGCCGGTATCAGGAAGGCGACCACGAGCACGAGCACGGCCCAGGGGAGTCGGGCGAGCATGGGCTACTTGAGCGGGCGGCCGAGCAGGCCCCAGGGTCGGATGATCAGGACGGCCGCCATCAGGGCAAAGACCGAGAAGATCGAGAAGCGCGGGAAGAATAGGATGCCGAAGGAGAGCACCTGCCCGTAGACGAGCGCGCCGAGGAATGTGCCCCAGAACGAGCCGAGGCCGCCGATGACCACCACCACGAAGGCCTCCACGATCACCTCGGTATCCATGCCGGGAGTGGTGGCCCGCATCGGCGCGATCAGCGCGCCGCCGAGGCCACCTAGGAACGACGCGAGCACGAATACCCAGGTGTAGAGGCCGTCCACGTTGACCCCGAGGGCGCCCAGCGTCTCGCGATCGAGCGCGGCGGCCCGGATGAACCGGCCCGCCCGGGTGCGCTGCAGCACGAACCAGAAGCCGAGCGCGATCGCCGGGCCCAACAGTAGGATGAACAGGTTGTAGTGTGGGACGGTGGCCCCGAACACGTGGAAGGCGCCCGTCAGCTCGGCCGGCCGGCTCACCGACTTCTGCTGGGTGCCCCAGATGAGCTTGGCCACGTCGCCCAGGATCAGCACCAGGGCGTAGGTGAAGAGGAGCTGGTAGAGCTCCTCCTTGCCGTAGAGATGTCGGAAGAGGAAGCGCTCCACGATCCCACCCAGGGCCGCGATCGTGAGCGCGGCGCCGAGCGCGGCCAGCCAGAACCGCCCCCCGTCGAGCCCGATCCACTGCACGAACTGGAAGGCGCAGTAGGCCCCGAGCATGTAGAAGGTGCCGTGGGCGAAGTTCAGCACCCGCAGCACCCCGAAGATCAGCGACAGCCCCGACGCGATCAGGAACAGGAACATCGCGGCGGTCATGCCGCTCAGACTCTGCGCAAAAACAAACGACGGATCCATCGAGCCGTGGTCTAGTCGATGACTCTAACGAGCGGGGATTCGATCGAGCTCATGGTCGGACGCAACGGGTAGCCGCGTGACGCCAGGGGCGGGGGGCGTGCCCGGTGAGTGGGGTATCGAACAAGGGCATGCCCCCCGCCCCTGGCGTCACGCGGCGGGCCAGCACAGGCTAGTCCATGAACTTGGTCGGGTCCACGTACTCGATAGGCTTCATGATCGGGAACGGGTACTTGGGATCCTTCACCGTCTTGCCGTAGAGCTGGCCGCGGTTCGCCTGGTGATCTTTCTCTCGAATAGTCTGCTTGCCGATCGGGGTGTCGATGGTGAGGCCGAGCAGGGCCTTGGAGACCTTGTCCGAGTCGGTGCTGCCCGCCTTCTTGATGGCCTCGGCGAGGAACTGCATGCCGATGTAGCCCTGGATGGCCCACGACGACGGGTACTCGTCCTTCAGGTACTTGGAGAGCCGCTGGGTGTACTCGCGGTGTGCGGGCGTCTCCCCCCAGTAGAACGCGTCGTAGGAGTTGCCCCAGATGCCCACCGGATAGTCGGCGCCCATCGCCTTGGTGGTCTCCGGGGTCGCCGCCTCGCCCAGGCCGATGAAATTGTACTTCACGGCGTCGAACATGCCGAGGGCCTTGCCCTGCTTGGCGTAGGTGACGAAGAAGCCGCCCCAGATCGACGACACGATGGCCTCCGGCTTCTTGGCCATCGTGGCGTTGATGAACGGGTTGTAGTCCTGCTCGCCGATCTTGGGCCACTGCTGGTCCACGATCTGCACGGTCGGCTTGAGCTTCTTGATGTGGTCGACGAAGGCCTTGGTGACGTCCTGGCCGTAGGCGTAGTCGAAGGCGATGGTGGCGACCTTGGTCACCGGCCACTTGGCCACGATCTCGGCGGCGCTGCGGCCCTCCATGGTGGTGTTGGCCGCGACGCGGAACACGTAGGGGTGCAGCTTGTCGGCGGCGGTGAGCTGGTCGGTCTTCGGGATCGGCGCGATAAAGACGATCTTGTTCTCCTTCGCCACCACCGAGACCGCCGGGCCTTCCGCGGAGGTCAGCGTGCCCATCAGGAAGTCCACGTTGTCCTTCAGGATCATCTCGCGGGCGACCCGCACCGCCTCGTTGGCGTCCGCCTTGGAGTCACGGATGACCAGCTCGATCTTTCGACCGAGCACGCCGCCCTTGGCGTTGATCTCGTCCACGTACATCTGGGCACCCTTGGAGGCGGGGTCCCCGAACAGCGCGGGCGGGCCCGACAGCGGCAAGGGCACGCCGACCTTGATCGGCTTCTGGGCGCTGGCCGCCATCGGCATAGCCAGGGCCAGGGCCAGCAGCATCGTGAGTACGCGCAGCATCATGGAAAGCCTCCTTTGGCGACGAGTGATTGCGGGTCGGGTCCTCACAGAGCGGGCAGACCGGCGACGGCGGTGCGGATGCGAAACACCGAGGTGGAGGCGGTGATGAAGAGGCTCCGGAGGTCCGCGTCGCCCCAGGCGAAGTTGGCGACGTACTCGGGCACGTGGATCACGCCCAGGCTTTCCGCCTCCGGGGTGAAGACGTGGATGCCGCCCGGGCCGCAGCAGTACACGTTGCCCCGGGAGTCGATCTTCATGCCGTCGGGCGCGCCCTTGCCCTCGCCCGTCGTCTCGGCCCAGACCTTCCCGCCCGCGAGCGTGCCGTCGCGCTTCACGTCGAAGACCCGGATGTGCTGACGGGCGGTGTCGTTGACGAAGAGGCGCCGGCCGTCGAGCGAGAAGCAGAGCCCGTTGGGCCGGTCGAAGTCGTCGGCCACCAGGACCGGGCTCTTCGGATCCGGGCCTACCTGGAAGACGCCCTGGAACGACAGCTCCTGCGGGCGCGGGACCCCATAGAACTCGGCGCGCCCGTAGGGCGGGTCGCTGAAGTAGATGCCTCCGTCCCCCGCGCAGACGATGTCGTTGGGGCTGTTGAGCTGCTTGCCCTGGTAGTGGGTGGCCAGCGGGATGATGCGTCCGTCCTTCTCGGTGCGCGAGACCTGGCTCGAGGCGTGCTCGCAGGCCAGCAGGCGCCCCTGCCGATCCCAGGCGAGACCGTTGGACTTGTTGCAGGGCTTGCGGAACGTCGTGACGCCGTCCTTGGCGGACCACCGGCGGAGGTGGTCGCCCGGCATGTCGCTCCAGAGCAAGTACTGGCCGCCGGGATGCCAGAGCGGCCCCTCGGTGAACAGGCACCCGCTGGCGATGCGCTCGAACTCGACCGTGGAGCCCACGACCTGGGCGAAGCGCGCGTCTCTGAGCGTGACGGTACTGCTGATCACTTCTTGGCCATGCGCTCGCCGGGCTTGCCGCCAACGTACCAGTCGGGCGGGTCCACTTCCTCGAAGACCACCCAGACCGCTTCCTTGGGCAGCTGGGTGACGTCGGTGATCGCGGCGGTGACCCGCTTGGCGATCTCGTTCAGGCGCTCCTTGCCCCAGCCCTCGTAGATCCGGATGTTCACGAATGGCATCGGAGTCTCCCTTGGCCCCGGCGTGATGGGAGGCGCTCCATTGCCCCCCGGAAAGTGCGGGGAGCCTAGCACGCCCGACCGCGAGCGAGCAAGAGCGCGGCGCGTCAGTCGCCGCGCCGCGCCCCGCCTGGAGCCGCTCGCCCGCGTCATGGGAACGTCGGGTTCGCGCCGGGGTTGATCGGGAACACCTTGACCGCGGCGGGTGCTGCGCGCCTGCACCCCGCTGCTGCGCCCGGCCGGATCAGGCGGTGACCTTGATGCTGTCCCCCGGCTTCATCACGTGCACCTTCACGCTCGGCGCGATGGCCGCGACCGCCGCCCGGAACTCCTCGCCGGCCTGGATGCCCATCACCTGGGGATTGTGGGCGTAGTGCACCGGCACCGCCTGCGATACGCCCATCATCTGACAGGCGCGGGCCGCGTCCTTGGGGCCCATCGTGTACGGCCCGTCGCCGACGCAGAAGAAGCCCAGCTGGGGCCGGTAGCGCTCGCCGATCAGCTTCATGTCGCCGAAGAGGTCGGTGTCGCCGCTCGCGTACACGCGGACTCCGCCGATGTCGAGGATGAAGCCGGCCGACGGGTAGCCGGCCAGCGTCGAGTGGACGGCCGGCACGAGATTCACGGTCATGTCGCCGTGCTTGGAGGTGCCGCCGAAGTTCATGCTACCGCCCGAGTTGAGGACGATCTGCGCCGGGTCGAGATTGGCCTTCTTGAACTCGGGGACGAGGCCCTTGCGCATGAGATCGCTCTGTCCGCCCGTCTTGACCGGCAGGCCCGCGGCGTTGAGGGCCTCGAGCATCTCGAAGTAGTCGCCGATGTGATCACCGTGATCATGGGTGAGCAGCACCAGCACGGCCTGGGGCGACTTCGCCTTGACGTACTGCACGAATCCCTCTTTCGAGGCGTACTCGGGGGGCTTGGGAACGTTGAACCGCGACCAGCCCGCGTTGTTCCAGATCCAGGCGTCGATGTAGGCCATCTGCTTGTAGTCCGACGTGGCCAGCTCGACCACGCCGCCGCCCAGCCAGCGCACCATGATCGTGCCGGCCTTGGCCGCCCCGGCCTGCGCGCCCGCGATCCGGGGGCAAAGCGTCAGTCCCCCCAGGAGCGCCATGCCCTGCAGTAATGAACGTCGGTCCATCAGGCCGGCTCGGACGTCGTGCGAACGCCTCATGAGGGTATCCCTCCTTCTTGTGTTGGTGGAGAGTCCATCGGCAGCACCGCGACCTAGATGACGGCGCGAGCCCGCTGATCCGAGCTCGCGCTCCGTCGTTCCGACTTGGATTCTCGTTCCGCGAGGCCGGCAGAGGCTAACACGCCCCCCATCCGGTCGGCAAGGCGCATCCTGCCATCGGAAAGCCCTCGCGCTCGGAAACTGCGCGGGGGCCGTTGAGGTTCCCCGGCCGATCGCGTCGAGACCACTTCCCGGCGATGAAGTCCTTCGCCTGCCTGAGCTCCGGCCGGTCGCCGTCGGCGCCCTGGCCGAGGGCCACGACCCCCCGTAGTCGGTGCGGGCCTTGTCGCGGTCGCCGGCCGGCTCGGGCTTGGCCGCCAGGGCGAACGCTCCCGCGAAGTGGTCCACGTTCAGCTTGCGGGTCGGGGTGACCTCTTCGACGAGCGCCCGCGCCTCGCGGTCCCGGCCGAGCAGTCGTAGGCGTGGAGCCCCTCGTAGGATCGGAGGCCGGTCTGCGGCCCTCCCGCGGCCAGTGTGTCCACCGCGACCCGGGCCGGGGCGGCGCCGGGCGCCCGGGGAAAGCTCCCGCGCCAGGGTCTCGCGGCCGGAATGCTATGCTGTGGACGTGGCCGATCTCACCAATGAATTCTCCTGGTCGCGCACCCGCGACAACGTGTTCCAGGAGTGTCGCCGCCGCTACTACTATCAGTACTACGGCGCCTGGGGCGGCTGGTCGGTCGACAGCGATCCGCTGGTTCGCCGCCTCTACATCCTGAAGCAGCTCGCGACCCGTCAGATGTGGGCGGGACGCCTCGTCCACGAGGCCATCGAGCGCTGGCTGCTCGCCCTGCGGGACGGCCACGGGCTGAGCGAGGCCTCGCTGATCGACGACACCGTGCGCCAGATGCGCGAGGAGTGGAAGGGCTCCCGGAACGGGGTCTATCGCGAGACCCCGAAGCGCCCGTCGCTGTTCGAGCACGAGTACGGGGTGCCGATCCGCGACAGCGAATGGCAAGCGCTGCGCGACCACGTGGTGCGCTGCCTGCGTAACTTCCACCGGCTGCCGGTCCTGGCCGAGATCCGACGCACGCCGACCGAGCGGTGGATCTTCATCGAGGACATCGGCTCGTTCCCGTTCGAGGGCACACGCGTCTTCACTGCACCCGACTTCGGCTACTGGAACGAGGCCGATCGCCTGCAGCTTCTGGACTGGAAGACCGGTGGCACCGGCGACGGCGCCGCGCTGCAGCTCGGCGGCTACGCTCTCTACGCCCTCGAGGTGCTCGGCGTGGACCTGAGCCGCGTCGACCTCCTGGAAGTCAATCTGCGGGAAGGCAAGGTCACCGCGCACCCGTGGGACGCGGCGAGCCTCGAGCGAGTGCGCGAGCACATCCGCCTGTCGGTACGCTCGATGAAGGCCTATCTCAAGGATCCCGAGCGCAACCTGGCCGAGGAGTCGGGGTTCGAGAAGACGGAGGAGCTCCGGATCTGCCGCTGGTGCAACTTCCGGGCGATCTGCCGTCCCGACCTCGCCCCGTTCGCCCCCGCATCGGTCCCGGCAGAGGAGGCCTCGTGAAGGCGCTCCTGGTCGACCTCGACGACACCCTGCTCGACTACACGGGCGGCGTCGACGAGTGCTGGCAACACGCCTGCGAGGCCCACGCGGGCCCGGTCGGGATCGACCCGTCGGGCCTCGTCAAGGCCATCGCGGAGACCCGCCGCTGGTTCTGGAGCGATCCCGGCCGGCACCGCATCGAGCGCACCGACATGCTGCGCGCGTGGACGCGGATCACCGCGCACGCCCTCGCTTCGGTCGGCCGGGCCGACGAGGAGATGGCCGCGACGATCGCAGCCGATTTCTCGGAACGTCGCTGGGCGCGGATGGTGCTGTTCCCCGGCGTGACCGACGCGCTGGAGGCGCTGCGCGGCCGGGGCGTGCCGATGGCCCTGGTCACCAACGGCGACACCGTGCACCAGCGGCGCAAGATCGCCCAGCACGATCTCGAGCGGTTCTTCGACGTCATCGTGATCGAGGGAGAGATGGGGGTCGGCAAGCCCCAGGAAGTCGTCTACCGTTACGCCTTGTCCAAGCTCCGCATCAAGGCCGACGAGGCGTGGATGGTGGGGGACAACCTCGAGTGGGACGTGGCCGCGCCCCAGCGCCTCGGCCTGCGCGGGATCTGGGTGGACGGCCCCGGCCTCGGCCTGCCCAAGGCCAGCGGGGTGGTCCCGCATCGCATCGTCCGCGCGTTTCCGGAGCTGCTCGAGACCGATTCGAGCCCGTCAGGCGGCTGACGCCG
>DATIWG010000033.1:0-2169 GCA_035519555.1 Nitrosotalea sp. | reverse complement strand
TCGACGCGGAAGTGCGCGAGGATGTCGGCGCGCATCTGGGCCGAGACCGCGATCACGCGGTCGGCCCGCTCGACGGCCAGGCGCTCGGCCCAGCTCGACACCGCGTAGCCGGTACCGAGCTGGTCGGCCTTCCACGGGCGGAGCGGCTCCAGGCTGTGCAGCGTGACCACGAGCGGCACGTCGTGGATCGACTGCACGAGCATGCCTCCGAGCCCGACGTACCAGGTGTGGGTGTGCACCACGTCGGCGCGCACGGGGTCGCGCGCCATCGCGAGCCCGACCGACAGGGCCTCCAGGGCCGGCGCGTATGGCGCCTCCGCACCGCCTGCGAGACGCTCCCACGGGAGATAACCGCGCACGGTGAGGCGCGGCCCCGCCTGCGCCTGGTCGCCGAAGCAGCGCACTTCGACGGCGGCGAGTCGCGCGAGCGCGCGGCTCAGATGATCCACCACCACGCCCGCGCCGCCGTAAACGTTCGGCGGATACTCACGACTCAGCAGCAAAATGTTCACCGGTCTCGTCCTCCGGGAGAGCTTACCGCATGAGCGCGACCCAACCCTTCGTCTTCCTCGGCTGCCTCGAGCTGAACGAGCTCCTGCCCCAGGAGGCCCACGATGCGCGCGAGCTGCTCGACCAGATCGCGCTCGTGCCGATCGAGTCTATCTTCTGCCACACCTCCGCCTCGCTCCTGCGCCGCCCGGTGCTGGCGGAGGCGTATCCCAACGACTTCGCGCTCTGGGTCGGCAGCGAGATCCGCGACGTGCGCCTGGCCGAGCGGCTGGCCGGCGTCGACGCCTTCGAGGCCGGCTCCATGGAGCGCGTGCGCGAGGAGCTGATCGCCATCATCTCCGACCATCTGCAGCACCTGGGCGCTGCGCCGCCGCGCACCCAGGGCAAGCGCTTCCGATTCTTCCAGATCCACCTGGTCCCGGTGCCCACCGGCCATCAGGCCCGGACGCTCGCCGAGTTCCGCGACGCGCTGGCCGAGGTGGACGTGAGCGCGCTGTTCTACCACACCATCGAGGCGCGCTATCGATCCGGCCGCGGCCGCGGCGACTTCGCGGAGTGGGTCGGCGGGGCGCTCGGGCTGGCGGAGCTGGCCGAGCGGCTGGCCCACATCGACCCACACGCGGGCAGCCTCGAGCGCATCCGTGACCGACACCTCAGCGTGCTGACCGACGCCCTTCCCGGAGGGGACTTCTGATGGCCCAGGGTTCACTGGTCAAGCTCGACGACTACCGCCAGGTGGCGCCCCGCGGCACGATCGACTTCCTCATGCGCATCGGCGAGCGCCTCCGGGGCCGGCGAATCGTCCACGTGAACGCCTCGCGCTACGGCGGTCCGGTGGTGGAGGCTCTCAACCGGGTGGTCCCGATCCTCAGTGACCTGGGGGTGGAGACGACGTGGGAGGTCACGATCGGCACCGCCGACTTCGACCAGGTGAGCCGGGCGGTGAGCAAGGCCCTCGCGGGCACCGAGCAGGTGATCACCGAGGTCATGCTGGCCCGGCTGCGCGAGACCGGGGTGGAGAACGCACGGCGACTGCAGCTCGACGCCGATCTGGTCATGGTGCACGACGCGCCCCCGCTCCATCTCGTCGAGGAGCGGACCGACGCGGCCCGATGGGTCTGGCGCTGCCATCAGGACCTGTCCTCGGCCCAGCCGCAGCTCTGGAACGCGCTGCGGCCGATCATCCAGCGCTACAACGCGGCGGTATTCTCGCTCGCCCGCTTCGCGGCTCCCCTGTCGATCCCGCGGTTCATCGTCTACCCGTCCATCGACCCCCTCTCCGAGCGCAACCGCGAGATGACGCGGGCCGAGCAGGCGGTGCAGATGGACCGCCTCCGGGTGCCGCGCGACAAGCCGATCCTCCTGCAGGTCGGCCCGTTCGAGCGGCAGCACGATCCGCTCGGCGTGATCAACGCCTACCGCCTGGTCAAGAAGCATCACGACGTGCGCCTGGTCCTGGCGGGTCCGTCGCCCGCTCCGGGCGGAGACGTCCTGGGCGACGTGCAGGAAGCGGCCTCACGCGACCCGGACATCGCAGTGATCGTGCTACCGCCGGACCCCCAGGTCGAGCTGAATGCGCTCGAGCGGGCGGCTACCATCGCCATCCAGAAGCCGCTGAAGGCCGATTTCACGATCGAGGTGGCCACCGCGATGTGGAAG
>DATIWG010000032.1:0-96971 GCA_035519555.1 Nitrosotalea sp. | reverse complement strand
CGGGGACGATATTCGGGGAGGATGAAGATGACCGGTAGCTATCTCTCGGGCAAGGCGATGGCGGGTGTCGACCCCGTGAGTCGCGACGGCTCGCTCTGGAGTGTCGTCCTGGCGGGGGGCGAAGGGGTCCGGCTGCGACCGCTCGTCCGGGAGGTCTCCGGCGATGAGCGTCCCAAGCAGTACGTGCCGCTGCTCGACTCCCGGTCGCTGCTGCAGCAGACCGTCGACCGGTTCGCGCCGCTCACTCGCCCGGAGCACACGGTAGTCGTGACGATGCGGCGGCATGCCGCCTACATCACGGGCGCCCTGCGGGAGCGGGGCTATCCCCGGATGCTGTTCCAGCCCGAGGACCGCGGCACGGCGGCCGCGGTGCTGCTGGCCGCCCACTGGATCCGGGCGCGCGACCCCAGGGCCACCGTGGTGGTGACCCCCGCCGACCATCTGGTCCGGGAAGAGGCCGACCTGATCCGGCACATCGGAGGCGTCGCGCAGTTTGTCCGGCAGCATCCCGAGTGGATGGTGCTGCTCGGCGCCCAGCCCACGGAGCCGGAGACCGAGTACGGCTGGATCGAGGCGGGGCCGCCGGTGGGCCGGACGGCCGAGAGCCCCGTGTATCGGATCCTCCGCTTCTGGGAGAAGCCCTCGGTCGAGCTCGCCTCTGCGCTCCATGCGAGTGGATGCCTCTGGAACACGTTCGTCCTCGTGGCCGCGGTCGACACCCTCGCCGCAGCCGGCGCCGAATGCGTGCCCGAGCTGACCGGGCGGCTGGACCGGCTGGCCGGCTTCTTCGGCACCGAGGACGAGACCTGGGCGATGCGCCAGGCCTACGCGCTGGCGCCCAGCGCCAACTTCTCGCGGTCAGTGCTGCAGCGCTGCCCGGGCACGCTGGCCGTGTCGAGGCTGCCGGCCGTGACCTGGTGTGATCTGGGCAGCCCCGGCCGGGTTCTCCGGACGGTGGCCGCACTCGGGCTCACCCCTCCCTGGCTGGAGGGTGCGCTGCACGGCCTGAAGGACGCGGGCTGAGTCGCGATGAAGCTCTCTGCGGTACGAGGAACTATGATCGTCCGTCACACGTACGACCTGGACGATCGCGCGAGGGTATCGGCACTCCAGCGAGGAGACGCGAGCGCCATGAGCCCGAATCGCCGTGTCGTCGGACGCCAGCCTGGCCGGGGAGGGGGACCTGGCGCCGTTCCGGTCGTGCCGCCTGAGACCCAGGACCTCGTCGGCATCGTGAGCGCCATCGACATGCCGGAGCGGATCCGCGATCAGCTCGAAGCGGAGTAAGCGGCGCGTGTCAACATCCTCAGCAAACGGAGGCGCGCGCGATCGTGTCCTGCCATTTCGCGCGCTCGCCTGTGACTACGACGGAACGCTCGCGACGCAGGACACCATCGCCGCCTCCACGCTCGAGGCGTTGCAGCGGGCCCGAGCGGCCGGCATCCGTCTCGTCCTCGTGACGGGACGCATCCTCTTGGAGCTGGCGCGTGTCTGCGAGCGGCTTGATGTCTTCGACGCCGTCGTGGCCGAGAACGGCGCTGTGCTGTATTTCCCGGCAGACAGCGCCGTCCGTGATGAGGGGCCCGCGCCGTCGCTTCGGCTATTGTGGGCGCTCGACCGTCGCCAAGTGCCGTTCCGGGGCGGACGGGTGATCGTGGCGACAACCCACGATCACCGTGATGCGGTCCTCGGCGCGCTGGCGGAAGCGGAGGTGGAACTGACGCTCGTGGAGAACCGGGGGGCATTGATGCTGCTTCCGGCCGGGATCTCGAAGGGCACCGGGCTCATGATTGCACTGTTCGGGCTCGGCGTATCGGCGGCCGACGTGCTGGCCATCGGTGATGCCGAGAACGACTTCGATCTGTTGGACGCGTGCGGGTGGTCGGCCTGTCCGGAGAACGCCCTGCCCCGGGTGAAGGCGCGCGTGGACTGGATTCTGCCGGGCGCCGATGGGGAAGGTGTGCGCCGGGCCATAGATGAGCAGATTCTCAGGAACAATCTGCCGCCGCCTCGTACCGGCCGCCATCAGATCTACCTCGGGTGAACGCTCGGTGCAGCCGAGACCAGACCGTGGAGATTCAGGCATCGGTACTTGCGTCTTCATCCTGGGACTGTTCCGCGCCCTGGCGCACTGGGATCTTACTGCATATCGGTTCGGGGGCGTCACGCTGGCGATCGTGCTGTTGATAGCGCGGACGGATCCTGCATGGCAAAGCGCCTTTCATCGGTTTGCCGAAGTGTCCATCGGAATTGGGTAGCGCTGATGTTGGCGCTGGCGTGGCCGGAGAGAGAAGTCAAAGCACCGGAGAAAGAGTGAATTCTTCCTCACCACTCGCCAGACGACTTGCGGCTGCATGGTCGTCACGTGCCGCCAGCGGGCACGGTCTGGTCGTTGTCGCACTCGTCGGCGCATCGTTCAAGTGCTCATCGTTGTGGGCATTCTTCGCGAGATCAGAGGGTTGCCGACACGGTCTCAAGCCGACTCATAACCCAAAGCCTGACCCCGGGTGTATACGAACCAACTGGATGGCGGGCTTCCGAGGTCAGATCCCGCTGCACGTCCCGCCGGAGCTCACGAGCCTGGAGAGGCGGCAAGGTGGATGAACCCGAAAAGCAAGGCTTCGTGGACGCGGTCGCCACCGCGTTCCTACATCGGCGGCTCCACAGTCGGCGCCTGCGTGCCGCTGCGGTCCGCGGCGTCAAGACCGTCTCGGCCGGGACCGGTAGCGCCGGCACACGACGACGAGCTCGCGGCCGCTCCCGGCCGGCCCGCCGAGGCGTCCCGGGTGCCCCCCATGTCCAAGGGCTCCCGGTGCGCCCCTATCGTTATGTCGACTGGAGCGAGCCGCCGCCCCACAGGGTGGTTGCCGATCTTGGCGAGCTCATCGGAGACGCCGCCCACGCCCTCCAGGCTGGCGTGGCGGAGCTCTTGCCGAGCGCGAAGCGGAGACCTGAGGGGGTGGTCTTCAGCGACGAGGACGAGTCGGCGAGCACCGGCCGCGATGGACCCGTCCGCAAGCTTCGGCGCTGGCTCCACCTGTCGTAGCCGCGGAGGCGGGTCCCCTCCCGCGACGTGCTGCGGCCGGCTCCCGCCGCCGCGGACGGAGGGTGAAGGCGGTCACGATGACCGTCAGGGCGAGCAGCTCGCAGAAGACCATGCTCCAGTGCCTGGCACGGTCCACCCACGCCCCGGTCCAGAGGGCCGGCGCGAGCCCGGCGCACGTACGCGACGCATCTCCTGGCCGAGGGCGCGCCCATCACGTACGTCGCGGCCCAGCTCGGCCACGCTCGGCCCACGACCACCCTCGCGCACTATGCGCACTGGATCCCGCAGGACAACACAGAGGCTGGGTGGAGCACCCCGCCGCGCGTCGCGAGGCGGAATCGGAAAAGTTTGGCACCAAAGTTGGCACCAAGCCGGGGTTTGGGGAGGAGGGCGCCTCGGAAGTAGCTGATCTGGCTGGAGCCGGGGGCGGGAGTCGAACCCGCGACCTACTGATTACGAATCAGTTGCTCTGCCACTGAGCTACCCCGGCGTTCATCTGCAGACTCTAGCACTTCTGGCGCTTCCTGTCCCCTCTGCCCCACCCTGGTTCCAGCAACTGGTTCCAAGGCGACGGGCCGCTCGGTCTTCGCCATCTCCCCGCGGAGGTGCTCTGGGCTCAGGTGCGCGTATCGCATCGTCATCGCCAGCGAGGCGTGGCCCAAGATCTTCTGTAGCGCGGGCAGGGATCCGCCGCGCATCATGAACCAGCTGGCAAAGTGGTGCCGGCAGTCGTGGAACCGGAAGGGGGCGTCCAGTCGCGCGGCCTCCACGGCGTCCTCGAAGCCCGCGCGGGTACTCCCCTCGGGCCAGAGGCGACCCTCGCGGGCGCCCGGGCGGCTGACCAGCACATCGTAGACGCGCTGGCGCATCGGGACCTCTCGGCGCCGGCCGGACTTAGTGATCTCGAGCCGGAGCACACCACGCGAGAGGTCCACCCGATCCCACGTCAGCCCCTCGACCTCGCTGCGCCGCATGCCGGTCTCGAGCGCCACCGTCACGAGGTCGGCTAGGTGCGGCAACGCCGACGCCTTGCACGCCGCGATCAGGCGGCGCTCCTCGTCGGGTTCGAGCCACCGGAGGCGGCCCTGCGGCTCCTTCTCAAGCCGGACCTTCGGGACGGTCGGCAGCACCTCCCACTCCTCATGCGCGAGCCTCAGGAGGTGCCGGAGCAACGCGAGCGGGCGGTTGGTGCTTGCCGCGGAGAGGCGCGCGGGCTTGCCGGTCTTGTCCTTCCGCCTGACCGAGCCGGCCGCAAGGCGGCGCTCCCGGTAGGCGGCGATCCGGGAGGCCGTCAGGTCCCGGAGCCGGGTGGTGGCGCCGAGCTCCGCGAGCAGGTGCTCAGAGATGCGCCGGTCCGCCGCCAGGGACCGCTTCCGGGCCTTAGCCTTGAAGTACCGCTCGAACGCCGCGGCCAGCGTGATGGCCGTCTCGCGGGCCGGCGGAATCCCGGCCTCTAGGCCCGCGGCGGCCTGCGCCGCGTGCCGAAGCGCCTCCTCCTCGGTGGCGAATAGCCGGCGGACCCCGGGGCGGCACGGAGGCGGGCGGGTTAAAGTAGTCCACCTCCCACTTCGTCCGGTCCTTGCGGAACCGGACGACCACAAGGCGCTTGGGCTTCACCGGACGGCTCCCCTATCCGTCAATCGGGCGCACCCGTGACGGACGGGCGATGGCGCGGTTCCCGATCCCTCATCCTGGCGTCTTTCCTGCTTGCCGGCTCGGCGGCCTTGGGCAAGACTCCCCATGCTACTAAGGAGGGCGCGAGATGAGCGTCACCATCAAGTCTACCCCGCACCAGGCCCATGTCGTTACCGATCTGAGCCTCGCCGACTGGGGTCGGAAGGAGATCCAGATCGCCGAGACCGAGATGCCGGGCCTCATGGCCATCCGCGAGGAATACGCGGGCAGGAAGCCGCTCTGCGGGGCCCGCATCGCCGGCTCCCTCCACATGACGATCCAGACCGCCGTCCTGATCGAAACGCTCCAGGCGCTCGGTGCCGAGGTCCGCTGGGCCTCCTGCAACATCTTCTCGACCCGGGACCACGCGGCCGCCGCGATCGCCGCCGGCGGCACGGCGGTGTTCGCCCGCAAGGGCGAGTCGCTCGACGAGTACTGGGACTACACCCACCGCATCTTCGAGTGGCCGCAGGGCGCGTACGCGAACATGATCGTGGACGACGGAGGGGACGCCACCCTGCTGCTGCACCTGGGCGCGGGGGCCGAGCGGGACGTCGCGAGCATCGCTCACCCGACGAACCAGGAGGAAAGCGCGCTGTTCGCCGCCATCAAGGCAAAGCTGGCTAAGGACCCGACGTGGTACTCCACCCGGCTCGCCCACATCCGTGGGGTGAGCGAGGAGACCACGACCGGGGTCAAGCGCCTCTACCAGATGGCGAAGGAGGGTCGGCTCAAGTTCCCCGCCATCAACGTCAACGACTCGGTCACCAAGAGCAAGTTCGACAATCTCTACGGCTGCCGGGAGTCGCTCGTGGACGGCATCAAGCGGGCGACCGACGTCATGGTGGCGGGCAAGGTCGCGCTGGTCTGCGGCTACGGGGACGTGGGCAAGGGGTCGGCGCAGGCGCTGCGCGCGCTCTCCGCCCAGGTGTGGATCACCGAGATCGACCCGATCTGCGCGCTCCAGGCCGCGATGGAGGGCTACCGGGTGGTGACCATGGAGAACGCCGCCGACCGAGCCGACATCTTCGTGACCGCCACCGGCAATTTCCACGTGATCAACCACGAGCACATGAAGCGGATGAAGAACAACGCGATCGTGTGCAACATCGGCCACTTCGACAACGAGATCGACGTGGCCTCGCTCCGCCAGTACAAGTGGGAGAACATCAAGCCGCAGGTCGACCACGTCATCTTCCCGGACGGCAAGCGGATCATCCTGCTCGCGGAAGGCCGGCTGGTCAACCTGGGGTGCGCCACCGGCCACCCCAGCTACGTGATGAGCTCCTCGTTCGCCAACCAGGTCCTCGCGCAAATTGAGCTCTTCACCAACCCCGGCAAGTATCCAATCGGGGTCTACATGCTCCCCAAGCACCTGGACGAGAAGGTCGCGCGGCTCCAGCTCCAGAAGCTCTCGGCGCGCCTCACCGAGCTGACCGACGCGCAGGCCCGCTACATCGGCGTGGAGAAGGGCGGCCCGTACAAGCCCGACTACTACCGCTACTAGCCCCGGGGGCCTCCCTGTCGCCCGCACGCCGGCGTACGAGGCGCCGATGAGGCTCGTTGTCCTGCTGTGCCCGAGGACCACCTTGGGGGCGCAGCGTCCACTGCGTGTTGACCGCCGCCCGCCGCAGGCGGTCATACGTCGCGCACCGGTCCTCGTCGACCCGCGCTTCGACTCACTCCCGGCAGGACTTCGTGGACGCCGCCGCAGCATGGCACCAACCCTACCGCTGGCGGGCCCTTGCCACTTCGTCGAGGCGCCCCGCGCCGGAATTCCGCCTGACCGACAACCGAGGACGGCAGGTTTCGCTGGAGAGCTCCATCGGCCGCCCAGTGAGCCTCCCCAAAGCCTCCTGTCTAAGCCCTCGGCCTTGGAGAGCCCGGCCCGGCGATATCGACGCCCGTCACATCGAAGCCGCACTCCGCAAAGAAAGACGCTCTTGCGGCTCTAGCCGCAGCCGAGGTCGAGCACGCGGGCGCCGGCGGGCAGCAGCGCGCTCACTTGCCGTGCCAGCGCGGCCGCCTCGGTGCCCCAGATGTAGGCGTTGGGCGTCCGACAGAGGCTCGAGCCCAGGCCTGAAAATCCCCAAACGCATCGTGATCCCTCCACGTGCACTTGTGTGGACCATAACGGCAGATCAACGACGGCGTCGGCCCTTGGTGGGAAGGACCACCGGTGCCGCTGGCGGTGCCCATCGGCCGATGGTGTACTCCCGCTGGTACTGCGCGGTGACATTGCGGATCGTCACCGCTACCCTCCCGGCTGCGGAGCACGCGTAGTGCTCCTCGATCTCCTGACTGGCTACCGTCTCGGAGGGGACCACCGAAGCCCACGGGAGGTCGGGATGGGAGGCGAGCAAGGGGTCGAAGGGGAACCAGACCTCATCCCACGCCGCGATGTCGCCCTGCGGCCGCCCCTCGCCGTCCACATGGCTGGCCTCGAGGTAACGGAAATGCCCCACGTTGTGGACCGGATGATAGTGGCGCTCGACCGAGAGCGGGGGCTCCCCCGGACTCGGCAGCCGGGTCCCGCGTGGGAAAATGACGTCGAACACCATGACCCGTCCGCCCTCGGCCTCGCGCCACACCCCGAAGTTGCGGGCGAACACGTCGCGGAGCGTGTAGCCCGACGCGGCGTCAGCCTGGATGGCGAGGCCGATAGCGGTGGCCGACCGTGAGTAGGCGCTCCGCCGGACGCGGCGGCCGAACGCCTCGCGGAGCATGCGGCTCACCAAGGGCAGCTCGCTGCCCCCGCCGGTGACATAGAGCACGTCGATCGAATCGTTGCCCACCAGTCCAGCCACGGTACGGATCGTCTCCTCGACCAACGGGCGGCAGCGCTCGTAGAACGCCGCGGCGGAGATCGTGACCTGCCCCCAGCCCTCCCGGGCGTGGTCCAGGTCGACGACGATCTTGCGTGTGTTGGGGTGGAGCGCCTCCTTCTGCCGCCGACATTCCTCCAACAGCTGGAACAACTCGCCCACCGAGAGCTCGGCGAGCCTTGTCTCGTCCACCGCCATATCCGCGAGCACGTGATCGAAATCGTCCCCGCCGAGCGTGACGATGCCCTCGCTCGCTACCACGGTGTGGACTTTCTTGTCGAGCTCCACCAGGGATGCGTCGAAGGTCCCGCCGCCCAGGTCATAGACGAGGAGGCGGCCGACGAACTGCTGGCGGTGGCCGAACTCAATGGCTGCCGCCGACGGCTCGTTGAGCAGGCCGAGCACCTGGAATCCGGCGCGCCGGAAGGCCTCGATAGTCAGGAAGCGCTGGTTGCTGTTGGCATTCGCTGGCACGCCCAGCATGACCTCTAGGGGCCCGTCGAGGCCCAGCGCGCGCTTCAGCTCGCCGCCCATCCCCACCAGGAGTTCCATGACGAGGTGGCGCGTCCCGTCGACCTCGAGCATGGTCTGCGGGCCGGCGTCCTCGAGCGTCCGCTTCAGCGATCGGACGAAGGTCCAGCCGGGTTCCGCCTGGCTCGCCCAGGCCGCCCATCCGTAGCGGCGGTCCTCGCCCTGAAGAGCGACCACCGGCGGGAACCAGTCCATGGGCCCCTCGGGCGTTTCGAAAGAAAGAATCGGATAGTTGCCGCGGTCGACTGCCGCCACCACCACTCGCGTGGTCCCGAAGTCGATCCCGAGCCGCATCGCTTGTGACATCCTCCCCAGGTCGAGCATACCGCCGTGGAGGTCGTAGAGCGCGCCGAACTCAACGTACGGCGACGGTGGAACGGTGGAACCCGTCTTCCCCGGAATTGACCTAGGGAATTGATCCGTCAAGCTCATTGAACGCGATGAGACTCTGTGCCTCTCGAGCACCCGCAGCGCGCGGTCCGCTGGGATTGCTCATCGCCCGCCTGGACCCGGCCTTTCTCAGGAGCGCTGGGCCCGAGGCGCAGGCAGAAGCCCCGAGTTGGTTCGCGTTCATTTTCCGAAATCTGCTGCCGTTGACGATCGGGAATGTGCTCGGCGGATCGGTCCAGGTGGCCGCCGGTTCTTGGTTCGTCTACCTCCGAAGCGCCCTCGAACCTCACCAGAGGGTCACGCTTTCCGCTTACCCAGGACCTGCCGCAGAAGGTGTTGCAGCCAACCGTCTTTGCCCGAGTCGATCATCGACAGCCGAGTAGCAGGCGGCGTCACCGGGTCAGGAGTGGCGCGGTGGCCGGTAATCTGAAGACCGTGAATGCGGTAGAAGACCGGTACGACCGGGCGCGGTGTGCCGCGGAGTGTTGTTTTCACGTAAGCGGGCGCCCACCACACGGCGTGCCGTTTCAGCAGTGTGTGGGCGAATGCGCGCGCGCTCTGGCATTCGGGCGTATCGGGGAGCTCCTCGTAGCGGCCGAACGATGACACTCATCCACTGCTCCGGGCTCACCACTTCGTCCACTTCAACGGAAACCAGGGGGTTGGCGCGCATCCACCACTCCACGTCGTCGATGAAGCCCATGCGCAGCATCTCGTCGGCTTCGTCGATCACTATGGTCTTCACGCCCGCCAGGCTCAGCGTCCCGCGCCGCAGGTGATCCATGATGCGGCCGGAGTCCCGATGACCACGTGAGCGCCGGCGCGAAGGTGCCGGAGCTGCGGCTGGATGGGCTGGCCCCCGTAGACCGGAAGCACGCGCACCCGTCCCAAGTGCTTCGAATACGTATGGATCGCCTCCGCCACCTGGATGCACAGCTCCCGGGTGGGCGTGAGGACAAGGGCCTGGACCTGGTCCTGATCGAGATCGAGGGCTTCGAGGATCGGGATGGCGAACGCCGCGGTCTTCCCGGTTCCCGTCTGCGCCTGTCCGATGAGGTCGCGCCCGGCCAGCAGTGGCGGGATGGCCTTGGCCTGAACGGGTGTCGGCGCCTCGTAGCCAACGTCCTTGATCACCGCCAGGATGGACGTGCTGAGCCCGAGCTGATCGAACGCGATCACGGCGAGCCTGCGGCCCGCTGCCGCCGCGGGCGGTCGCGGCGATGGAGGCCGTACTTGTCGGCGATCGCGCTGGCTCGCGCATACTCATCGCCCGTGATCGACCGGTCGAGGGGCGGGTAATCCCCGGCGCGGTAACAGGGGAAGTACTGGTCCATCAGGTTCAGGTAGGTGTTCCGCGAGATTTCCCGGGCAAGGAAGGCCAGGACGTTCTCGGTGTTCGCGATGTCGCCCGGAAGCACCAGGTGCCGAACCAGGAGACCACGCTGGGCCAGACCCCGCTCGTCGATCTGGAGGTCGCCCACCTGCCGATGCATCTCGCGAACCGCCGCCTGGTTGACCTCCCAGTAGTTGCGCACCTTCGAGTATTGGCGGGCCGTCTCGGAGTCGCCGTACTTCATGTCGGGCATGTAGATATCGATCACCCCGTCGAGCAAGATCAGGGCCTCGGGCTGTCGTAGCCGCCGGTGTTGTAGACGAGCGGCAGGCGCAGTCCCCGGCGAGCGGCGATGGCGACCGCGGCCAGGATCTGGGCGACTACGTGGCTCGGGGTGACCAGGTTGATGTTGTGGCATCCCTGGGCCTGGAGCGCCAGCATCATCGCGGAGATCTCCTCCGCCTCCACCTCGCGTCCGAGCCCCGTCTGGCTGATTTCCCAGTTGAGGCAGAAGACGCAGCGCAGACTGCACCAGGAGAAAAAGATCGTTCCCGACCCGGCCCAGCCCCGCAATGGATCCTCCTCACCGTGGTGGGCGCCATGGCTGTTCACCACCGCCCGCTCGCCGGTTCGGCACACCGCCCCCTCGACGGTCCGTCGCCGGTTGACATAGCAGTAGCGCGCGCAGAGGTCACAGTCCTCGAGGTGAGCCCACGCCGTCGCGACTCGCCGATCCAGCTCGCCGCTGGCGAGCAGGGCCAGGCAGGCCGGCTTGAACTCGTCAGCCGCCGCCTGCACCACATGCGCCTCGGTGGCGAAGTCCACCATGCCCTCCTCCTTTCGCCTGACGTCGGCGCCGACTAGGCGGCGGCGCGCTCCAGGCGCCCGAGGAACTCCTCGATGAGGTTGCATCGGCGTTGAAGGGTGTGGCGGAACTCCGGGTCTCCGTCCCCGCCACGTCACGGTGATAGTCGGCGAGATAGACGGTGAGGAGCTCGCGCAGGAGCGCTGCTTCGTCGCGTGTCAGCTCGACTCGACATGCGAGGTTCCTTTCCAGAGTAGGACGGAGGCCGCTGTTCACGCTGAACGCCGCCGCCGCCGGTCCGTGCGCGGCCAGCGCCGGCGGCTCCTTACACGTGAGCCTCTCCGCGAGCAGTGCCATCGCCCCCCTCCTCGAGTTGCCGGGACCAAGCGAGGCAAGCATGCACGCCTCAATGAGGCGCGCGCGCCCCACTGCCTGACACGGCCTCGATGCGTAATGCGCGATCAGGGCCACGTAACGCTCACGGCAGCGACATCGACAGCTCCTTCCCGCCCGACACCAGAACCGGTTGCAATCACCTCGCCAGAAGCCACTTCCTGCGCGGGTCGGTCTGGAGCCGGTGCCGCTTACCGCAAAATCGCTACCATCGTGTCACCAAGCCGTTCTATGGCGGCACCCACAGCAAGATCCGGTTCCGGGCCGCGGAAACGGTGGTGGACCAGGAGAAAAAGTAGCGGCCAGCGGACCTGGGTCGCCCCGGGGATTGATGCCGGCGATCCGATACCGTCTATGATCACCTCGGTGTCGTGCTTCTCTCCCCACTCGTTGGCGAGCCTCCTGTTGGGGCAGGAATGCCTCACGTGAGGTCCCCAGGGTCCAGATTCCCTAAGGGGGGCGGCGCCTAACTTCCCGATTCAACGCCCTTGCTGGGTGGCACATGCCTTGCGGAGTCATGATTTGTGGACGCGGACATGTGCATCTGTGGACATTCGGAGAGGGACCATCACCCGACGGGCGAATGCCGTGCGGCAGGTTGCCGGTGCAAGAGCTTTCGAACCGGTTCCCGAGATACCGTGCCGCGCCACCGTCGGGGGCGACGCGTTGACGCAGCTCGACGGACGAGCTCTGGAGCCAGCTCGATCCCGAGGTCTGGGCCCTGACCCACAACCCGTGGGTCGTGCTCCAGGTCGCCTCGCCCGCGAGGCTCGGGGAGTTCCTCGCGCGTCCGGCGTATCGGGAGCGGGTCGAGCGCCTCGTCGAGCACCGGCGCGAGTACCTCGCCTCCCCAGCGTGGTTGTCTTGGCTCGAATCCCCCATTCCAGTAACGTCCAGAAACCTCACGGAAGCAGTGCTATGGGTCCCAAAGCTTATAGCGGGTGCGGACCTTCGGATCACACACAACTGATTTTGAAACGGCTTCGGGCCAAGCGGTCTGGTTTTCGAGGAGGAGAGAGATGACGAAAGATGAATTTCTGGCACGGGTAGAGAAGGCCGGGGCACTGGCGGGTCCTGAGGAGGCCGAGCGGCGGTCGAGGATAGTGCTGAGCGCCTTGACGCACCTCATCGCTGCCCCGGCGCCGAGGCGTCACTTCCTATCGCAGCTCCCCGGGTTCCTGAAATCGCAAGTACTGGCTGAGGTCCCCGCCTCACAGTTGATGAATCGGGACGCCTTCGTCCGCCACATTGGCGCCGGGCTCGATGTGCATGCGGGCGAGGCCGAGCGGGCGCTTGGGGCGGTCTACGGCGTCCTCACGGAGGCGATCTCGCCAGGCGAGATCAGCGAATTCGAGAGGCAGCTTCCGCCAGAAATCGGGACCTTCCTCCGCAAGCTCCGTGCTTAGGCCTGGCGCGCCTGCGTTCGGGTTGGTGCTTGCTTTTTCACGGATCAGATCTGAGCCACCATGGCCGTTGTGCACTGGGCAGAGCGCCGGCTCGGTCTCACCGGGCTCCGGGCGCTTGCAGCGATGCTGGTCATCGGCGTTTGGCGATGGCATCGTCGCGCCGAGACGGAGCGTCTGGACGATAGACCGGCCGAGCGACATTCGCCGCCGTCCTGAGCGCCCGGGACGCCGACTTATTACCGGATCAAAGGACGAGCGAATAGTGGGCCCCTTCTACGCCGGCGTGAAGGTGATCGTGCGGTTTTGGATCTGCTGCGGGGCGCGAAAAGGACCGGTCGTTTGAAGTAGACGCTGGCCGCCGTCAAATCAAACCGAAGTGGCGCAACGCCTCTTCGATCGCCTCACGCTCTTCTGGCGGGCACGGCTCGATGCTACGACCCCGACGGGCCCGGTTGGCGCCGCGCAGTGGCGCCCCGCGCGAAGCTATCGCCGGCGGTATATCCGGCAATTCGCAGACCAGACCTCGAGCCCCGGGACACCGCCGGGTAGCGATTCGCCGCTGCCGATCACGAGTGCCCCCCCGGGAAGCAGGCGCTCCACGATCGTTCCCAGGACGTCGCGCTGGCGACCCTCGTCGAAGTACGTGAATGCCACGTTCCGACAGAGGACAAGATGAAACGGCCCCGGCGGGGCCGCCTGGCGGACGTCCTGCTCCGCGAATGTCACGCCCCGCCGGAATACCTCGCCCAGACACCATCCTTGAGACGTCGGGACGAAGGCCTGCTCGAGATAGGCCGGCGGCAGGTCCTTGAGACTGCTCCGCGAGTAGCAGCCGCGGCGAGCCCGCGCGAGATTCTCGGGATCGATGTCGGTGGCCAGGACGCGCAGATGGAGATCGGGAACGCGGAGGCCCGGGCCCAGGCGCCAGACGATGGCGAGCGTATAGGGCTCCTCCCCGGACGAGCAACCGATGCTCCAGCAGCTGAGCTCGGTCTCGCCCCGGGCGACGGCCAGTGTGCCGAGCTCGGGCAGCACTTCCCCCTCGAGATGCTGGAAGACGCCGCGATCCCGGTAGAAGCGCGAGATGGGTATCCGGCAGAATCCATCGAGGACCGCCCACTCGTCGGGGTGGGCGTCGAGATGAGACCGATACGCGGAAAGACCCGACAAGCCAAGCTCCTCGATCCGTCGGCCGATCGGCTTGTACACGCGCTTCCGGACCTTCCGGAAACCCTGCCAGCGCAGCCCCAGCCGGGGCAGGCACCACTGGAGAAACTGGACGCCCTCGGAGTCTTGCACGGATGGACCTCGCTGACTGTCCCCGACATGCCCGTCCCGGGATTCCGAATGCCGGTCCGGCCCGGTATGCCGCTTGCACCTGGTATCGATCATGGAGTCTCCCACGTCCGCCGACCGCAAGGACGGACTACTGACCGCCTTCCTGTGTGGCGACGTCATGACCGGGAGGGGCATCGACCAGATCCTCCCGCACCCGAGCGACCCCCGCATCCACGAGCCGTACGTCGAAGACGCCCGCGAGTACGTGCGCATGGCGGAGGCCGCCAATGGACCGGTCCCGCGCCCGGTGCCGCTCCCGTACATCTGGGGCGCTGCGCTCGAAGAGCTTGCGCGTGTCGCGCCGGATGCGCGCATTGTCAACCTGGAGACCAGCGTCACCCGGAGTGACGATCACTGGCCAGGCAAGGGGATCCACTACCGGATGCATCCGGACCTCATCCTTTACGGCTGCGGAGATTTCCTCGAGGACTACGAAGGCATCGCCGGCTACGAGGACTTCCGGGACGATCTGACGCTGATGTACTTCCCGACGTGGCAGCCGGAGACCGACCGCCTCGAGCGCGTGCGCATGACGCCGATGCGCATCCGCAATCTCAGAGCCCACTACGCCACCGCAGCCGAGGCCGAGTGGCTCCGGAGCACGCTCGGCCGGATAAGCCTGCCGTTCGGGGCGCGCGTCGAGCACGTGGCCGACGGCACGGTGGCGCTCCGCCCCGCGTAACGGCGTGCGTCGATGTGCGCCGTCGTCAGAGCTCGCGGGGCTCCCAGACGTCGATCTTGACCGCGGTGGGTCGCTTGCCATCGGGCTCGAGGGTCACGATCACCCGGTCTCCGTCGGGGCGACGACCGCCAGGACGGTCAGGACCGCGATCCAGATAGTCCTCGCCGTGCTATCCATAGTTCCTCCCGCGTTACCGCTATCGCGGTCCAGGTTTCAGTCTGCCCGTGGATCGTGTAGTTCACGAGAGTATCCCCCGTGCCAGCCCGGCTCCTTGACCCTGGTCGACCTGGCATCTCCGCGCTTGCCGTGAGTTCCCCGTCGCAGCCGCGCGGCGGTCATCGCCTGCCGATGAGGCATGGCCGCCACACGTGGGACACGTCTGCCGGGTCTCGAGCCGCATCTCCAGACTCGGCTCGTTCAGGCCGCAAACGCTTGGCGCGAGGCACGAAGCTTGCTCCAAATCAGGGCGTGGTCACCGCCGCGAACCTCGGTTTCCCCCGCATCGGCCCGAACCGCGAGCTGAAGGCAGCGCTCGAGCGGTACTGGTCCGGCAACGTGGCCGCCGATGATCTACTGGCCACCGCGCGCGCCATCCGGAGGGATAGCTGGGTCTTTCAGGCCGGCGGCGGGCTCGATCATGTCCCCTGCAACGACTTCTCGCTCTACGACCACGTTCTCGACATGGCGGTCACGGTCGGAGCGGTGCCGGAGCCCTACCGCCGGATCGACCGGGCGGCTCCCGGACTCGCCGTCTACTTCGCGATGGCCCGTGGAGCCCGGTCGGAGCACCCGGCCTCCGCCGGCGCCGCCGAGCTCCCGCCGCTCAGGATGACGAAATGGTTCGACACGAACTATCACTACCTGGTCCCGGAGGTCAGGGCCGGCCAGGAGTTCGCGCTCGAGTCTACGAAGCCGATCGACGAGTTCCTGGAGGCCAGGGCCGGCGGCGTCCGCGCCCGCCCGGTGCTCCTCGGCCCGGTGTCCTTCCTGCTTCTCGCCGAAGGCCCGACGCGCGGTCGGCCGCCTCTCGATCTGCTCGATGGCCTCCTACCCGTCTACGAGACCCTTCTCGGCCGGTTGGCCGCCGAGGGCGCGGAATGGGTCCAGCTGGACGAACCCTGCCTCGCGCTCGATCTGGACCCGGCCACGATCCGCGCCTACGAGGCCGCATACGCGCGGTTGGCCCGCGTGGCTCCCGCGCTCCGCCGGCTCCTCGCCACCTACTTCGGAGGGCTAGGACCGAACCTGCCGCACGTCCTCCGCCTCCCGGTGGACGCGCTGCATCTCGATCTGGTGCAGGCCCCGGAGCAGCTCGAGGCCGCGCTGGCGGGCGCCCCCGACACGCTCTCGCTCTCCCTCGGTCTCATCGACGGGCGAAATGTCTGGCGCACGGATCTCGACCACGCGCTCGCGATCCTCGAGCGGGCCGTCGCCCGGCTCGGCCCGGACCGCGTGCAGGTGGCCCCTTCATGTTCGCTCCTCCACTGCCCGCTGGATCTCGAGCTCGAGACGGAGCTCGACCCGGAGGCTCGGCGCTGGATGGCATTTGCCAAGCAGAAGATCCGGGAGATATCGATTCTCGTCTGCGCCCTACGGCACGGCCGCGAACCGCTGGAACCCGCCCTCGCCGAGAGCCGGCAGGCGCTGGCGTCGAGGGCGGTCTCGTCCCGCCGACTCGACCGCGCGGTCCAGATGCGGGCCGCGGCCGTCCCCGACCTGAGGCTGCGGCGGGCCGCCTCCCGCGAAGAGCGACACCGCCGCCAGCACGAGACCCTGCGCCTGCCGCGATGGCCCACCACGACGATCGGGTCCTTCCCGCAGACCGTGGAAGTGCGCCGCGCCCGGCAGAGAGCGCAGGCGGGGACATGGACACCCGCCCAGTACGATCAGTTCGTCCGCGCCGAGATCGAGGCGAGCATCCACTTCCAGGAGGAACTCGGCCTGGACGTCCTAGTTCACGGGGAGTTCGAGCGAAGCGATATGGTCGAATACTTTGCCGGGGAGCTCAATGGGTTCGCCCTGACCCGCCACGGCTGGGTCCAGAGCTACGGCTCTCGCTGCGTCAGGCCGCCGATCCTGTACGGTGACGTGTCGCGGCGCGGGGCGATCACGGTCCGGTGGGCGCACTTCGCCCAGTCGCTGACCGAGAGGCCGGTCAAGGGCATGCTCACCGGGCCGGTGACGATGCTGCAGTGGTCCTTCGCACGGGACGATCAGCCGCGCTGGCTCACCTGCCGGCAGATCGCCCTCGCCCTGCGCGACGAGGTCGCGGATCTGGAGACCGCCGGCATGCGAGTAATCCAGATCGACGAGCCCGCCATCCGGGAAGGTCTTCCCCTCCGCAAGGAAGACCGCGGCGATTACCTGAGCTGGGCGGTCGAGGCGTTCCGCCTGGTCTCCTCGGGGGCCGGATCGGGCACCCAGATCCACACGCACATGTGCTACTCGGACTTCGACGACATCATCGGTGCCATCGCGGAGATGGACGCCGACGTCCTCCTCGTCGAGGGTGCCCGCTCCGGCATGCGCATCCTCGACGTGCTCCGCCGATGCGCGTATCCGGGCGACGTGGGGCCGGGGGTCTACGATGTCCACTCGCCCCGCGTGCCGAGCCCTGAGGAGATCGAGACCCTGCTCCGCCAGGCCCGGCGGGGCTTCCCGGCCGATCGGCTCTGGGTCAATCCCGACTGCGGCCTGAAGACCAGGCGATGGGAAGAGGTACGGCCCGCGCTGGCCGCCATGGTCGCGGCGGCCCGGCGGCTGCGCAAGGAGCGCGACGAGCCGGCCACCGCCCCACCGGGTTCCGGCACCTGACACCTGGCCGCCGCAGGCGCCTGATGAACGAGCATCCTGTACCCACTCGCCGCCCTGCAGTTCGTGGGAAGGGGGCACGCTACGAGCTGGATGGTCTCCCGGGTGGCCTCGGGCTCAATATCGCCCGCGAAGCGATAAACCAGCATGCAGCAACCCAACCTTGCTGGGCTCCGGAGGTTCGGGGCGATCAACCGGTCCCTCGCCGATTTCTGATCGCTTCCCAAGTCATGCTTTATTGGCGCTCGCGGAAGGTGGGGCAACGAAGGTGCCGCCGGCCGGGAGAGACCCGAGTCAGCGCGTTGCGGCCTGCGACCACGCCTCAGGTCGGGGGCACGGCGGTCCACGCCATCACGAGTGAAGCTTCACTGTCGAACATCCGTGAAGTCATTGACCGCTACTATCTGGAGATCGTTCTGATCGAGACAGGTCCGCAAGAAGCCAGCAGATCCTGCCGAATCCGTTGATCCCTACCCGCACTTGTCCTTCTCCGGCTGCTCGCCTCCTAGGGTCCTTCCCCCTTCACAGGGCCGCTCTGCCCATCTCGCCGGTTCGAATGCGGAGTGCCTCGAGGATGGGTAGCACGAACACCTTCCCGTCTCCCGGGGAACCTGTCCAGGCCACCTTGCAGATCGCGCTCACTACGGATTCTACGAGCTCGTCTGCCACGACCACCTCAACCTTGGTCCGCGGAAGCAAGTCGATGGTGTATTTCATGCCGGAGGACTGCTGAGTATGCTCCGGCTGGTGTCCGACACCGCGCACCTCACTGACTGTCATCCCGCCAACTCCCAGAGCGGTCACGGCGTCCCTCACTTCATCGAGCATGAAGGGCCTGATCACCGCCTCGACCTTTTTCATGAGAATGAAATCGCCCTAGCGAAGGGTCTTGCCAGCAGGGACGTGGCCGACGATGTTTGGACCATTAGGTGCTCATCAATCTCCGGCCGTAGCTTGCGCCCGGGGCTCGCAGAAGCGGAACCCGCCCACGCGCCTCGCATCGCGCCATGGCAGGCAAACCTCTCGCTGCTGCCACTCAAAGCGCTCGCATGAGCCATCCGCTCGGCGACTACTTCGTCTTTTCGACGAGGAATGCGACCTTTACGGTCGCGCGGTACTCGGTGATTTTGTTGTCCTTCACTGAGGCCGTCGTGCTGACCACGTCGATCCCGCTGATCCCGTGCAAGGTCTTGGCCGCCTCCTTCAATCCCTCCTCAACCGCTGCATGCCACGACTTCGGTGACACCCCGACCAACTCGATGATCTTCACGGTCGCCATGCTGGGTCTCCTCTTGGCAAACAAATCTTTGCGCCGATCACGGCCGCCTCCTAAGGCCACTTCGCCGTTAGCGTGCTCCGGCGAAGTCCGCTTTCGCGTGCGCCCGCGGCTCAGCTCGGAAGCACGATCTCGAACCGTTCCCAAGGCATTGCCGTCCAGGTCTCGGTCTGCCCGTGGCCGTACGAGCGGATGATCATCACTACTTTGGCGGCCGTGGTCTCGTCGGGAGCCTCGAAGATGTCCAGGTAGTCATAGGGGCCCAGGATCGCGTAGTTGGCGACCCACTTCGCCTGGGGACAGTCTCTCCGGACATGATCGGACACCGCTTTCTCCAACCGCTTCAGCTCGCCGGGGGTCTTCACGGCCTCAGGCGTGAGTCGTGTCAGCACCACGTAAGTCGGCATTGCTCCCTCCCTTGCCTTAACAAGGACCCGAGATGGCTCTCTCGGGAGACCCGCCAGCCGTCTGGTCGCGAGATGGGGGCCTCCGCGCAATCAGCCAAGCTTCTTCATGGATTCCCCGCAGCAGCGATTGCCACACTCCACGCACCTGTACTGGACCTCGCTCGCACCCCCTTCTCGTCGTCACGAGACCAAGACATTCACGCTGTCTACCTGGTCGAACACGTCCTCCGCTTCGCCCGGTGAGATCTGTTCCTTGAGCGCCGCGAAGACCGCCAGCATCATCCACTGTGCGTCCTGAGTGGACGTCAAACCTGCCTCACGCCGCACTCGGTCGAAGAGCTCATCGGGAGATCGGAGCTGCACGATGGTCGGTGCAATCTCTCAGCCAGAAGATCTCGGTCCGAAGACACGCGGAATTTCAGGCTTCCCCCACGCCCGTCAGGCGGACACATGGCGCCGTGCCGCCCCAGTGAGGCATACGTGCCCCCAGAAGCGGGTGACTAGCGGTGACGGTATGCCGTTAGTCACTCGGCACCGCCGTGGGCAAGCGCCGCACCTGAGCCATCACGTTACCGGCCGTGAGGGCATAGAGCGGAGTAATGGGCGCGCCGGTCGTTCTAAGGACCTCCGCCGTCCACGTGTTGCATGTCTTCAGCAAGGAGTAGCGCTCGCGAGCTCGGTAGAACCAGCCGTTCCAGTGCTGGCCCCGGCCGAGCGGGATGGCCCGGCCCAACGCATCGCGGGCGTAGGCCCCTTCCAGGAATGCTGCCAACCGGCGAAAGCCGGGCTCAGAGATGCGAAGCTCGATGATGTCCCGGTTGCCGAGGGACCGCCCCACTAGGCCGTCGAATACGACCAAGTACAAGACGCTCGGCGTCGGCCGGACCACCGCCTTGAGCGCGAGCCACAGGGTGCCTCGCGGGGCGACGTAGAACTCCTCATTGCCCCACCCCACCTCGATGAATTCGGACCTCGGAAAGTCGAGGTGCTCGGGCCACACCCCCTCCGGGATGTCATCCCGCCGCACCGCCACCCCGGTATGCCAGCCGTGGTCGACAACCCAGACGGACTTGACGGACTCACCGGCGCCAGGGGGATAGAGGCCCCGGACAGGTCCAACGCAGCCCGAGACCAGGGCCACCAGGACCGTTGCCGCGACTAAACCGCGTGTTTCGCCCCGAGGCCCGGCTGTTCGTCGATCATGGGGTCTCACCGGGGAACATTCGGGGGTGCAGGGCTGGCTGCCCTCAGCCGTTCCAGGAGCCTCTCAAGACGCCCCTGCCGCACGTTCAGGTGGCCGCGCAGGGTCGGGTTTTCCGTCCCAGCCACCTCCCGCCTGAAGTCCACGAGATAGGCCGAAAGGACCTCGCTGAGCAGCGCGAGATCGTCAGGGGTCACAGCGATGGAGACCATCCTTTTCCTCCTGTGCGCGAGCTTGCACGGCTGGCCCCCAAGCGGGCCCAGGCAGGGTCCTCTTCCGTCGCCACGATGGCCATCGTTGACCCTGGCGTATGACGCCTAGGGATGATGCACCCCAATTCGTCTCAGGAATCGCGCACGCCATCCTTTCCAGTGGGGCGCGAAAACGAACACCGAAAGCAAGAAGATCGTGCCAACGACGATGAGATTGTCGACTGCGGTCAGCATGGACAATGCACGTTCCTCGCTGTCACTTTCCCTGAACTATGGACCCTGCACAGGCCTCGCCTCACGGGAATCGCTCGAGCAATGCGGCCATCGCTTGCTGCAGGGCCTCGTCGCTTATTGGCCGGCTGCCCAGGACCCGCTGCCCGGCGGCGCGAAATGCCAGTCTGCCCGTGGTCCGCTCGGTGACACTGATCAGCAGGGCGCCTTCCTCGTATCTCATCCTGGCAGCAGACCCGGTCAACGCCTCAGGTGACGGGATCTCCGCGCTGCGCGGGCTGGGCGGGACCTCGCGGGGTGACTCTATCTTCACCTGTTCCTCCCAGACGCCCATGCGATAGTCGACCAGGAAGTCGGCCACCTCCGGCTCGACTTGCTGTAAGCTTTTGTCCCGGAGCACCGCTTCGATGGCGCGCTCCACACGCTCACGCGCGGTGGGATTGTCCACCCTCGGATGCAACTCTGACTCGCCCAAGGGGGCCCAGGGCCTCGGCCGCCACGCCCAGCTGGCATGCTCCGGAACTAAGACAGTGGCGTCCCGTTCGACCTCGACGGTCATGGAGACGCATCCGCCGGCCGTCAAGACTGAGCCGATGACGAAGAGAAGGCTGATCCGCATCGTGGCCTGGTTGAGGGCCTGCCTAAGGAAGCTGCTAGCGTGCAAGACCTCAGATGTGCTGAAGGACACCCTCCGAGGTAGCCACGCGTGATGAGCCCGCGCACCTTGGCGGCTCGTTCGCGCTCGAAGTCCTTGGGACTTTTCGTCGATTTTTCCGCGGCGGTACCAGCCAGCTTTGCATTCCAGCCTCGCTCTCATCCCGATGCTGGCCGTCGGTAGGTGCCAAACCGGCCCGCGTGGTAGGCTTCTCCGGCCAGGGGCTGCCGGTCACGAGGCGCAGGGAACGCTCGGCACGGACCCGCCGGGCGCCAGGAGGCGATGCGACCACGATCTGGGTGGCTGGTCGGCGGGGCCGTCACGGCCGGGGTTGTCATCGCCCTAGGCCTGGCCGTCCGCTTCGGGCCGGCCCTCGGCCTCTCCTTTGCCCTCGGTCTCTCTGGCGGCGACGCGTGGCTCATTCCTTTCGGCCGGGATCCGGCGCGAGAGGAAATCTTCTTTGTCGCAGACGGGCGGGAGCTTGCCGCCGATCTCTACCGCCCCGCGAGGCCGCGCGGCGCGCTCCTCCTTGTCCACGGCCTTTCGCCCCTCGGGCGGCGCCAGCCGGACCTGGTCCGGCTCGCCCGCCTGCTCGCCAGGGCGGGACTGATCGTCCTGGTTCCCCAGTTCCCCGGGCTGACGACGTTCGCCCTCGGCGGGGCGGAGGTGGCGGAGATCCGCGCCGGCCTCCGCTACGTCGCCGGGCTCAGCGATTCCGTGGGTATCGCGGGCTTCAGCTTCGGCGCCGGGCCTGCCCTCCTGGCTGCCGCTGATCTGCCCTCCCTGCGGATCGTCGGAAGCTTCGGGGGCTATGCCGACCTCCGGCACGTCATCGTCTACATCACGACCGGCGCGCATGAGTTCGAGGGACGCCGCTATCTGCAGCAACCGCTCGCGTATAATCGCTGGAAGCTGCTGGCCCTGCTGGGCGGCTTCGTCGAGCATGACGAGGACCGCCGCCTCCTCCGCCGCATCGCCGAACGGAGGCTCGCCGATCCCGAAGAGGACACCGGCCATCTCGAGGGCCAGCTCGTGGCGGATGGGCGAGTCGTCCTCGCCCTCGCGCTCAACCGGCGCGAGGACCAGGTGGCCTTCCTGCTGGCCCAACTCCCCCCGCCGGGTCGAGAGGCCCTCGACCGCCTCTCGCCGCTTCGCGCCGTCTCCCGCCTCTCCGGCCGCCTGCTGATCGCTCATGGGGCTGGCGACGACTCCATCCCCTTCACCGAGAGCCTGCGGCTCGCGGCGGCGGCGGGCGGGCACGCCCACGCCACGATTCTCCAGACGTTTCACCATACCGGGCCCCAACCGTTCTGGACTTCCCTTCGGCTGCGGGCTCAGGATGGCCGGAGTCTCGTGCGCCTGGTTGATGACCTGCTCACCGCTTTCTGACGCCGACGGCGCCGCAAATGCTCTTCGCCGGCGGCTCCGAGATCGTCACGGCCGGAGGTCAGTCTTTCTCCAGCACGTCCTGGACCGCCCGAAGCACGTCCACGTAGCTGATGATCCCGACCACTTCGTGGGTCTCGGCCTCGACCACCGGGGCTGCCCCGATCTTGTGCTCGAGCAGGAGCGCGATCACGTCGCGATCTCCACCTTCGGCTCAACGCAGATCACGTCCGAGCTCATGAGCCCTATGATTGGTGTCGCCAGCTCCTCCCTGAGCGTCGGCCCCTCGAGCTTCAGCATCCGGCCGATATCGACGTGGGCAAGATCGCGGTCGCTCACCATGCCCACGAGGGACCGTCCCGGACTACGGAGAGGTGACTGACCGCCAGCCCGCGCATTCACGTCCCACGCTTCCGCGATGCTCGCCTGCGGTGGGTCATCGGATCAGGAGTCATCAAGTCACGGGCAATCATGGTGTCTCCCTTCGCGTCGGCAGATGCGGCGCCCGCCGCTCGAAGCCGTCACGACCAGCCTGCGCCATGTAGATGATGAGATCGCGGAGACGGCACGAATACCCCCACTCGTTGTCGTACCAGGCCAAGACCTTCACCAAGCTGCCCGCGACCACGGCCGTCGACAGTAGGTCCACGATAGCCGAGTGGGGGTTGCCGTTGAAGTCCACCGAGACCAGCTCCTCTCCGGTCACGTCCAGGATCCCTTTGAGCCGGCCGGCGGCAGCAGCCTGAAACTCTTCATTGACCGCCTCGACGGTGGCGGGAGCTTCCAGCTCGGCGACGAGATCCACCAGCGAGACATTGGGCGTCGGGATTCGGATCGAGACGCCGTCCAGTTTCCCCTCGAGCTCCGGAAGCACCAGCGCCACCGCCTGCGCGGCACCCGTCGTGGTGGGAATGATCGACAAGGCCGCTGCCCGGGCTCGCCTCAGGTCCTTGTGCGCGAAGTCGAGAATGGGCTGGTCGTTCGTGTAGGCGTGCACCGTGGACAGGAAGCCGCGCCGGATTCCGAAGGTCCCGTGCAACACGTCGATGACGGGAGCGGCACAATTGGTCGTGCACGAGGCGTTGGAGACGATGTGATGCCGGTTGGGATCGTAGGACCGCTCGTTGACGCCCAGCACGACGGTGAGATCCGGCTCCTGGGCGGGCGCTGTGATCAGGACCTTTTTCGCGCCCGCGGCCAGATGCTTCTGGGCGCTCGCACGATCTCGGAACCTGCCCGTGGCCTCGACCACGACGTCTACCGCCAGATCCCGCCAGGGCAGCCGCGCCGGGTCCTTCTCCGCCGACACCCGGATTTCGCGCCCGTTCACGAACAGCGAGGACTCCTTGGCCTCGACGACGGCCCGAATGGAGCCGTGCACCGAGTCGTGCCTCAAGAGATGGCCAAGCGTCGCGGCATCCGTGAGGTCGTTGACCCCCACGATCTCGAGATCGTTCCGACCGAGGCATGTCCGGAGGAAGATTCGTCCGATTCTGCCAAAGCCGTTGATGCCCACGCGGATCACCATCCGCTCCTCCTCCCGGCCCGTTCTTGAGGCTCCGGGCTCGTTGAAGGCAAGGACGATGCCAGCGTCAGACTCGACGCATTGACCGCTTATCACTGGGACAGCGTCCGAACCTGGAGGGTTCGGTGGGGCAACGGCTCCCCGGCTGAGGCGGCAGCATCCCGAATCCGGCCGAATGACCTGCCGCAACTTCGTGAACCGCCGCCGTTCCGTCATGGCACTGGCCTTGCTTCTCGTTGGCGCGAGGAGAAGGTCACGCATGGCGCGCAAGCCGGTTGTCTTGGTGACCGGCGCGGGCGGTGAGGTCGGGCACGGCCTGATCCATCACCTCGCGGACCTCGGAAATTACGATGTCCTGGCCCTTGATGTCCGGGCGATGGACGCCGGGGTGGCCCGGCACTGTGCCGCCAGTCGGGTCGGGGACATTCTCGACCGTCACCTGCTCGAGCGGCTGAGGAGCGAGTTCGAGATCTCGGTCGTCTTCCATCTGGCGGCGCTCCTCTCCACGCGGGCGGAATTCGTTCCGGAGACGGCCCACGAGGTGAACGTCCAGGGCACGCTGAATCTCCTCCGCCTCGCCGTCGACGAGGCCCGCTCGCTCGGGTACCCGGTCAAGTTCCTCTTTCCGAGCTCGATCGCGGTGTATGGCCTCCCGGATCTCGACACCAAGCGCGCGGCCGGCAAGGTGGCCGAGCCCGCGTGGCTCGCGCCCATCACGATGTACGGGTGCAACAAGCTCTACTGCGAACACCTGGGCCGATACTTCGGGCGTCACTACCGTCAACTGGCGGCCGATGAGTCGAGCGGTGTCGACTTCCGGGCGATCCGCTTCCCCGGATTGATCTCGGCTTTCACGGTGCCGAGCGGTGGCACGAGCGACTACGCGCCGGAGATGATCCACGCGGCCGCCCAGGGGCGCCCGTACGCCTGCTTTGTCCGCGAGGATACGCGCATCCCGTTCATGGCCATGCCCGATGCGGTCCGCGCCTTGCTCGCCCTGCTGGAGGCCCCCGCGGACTCCCTGACGAGCTCCGTGTACAACGTCGCGGCCTTCAGCCCCAGCGCCGGCGAGCTGGCCGAGCTGGTGCACCGCGCGTTCCCGGAGGAGCGGATCACGTTCGCACCGGACCGGCGCCGGCAGGCCATCGTCGACTCGTGGCCCGAGGACATCGACGACACGCGGGCCCGGCGGGACTGGGGCTTTCGGCCGGCGTACGACCTCCGGCGGACGTTCGAGGAGTACCTGACGCCGAACATCACGCGGCGCTACGCCCCGCGCTGAAAAGGCCGGCCCGGGCCGGCAGGGAGACGGGTCATGTACGGTCAGATCAGGCAACGGCTTCAGGCCGAGCTCGAGGGAATCCGGGAGGCCGGCCTCTGGAAGGGCGAGCGGGTCATGGAAGGGCCGCAGGGGGCCCGCGTCCCGGTGGGTGGCCGGGAGGTGCTCAACTTCTGCGCCAACAACTACCTCGGCCTGGCCAATGAGCCAGCCCTCATCCGGGCGGCCCAAGACGGCCTGGCCCGCTGGGGGTTCGGGCTCGCGAGCGTGCGATTCATCTGCGGCACCCAGACGATCCACAAGGAGTTGGAGGCGGCCATCGCGCGCTTCTTGGGGGTGGAGGACGCCGTACTCTACACCTCCTGCTTCGATGCCAACGGGGGCTTCTTCGAGACGCTTCTCGGTGAGCCCGATGTCGTCATCTCGGACGCGCTGAACCACGCCTCGATCATCGACGGCATCCGTCTCTGCCAGGCCCAGCGCCACCGATACGACCATCGTGACATGGCCAACCTCGAGCGCATCCTGCGGAACACCCGAGAGGCGAGAACGCGGCTGATCGTGACCGACGGCGTGTTCTCCATGGACGGCGATGTCGCGCCCCTGGCCCCGATCTGCGATCTGGCCGACCGGTACGACGCGCTCATGATGGTGGATGACAGCCACGCGACCGGCTTCTTCGGCCCGACGGGTCGCGGCACCCCTGAGCATTGCGGCGTGACCGGCCGCGTGGACATCATCACCTCGACGCTTGGCAAGGCTCTGGGCGGCGCCAGCGGCGGCTTCACGGCGTGCCGGGCCGAGATCGCGGCGCTCCTGCGCCAGCGTTCCCGGCCCTATCTCTTCTCTAACACCCTGCCGCCGGCTCTCGTCTCCGCTGCCCTCGCCGGTCTCGCGCTCCTCTCCGCATCCGCCGGGCGCCGGGACCGGCTCGCGGCCAATACGCGCTGGTTCCGCCACGCCATGACCGAGGCGGGCTTCGGCATTCGGCCCGGGGACCACCCGATCGTGGCCATCATGCTCGGCGACGCGCGGCTCGCTCATCGGATGGCGGCGGATCTCTTCGACGAGGGGATCTACGTGGTGGGCTTCTCGTACCCGGTGGTGCCGAAGGACCAGGCTCGCATCCGCGTGCAAATCAGCGCCGCCCACGAGCCGGCGCATCTCGAGCATGCCGTATCGGCGTTCGTCAAGGTCGGCCGGGCTCATGGTGTGATCTGACCTGCCGCAAGCGTGAGACCCTGCCATGGTCCGAGCCCGTCCGACCTTCAGCCTGGAATTCTTCGCCCCGAAGACGCCGGACGGGGCGTCCCGGCTCAGACTCCTCTGGCCGGGACTGGGCGCGCTGGCTCCCGCCTACTTTTCCGTCACGTGCTCGACCGACGAAGCCGGTCCGGAGCGCACGCTCCGGACGGTCCGGGAGCTCCGCACCCACTTCGGACCCGGCGTGGACATCGCGCCGCACCTCACCTGCGTCAAGTCGAACCGCGAAAGCATCGGCCGGCTCCTCACCGTTTACCGAAGCCTCGAGGTCCGTCACCTGGTGCTGATCCGCGGTGACCTTCCTCCCGGAATGCGCGAGTGGTCGGGCGAGCTCGCCCACGCCAGCGATCTCGTGGCGTTCGTCCGTCGCGAGGCCGGCGACCACTTCCAGATCGAGGTCGCCGCCCACCCCGAGTTCCACCCGGATGCCCCCAGCGCCGACGCCGATCTGGCGAGCTTCAAGCGAAAGACGGAGGCCGGCGCCACCTCAGCGCTCACCCAGTACTTCTACAACGCGGACGCGTACGTCCACTTCGTGGAATCCTGCTCTCGCCTCGGCGTGACGCTGCCGATCGTTCCGGGCATCATGCCCATCACGAACTTCGAGCGTCTCGCTCGCTTTTCGCAGGCCGCGGGGGTGGAAATCCCCCGGTGGCTGTGCAAGAGGCTCGAGAGCCTCGCTCACGATCCACCATCGGTGCGGGAGTTCGGCATCGATGTCGTCACGCGTCTGTGCCAGCGGCTGCTCGAGCACGGCGCGCCCGGCCTCCACTTCTACACGATGAACAGTGCCGAGCCGGTGCGCACGATCTGGACCCGGTTGGGGCTGGGATGATGTGCGTCCCCCCTCCTCATCGACCTCATCGCGAAGACGGTGCAACGGAGAAGATGTCGTCGGGAGTGAGGACGGACATGGCCGCCTGCGGCCCCAGAATATCCACCCGGAGGATTTTGTCCGGGTGAACCAGATCGACCTTCGCGGCGATTGGCTCAGCCAGGATCCGGATGAGCTCGAGCTGTTGATGGTCGGGATATCGGCGCTTTTCTAGAGTCATTCGCCAGGTCTCCGTGGACTCGATGCGGTCTCGCAGCCGATGGATCGCGTCCTTCATCGCTTCGACGTCAGAGGAGCCCCACGCGTCGATCGGCAGCCACTTGCAAGTGTATTGCACGAGAAGCGGCTTCGTTCCCTGCAGTGTCCGCAGTCCCCGGACGACGTCCCTGGGCACGAGTCTCGTCTTCACCCCGATGAGCCCTCTCACCAGTGTGCGGCTCACCGTCGGCTTCTCGTCTCCGAGGGCCTTCAGAATGACGAGGATCTCTCGGCGGGCTCGCCGGTAGCCGCCCCGCGAACGGGAGACGAGCAGGTTGAAATCATACGCAGTGTCGGCCGACATAGCGGGGCCCGCAGCAGGGCCATCAGGTCCGAGTACCGGCCTCATCGCGGGCTTCCGTGCATGACCGGCCCTGACCATTCCTCCCGGAGAACCTCGCCGAGCCATTCGTCGTGCCACGCCCCGGCGAGGAACGCGTTGCGCCGGAGCAGGCCACATTGACGGTAGCCCAGCTTCTCGGCCATGCGGATGCTCCGTTCGTTTCCACTGTAGACGGAGGCCAGGACCTTCTCGAGCCCGAGCTCGCGAAAGGCGTGGTCGGTGCCCAGACGCATCCGTTCCGTTGCATATCTTTTGCTCCACACAGACCGCTCACCGAGGACAATCTCGATCCAAGCGTGACGATGCTGCCAGTTGATCCGGTGGAGTGCGATGACGCCGATCAGCGGTCCGCCCTCCTTGACCACCACCACCGCCCACACGAGATCCTTTTCGCTCGCCGCCATGTTCTCGAACCATCCCACCTCTTGCGCCGGCGACGGCGGGTATCGGCGGAGCAGGTAGCGCGTGACTTCGGAGTCGGCGAACCAGCGGGTGAAGGTGGAGAGATCCTCGAGGGCCGGGGCCCTGAGCCTGATGCGATCGCCCTCGAGGATGGTTCCGAGCATACGGTCACGACGTCACAACCTCGACCGCCTCCACCCGCGCTTCCAGTGCGCGCTGCAGCGAGACCAGGCGCTCGCTGTACCTCACCGGATACGTCGCAGTCTGACGCAGGTCGCGGAGATCTGCCGGCAGAGAGGCGACCTGGGCCGCACAGTAGTCACGGATGGCGGTGAGCGGCGGGTGGGGAGCAAGAAACCGACCGCGCTCTATCACGGAGCGCAGCAGGATCTCGACCGTGCCCGGCGGCGCCGGCTCCTCGCGCAGAGCGATCACGTCCCCCGCGAACCCTTCACCGCTGCGAAGCCGCCGATACACTTGCTTCTGGGCCGCCCACGTCTCCTTGCCGGCGCTGCTCTTCAGCACCGGACGGCCATCGTATTCCACGAGCTTGTAAGCCATGTCCAGGTACGGTTGATCGGCGGAGACGTCCATGCGCGTACCCACCCCGAAGGCGTCGATGGGCGCGCCATCGGCCAGATACTCGTCGATGCTCACATCATCCAGACCGCCGCTCGCAAAGATCTTCACGTACGTGAGGCCCGCGTCATCGAGGATCCGGCGGACCTGCTTGCTCAGCCCGACGAGGTCCCCACTGTCCAAGCGCACGCCCGCGAGACGCTGCCCCTTGACCTCCATCTCCTTCGCCACCACCACCGCCTTCCGCGCGGCGGTGACCGTGTCATAGGTGTCGAGGAGCAGCGTGGTCTGCGCGGGGAATGTCCGGGCGAACGCGTGGAAGGCGTCGACCTCGCGAAGGAACGCCGAGACATAAGAATGCGCCATGGTCCCGGTCGGCGGGATGCCGTAGTGGAGGCCGGCCAGCACGTTGCTGCTCATCGAGGCGCCCGCGATGAACGCGCAGCGCGCCGCCTTCATTCCGGCATCGATACCGTGGGTGCGGCGCAGGCCGAACTCGACGACCGGGCGCCCGCGGGCCGCGAGCACGCACCGCACCGCCTTACTCGCGAGGAGGGTCTGGAAATGGATCAGATTGAGGACCGCGGTCTCCACGAGCTGGGCCTCGATGATCGGCGCGGTGATCTCGAGCAGGGGCTCGTTCTTGAAGACCACGGTGCCTTCGGGCACGGCTCGGACCAGACCGCTGAAGCGCAGGCCGTGCAGGAACTTCAGGAAGGCGGGGTCGAAGAGGTCGAGCGAGTCGAGATACGAGAGCGCGTCGTCCGAGAAGCGAAAGTCCCGCAGGAAGTTCAGAACATCCTCGAGGCCGGCCGCGACGAGGAAGGAGCGCCCGTGCGGGAGGTGTCGGGCGAACAGGCTGAAGGTCGCGGGCCCGCGCATTCCCTCGCGGAGATACGACGCCGCCATGGTGAGCTCATACAGATCGGTGAAGAGCGCCGCGTCGCGGATCAGCAGCGGGCCCGAGGCGAATGCTCCCCGCGGCTTCCTCGGACGACGGCTCCGGCGAACCTCGTTTGTCATGGCGATCTCCCTCCGCTACCGGCGATGAGCCCTGGCCGGCCGCCGCCGCTTCCGCTTGCGTCTGATGAGAAACGCGTGACCATCGGCCGCCAGCTCTCCGAAGGGCGGCTTCTTCCCCAGGGAGAGCGCGCGAAGCGTCGGACGACGATGTGCGCGAACACGAGTCTCTTCACTCCCAGCCGCTCGCCCCGCGCGCGACCGCGACGACGTCCACGTGTCCACCGACTCCCCCGGCAAACCGGATGGGGGGGTCCCAGCCGGCCCCGTCCGCGAACATGACGTCGGCGCCTCCGGCCCATGCCGGGAATCGGTAGAACTCCGGAGCCCAGACGGCTGTGCTGCCCCGAGCTCGGATGCGGTATCCGTAGGTCGGGTGATTGGTGTGCATCACCCGCCGTTCCTCGCGTACTCCGTCTTTCCGGAAGCTCCCGGCGTACGGGCAAAGGCCTTTCGCTCTGCCAATCTTCGGATCGCCCCGATGCGAGGGAAAGCCACAGCCACGGCATGATCCCCATCATCAGGCCCCCCCGCGGACCGTGAGCACCGGGCAGGGCGCCGTCGCCAGTACGCGTGTCGCCACACTGCCGAGGAAGAAGCGGGGCAACCCGGTGCGGCCGTGCGTCCCCAGCACGAGCACGTCCGCGCGCTTCGACCTGGCCGCCCGGACGATGACCTCGTACGGGCTTCCGACCATGACCAGACCCGCGGCACGGACCCCGGCTCGCTTGGCCTTCGCCACCAGCACCTCGATCTGCTTCCGCGCCTCGGCGCTGGTGGCGGTCTCGATTCGGTCCCAGGTCTGCGCAGGCATGTACTCGCCGCCCAGCATCGGCGGGACGAGCGTCATCGCGTGCATCACGAGGAGCCTCGCTCGATTTGCCTTCGCCAGCTCCACCGCGCGCGCGAAGGCCGACCGTGAAGCCGGGGAGAAATCGGATGCCATCATCACGGTCCGGATCTTCGCCATGTCCGCCGCCTCCTGCCCCGCCGTCACCGCCCGAGGCGTTCTGGTCTTCCGGTCGACTGCAAGCAACCGAGGTGCCACCGAGGACGCCTAGTGATTCGCCGGGTTACGACGTCGGTCGCCTGATCTCTCGGGGTGCCGGCACCTCCCCTGGGGCGCGTTTGCCCCAAGGGTCACGCCCGCATTGGAGTTTCCAGCTACTCATGGCAAGTTGCCCGTCGCGAAGGCATGCTCATCCTAGCCACCGCCCTCTCGCGTCTGCTTCGGCTCCTCTACTTCATGGCACCCGCGTACGTTGCCAACATGGCCCCACCCTTCGCCCGGTACTGGAAGGGATGGAACCGGCCGATCAGTCGACGGTGGCTCGGCGAGCACAAGACCGTCATCGGCTTCGCGATGGGCGTACTGGCGGCGGTCGCGGCGACCTTCATCCAGTCCCTGATCGCCTGGCCGGGGCCACTCGTCGCCTACGATCGCTGGGCGACCTTCGGCCCCCGCTTCGGCGTCGGCGCCATGGCCGGCGGCGTCGCGAGGAGCTTCGTGAAGCGCCGCGCCGGGATCGCCCCGGGCGATCCCGGAATCCCATGGGACCAGATCGACTTCGTGCTGGGCGCGCTCGCGCTGGTCTGGGGCCAGGCGGCCCTGTCATGGGCCGATCTGGTGGTCATCCTCCTGCTCAACATGGCCGGGCATGTCCTCGTCAATCACCTCGGCTACTGGCTCGGGATCAGAGACGTGAGGTGGTAGCCACCCGCGGGCGAATCGTAGAGCGATGCGAGCACGTCCGCGTACTTCTCCGCTACCTGCTTCCGTTTCAGCTTCTGAGTGGGCGTGACCTCTCCCGCCTCCTCGGTCAGTTCGACGGGCAGCGCCGCGAAGCGCTTGATCCGGGCATACGACTGCAGACGTGCGTTCTTCGCGGCGATGATGCGTTCCACCCGCGCCACGACCTCGGGGGGCGCGACAGACGAGCATGGTCGGTCCACAGGACCCCCGGCCATCCGGCCGCGCACCTCCAGCACCTTGGCGACCTAGGAGGCGTCCTCCACAATCAGGAGCCGCACTTCGATGAATTCGGACCTCGGAAAGTCAACCGCGGTGTGCCAGCCGTGGTTCACGACCCAGATGGACTTGATCCCCGGCGTCGGATGGAGCGACCAGCGGTGGCTGTGCAAGAGGCTCGAGAGCCTCGCTCACGATCCACAATCGGTGCGGGAGTTCGGCGCCAGCGGCTGCTCGACCACGGCACGCCCGGCCTCCACTTCTACACGATGAACAGTGCCGAGCCGGTGCGCACGATCTGGACCCGGTTGGGTCTGCCGTCACGCGCACGCACTCCTCCTGACGAGGATCCGCCGCCGGCCGCTGGGTCACCGCCGGGACGCTTCCGCCCCGATGGGGCCGCTGCGCCCCAAGGCTCCCGATCCTGAAGCTCGATGCGACGCGACCTTGCGACACGGCACTGACCTTGCACTCCACCCGCTCGTCCCAACCCTACTAGAAGGAGGCTCATCATGCTCGGGAAGATCTGCATCAAGCCGGTCATCACCGCATCGACTCAGATGACAGTGGACCAGGCGGCGCGGGCCATGCGGTCCAAGAACGTGGGCGCCCTCGTCGTCGTCAACGCCGGACGGCCTGTCGGGATGCTCACCGATCGGGACATCGCGATCGAAGTCGTCGCAAAGGGAATGGATCCCGCCACGGCCCGGGTCGAGGACGTCATGCACAAGAAGCCCATCACCATCCGGGAGGATCTGGGCATCCTCGACGCCGCCAAGGCCTTCGCCAAGACCGGCGTTCGCCGGCTCCCGGTGGTCACCAAGAGCGGGGTTCTGGTGGGCCTCATCGCGGTGGACGATCTGGTCATGCTCCTCGGCAACGAGATGGGTCACATGGCCGGCGGCCTGTCGGCCGGCCTGAGACGGGCCTCGTAGGCCCCGACGGCGGGCTGAGCTCGAACGCGATGCGTCAGGGCGCGCGGGCCGGGCGCGAGGCCTTGACCGTTGTCTCCGCACGCACTCCGCGCGGTGCTTGAGGTGCGCCTGTCCGTCGCGGTGACGGGTCGGAAGTGGTGTGGGCTCGCGGCGCGTCGCCGCGCGGGAGGAGCGCATGAGTCGAGGCGTGATGGGCAAGATCCTCAATGTGGACCTCTCCAGTCGCCGGATGTGGAACGAGACACTGGATGAATCTCTGTGCCGACGCTTTCTCGGCGGCTACGGGCTCGGCGCCAAGCTTCTCTACGAGCGGATGCCGCCCGGCGCCGACAGCCTGGGCCCCGACAATCTCCTCGGATTCTTCACTGGTCCCCTGACGGGCACGCCGGCCATAGAAGGCAATCGCTTCGTGGTGGTCTCGAAGTCCCCGTTGACCGGCACCTGGGGTGACGCCAACTGCGGGGGCACCTTCGGGCCGCACCTGAAGTTCGCCGGCTATGACGGCATCCTGTTCCGCGGCATCGCTGACTCGCCGGTCTACCTGTTCATCGACGAGGGCATGCCGCAGCTGCGCGACGCGGCCTTCCTCTGGGGCAAGGACACCAACGAGACGGAGGACGTGCTGAAGGACACTCTCGGCGCGAGCACCGGTCGTCGCGGCACGCCCATCGAGGTCGCCTCGATTGGACCGGCGGGCGAACACCGGAGCCTGATCGCGGCCATCGTCAACGACAAGGGGCGGGCGGCGGGGCGCTCCGGCGTGGGTGCGGTGATGGGCAGCAAGCGGCTGAAGGCGATTGCGGTGACCGGGCGCGCCACGGTGCCGCTCTTCGATCCCGAGCGAGTCCAGGCATTGCGCCAGCACTACCTCCAGCGGCACGGCGGGGCCTACGAGCTGTTCGTGAAGTACGGGACCATCGGGATCACCGCCGACTCGATCCTGAGCGGAGACGCGCCGGTGAAGAACTGGGGCGGGGCCGGTCCCGTTGACTTCCCGCGCGGCGCGGCTGCCTTCGACCCGGACACGGTGATTGCGCTCCAGGACCGGAAGTACGGCTGCTGGCGATGCACGATGGCGTGCGGCGGACACATGTCGGTCAAGGCGCCGGGGCCCTACCAGGGCGTGAGGCATCACAAGATCGAGTACGAGACGGCCGGGGCCTGGGGCACGATGACGCTCACGGACGACATCCCCGCGCTGGTCAAGATCAACGAACTGTGCAATCGCTACGGGCTCGACACGATCGCCGCCGGCTGCACGGCCGCCTTCGCGATCGAATGCTACGAAGCGGGGCTCATCACCGCCGCGGATACGGACGGCCTGGAGCTCACCTGGGGCAATGCCGCCGCCCTCGTCGCCCTCGCCGAGAAGATGGGCCGGCGCGAGGGATTCGGTGAGGTGCTGGCGGACGGTGTGCAGCGCGCCGCGGAGCGGATCGGGAGGGGATCAGAGGCATACGCGATGCACGTGCACGGCGCAGAGGTCCCGATGCATGACCCCAAGTACCAGCCGGGGCTGGCCACCGCGTACCAGATGGACGCCACCCCCGGCCGGCATACTCAGGGCCACGAGGACATGCCGCCCCTCGTGAAAGGCTGGCCGGAGCACGACAAGTATCGCTGGACGGGCAAGGGGGAGCTCCACAAGCGATGCATGGAGATGGTCCATGTGGTCAACGCGGCCGGCGTCTGCCTCTTCGCTTACTTCGCCTATGACTGGCAGTTCATCCCTGACTTCTTGAGTGCCGTCACGGGCTGGCCGATCGATACCGCGGAGTGCCACCTGATCGGTGAGCGCATCGCCAACATCCGCCATGCCTTCAACCTGCGCGAGGGCCTCAACCCGATCCGCTTCGAGCTGCCGGCCCGCGTGATCGGCGATCCGCCGCACACCGAGGGCAACTTGCGCGGCATCACCGTGGACGTGAACACGCAGGTCCGCGAGTACTGCCAGGCCATGGACTGGGATCCGGAGACCGCGCGCCCCAGTGAAGCGCGGCTGCGCGCTCTGGAGCTCGACGAGGTTGTGCGAGACCTGTACGCACCGCCCGAGGAGCGCGAGAACCGGCCCGGAAGTCGCGACTTCAGGGACGAGCGCGAACGGATGGTCGAGACGCAGATCGCAGCTCGCGGCATCCGGGATCCCTGGGTGCTCCACGCCATGCGGACGGTACCCCGTGAGCGCTTCGTCCCGGCATCGCTCGAGGAATCCGCCTATGACGATGGGCCGCTGCCGATCGGGGAGGGCCAGACGATCTCCCAGCCCTATATCGTGGCCTTGATGACCGAGGCAGTCCAGCCGAGGCCGGGGGACCGTGCCCTCGAGATCGGAACAGGGTCAGGGTACGCCGCGGCGGTGCTCGCCACGATCGTGTCCGAGGTCTACACCGTCGAGCGCCTCGGCCCCCTAGCCGATGGCGCTCGACGGGACCTGGCTACACTCGGCTATCGCAATGTTCACGTGCTCCACGGAGATGGTACCCTCGGCTGGCCGGAGCACGCCCCCTACGACGCCATCATCGTCACAGCCGGCGGACCCTTCGTGCCTCCGCCGCTGCTCGAGCAGCTCGCTATCGGGGGACGCCTGATCATGCCGGTCGGGTCGGCCGCTCGCTTCCAGCGCTTGGTCCGCGTGACCCGTATGGCCGCCGACAAGTACGCGCGCGAGGAACTTCAAGAGGTGGCCTTCGTCCCCCTGATCGGCGAGCAGGGCTGGAGCGCGCATCGTGAGCGGCCTCGGGAGACGGCCTGAGCAGGATGGTCAGGGCGCTTCGCCCGAGAGCACGGGAGACCGATCCCCGGCTTGAAGTGTTTGCACCGGCACCCTCGCGGTTGGCCGGTACCGATGCGAAGCCTGCGGCATTGGCGCAGACTGGGTGCTATGGCAGCCCTATCAGGTAACGGGTGGCTGAAGACGGTCGTGGCCGTATTCATCCTGCTCTGGATCGCTGCCGCCATCCTGGTCGCTCGCCTCCACCGGCGCCGCGGCGGCGTCTGGCTCACGGGACTGATCCTTGGGCTCATCCTCGGTCCCTTGGAGTACAAGAGGATGAATTTCGCAAGCCTTGCAAGATTCGTCGGCCCCAAGCGTCGCCGAGGGGGGGCGACCTCACTAAGAGGGCGACCAGTCACAGCCCTTCCTCGTCACGGCGTGAGTTCTCCGGCCATTGCGGGCAGTGCTTACTTCGACGTGCGCGCCCCCTATTGGCACCGCGCGAACGCTCAGATGTAGACGGTCGGCCGGGCGGGCGGTGGATGCGACGCGAGCGAGCCTGTAGTTGGCTGCCTGGTTCCATTCCGGTTCCAACGCAGGCCGACGGAGGACAACGCAGGTTGACGCGGATCATGGCTGTTGCGTCTGATTCCCGGGAGTTACGTCGTGTTGCGTGCTGTCGGCGGGTGCCTTGGGTTGCTTACGAATCAGTTGCTCTGCCACTGAGCTACCCCGGCTTGTGATACGCCTACGAGGAGAACAAGGCCGATTCTACCACGTCGGCCTGATCATGCGCTGACGCCGGCGCCGGCCGGGCTGCCATGGACCGTGGTCACTCGGAGGCCGGCGACTCCTGGATCCAGGTAGCTGGGACATGCGCATGATCTACTCGATGGCCGAATAGTCAGTCCGCGAGGCTCACGAGCTGGTGTCCTACTACGATGCGTGCGCCCGGGCCAGGAGAATCATCGGGGCGAAGGTCCAGAGCGAAGGTGGCGACGTCATCCCCAAAGCGTCCCTGGCCGTGATCGGCCGGCTCCAGGCCGTGACAGCCCACGCATGACATGTCGCGGCGGACTACGCGCGGGCGGCGTCCTTCCACTGCGACGGCGGCCACCGAGCCCGCGCCCGGCGAAAGATCCAGGAGCGACCACCGGGACGCGTCGGCCGGATCGCCGACCAGGCCCGGGACCGCCGCGGACCCGGCGTCGCCCACCGACACCTCCACGCTCCGGAGTGAGGCCGTCAGTCCGTGGCCCCGGGCCTTGAGGTAGGCCTCCTTCCTGGTCCAGCACCTGAAGAAGGCCGCGAGCCGAACCTCGGGATCCAGGGCGCGAAGGGCGGCGGCCTCTCGGCTCGTGAGGCAGCGCTCGACCATGTCGTCGAGGGCGAACGCCGGCACGATGCGCTCCACGTCCGCGCCGATCTCACGCCCCCGGGTGACTGCATACAGACCGAGTCCACCGGCATGCGACACGTTGAACCGGATGTCCTCCTCCCCCGCCTCGAGGGCGAGGGTGGGCTTGCCCGCGGGGCCGTAGCGGAGGCGCAGACTCGACGGGCGCCGACGCAAATAGCGGCCCAGGATCACCCTCAGGATTCCGCGCCCGGCCACGAACCGGAGCCGGTCCCGATCGAAGCGGAATCGCTCGGCACGCGCCCGCTCGTCGCCGCTGATGGCCTGCGCAAGTATCTCGGGCGCCGGGGCAGCTGGATCGAGCGAGGTCCACCACACGTGCACCTCTCCGACCTCGCTCATCGACGTCGAGGCTCTTGCAGGTAGTGCCGGAGCTCGCGGGCGGCGGACTGCACGTGATCGGTCAGACAGGTGAAGTGCGTCCCGGACACGACGCGCACGTCGACCTGCGGAGCGATCCGGGCCCATCGGCGGGCTGCCTCTGCGGGGGCGACGGGATCGTCCGCGGGCCAGAAAAGCGCGAGGCGGCCCGAGTACGGCCGCGGGACATACTCGTCGTCGATTCGGAGGTAGGTCGCTCGGAGCCGCCGCCGCTCCTCACCCGCTTCCGGTGGCGGTCCCGGCGCGGGAGCGGTGGCGTGAAGGACGGAGCGAGTCCGACCGTGCGCGGAGCCGCGCAGTCTCGAGAGAAGCCTTCGGGGTATCAGCGGCAGCTTCGCGAGGACGAACGTCGCGCGCTGGCGAGGCGTCAGGCGCTCGACGCGCGTCGCGACATCGCGCAGGCGCATGAACCAGTCCAGGCGGCGGTCGGGGCCATGTCCCCGTGCGACGGCGACCCATCGCATCAGGCGCCACAGCCAGAACCGGTCGAGCTGGGCATGCGCAGGCAGGGCGGCCACCGGCACGAGCAGATCCACCGTCTCGCCCTGCGCCTCGAGGAGCCGGGCCATCTCGAAGGCGACGAGACCTCCGTTGCAGAGACCGCCCAGACGGTACGGGCCCTCGGGCTGCACGGAGCGGAGCGCCTCGAGATGGCGGGCGGCCATGGCCTCGTAGGACGATGGGGCCGGCTGCCCGGCGATCCCGCACGGAGGCAGCGCATAGAACGGCTGGTCCGGGCCCAGGTGGCGGGCCAGGCTCCCGCAGAAGAAGCCACCGCTCAGGTAGTCCCCGTGCAGGAAGAAGAACGGTGGCCGGCCGCCGCCGGTCTGGATCGGAACGATGGGGGCGCGGAGCTCCACGGCCTCTTCTTGAATTGCACTGGCCAGATCGGCGATCGTCGCTCCGGCGAGCATGACGGAGAGTGGCACCTTCCGATGCAGCACGCGCTCGACCTGATCCATCATCTGCACCGCCAGGAGCGAGGAGCCGCCGAGATCGAAGAAGCTGTCCAGGATCCCCACCGGATGGATCCCGAGCACCGCCTCCCAGATCCTCGCGAGCTGATGCTCGAGCAGGGTCCGGGGCTCGACGTGACCCTCGTCCAGCTCCGGACGGCGCCCGTCCGGCGCCGGCAACGCCCGCCGGTCCACCTTTCCATTGGCGTCGAGGGGGAGGGCCTCCAGGATGACGTACGCCGAGGGGATCATGTAGTCGGGCAGACGCGCGGCGAGATGGCGCCGGAGCTCGCTGACCGTCGGAGCCGTGTGCGAGCCGGGGACGACGTAGGCCACGAGTCGTGGCTCGGCCGATCCGTCCTGACGGGTGGCGACGGCCACTTCCTTCACCGCGCCGACCCCGAGCAGCGCCGCCTCCACTTCGGCCACCTCGACCCGGTTGCCTCGGATCTTCGCCTGGAAGTCCGTCCTCCCTAGATGCTCGAGACAGCCATCGGACCGCATCCGCCCCAAATCGCCGGTGCGATAGGTCCGGAGCCCCGGGTCCGCCGGATCGACCGTGAATGCGGCCGACGTCAGCTCGGGCCGCCGCCAATAGCCGGGCACCAGGTAGCGGCTCCTGACGGCGATCTCTCCCACCTGGCCCGCGTCCACCGGATGTCCGGCCTCGTCGAGGACCAGGATCTCCATGTCCTCCACCGGGTAGCCGATCGGCACGATGCCCTCGAGGCCCGGCGTGTCGGTCCGCACGAAGTACTGGCGCACGATGCCGCACTCCGTCGCGCCGAGGCCGTTCACGAGCACGCACGTCGCCGAGAAGTGCTTCTGGTAGAGCTCGATGTCCCGACCCGAGGCCCGGTCGCCCTCCAGCCGGATGACCCGGAGCGCAGGGAAGGGCTCACCACTCATGGCCATGTGGCGGAAGAGAACCGGCACGGAATGATAGATCGTGATCGCCTCATCCCGGAGCCACCCGGCGATGCGATCCACCCCCTCCCGGTGGACGTCGAACGGGAATACGGCGGCCCCGTTGAGGAGCGCCGCAAACATGCTCGAGACCGCTCCACTGAAGCTCGGGCCCTGAAGCAGGGTGAGTCGATCCTCGGGCGAGATGCGCAGGCTGTTCGTGTACCGCATGACATTGTGCAGGACGTTCCGGTGAGTGTCGACGACACCCTTGGGCCGTCCCGTCGAGCCGGAGGTGTAGTAGATGTAGGCATTCGCGTCAGGCGGGATCCCGAGCCCGGGATTCTCGCTCGAGACGCCGGCCCCGAGCGCGCTCGCGTCGAGCACCGGGATCGGACCGGGCGCCATCTCGGTAGCCAGCCGTCGCGTGCGAGAATCGGCGAGGACGAGGGTGGCCTGCGCGTCTTCGACCATCTCGCCGAGCCGCACTCTCGGAAACGTGGGATCGAGCGGCACGTAGATCTTGCCCGCCTTCAGCGCACCGAGAATCGTTGCCGGCAGAAGCGCCCCCTGCTCGAGCACGAGCGCGACGGGCTCCTCGGCCGGCCCCCGGGCAGCCAGGATCGCGTGGGCTACGCGATTGGCAATCCGGTTGAGTTCCGCGTAGGACCAGGCGTCCCGCTGGCTCTTGATCGCCAGCCGCTCGGGGTAGCGGCGGACCTGCTCCTCGAAGCGCGCCCCGATGGACTGCTCGATGGCGTCTTTGGCGAACGCTCTGAACGGTGCCGCGCTAGTCAATCAGGTCACGGAGGTATCGTCGGATCGATCCGCGTCCTCGGACACGTGCGGGTCGCTAGCGACGCTTGGTGTTGACCACCTGCTCCAGGGCTTCGCGCCGCTGCTTCTCGGAGTTGAGCTCGTCGGTGAGCTGCTTGACCTTGGCCTGGACCTGGCCGCGCTCGTCGGCCAGCCGCACCTTGAGGCTCTCGATCTCGGCGCTCTGACGGCCGCCCTCCCACCAGGAGAGGGCGGCCGCGCCGAGAACCACACCCACCAGAAGCGCCAGGAGAGAGACGAGCACGCTCGAACGCCCCATGGTCTGCCTCCGTGCTTAGCTCAGTGCTTGGCCATCGCGGGGGCGGCGGCGGACACGCCCTCGGTCTTGATGCGCATGCCGTAGAACGATCGCCACACGAAGATGACGGACACGATGAAGAAGACCGCGGCCAGCAGCGACGTGAACCCGCCGCCACGCTCGGCGGTGAGCGAGACGGCCAGCTCGACCGCGAGCAGGCCGAACAGCGTGGTGAACTTGATGATCGGGTTCATGGCCACCGACGAGGTGTCCTTGAACGGGTCGCCGACCGTGTCGCCCACGACGGTGGCGGCGTGGAGCGGCGTCCCCTTCTCCTTGAGGTCCACCTCGACCACCTTCTTGGCGTTGTCCCACGCCCCGCCCGCGTTGGCCATGAAGATGGCCTGGTAGAGGCCGAACAGGGCGATCGAGATCAGATAGCCCACGAAGAAGTAGGGCTCGACAAACGCGAAGGCGAGGGTGACGAAAAAGACCGCGAGGAAGATGTTGAACATGCCCTTCTGCGCGTACTGGGTGCAGATCTCGACCACCCGCTTGCTGTCGGTGACCGAGGCCTTGGTGACGCCCTCGAGCCGGATATTGGCTTTGATGAACTCCACCGCGCGGTATGCGCCGGTGGTCACCGCCTGGGTGGAGGCGCCGGTGAACCAGTAGATGACGGCGCCGCCGCTGATGAGGCCGAGCAGGAACGGGGCGTGCAGCAGTGAGAGCTTGTCCAGGTTCTGGGTGAGCCCGTGGGTGAGGAGCACGATGATCGAGAAGATCATGGTGGTCGCGCCCACCACCGCGGTGCCGATCAGCACCGGCTTGGCGGTGGCCTTGAACGTGTTGCCCGCCCCGTCGTTCTCCTCGAGGAGGTGCTTGGCCGCCTCGAAGTTGACGTCGAAGCCGTGGTCCTTCTTGAGCTGCTGCTTGATGCCGGGCAGCGTCTCGATCACGGATAGCTCGAACACGGACTGGGCATTGTCGGTCACCGGGCCGTAGGAGTCCACCGCGATGGTCACCGGGCCCATCCCCAGGAAGCCGAAGGCCACGAGCCCGAAGGCGAAGACCGCCGGCGCCGCCATCAGGGCGCCGAGGCCCAGCGTGCTCACCCCGTAGGCGATGCTCATCAGCAACACCATCGTCAGGCCCAGCCAGTACGCGCTGAAATTGCCCGCGACGAGGCCGGACAGGATTCCGAGCGACGCCCCGCCCTCGCGGGCGGACGTGACGACCTCGCGCACGTGGGCCGAGTTGGTGGAGGTGAACACCTTGACGAACTCCGGGATGATTGCCCCCGCCAACGTGCCACAGGTGATGACGGTCGAGAGCTTCCACCAGAGGCTGCCGTCGCCGAGGGTGGGGATCATGATCCAGGAGGCCGCGTAGGTCAGCGCCACCGATACGATCGAGGTGAGCCACACCAGGCTCGTCAGCGGAGCCTCGAAGCTCATCTTGGCGGCCGAGCCGTAACGGGCCTTCGCGAAGGCCTCGTTGACGAGGTAGGACCCGCCGCTCGCCAGGATCATGATGATGCGCATCACGAAGATCCACACCAGGAGCTGGACCTGTACCAGCTCCTTGGGCACCGCGAGCAGGATGAAGGTGATCAGAGCCACCCCGGTGACCCCGTAGGTCTCGAAGCCGTCCGCGGTGGGGCCGACCGAGTCGCCCGCGTTGTCGCCGGTGCAGTCCGCGATGACGCCGGGGTTGCGCGCGTCGTCCTCCTTGATGTTGAACACGATCTTCATCAGGTCGGAGCCGATGTCGGCGATCTTGGTGAAGATGCCGCCCGCGATGCGGAGGGCGGCGGCCCCGAGCGACTCCCCGATGGCGAAGCCGATGAAGCAGGGCCCCGCGTAGTCGCGCGGGATGTAGAGCAGGATGCACAGCATGATGAACAGCTCGACGCTGACCAGCAGCATGCCGATGCTCATGCCCGCCTTGATCGGGATCGCGTAGACCGGGAAGGGCTTGCCCGCGAGGCTCGCGAAGGCGGTGCGGGAGTTGGCGAACGTGTTGATACGGATCCCGAACCACGCCACCCCGTAGCTGCCCAGGATGCCGACGACGCTGAAGAGCAGGATGATGAAGACCTTGGTGGCCTCGAGGTGCTGCAGGATCCCGAAGTAGAAGACGATGATCACCGCGATGAACAGCTCCAGGATCATGAGGAACTTGCCCTGGGTGATCAGGTACGTCTTGCAGGTCTCGTAGATCAGCTCCGAGATCTCCCGCATGGACTGGTGCACCGGCAGGTTCCTGAGCTGGGAGTAGATCACCAGGCCGAAGGCCAGGCCCAGGACGCAGATCAGGAGGCCCCATTGCAGGAGTGCGCGCCCGGTCAGGCCAACGAAGCTGGCCTGGGCCAGGTCGGGCAGCTTCAGCGAGGCCTCACCGCCACCCTGGTGTGGCGCGGGAGCCGGCGCACTTGCCGCGGGCGCGGGCGGCGTCTGGGCCTGCGCAGCCAGGGGCAGCCCCAGCGAGAGAACGCTCACGACGAGCAGCACCCAGGCGAGCGGGATGAGCGCGCGCCCGGGCAGGTGCCGAATCGCATCCATAGTCCGAATCTCCTCGTTGAGCCAGTTTCGAAGGGTGGGTCAGGTCGGCACGGAGGGCCGCGAGCCCAACGCGTGTTTATACCCCACGGGGCCCGGGGCCGTCAACGCGACGCGTCGCCCGGAAATGCGCGCCTAGTCGCGCAGGAGGGTCTCGATCTCCTCGCGATGCGCGCCGAACCCGTCGAACACGCGCTCACCGATCACCACGGTGGGCACCCCGAGACGCCCGGCGCGCGCGAAGAGATCCAGGCTCGCCTGCGGATCCTTGCCCACGTCGCGCACGTCCACCGCCACGCCGCGCGCCTGGAAGAACGCGAGCGCGGCTTCACCATCGGCGTTACCTTCCATGGTGAACACTAGAGCCTTTTTCACGCGGCGTCCACGATACCATCTCGCCCTTGACGCTCCAACGTCCCGTTTGCTAGCATCCGCGCCCGACCAGCCGGCATGAACCGAGTCGATCTCGTGACCGCGATGGCCGCCGCCAGCGGATGGACGAAGGCGGGCGCGGACCGCGCCCTGCGCGCGTTCCTCGCCTCCGTGCGCACGTCGCTCAAGCGCGGACAGCCGGTGACGCTGGTGGGCTTCGGCACCTTCTCGGTGACCCGCCGCAAGCCGCGCAAGGGCAAGAATCCGCGCACCGGACAGCCCATGCACGTGGCGGGCGGGCGAACCCCGCGCTTCAAGCCCTCGAAGGAGCTCAAGCGCGCGGTCCGCTAGGGATTTTCTCTCGGCAAATCTGTCACCCGAGTAAGATAGGTTCAGTGCGCGCCATCTTGGTCCTCGTCGTCAGCGCGGCCCTCTGGCTCGTCGCAGCGCCGGCTCCCGCCCAGACCACCAGCCCGAACAGCCGGCCTCTGACGTTGAGTGCCGAATCGGTGTTGCTCCTCGACACCCAGGGGCGCGTGCTCTACGCCAAGAATCCGGACGAGGAGCACGCGCCGGCGAGCCTCGTCAAGCTCATGACGCTCTACCTGGCCTGCGAAGCGCTCGAGGCCGGGCGGGCCCAGTGGGAGGAGCCGGTACTGGTCAGCCACCGCGCGGCCCTGACCCCGCGCTACCGCATGGGGCTGAAGAGCGGCGAGACCGTGGCGCTGCGGACGCTCCTGGAGGGCGTGGCCATCGCCTCCGCGAACGATGCGGCCACCGCGGTGTCGGAGCATCTCGGCGGCACCGAGGAGGCCTTCGTGGCCGCGATGAACGCGAAGGCCGATGAGCTGGGCCTCACCCACACCCACTTCGCGAACGCGCATGGCCTCCCGGATCCCGCCCAGCGGAGCACCGCCCAGGACCTGGCCAAGCTGATCGGCCGCCTCCTCGAGGACTATCCGTCGTCGAGGCCACTCCTCGGCGGCGCCACGTTCGTCTACCGTGGGCGGGTCTACAGCCGACGCATCCCGCTCTTCCAGGACCCGGGCGGCGTCCAGGCGCTCAAGACCGGCTTCACGCGCGAAGCCGGCTACAATCTCGCCGTGTCGGCCTGGAAGTCGGGTCAGCAGTTCCTCCTCATCGTGCTCGGCGCGCAGACCCGCAGCCTCTCGTTCCGAGACGCCAAGACCGTGCTCCGCTACGGCTTCTACGAGACCGGCCTCGAGTCCGCGCCCGCCCCCACCCCCCGGCGGCCCGGGCGGCCCGCGCTCCCGCCGCGGCGATCCAACGAGCGTCGGTCGCGGGCCGCCCTGCCCGGGGCCGGCTGAGGCGCACGTCGAGATGGCGGCGCCGCGCGCTTTCGTCTTCGACGCCTACGGCACCCTCTTCGACGTCCACTCGGTGATCGAAGCGGCAAGCGCGATCACCTCGGATCCGCAGACCTTCTCGAACCTGTGGCGCCAGAAGCAGCTCGAGTACACCTGGCTGCGCTCGCTCATGGGGCGCTACGAGGACTTCTGGGTGGTGACCGGCCAGGCCCTGCGCTTCGCGCTCCGCCGCCTCGGCCTCACCGCGGGCGAGGTGCAGATGGAGGCCCTGATGCGCGCCTATCTCACGCTCGCTCCGTTCCCCGAGGTACCCGCGGCCCTGCGCGCGCTCGCGGGGAGGCCGCTCGCCATTCTCTCGAACGGCTCCCCCATGATGCTGGAGCGCGCGGTACGATCCAGCGGGCTCGCCGGTGCCTTCGCCCACGTGCTCTCGGTGGACGAGGTCCGAGTCTACAAGCCGTCGCCGCGGGTCTACGAGCTGGCGCCGCGGGCGCTCGCGGTGGCCCCGGAGGAGATCGTCTTCGTCTCCTCGAACGCGTGGGACGTGGCGGGGGCGGCCGCGTTCGGGTTCACCACCTGCTGGTGCAACCGGAGCAACGCGCCCGCCGAGGAGCTCGAGATCACCCCGGACTACGAGGTGGACCGGCTGGACGCGATCCCGGAGAAGCTCGGCCTCTAGGCGCTAGGAATCGAGGATCTCGATCCGCGTCTCGAACACTGAGGTGTTTCTCCGAGCGGCGGAACGTCCTGGGGCGCCGGGCGGGGTCAGGACGTGCCGCGCGCTGCGAACGGGGGGTTTACCGCTTGGCCAGCCGCTTCCGCTTCACGTAGGCCCAGATCTTCTTGGTCATCTCCGAGGGGCCGATGGGCTTGCTGCCCATGACCGCCTCCAGGGTGTCGTCGCAGCCCTTGAAGTTGATGGAGTAGCCACCAAACGCCAGCTTCTTCTTGGCCATTCGTCATTCCTCCCTCGTTGAGTTAGTGGGGGTCCTGCCCGGCGCCCCCCGAAACGGCCGAGGGTATTATGGCCGGACTCCGAGGGAGAGAAAAGGGGAAAATACAATCCCTAGGGTCTCTCCACGAGGGAAAGACTACCGGGTGGGGGTATACCCCCCGGGGGGTCCCCCTCCCCTCAGCGCGGCCCGCGAAAGGCCGGCATCACCTCCCGCGCGAACCAGCGCAGCTGCTCCTTGAACTCGGCGGGAGGAATACCCTCGGCCCAGTGGATCATGCACTGATCGAGGCCGGGGTAGCGTGCCTCGATCTCCCGGATCGTCTCGATCACTTCCGAGGGTCGCCCGACGAGCCACGCCTTCTGCTCCACGCCCTCACGCAGCGTGGGCACCCGCGCGGGCGCTCCCGGCGTGCCCCACGAGCGGCCCTGCCCGTCGGCGTAGCGCACGAACCCGAACGGCGCGAACCACTTGTAGCGCTCGTCGTGGGCGGGCTCGAGGCGGCGAATCGCCTCCTCGCGCGAGTCGGCCAGGTAGAGCCCCACGCCCCAGCAGAGGTCCTCGCCGAGCTGCTTCGGACGGCCGTGACGCACGCACGCGTCGTGATAGGCCCGCGCGACCTGGTCGAGCACCTTCTCGCCGTTCAAGGTCACCATGGCCTTGAGCCCCATGCGCGCCATGTAGTCGATGGTCTTGCCGCTCGCGATCGGCATCCAGATCTCCACCGGCCGGTGGATCGGCCGGGGCACGCAGGTCACCTCGCGCAGCCGGTAGCCGCGGTAGTCCACGTCGGGAGGGATCACGTAGTGCTTACCCCGGTGGCTCCACGACTCCTCGTTGAAGCACTTGAGCAGCACCTCCATCTGCTCCTCGAAGAGCTCGCGATTGGCCGCCGCGTCCAGGAGGGGCGCGCCGAAAGACTCGACCTCGCGCGTGTGGTAGCCGCGGCCCACGCCCATGATGACGCGCCCGTTCGTGACGATGTCGGCCATCGCGTAATCCTCGGCCAGACGGACCGGGTGCCACATGGGCAGGATGTTGAAGGCGCAGCCGAGCTTCAGGCGCCGGGTCTGAGTCGCGAGCCACGTCGAAAGCATGACGAGGTTCGGCAGGACCTCGTAGCCTTCCTTCTGGAAGTGGTGCTCGGCTGTCCACAGGCAGTAGTAGCCGTGCTCGTCCATGAGCTGCGCCACTTCCTTCGCGGTCTGGAAGGCCTCGATCAGGCGTTCGTTCGGATACGACCGTTGCTCCGTCGGAGTGCCGCCGAGCCCGACGTTCTCCAGTTCGATTTGGCCCACGTAGAGGACCGAGAATTTCGTGATCACTTGGCTCTCCAGCCTCCGTCGACGACCAGTGTGTGCCCGGTGATGTAACCGGCCTCGTCCGAGGCCAGGAAGCAGACCGCGGAGGCGATCTCCTCCACCGTGCCCCGCCGCCCCGCGGGCGCCACCGCCCGCACCGCCGCGTCGTCCACCGCGACGCCGCGGCCGCTCATGTCGGGGACGCCGGGCCCCAGGATCTCCTGTGAGTGGGCACGCAGGCCGGTGAGGATCGGGCCGGGGGCCACCGCGTTGATCGTGATGCCGCGGGCCGAGTACGTCACCGCCATCTGGCGGGTCAGCCCGACCACGCCGTGCTTGGAGGCCACGTAGGCTGCGCCGCCCCCGGTGCCGTTGAGCCCGGCGACCGAGGCCATGTTGATGATGCGCCCCCGGCCACGCGGCAGCATCTCCTTGAGCGCGCGCTTGCAGCCGAAGAAAACGCCGGTGAGATTGATCCCGAGCACCCGGGACCACACTGCGTCGTCGGTCTCGTCGACGTTGAAGTAGCCGTCGAGGATGCCCGCGTTGTTGACCATGATATCGAGCGGCCCGAGCTGGCTCACCGCGGTGGACACTGCGCGGTCCACGTCGTCAGAGCGGCTCGTGTCCCCCTGGATGCCCGCGCCCTTGCCGCCGGCTCCCATCAGGAGCCGCGCCGTCTCCGCCGCGCTGGCCGCGTCCAGGTCCACCGCGGCCACCCGCGCGCCGCGCGCGGCCATCGCGAGCGCGATGCCGCGCCCGATCCCGGAGCCCGCGCCGGTCACCACCGCTACCTTGTCCTGAAGATCCACGATCTCCCCCGATCGGGGTCAGGTCTTGCATTACGACAATGTCGTAATGCAAGACCTGACCCCAGGCTAGATGGCGAGCGCGTAGCCGTCGCGGCGGGGGTCGGCTCCGGCCATGAGCGCGCCGGACTCCGGGTCGCGCGCGATGCCCTGCCCGCCCCCGACCACCCACGACCAGTCGTCGAGCACGTTGATCCGATGGCCGCGCCGCTCCAGCTCCGCGCGCGTCGGCTCCGGCACCCGCGACTCGGCGTCCACGAGCCGGTCGCGATAGACCCGGACGCGGGGCGCCTCGATGGCCTCCTGCAGGTTCAGCCCGAACTCCAGGAAGTTGAGCAGCATCTGCGGCTGCGTCTGCAGAATGCCGTACGACCCGGGGGTGCCGACGCTGAGCGCGAAGGCGCCGTCCTGGAACACCTGGGTGGGCGACATCATGGTGCCCGCCTTGCGACCCGGCCGCAGCGCGTTGGGCGATTCCGGATCGCGGTCCGTCCACTTGAGGATGTTGTTCAGCACGAGCCCGGTGCCGGGCACCGCGAAGCCCGAGCCGAATGGCACCCCGAGGGTCTGGGTGACCGAGACCACGGTGCCCTCCGCGTCGGCGCACGCGAAATGGGTCGTCTGCTCGTTCTCGAAGCGCGCGGGATGGCCCTCGCCGATCTGGCCCTCCAGCCGCTCGCGCTGGTGGCGCTCCCCCTCGCTCACCGCGGCCCGCCTCGCGTCGATGCGCCCGCGCTGCGCGGCCGCGTACGCCTTCGACGTGAGCCCGGCGATCGGGGCCCGGCCGGAGTACGCGTAGGCGAGGCGGTCCGCGGAGCCGAGCTTGATCGCCTCGATCAGATGATGGAGGTACTCGGGCGAGTTGTGGCCCCAGCCGGCCAGGTCGTAGCCCTCCAGGATGTTGAGCGTCTCCAGCATCTGGAAAGCCGAGAACGGGGGCGGCACCGAGCAGATCTCGCGCGACCGGTAGGTGATGCCGACCGGCTCCCGCCACTCGGGCTTGAACGCGGCCAGGTCCTCCTCGGCGAGCCAGCCGCCCGCCTCGGTGACCGCGCGCGCGATCGCTCTAGCGATGGGGCCCCGGTAGAACACCTCGGCGCCGCCCTCCGCCACCTGCCGGAACGTGGCGGCCAGCTCCTTGTAGCTGACGATCTTGCCCGGGCGCGGCCCGCCGTTGCCGAGGTACAGACGCCCGGCCTCGGCGGAGCGGCCGAGGGTGGCCCGCGCCTGCTCGAAGAACTTCACGCTGGCGAAGGTGAGGGGCACGCCACGCTCGGCCAGCTCGATCGCCGGGGTCAGCACCCGCTGCCGGGGCATGGAGCCGAAGCGCTCGAGGGCGGCCAGCCAGCCCCCCAGGTTGCCGGGCGTCGCGCATGCCTTCGCGCCGCCCGTCAGCTCGTCCTCGGTGCAGCGTGTAGGGTCCGCCGCCCGCGGCGCGGGGCCGATGAAGTCGAGCACGTGCCGCTCCCGGGTCCGCGCGCGCGAGATGAACATGAGCCCGATGCCGGCCGCGCTCGACATGAACGGCTCGACCACGTTCAGGGTGGAGCCGACGGCCACCGCCGCGTCCACCGCGTTGCCGCCGTCGAGCAGCACCCGGATGCCGGACATGGACGCGAGGGGATGTGCCGAGGCGACGGCGCCGCGAGTACCCATGACCGTGGGGCGGTAGGCGTGCCGGTGCGGGGGCATGTGGTCTCCTTGTACTCGAGTTCCGTCATGTTAGGCTCTGGCCACGATGGACGCAAGAAGCCCCTCGCCTGAGCTCGAGGCCGCGCTCGCACGGGCCAAGTACATGTACGTGACGACCTACAGCAAGGCCGGCCAGCCCGGTACCGTGCCCACGTGGCTCTGGCCCCACGCGGGCGAGGTGTACTTCACGACCAGGCGCGACAGCCTGAAGGCGCGCCGAATCCGGAACGACGGCCGGGTCACCGTGCACGTCGGCCGGAAGGACGGCCCCGCCTTCGAGGGCCACGCCGAGTGGGTGGACGGCCGACCGGATCTGGAGAGCGCCCTGCTCGCCACCTACCGGCGAAAGTACTGGCTGCTTGTGCCGCTCTACATGGGCCGCTATATCCGCAACGGGCTCCGCGCCAAGACCAGCATCCTGATCCGGATCACGCCGCAGAGCGCAGCGTCGCGCTGACCCCCGCGGCCAGCCTCGTCATGTCGGGGCGTGAGCACGGTTCGCTCGGCTGGGATCTCTCGATCCTGGAGTTGGCCCCGGAGGACGATTCGTAAGCGGCGGGAGCCTCCCGCGGCGAGCCCCCGGAGCGATGCCACTGCAGGATCCGCGGGTCGGACGACTAACGTCCGGCCAGCGTCGACACCTCGGGCATGAGCACCTCCACCCGGAGAGTGAACTTGCGCGACTCTCCCGGCCTGAGCGCTCCGACCCCCACCACCCGCCGGGCCACGATCTCGTCGCGCTCGCCGTGGATCTCGACGAGGACCGAGTACTCCCAGTCCGCTTCGTCGCCGGGGTGACGGATCTTACCGTCCACGCTCAGCGGGCACACGGAGGCTCTGACCGGCCGCGTGCCGGTGACCGCGCCGAACCGCAGATGCCGCTGGCAGGCGGGGCACGTTGCGGCGCTGCGAAGGATGACCTCGCGGCAGTGAGGACAGTTCCAGGCTTCTCCCGTCATCTTCGGTCCTCAGCCCGTGTGGTCGTGATTGCCGGCGGCCTCGATCTCGCCCTCCTTCCAGCCGAACTCCACCTTGCCGCGCATCTTCGACCCGGCGACCACCGTCAGGCTTCCGGCCTTGAGGTCCCCGATCAGCGTTCCGGACTCCCTGAACTCGACGAGCGAGCTGGCGAGGATCCGCCCCCGCACCTCGCCGCCCACGAGCACGGTGTCCGCGATTACCTCGCCGTCGATCGAGGCGCCGGGCTCGATCGTGAGCTCGCCCTTCACGTTCACATTGCCTTTGAATTGACCCGCGACCCGCACATTCCCGGTGCCCTCGATCTTCCCTTCGATCGTGATGCCCGCGGCCAGAATCGACTCGGAGCCCTTGGGGGTCATCGTCGTGGCCGGGCGGGAGTCCTCCATACCTCGCACCGGCGCGGACGCGACCGAGGCCAAGTACGACGGGACCTCGACCGACGACTCGACCTTGGCCGCGGACCGGGAAACGCCATCGTCCTTGCGAGACTGCTGCCCAAACATTGCCATGATTCACACCTCCTCGGACGCAGGTCTGACTGCGCCACCGAATCCGTGCCAAATAAGACCGCCCACTCTAAGCCCACCGCCCCAGCATGTCAAGGCGCGCGTGATCACCCTCGACGGGGCCAAGCTGACGGAACGGCTTCGGCGCCCGTTCTGACGCTACACCGGCCGAGAAGCTTGTCGCGCTCCCGCCACCACGCCGGGCCGCCTTGACCCCCCCGAGCTTTGGACGTAGCATTCAGCCAGCCGTTCCCACGCGGGAGCTCGGAAGCTCGGGCTGAGAGGGCAGCCGTGGCGCTGCCGACCGCTACAAACCTGAACTGGGTAATGCCAGCGAAGGGAGGCCTCCCATGAAAGTCTACGTCTCCGCGTCGAATCCCTCGGTCCGTGTCCCCTTCCGCGAAGTCGCGCTCACCACCGGCGAGCGGCTGCGTCTCTACGACACCAGCGGGCCCTACACCGATCCCGAGTACACGCCGGACGTCAAGCAGGGACTGCCGCCGCTGCGGCGCCACTGGGTCCTCTCGCGAGGCGACGTCGAGCCCGGGGCGGGCGGGCGGTGGGGGCTGCGGGCCAGGTCCGGTCACCGCGTGACCCAGATGCACTACGCGCGACGCGGGGAGATCACCCCCGAGATGGAGTTCGTGGCCCTGCGCGAGGGCATGAGCCCTGAGATCGTGCGCGACGAGATCGCCCGCGGCCGCGCCATCATCCCTGCCAACATCAATCACCCGGAGACCGAGCCGATGATCATCGGCCGCCACTTCCTGGTGAAGATCAACGCCAACATCGGCAACTCCGCGGTCTCCTCCTCGATCGAGGAGGAGGTCGAGAAGATGACGTGGGCCACCCGCTGGGGCGGCGACACCATCATGGATCTCTCCACCGGCAAGAACATCCACGAGACGCGAGAGTGGATCCTGCGCAACTCGCCGGTCCCGGTGGGCACGGTGCCGATCTACCAGGCGCTCGAGAAGGTGCACGGGAAGGCCGAGGAGCTGACGTGGGAGATCTACCGCGACACCCTCATCGAGCAGGCCGAGCAGGGCGTGGACTACTTCACGATCCACGCGGGTGTGCTGCTCCGCTACGTGCCGCTCACCGCCAAGCGCGTCACCGGCATCGTCTCGCGGGGCGGCTCGATCATGGCCAAGTGGTGTCTGGCCCACCACCAGGAGAGCTTCCTCTACACCCACTTCCGCGAGATCTGCGAGATCATGGCCGCCTACGACGTGTCGTTCTCGCTCGGTGACGGGCTCCGTCCGGGCTGCCAGGCCGACGCCAACGACGACGCCCAGTTCGCGGAGCTCGACACCCTCGGCGAGCTGACCTCGGTCGCCTGGGAGCAGGACTGCCAGGTCATGATCGAGGGCCCGGGCCACGTGCCCATGCACCTGATCAAGGAGAACATGGATCGGCAGCTCGCGGTCTGCCACGAGGCGCCGTTCTACACTCTCGGGCCGCTCACCACCGACATCGCGCCGGGCTACGATCACATCACCTCCGCGATCGGCGCGGCCATGATCGGCTGGTACGGCACCGCGATGCTCTGCTACGTGACGCCCAAGGAGCACCTGGGGCTGCCCGACCGGCAGGACGTCAAGGACGGCGTCATCGCCTACAAGATCGCGGCCCACGCCGCGGACCTGGCCAAGAATCACCCGAAGGCCCGCGAGTGGGACGACGCGCTCTCGCGCGCCCGCTTCGAGTTCCGGTGGGAGGACCAGTTCAACCTGTCGCTGGACCCGGAGACGGCGCGGTCCTTCCACGACGAGACCCTCCCCGCGGAGGGGGCCAAGGTCGCCCACTTCTGCTCGATGTGCGGGCCGCACTTCTGCTCGATGAAGATCACCCAGGACGTGCGCGACTACGCGGCCCAGCACGGCATCTCCAGCGAGACCGCGGCGGTGGTCCAGGGCCTGCGAGAGAAGGCGGCCGAGTTCAAGAAGACGGGCGGGCAGATCTACGTGAAGCAGGACCATTCCTAGGAGACTCCATGGCCGCGTTCGCCGACTATGAGCAATACGATGCCCTCGGGCTGGCCGACCTGGTGCGGCGAGGCAAGGTGACGCCCACCGAGCTCCTCGAGGCCGCCATCCAGCGCGTCGAGGCACGCAACCCTACGGTCAACGCGGTCATCATGCCGCTGTACGATCACGGTCGCCGGGCCATCGCCGACGGCCTGCCCGATGGGCCGTTCCGGGGCGTGCCCTTCCTCCTGAAGGACCTGGGCGCGCCGCTGGCCGGCGTGACCATGACGCGGGGGAGCCGCTTCTTCGCCGACACGCCGCCGGCGACCGCGGACAGCGAGAACGTGGCCCGCCTGAAGAGGGCAGGCCTGGTGATCTTCGGACGCACGAACTCCTGCGAGCTCGGCCTCTCGCTCACCTGCGAGCCGCAGCTCTACGGTCCCACCCGCAACCCCTGGGATCCGACGCGGATCTCATCGGGCTCGAGCGGCGGGGCCGCCGCTGCGGTGGGCGCCCGCATGCTGCCGATGGCGCACGCCAGCGACGGCTTCGGCTCGATCCGGGCGCCGGCCGCCAGCTGCGGCCTGGTCGGGCTGAAGCCCACCCGCGGGCGCAACACGTTCGCCCCGGTGAGCGGCGAGGGGCTCGGCGGCTGCTCCACCGAGCACGCGGTGACGCTCACGGTGCGCGATTGCGCCGCGCTCCTCGACGCCACCCGCGGCGCGGGCCCGGGCGATCCGTACACCGCTCCCCCACCCGCCCGGCCATTCCTCGACGAAGTCGGCGCCGCCCCGCGCCCCCTGCGCATCGCCTACACCACCGCCGCCCCGAACGGCGCGCCGGTCGAGACCGAGAGTCTGGCCACGCTCCAGGAGACGGTCAAGCTCTGCGGCGAGCTCGGACACCAGGTCGAGGAGGCGAATCCCGAGATAGAGCGCGCTGCGGTGATCCCGACCTTCATCACGCTGGCCGCGGTCAACACGGTGGTGAACCTCTCGACGCATCCCACCGCGGGGCGCTCGGCCCGCGAGGGCGAGGTCGAGAAGGTCACCTGGAACACCGCGAAGCTCGGCGAGCGCACCTCGTCGGCCGACTACGTGCGGGCGACCCAGACCGCGCACCGACTGGGCCGGCAGATGGCGGCGTTCCACTCGCGCTACGACGTGCTGCTGACCCCCGGCCTCGGCCAACTCCCGGTCAAGCTGGGCTGGATCGACATGATGATGGGCGACGTCGAGGAGTACTGGCGTCGGGTCTTCACGTTCTCGCCGTTCACGGTCTGGTTCAACCTGACCGGTCAGCCCGCGCTGATGCTCCCGCTCGGCCGGTCCGCGGGAGGCCTGCCGGTCGCCGTGCAGCTCGTCGCGCGCTTCGGCGACGAAGCCACGCTCTTCCGTCTGGGCGCCCAGCTCGAGGCGGCGCGGCCCTGGTTCGCCCGCAAGCCCGTGCTCGCCTCGTAGCCGAGGGAGCCTAGCGGGGCAGCGCCTTCAGGATCGGCTCGAGGTTCTTCGGGTCGGGCTTGAGGGCGCCGACGGCGTGGCTGCGCACCGCGGCCACCACCGCGTCGTTCACCGGGGTGGCGACGCCCAGGCGCCGGCCCTGCTGGGTCACGTAGCCGTTCAGGTAGTCGATCTCGGTGCGGCGCCCCTTCATGACGTCCTGCAGCATCGACGGCCGCCCCCCGCTCAGGAACCGCACGCTCGCCGCCATGTCGGCCTCGACCGCGTCGAAGCCTTTGCCCTGCGCCGCGTCCACGAAGCGCTGGGCCTCCACCCCGTAGATCGGCTCGACCTCGTGGCCGGAGGCGCGCCCCACCTGGATCACCTCGGCGGCCACGTGGATGGCGATGCGGCGGGGCACGGGCTCGGTGCGCACCTCGGCCGAGCCCAGACCGCTGAGGCCAGCCAGCGGGTTGGCCATGCAGTTGATCGCGAGCTTGGACCAGCGCTCGCCCCAGAGATTGGTGGTGAGCTTGGTCGGGGCCACGTCGTTCATGATCCTGACCAGCCCGCGCGCCCGGGGCGTATCGCGCCCGTCCTGCTCGCCGATCTTGAAGCCGACCGCTCCCGAATCGGTGCGCATGGCGTGCCCGGGCTCGTACATGCCGGCGCCGATGGTGATGACGCAGCCCAGGCACCGCGCCTTGCCCACCACGGAGGCGACGCGCTCGTCGTTGACCCCGTTCTGGAAGTCGACGACCACACCGTCCGGCGACTGGAGGTAGGTCAGCGCCATCTGGGCCGCCCACTCGGTGTCGTAGGACTTGACCGAAACGAAGATCGCCTCGAACGGGGCGGCCACGCCCTGCAGCTCGTGGATGTGGAGCGCTTTCACCGGGATCTGGTGGTCCCCGCAGGTGCCGCTCAGTCGCAGGCCCCGCTGCTTCATGGCCTCCACGTGCTCGGGCCACTGGTCGATCAGCGTCACGTCGTGCCCCGCCTTGGTCAAGAGCCCTCCCACTACGCAGCCGATGGCACCCGCTCCGATGATCCCGATCCTCATGCCCGTTGACTCCTTCGTGGGGAATAGCGGAAACACGTCGTGATGTGGTCGTTGACCATGCCGGTGGCCTGCATGAACGCGTAGCAGATGGTGGGCCCGACGAAGCGGAACCCGCGCGCCGCGAGGGCCTTGCTCATCGTCCTCGACTCGGCGGTCTCGGCCGGCACCCGGCGCATCGCCGTCCACGCGTTGACGATCGGCTTGCCGCCGACGAACTGCCAGAGATACGCGGCGAGGCTGCCGTGCTCGTCCTGCACGGCCAGGACCTGCCGCGCGTTGGCCACCGTCGCCTCGATCTTCAGCCGGTTCCGCACGATGCCCGGATCGCGCATGAGCGCGGCCCGCTTGCGCGCGTCGAAGCGTGCAACCTTGACCGGATCGAAGTCCGAGAAGGCCTTCCGGTAATTCTCGCGCTTGCGCAGAATGGTGGACCAGGAGAGACCGGCCTGAGCGCCTTCGAGGATGAGCATCTCGAACAGGTGCCGGTCGTCACGGGAGGGAACGCCCCATTCCGTATCGTGGTACTCGATCTCCAGCGGGCCTCCGTTGGCCCAGGCGCAGCGGGTCGGCACGGGGCTCCTACACGGCGTCGGGGTCGATGCCGTGCTCCTTGAGCTTCTTGCGCAGCGTGTTCCGGTTGATGCCGAGGAGCTGGGCCGCGCGCACCTGGTTGCCCTTGGTCTCGCGCATCACCGCGCGGAGCAGCGGCTTCTCCACTAGCCCCACCATGAGGCCGTGCAGGTTGGCGGAGGCGTGGCCGCGCAGGCCGCGCACGCACTCGTGCATCTTGCGCTCGATGATCTCCTCCAGCGAGGAGTCGGTGCTCACCGCGGCCGCCGCCGAGACCGGGCCGATCGGCAGGTGCTCGGGCAGGATCACCCCCGACGAGGCCATCACCATCGCGCGCTGGATGACATTCTCGAGCTCGCGCACGTTGCCCGGCCAGTCGTAGCCCACCAGGCGGTCCATCGCGTCGGAGGCGACCACCCGGTCGCCGAGCGAGTCGGCGTACTTGGCCAGGAAGTGCTCGGCGAGCAATGGGATGTCGCCCCGGCGGTCCCGGAGGGCGGGCAGCGACAGCGTGACCACGTTCAGCCGGTAGAACAGGTCTTCCCGGAAGCGGTCCGCCTTCATCATGCTCTCGAGGTCGCGATGGGTGGCCGCCAGCACCCGCACGTCCATGCGGATGAGCTCGTGCCCGCCCACCCGCTCGAACGCGCGCTCCTGGAGCGCGCGCAGTAGCTTCACCTGCAGCTCGGGCGGCATGTCCCCGATCTCGTCGAAGAACACCGAGCCCCCGTGGGCCAGCTCGAGCTTGCCGAGCCGCCGCTCCTTGGCGTCCGTGAACGCGCCCTTCTCGTGGCCGAACAGCTCCGACTCGAGCAGGGTCAGCGGGATGGCGGCCGCCGAGATGCCCATGAACGGCCGGCCGGCGCGCCGGCTGTAGTGGTGGAGCGCCCGCGCCACCACTTCCTTGCCGGTGCCAGACTCACCGCGCAGCAGCACGCTCACGTCGCTGGCCGCCACGCGGCCGATGGCCTTGTAGACCTCCTGCATGGTCGGGTGGCGGCCGACCAGGGCGCCGAACTCCCAGACCTCCTTCAGGCCGGAGCGGAGTGCGGTGATCTCCTGGGTGAGGCGGCGCGCGGTGAGCGCCCGCTCCGCCAGCAGCAGCGCCTCGTCGAGATCGAAGGGCTTGGCCAGATAGTCGTAGGCCCCGTCCTGCATGGCCTGGACCGCGGTCTCCATGGTGCCGTGGGCGGTCATGATCACGACCTGGGCGTCGGGCCGCTTCTCGCGCACCTGCTTCAGCAGCGACAGGCCGTCGATGCCGGGCATGCGCACGTCGAGCAGGATGAGGTCGAAGGGCCCGCCCTCGACCTCCCGGAGCGCGGCGGTGCCGTCCTTGACCGCGGTGACTTGATAGCCCGCGCCCTGGAAGCCCTTCTCCAGGACCCAGCGCAGGCTGTCCTCGTCGTCCGCGATCAGGATCTGGCCGGTCATTCTTAGCGCTCTTCGATGGAAGACATTGCGTCGCGTCGGGGCCTCTTCGCGCAAGCGCTCATCGGGTGCGTCCGCTTCACCGTGGGGTTGCCTATCGGGTGCGTTTGCTTCACCTTGCGGTCGCTCATCGGGTGCGTCTGCTTCACCCTGAGGCTTCTTATCGGGTGCGTCTGCTTCACCCTGGGGTTGTTCATCGGGTGCGGCTGTATTGCGCTGGGCGGATCATCGGGCGATGGGGAGGAAGCAGGAGACGGCGGTGCCCTTGCCGGGCTCGCTCGCAATCTGGATGGCGCCGCGGTGCTCCTCGATGATGCGGTGGCAGAGGGCCAGGCCGAGACCCAGCCCCCGGTCCTTGGTGGTGAAGAACGGGGTGAAGAGCCGGGACCGCGTGGCCGCCGGGATACCCTGCCCCTCGTCGATCACCTGGATCTCGGCCATGGTGCGCTGGCCGTGTCCCAGATCCACCTTGGCGAAGAGCGGGTTCATGCTGAGCCGCGTGACCAGGGTCAGGCGTCCCCCCGACGTCATGGCCTCCACCGCGTTGCGGACGAGATTGTGGAAGACCTGGAGGATCCGGTCCTCGTCGGCCAGGATCGGGGGCAGGCTCGGATCGTAGCGCCGGACGATCTGGACGCCGCGCTGGCCCGCCATCTCCTCGGAGAGCAGCGCCACGCGCTCGAGGAGCTGGTGCAGGTTCAGTGGCACCGCGCGCAGCGTGACCGGCCGGCTGATGTCGAGCAGCATCTCGATGATGCGGTTGACCCGGTCCACTTCCTTCAGCAGCACGTCGGTGTACTCACCGAGGCGCGCGTCGTCGCCCAGCTCGCGGCGCATGAGCTGGACCGCGCCCCGGATGGCGCCGAGCGGGTTGCGGATCTCGTGGGCCAGCCCGATCGCGATCTGGCCCGCCGCGGCCAGCGTCTCGCCGCGCCGCACCTCGGACTCGAGCTGGTGCAGGCGCGAGATATCGCGGATCACCGCCACCGCGGCCTCGACGTCCCCGCTCCGGGCCAGCGGCGCGGTGACGATGCTGACGTGCACCGGCCGGCCGTCGCCTCCCTCGACCACCGCTTCCGACTCCGAGCGGCTCTCCCCGGTGGCCAGGGTGTCGCTCAGGTGGCGCACCAGCGAGGTGTCGGGCGGGAAGATCTCCTTCAGGGCCCGCCCGATGGTCCGTCGTGCCGAGCGTCCGAGCAAGGCCTCCGCGCCCGGATTCCAGATCGTCACCCGCAGGCCGTCGTCCACACCCACCACCGCGTCGGGCAGGCCGGCGATCAGGGTCTCGTAGTCGAGGCGGGCCATGTCGGGTGGGCTCAGCGCGACCGGACGCTCATGCGAGCGCCAGGTCGGGGACGGCGTTGAGGGACAGCGGCGCTCGCTCGCCCGCTTCCAGGCGGTCGTGGCCCGCGGCGGCGATCATGGCCGCATTGTCGGTGCACAGCCGCCGCGAGGGCACGTGGAGGATGAAGCCGCGCTCGCTACACTCTCCCTCCAGCGACTCCCGGAGCGCGGTATTGGCGGCCACGCCCCCGGTCAGCACGATGCGCTTCACTCCGGAGCGGAGCGCCGCCCGCGTGGTCTTGCGCACCAGCATCTTGACCACGGTGGCCTGGAACGACGCGGCCACGTCGGCCACCCGCGCCGCATCCAGCGGACCGGCGCGCCGCACGTGCAGCGAGACCGCGGTCTTGATCCCGCTGAACGAGAAGTCCTGAGCGCCATCGCTCATGTGGGCGGTCGGGAACACGATCGCGCGCGGGTCGCCCGCGCGGGCCACCCGCTCGATCGCGGGCCCGCCCGGGAAGCCGAGGCCGAGCAGCTTGGCCACCTTGTCGAAGGCCTCGCCGGCCGCGTCGTCCCGGGTCTGGCCGATCCGCTCGTAACGGCGCGGCTCGTGGGCCAGATAGAGCGCAGTGTGGCCCCCCGAGACGACCAGCGCGAGGAACGGATAGCTCGGCGGATCGCCCTCCAGGAACGCGGCGTGGATGTGGCCCTCGAGATGATTCACGCCGACGAGCGGTCGGCCGCGCGCGTAGGCGATGGCCTTGGCCGCCGAGCAGCCGATCAGCAGCGAGCCCACCAGCCCCGGTCCGTAGGTCACCGCGAGGCCGTCGATGTCGTCGAGGGACATTCCCGCCGTCTCCAGCGCCCGGCGCACCACCGGCATCAGCACGTCGAGGTGCCGGCGAGAGGCCAGCTCCGGGACCACGCCACCGTAAGGGGCGTGCACGTCGTCCTGCGACGCCACGATGTTCGACAGCACCTTGCGCCCGCCGTCCACCACGGCGGCGGAGGTCTCGTCACAGGAGGTCTCGATCCCGAGCACGATCATGCCGTATAGATTAACGCGCCAGCTGCGAGACCGGTACCAGGCGCAGGCCGCGGGCCTCCCAGCGGGGCACGTACTCCTTGAGCAGCCGCACCGTCAGGGGATGTCCGTGAGCCACCACGGTCACCTCGCCCCGGCGCTCGGCCCACCCCGCCACCTCGTCCCATCGGGCCCGGTCCCCCGCTTCCCCGCTCGCGTGATCCACCAAGATCTGTCGCCGGGCCGCGCGCACCCCTGCCCCGCACGCCTCGTCGTAGGCCACCGACTGGCTCGACGTGTAGGCGTCCACCAGGAACAGTCGCCGCGCCGCCAGCACCTCGAGCACCGCTCGCATGCGCGGGCGATCCTCGGTGAGCCGCGAGCCCATCCGGTTGATCACGCCGACCGCGGGCGCCACCGTCTCCAGATGCGTGCCCACCACCCGCTGGATCTCGGCGGGCGGCATCGACATCAGCAGTGCGCCGGGCCCCGGGTCGAGCTCGGGATAGCGGTAGGGCTCCATCGGCAGGTCCAGCAGCACCTCCATGCCCGAGCGAGCCGCGTCGCGCGCGATCGAGGCCGACAGCGGCAGACCCGGCTGTACCGCCACCGTCAGGGGCCGTCGGATCTCCCGTAGCACGTCGAACACGTCGCGGCGGCCGCCGAGCTCGTCGACGATGACCGCCACCCGCGGCGCCCCCGGCGGAGGTGGCGCGGGCTCGATGGCGCCGCTCGGTCGGAGAAGCGGCGGCGCGGTCGGCGACGCGCTCCGGGCCCGCCGGAGCCCGAGGAGATCGGGGCCGAACAGGCTCGCCTCGCCGCGGCGGGCCTGCCACTGGTCGAGCCCCACCACCGCGACGAGCAGCAACACGATGATGCCGGCGAGAGCCTGCCACACTCTCGCCGGCATCGGTTCGCTCCAGCCTGCCTAGCGGGTCTGCGCCTGCGGACCTGCGGGTCCGGGCCGGCTCTTGTCCAGGATCTTCATGGCCTTGAGCAGATCGAGGGCGCGCTGCAGCTGCGGATCACGCTTGAGCTGCTCCTGGGGCGTGTCGACCGGCGCCGGCGTGGGCGTCGGGTTGTTCTCGCCGCCGGTCGCCGCCGCGGTGGTCTTCGGACCCTCCACCAAGATGTCCGGGGTGATGCCCTTGCCGTGGATCGAGCGGCCCTTCGGAGTGAAGTACTTCGCGGTGGTCAGCCGCAGCCCGGAGCCGTCCGAGAGCGGGATGATGGTCTGCACCGAGCCCTTGCCGAAGCTCTGGGTGCCCAGCACCACCGCGCGCCCCCAGTCCTGCAGGGCGCCCGCCACGATCTCGGAGGCCGAGGCACTGCCCTGGTTGACGAGGACCACGATCGGGAAGTCGGTGAAGGCCCGCCTGGAGTTCGAGGAGAAGCGCATGTTCTGGTTGCGCACGCGCCCCTCGGTGTAGACGACCAGCTTGCCCGGCTCCAGGAACTTCTCGGTCACCTCCACCGCGGAGGTCAGAAGCCCGCCCGGGTTGTTGCGCAGATCGAGCACCAGGCCCTGGATCTTGCCCGCATTCGCGTACTTCTCGAGCGCGGACTCGAGGTCGTTGGCGGTCTGCTCCTGGAACTGGCGCAAGCGGATATACTCGATGCCGGGCTCGAGCTGGTTGTTCTTCACCGACTGCACCCGGATCTGCTCGCGCGTGATCAGGAAGTCCTTCGGCTCGGTCCAGCCCTCCCGCACGATCGTGATCGTGATCTTGCTGCCCGGCTTGCCGCGCATGCGCTTGACCGCGTCGGCCAGCTGCATGTCCTTGGTGGTCAGGCCCTCGATCTTGAGGATGCGATCGCCGGGCTGGATGCCCGCGCGATAGGCCGGAGTGCCCTCGATGGGCGCCACCACCGTCAGCACGTCGTCCCGCAGCGTGATCTCGATGCCGAGACCGCCGAAGGATCCGCTCGTCTCGACCTGCATCTCCCGGTACATCTCGGGATCCAGGAACGAGGAGTGCGGGTCGAGGCCTCGCAGCGTGCCCTTGATCGCGTTGTAGATGATGTCCTTGGGCGGGACCTCGTCCACGTACTGGCTCTGCACGATCGAGAGCACTTCGGTGAAGAGCCGCAGGTTCTCATAGGTGGCCGCGGTGTCGTTGCCCTTGCTCGCCACCCCGCCCCCCAGCGACAGGGTGAGGACGAGCAACAGCGCGGAGATCATGACCACCTTCTTCATGTGCCGGATGGGCCGCATCGTGTACGCCTCCGTAGGTACTACCCTATCGAGCTTATTGCCCTTGCTTCTCTCTTGTATCCGCTCGGCTCGCCTTCGGCTGCGCCTCGCCAAGCAACGGCTGCGGACGCTCGCCGTGGCTCCGTGCCGTCTACCCCTTCGGCCTGAGCCACTGCGCCGGATCCTGGGGCTTGCCCTCGTGCCGTACCTCGAAGTACAGGCGCGGCCCCTGGAGCGAGCCGGTGTCCCCGACGGTGCCGATGATCTGTCCCTGCTTCACCTCGTCGCCTTCCGTGACGCGGATGTCCGCCGCGTGGGCGTACACCGTGTAGTACTCGCCGCCGTGATCCACGATGATCAGGTTCCCGTAACCCCGGAACCACCCCGTGTACACGACGTGACCCGGAAACACGGCCGCGATGTTCGAGCCCTCGTTGGCTTCGATGTCGATCCCGTTGCGGAACGTCTTCGTTCCGAACCGCGGATTGACCTGTGGCCCATACTCGCCGACCACGCGCCCATCCGCTGGCCAGGAGAGCCGCCCGCGGAGCGAGGCGAACCCGGTCCCCGACACGCCCGGGGAATCGCCCGGCGTCGGCCGGGACGGCCGACTCGGCGGCGGCACCTTCGCCACCGCGCGCCGCTGCTTCTCCTGCAGGTCCCGGATGAACGCCTCGAGCCGCCGGGTGGCCTCGGACAGCTCGCCCACCATCCGGTCGTGATACGCGCGCTCGTCCTGGACCCGGCCCAGCAGGGCCCGCCGCTTCGCGGCTTCCTGGTCGAACTCGGTGCGCTCCTGCTCCGCCTCGGACCTCAGCGACGCCAGCTCCCTCCCGCGGGCCTCGAGCCGGCTCTTCCGGTCCGCCATGACCTCGGACGTCACACGATACTCTCGAATGAGACGGGCGTCCACCGTGGCCAGGGTGGTCAGATGGCGCAGCTGCACCGCCTGGGCGACCGGATCGTCGCCCGACAGGACGATCGGCAGCACCCCGCCCTGGGCCTGGAGCTTGTAGAGCGCCCGCAGCCGGCGCCCGAGCACTTCCTCCTGGCCGGAGCGCCGCGCCTGCAGTCGACCGATCTCCCCCTGCAGCTCGGCGACGTCGGACTGCGCCCTGCGCATCCGCCCGTCGATGGTGGCCACCTGCTTGCGCTTGTCGGTGAGCCGGTGATCGATCGCCTCGAGCTCGCTCAGAACGCTCGCCTCGCGCTTGCGGGCGTCGGCCGCCTTCTGGCGCTCTTCCTTCAGCCGCTTCTGCGTCTGCTGCAGATCGCGCTGCTTGTCGCCGATGTCGGCGGCGCCCTCGCGCTTGGCCTGGGCGAGGGCCGAGGCGGGCGCGAGCAGCGCGGGCGCGATCACGAGCGCGAGACCGAGGGCCCGGGCGCGCATCACGCGTGTACTCGCCCGCGGGCCAGCAATCCGCCCACCGCGCCCAGCATGGTGCCGGCGCCGATGAGCGCCAGCGCCTGCCACGGCGACAGGAAGAGCACGCGCTCGAGCCCGATCGTGACCGGCAGCAGCGGCTCGAGCCGGGGCACCGCCAGCGCGTAGGCGATCTCGAGCGTGGCGAGGGCCACGATGGCCGCGACCAGGCCCTGCGCCATGCCCTGGAGCAGGCGCGGCCAGCGGATCACGCTCTCGGTCGCGCCCACCAGGCGCATGATCTCCATCTCGTCCCGCCGCAGATGCAGCACCAGCGTGGTCGCGGTGGTCACGGTGAGGATCGCGGCCAGCGCCAGCACCGCGCCCACCACGAGTCCCACCCCCTGGAACAGTCGGCGGAACTGCTCGAGGCCATCCACCCACTGGCTGCCGCCCTGCACCTCCTCGACCTCGGGCAGGGCCACCAGGCGGGCCACCAGGGCGCGGGTGCCCTCGGGGGTGGCGATCGCGGCGTCCGGGGTCACCTCGACGGAGGCGGGCAGCGGGTTGCGCGGGAGCTGCTCGGCGACGTCGGCCTGGCTGCCCAGCGAGCGCTTGAGCAGGCGCAGGGCGTCGGCCTTGGAGACGTAGTGCAGTCGCTGGATGCCGCCCACCGCCTCGATCTTCTGCATGAGCTCGTCGAGCTTGGCCGCGGGCGGCTCGTCCTTGAGGAACACGATGACGCGCACGCGGTCGCCCCACTGGTCGATGGCGCGCCCGAGATTGAGCGAGAGCAGCCAGAATCCGCCGAGCGCGGTGAGCGACAGCGCAATGAGGAGAATGGCGCTGACGCCGACCCGGCCGGCCCGCCGCAGATCCCTCATCGCCTCGTTGAAGATGAAGCTAAACACTAGCCCTCGTCTTTCACTAGGCGGCCGCCTTCTAGGCGGAGGGTGCGGCGCTTCAGCTGGGGGACGAGGCGGGCCTGGTGGGTGGCGAAGAGCACGGTGGTTCCGCGACTCCAGATGTCCTTCACCAGCCCGAGGATCTCGCCCGCCATCTCCTCGTCGAGGTTGCCGGTGGGCTCGTCGGCGAGGAGAAGCCCCGGCGACTTGACGATGGCGCGCGCGAGCGAGGCCCGCTGGGCCTCGCCCTGGGACAGCTGGTGCGGATAGGCCTGGGCTCGCGCCGAGAGTCCCACCGCCTTGAGCGCCGCGAAGGTCCTCGGGGTGATGTCACGGCGGGCGGTGCCGAGCACGCGGAGGACGAAAGCCACGTTCTCGAACACGGTGCGACCGGCCAGGAGCTTGGCGTCCTGGAACACGATCCCGATCGAGCGGCGCAGCCGGGGAATCTCCGAGCGCCGCAGCTCGGATACGTCGAATCCGGCCACCTCGATGTCGCCCTCCGAGGGGCTCTCGGCCCCGTAGAGCATCCGGAGGAGCGTGGTCTTGCCGGCGCCGCTGGCCCCCGTGAGCACGACGAACTCGCCCTTGGCGATGCTGAACGAGATACCACTGAGAGCGGCCACCCGGGAGGGGCCGGCTCCGAAGACCTTCGACACGTGCTGCAGCCGAATCATGGACTGCACACCATCTTACCTAACTATTCAACCTTTCGGTAGTTTCTCCACCAGCAGGCGGTTCACCACGCCCGGATTCGCCTTACCCTGCGTGGCTTTCATCACCTGCCCCACCAGAAAGCCCAGCGCGGCCTTTTTCCCGGCCTTGTAGTCCTCGACCACCTTGGCATGCTCGGCCAGCACGGCGTCCACCGCGACGCCCAGGGCCCCCTCATCGGCCACCTGGGTGAGTCCCTCGCGGCCCACGATGGCCTCCGCGGTCTCGCCGGAGCGGTACATCTTCTCGAACACGTCCTTGGCGATCTTGCCGCTGATGGTGCCGTCGTCCATCAGGCGGAGCAGGCCGACGAGGTGGGCGGGAGGGATCGGGGAAGCCGCCACGGCCCGGTCGTCGTCCGGCGGCACTTCCCGCAGCAGCTCGTTCAGCACCCAGTTGGCGACCGCCTTGGGCTTGCCCGAGCCGCGCGCCGCCGCCTCGAAATAGTCGGCCAGCCCGCGCCCCTGCGTCAGGATGTCAGCCTCGTACGCCGAGAGCGCGTAGTCGTGCTGGAAGCGTGCGCGCCGCGCGCTCGGCAGCTCGGGCAGGCGCGCCCGCACCGCGTCGATCCAGGCCGGCTGCACGTCGAGGGGCGGGAGGTCGGGCTCCGGAAAGTAGCGGTAGTCGTGAGCGAATTCCTTGGAGCGCATCGAGACGGTCACCGCCCGATCCGGATCCCACAGCCGCGTCTCCTGCACGATGCGCTCGCCCGTCTCGAGGGCGCGGGTCTGGCGCCGGATCTCGTAGTCGAGGGCGTCACGCACGTTCCGGAATGAGTTCATGTTCTTGATCTCGACCTTGGTGCCGTATTCTGCCTGCCCGACCGGCCGCAGCGAGATGTTCGCGTCGCAGCGCATCGAGCCCTCTTCCATGTTGCCGTCGCACACCCGCAGGTACACCAGGATCGCCCGCAGCGCCTTCAGGTAGGCGGCCGCCTCGTCCGGGCTCCGGAGATCGGGCTTCGAGACGATCTCCATCAGCGGCACCCCGGCCCGGTTGAAGTCGACGCTGCTCGACTGCGCGGTCTCCAGCGCGCCCTCGTGGAGGAGCTTGCCCACGTCCTCTTCCAGGTGCAGCCGCTGGATGCCGATGTCGCGCGCCTCGATCGCCAGGTGGCCGTGCTCGGCGAGCGGCTCCTCGTACTGGCTGATCTGGTAGTTCTTCGGCATGTCCGGGTAGTAGTAGTGCTTGCGAGCGAACCGGTTGCGCACGTTGACGCGACAGCCGATGGCCAGCGACGTCATGATGCCGAACTCGATGGCCCGCCGGTTGATCACCGGCAGCGAGCCGGGCATCCCCTGGCAGACGGGACAGGTCTGGGTGTTGGGCGCGGCGCCGAAGGTGGCGCGGCAGCCGCAGAACATCTTGGTCGCGGTCGACAGCTGCGCGTGGACCTCGAGCCCGATGACGGTTTCGTATTTGTTGTTGTTCATCGCGCGTGCGCGTGAACGAGAACGGCCCGCGATTTGGCCGCTCCGGGCCTTTGGCCCTCATGGGGGCGTCGAGTCAACCCACGGGTGACGCTCATCGAGGCGCGGGCTCCAGCGGGGGCTTGCGGGTGTGCCACGTGGTGACCTGCTGGTAGGCGTGGGCGGCACGCAGCAGAAGGGCCTCGTCGAAGGCGCGGCCGATGAGCTGCAGCCCGATCGGCAGGCCGGTCTGGGTGAAGCCGCCCGGGATGGACACCCCGGGCAGGCCGGCCAGGTTCACCGGGATCGTGAAGATGTCGTTGAGGTACATCTGGAGCGGGTCTTCCTTCTCGCCCATCTTGAACGCGACGCCTGGCGTGGTGGGGGCCACGATCAGGTCCACGCGCTCGAAGGCCCGCTCGAAATCCCGCCGCACCAGCGTCCGCATCTTCTGGGCCTGGCCGTAGTAGGCGTCGTAGTAGCCGGCGGACAACACGTAGGTGCCCAGCATCACCCGCCGCTTGACCTCGGTGCCGAAGCCGGCGGCGCGCGTCTTGCTGTACATGTCGATCAGGTCGCGAGCGCCCCCGGCGCGCAGGCCGTACTTGACGCCGTCGTAGCGGGCCAGGTTCGACGAGGCCTCGGCGGGCGCGATGACGTAGTAGGCGGCCAGCCCGTACTCCGTATGAGGCAGCGAGACCGGCTCGGTGCGGGCGCCGAGTCCTTCGAGCGTGGCGATGGCCGTCCGCACCGCTCGCTCCACTTCCGGGTCCATGCCGTCGATGAAGTACTCCGCGGGCACGCCGAGCCGCAGGCCCTCGATGCCCTCAGCGAGCCCGGCGCGATAGTCCGGGACCGGCACGTCGATCGAGGTCGAGTCCATCGGGTCGGCGCCCGCGATCGCCTGCAGCATCAACGCCGCGTCCTCGACGTCCTTGGCGAACGGGCCGACCTGATCGAGCGACGAGGCGAAGGCGATCAGCCCGTAGCGCGACACGCGCCCGTACGTGGGCTTCAGGCCGAGGACGCCCGAGAAGGCGGCCGGCTGGCGGATGGAGCCGCCGGTGTCGGTCCCGAGCGTGAGCGCGGCCATGTCCGCCGCCACCGCCGCCGCGGCACCTCCCGACGAGCCGCCCGGCACGCGGGCCAGGTCCCACGGGTTGTGGGTGGTGAAGAACGCGGAGTGCTCGGTGGAGGAGCCCATCGCGAACTCGTCCATGTTGAGCTTGCCGAGCAGGATCGCCCCCGCCGCGAACAGTCGCGCGACCACCGTTGCGTCGTAGGGCGGCACGAAGCGCTCGAGGATCTTCGAGCCGCAGGTGGAGCGGATCCCCCGCGTGCACAGCACGTCCTTCAGCGCGATCGGCACCCCGTCGAGCGGACCCCGGGGCGCCCCGCTCCGGAAGCGCGCGTCCGCCTCGGCCGCGCGGCGCAGGGCGTCCTCGCGGGTCACCGTGAGGAACGCGCGCACCTGCGGATCGAGCGCGTCGATGCGGGCGAGATATTCGGTCACCGCCTCCGTGGGGACGGCCTCGCCGCGGCGGTAGCGGGCGGCCAGCTCGTGAGCGGTCAGCGACGCAAGCGTGCTCACCTACTCCTCCCCCTACTCCTCAATGATCTTGGGGACGCGAAAGAGCTCGCCGTGTCGGTCGGGGGCGTTGGCGAGCATGTCCTCCTGGGGCAGAGACGGACACTCGGTGTCGTCCCGCATCACGTTGGTGACGGGCACGGCATGGGCGGTGGGCTCGACGCCGCTCGTGTCGATCGCGCGGAGCTTGTCGATGTAGGACAGGATGCCGTCCAGCTCCTTCCGCATCCGCTCCTTCTCGGCGGCCGACAGGTCGAGCCGCGCCAGACGCGCCACGTGCTCGACGTCTTCAAGAGAGATCCTGGTCATATCTCCTCCAGGTGGGCGTACTGGAGGGAGAGTCGCTTGCGCCCGACGCTGGCGAAGTGCACGGTGGCGATCACGTCGGCGCCCTCGCGCTGCAGGCCCACCAGCAGGCCCTCGCCCCAGCGGGCGTGGCGAACCTTGGCCCCCAGGCGGAACGGGAAGTCGTCGCCGCCATCGGCCTCCGCCGGGGCAGGCATCGCGTGGGGCACCGGCTCCGGCCGCCGCGCGTTGATGAGATGGAGCTGCTCCTCCGGAATCTCGAGGAGGAAGCGCGAGGGCTCCGCCACCCCGTAGCCCTGGATGCGCCGGTGCAGCGCGTAGGAGAGCATCAGCCGCTCACGCGCTCGCGTGATGCCCACGTAGCAGAGTCGCCGCTCCTCCTCCAGCTCCTCCGGCTCCAGCATCGAGCGGGAGTGCGGGAACACGCCTTCCTCGAGACCGGTGAGGAAGACCACCGGGAACTCGAGCCCCTTCGCCGAGTGCAGGGTCATCAGGGTCACCCCGCCCGACTCCGCGTCGAGCTCGTCGGTGTCCGCGACCAGCGCGACCGAGTCGAGGAAGGCCTCGAGCGTCACCGGCTGGATCCCCTGCGCCTGCTGGTCGGCGATGAACTCCTCGGAGGCCGCCACCAGCTCCTCCAGGTTCTCGAGACGGGCCTCGGCCTCGGCGGTGCGCTCCGCCTTCAGGGCGTCGCGGTAGCCCGAGGCTGCGCACACCTCGTCGATGAGCGCGGGTACGGTCAGGGAGCCCCGCCGCTCGGCCAGCCGCGCGATCAGGTGCGCGAACTCCTCCAGCGCGCGGCGCGGCTTGCCCGTGACGTCGGCCGGCGTCGTCGCGCAGAGGGCGAGCAGCGAGGCCCCCGGGGCGCGGGCTCCGTCGGCCAGGCGATCCAGCGTGGCCTTGCCGATGCCGCGGGCCGGCGCGGCCACCGCGCGCCGGAACGCCACGTCGTCGAACGGGTTCGAGATCAGCCGCAGGTAGGCCACCACGTCCTTGATCTCGCGACGCTCGTAGAACCGGACGCCGCCCACGATCAGGTACGGGATTCCGGCCCGGCGCAGCGCGTCCTCGAGCACGCGGGACTGCGCGTTGGTGCGGTAGAAGACCGCGATGTCCCGGTAGTCCCGGCCTTCCCCGTGGAGGCCCCGGACCTTCTGAGCCACGAAGGCCGACTCCTCGTTCTCGTCCCAGGCCCGGTACACCTCCGCGCGCTCGCCCTCGCGGTTCTCGGTCCAGAGCCGCTTGTCCTTGCGCGCGGTGTTGTTGACGATCACCGCGGAGGCGATGTCGAGAATCCGCTTGGTCGAGCGGTAGTTCTGCTCGAGCGCCACCACCCGGCAGTCGGGATAGTCCTTCTCGAAGTCGAGGATGTTGCGCAGATCGGCGCCGCGCCAGCGGTAGACCGACTGATCGGGATCACCCACCACGCAGAGGTTCCGGTGCTCTTCGGTCAGGAGCTGCACGATGCGGTACTGCGCGCGGTTGGTGTCCTGGTACTCGTCGACCAGCACGTGCGTCCACACCGACCGGTACCAGCGGAGGACCTCCGGAACCGTCTCGAGCAGCCGCACCACCCGCAGCAGCAGGTCGTCGAAGTCGAGCGCGCCCGCCGCCCGCAGCTTCTCCTCGTAGAGCCGGTAGAGCGAGGCGATGCGCTCCTCCCGCGGGGTGCGGGCGAGCTGCTCGACGTCCTCGGGCGCCAGCATCTGGTTCTTGCAGTGGCTGATCCGGTGCACGACCTGGCTCGGAGTCAGCGTCCGCTCGTCGAAGTCCAGCTCGCGCAGCGCCTCCTTGATCAGGCTCTGCCGGTCGTCCTCGTCGTAGATCACGAAGGACGGCTTGAGCCCGGCCAGGGCCGCACGATCCCGGAGGATGCGCACGCAGGCCGCGTGGAACGTGGCGATGATCGGCGGACGGATCCCGGCGGGGAGCAGGAGATCCTCCACCCGGTGCCGCATCTCCGCCGCCGCCTTGTTGGTGAAGGTGACCGCGAGCACGTGCCGCGGGTTGACGCCCTCGACCGCGAGCAGGTAGGCGATGCGGTGGGCGATCACGCGGGTCTTGCCGCTCCCCGCGCCGGCCAGGACGAGCACGGGGCCCTTCGTCGTCGTGACCGCGTCGCGCTGCGGTGGGTTCAGGGGCGCGAGGAGACTCTCGGCGGTCACTGCAGGGTGCGGCATGGGAACAAACGATACCACAGGTGGTAGAGCTGCGGCGGGGCGAGGGCTACCCGGGCTCGTCTAGATCTAGGCCTTGGCGTGATCCCTACCGGAGCTTCTCTTTGGGGATCCGCTCGGCTCGCCTTCGGCTGCGCCTCGCCCAGCCACTGCGCCTCGCCCTACTCGACGGTGACGGACTTGGCGAGATTGCGAGGCTGGTCGACGTCGCGTCCGAGGCGGACCGCCACGTGATAGGCCAGGAGCTGCATGGGGATTGATAACAGGATCGGGGTGAGCAGGTCGCCCGCGGGCGGGACCGACAGCATCACCTCCGCCTTGGCGGCGAGCTCGCGGTCGCCCGCGTGGCCGACCGCGATCACCCGCCCGTCGCGGGCGCGCACCTCCTCGATGTTGCCCATCATGCGGTCGTACGACGCATCCCGCGGGGCCAGCGCGACCACCGGGAAGCCGTCCTCGAGCAGCGCGATGGGGCCGTGCTTCATCTCCCCGGCCGGGTAGCCCTCGGCGTGCACGTAGGACAGCTCCTTGAGCTTGAGCGCGCCCTCGAGCGCGATTGGATAGCTGATCCCGCGGCCGAGAAAGAGGAAGTTCTTGTGGCGCGACACCTCGCGGGCCAGCTCGGCCACCGCGTTCTCCATCTCGAGGGTCTGCTCCATGAGCCGCGGCAGCTCGAGCAGCCCCTGGATGTGCTTACGCCCGTCCTCGGCGTTCAGCACGCCGCGCCGCCGCCCCAGCCAGAGGGCCAGGAGATAGCAGGCGATCAGGGTCGCGGTGAAAGTCTTGGACGACGCGACCCCGATCTCGGGCCCCGCGTGGGTGTACAGGGTACCGGTGGCCTCGCGCGAGAGCGCCGAGCCCACCACGTTGGTGATGCCGACGATGGGGGCGCCCTTGGCGCGGGCGGCCTTGACCGCGCCGAGCGTGTCCGCGGTCTCCCCTGATTGTGAGAGCGCGATCACGAGCGTCTCGGGACCGAGGACCGAATCGCGGTAGCGGAACTCGGAGCCCAGGTCCACCTCACAGGCGATGCCGGTCAGGCGCTCCAGCATGAAGCGCCCCACGATCGCGGCGTGGTAGGACGTGCCGCAGGCCACCAAGACGATCCTCTGGATGCCAGCGACCACGTCGGGATCGAGCTGCACGTCCGGCAGCACCACCGTGCCGCCTTCGGGCTGCACGCGCCCGCGCATGGTGTCGGCGGCCGCGCGCGGCTGCTCGTAGATTTCCTTCAGCATGAAATGGCGGTAACCGCCCTTCTCGGCGAGGATCGGATCCCACAGGATCCGCGAAGGCGCCCGCTGCACCGGCGCGCCGTCGAGCTGGGTGATCTCGACTCCGCGCCTCGTCACCACCGCCACGTCCTCGTCCTCCAGCACCACCACGTCGCGCGTGTGGGAGAGGATGGCCGGGATGTCGGAGGCGAGGTAGGTCTCGTTCTCGCCCAGGCCGACGACCACGCTGCCCGCGCCGAGCTTGGCCGCCACCAGCCGATCGGGCATGCGGCGATGGAGCACCACGATCGCGTACGAGCCCCGCAGCTCCCGGAGAGCGCGGCGCACCGCCTCGTCGAGGCGCGGGGTGTCCTTGAGGTGGCGCTCGATGAGGTGCGCGATGACCTCGGTGTCCGTCTCGGACTTGAAGACGTGCCCTTCGGCCTGCAGGCGCTCCTTGATCGGGAGGTAGTTCTCGATGATGCCGTTGTGCACCACCACCAGATCGCCGGAGCCGTCGGTGTGCGGGTGCGCGTTCTCGTCGGTAGGACGGCCATGGGTGGCCCAGCGGGTGTGACCGAGTCCGATGCGGCCCTCGATCGGCTTCTCACGCAGCAGCCCCTCCAGCACCTTGATCCGGCCCGCCGCGCGGCGGATCTGCAGACCGCCGGGACCGATCACCGCCGCGCCCGCCGAGTCGTAGCCGCGATACTCGAGCCGCTTCAGCCCCTCGAGCACGACGTCGATCGCGCTCTTGTCCCCGACGTAGCCGACGATCCCGCACATGGGCCTACTCCTGGTGCTTGGGCTTCTTGGTCTTCTGCTTCCGCGCGACCCAGCCTTCCCGGGTCTCCTGCCGGCCCCGCGCCACCGCGAGGGCTCCGGGCGGGACATTCTTGGTGATCACCGAGCCGGCGGCCACGTAGGCCCCCTCGCCGATGGTGAGCGGCGCGACCAGACTCGAGTTCGTGCCGACGAACACACCGTCGCCGATGACCGTCTCGTGCTTGGCGACCCCATCGTAGTTGCACGTGATGGTGCCGGCCCCGATGTTCACGCCGTCGCCCATCTGGGTGTCGCCCACGTAGGACAGATGGGGCACCTTGGAGCCGCGGCCAATCCGGGACTTCTTCAGCTCGACGAAGTTGCCGATCTTGGCCTTGGCCCCCACGTGGCTGGCGGGGCGCAGGTGGCAGAAGGGGCCGAGTTGCGCGCCCTCCTCCACCGTCGACTCGCTGAGCACGCAGTACGGCTTGAGCAGCACCCGGTCACCGAGCGTGGTGTCCGACACGTGGCAGCCCGTGCTCACCACGCACTCGGCGCCGACCGTCGTGCGGCCCTCCAGGATCACCCCCGGCTGCAGCACCGTGTCGGGCCCCACCGTCACGGTGTCGTCCACGTACGTGTTGGCGGGATCGATCACGCTGACCCCGGCCACCATCAACCGATCCAGGATGCGACGGCGCATGATCGCGCCGAGCTCGGCCATCTGCTTGCGATCGTTCACACCCAGGCACTCGCTCGGATCCTCGGCGAGCACGGCCTCGAGCCGCTGGCCCTGACGGTGCAGGATGCCGATCACGTCGGTGAGGTAGTACTCGTGCTGCTCGTTCTCCGGTGTCACCTGGGCCAGGGCGGGCCAGAAGCGCGGGGCGTCGAAGCAGTACACGCTGGTTCCGATCTCGCGGACCTGGCGCTGGGCCGCGGTCGCGTCGCGATGCTCCACGATGCCTACCGGCCGGCCCTGCTCCCGCACCACCCGGCCGTAGCCGGTGGCGTCCGCAACCTCGGCAGTGAGCAGCGTCGCCGCCGCGCCGGTCTGCACGTGGTGATCGACCAGGCGCCTCAGGGTAGCCTCGGTCAGGAGCGGCACGTCGCCGGGCAGGACCAGGATGGTCCCGGGACCATCGCCACAGGCCACGTGGGCCTGCAGCACCGCGTGACCGGTGCCGAGACGCTCCTTCTGCTCCACGAAGCCGGCGCCCGCGCCGGCCGCGACCGCGGCGCGCACCTCGTCGGCGGCCCGCCCGACGACGATCACGACCCGTGCGCCGACCGCGCGGGCGGTGTTCACCGGATACGCGATGAGGGGGCGACCACAGAGGGAATGGAGAACCTTGGGGCGCGCCGAGCGCATGCGCTTGGCCTCACCCGCAGCGAGAATGACGGCGGTGAGCTGAGCCATGATACCGGCAATGTTAGCACGCGCCGTGCCACGCGCCGGAGGGTGGTCAGAGAGCGCCAAACCCCAGCCACGACACGGCCTTGTCGTCCACGAGGCTCCTCGAGTAGGTGGGGGTCAGCGCGACGTGTTGCGGAGATGAGACAGGACGCGAGCAATCCTGTCGGGCAGAGGACACGAAAAGTGCATGGGCGTGCCCGTCACCGGGTGGAGGAAGGCCAGCGCGGCGGCGTGGAGGGCGACGCCATCGAGCCCGTCGATCAGCGCCGTGAGCGTCGCGTCTCCGATCGGCCCGCCACCGCGCCCCCGATAGGTCTCGTCCCCGAGCAAAGGGTGGCCGAGCGACGCCAGATGGACCCGGATCTGATGCGTTCGCCCGGTCTCGAGGCTGCACTCGAGAAACGTGACCGCGTTGGGGCCCCGGCCGAAACGCTCCAGGACGCGGAACCGGGTCACCGCCCGCTTCCCCTTGCTGTCCCGCACCACGGCCATGCGGACACGGGAGCGCGGATCCCGACCGATGGCCGCGTCGACAACGCCCTCGGCACGGCCCACCGCCCCCTGCGCGAGACAGAGATAACGTCGGCTCACGGTGCGCCGCGCGAGCTGCGCGGTGAGCCCGTCGTAAGCTGCCTGGGTCTTGGCCAGGACGATGAGCCCGGAGGTCCCCTTGTCCAGGCGGTGGACGATGCCGGGCCGGCGGGGGCTCCCGATCCCGGCCATCCCGGGGGCGTGCGCCAGCGCCGCCGCGGCCAGGGTCCCGACGAGCCGTCCCGCCCCGGGGTGCGTCACCATCCCCGCGGGCTTGTCGACCACCAGCACGTCGTCGTCCTCGAAGACGATGGTCAGCGCCACATCCTCGGGGACGAGCCCTTCCCGGGGAGCGGGGGGAATGGCCACCTCCACCCGCTCGCCCTCCCGCACCCGGTGCCCGGCCTTCACGACGCGCCCACCCACCAGCACCCGACCGGCCTCGATCAGTCCCTTCACGCGCATCCGGGAGAGCCCGCTCAGCCGCTCCGCCAGCCAGGCGTCGAGCCGGCCACCGCCATCGCCCGCGGCGACGATCTCAGCCCACGGACGATCCGGTGGGGTCGCTTCCATGCGGTGACACCGGCAGGCTCAGCGCGGAGACGAGGGGGCCGTGAGCATCCGCAGCGCGAGCAGCGCCACGCCGACGGTGATGGCGGAATCGGCCACGTTGAACGCGGGCCAGTGATAGGCGCGCCAGTAGAAATCGAGGAAGTCGATCACCGCGCCGAAGCGAGCGCGGTCGATCAGGTTGCCGACCGCGCCGCCGAAGATCAGGCCGAGCGCGAGCGGGGTGAGACGTCCGCCGCCCGGCAGCATCCGCAGGCCGACCATCGCCAGCACCGCGAGCGCCCCGATGGACAGGAGCGCCACGAGCCAGCGCCAGCCCGCCGGCATGCCTCCGAGCATCCCGAACGCGAGCCCCGGGTTCATCACCAGGGTGAGGGCGAAGACCCTGTCGATCACCGACACGGGGAGACCGGGGGGCAGACGCTGGAGCGCCCAGTACTTGGTGACCTGGTCGAGGATCAGGATGGCCAGCGCCGTGGCGGCGGCCGGGGTCACCGGGGGAGCGCCGTCACGACCGGCGTGCAGCGCTCGCAGAGCGTCGGATGCGTGGCATCCTCACCGACCCGGGCGCTCCAGGTCCAGCAGCGCTCGCACTTCTTCCAGCCGAGCGCCTGGGCGGGCACGACTTCCAGCACGAGGCCCGGGATGTCCTGGCCCTCGTAGCGCACCGCCTCCCGCGACCCGCTCGGCCCGACCCGAGTACCCGAGACGTTGAACAGGGTGGTGAGCAGGGTCTCGCCCTTGGTCTCGAGCAGCGGCCGCCACTGCTCCTCGGGCGCGCTCGGGATGAACAGCACCGCGTCGATGCCCTTCCCGATCTTGCCCTGTTGCCGCGCGACCTCGAGGGCGCGGGAGACCTCCCCGCGCACCTCGAGCAGCCGCTCCCAGTCGGCGGCGAGCCGCTCATTCATCCACTCTCCCCGCTCCTCCGGGAACAGCACGAGGTGCACGCTCTCCGGCTTGCCCCGCCCGGGGATGTAGGACCACACCTCGTCCGCGGTGAACGAGAGCACCGGCGCCATCAGCCGGGTCAGCGCGGTCAGCAGCTCGAAGCAGACCGTCTGCGACGCGCGCCGCCGCGGGTCGTCGGGCGCCGAGATGTAGAGGCGGTCCTTGATGATGTCGAGGTACAGCGCGGAGAGGTCCACCGCGCAGAAGTTGTGGAGCGAATGGAACGCAACGTGGAACTGGTAGTCGTCGTAGGCTCGGCGCACCCGCGCGATGAGCCCGCCCAGTCGCAGCAGCGCCCAGCGGTCCAGCTCGTCCATCTCGCCGTAGGAGCGCCGATCGCGCTCCGGGTCGAAGTCGGCCAGGGTGCCGAGCAGGAAGCGGCACGTGTTGCGCATGCGCCGATAGGCGTCGGCGAGCCGGTTGAGGATCTCGTTGGAGAGCCGGATGTCCTCGGCGTAGTCCTCGGAGGCGACCCACAGGCGCAGGACCTCCGCGCCGTACTTGGGGATCAGCTCGTCCGGCGTCACGTTGTTGCCGCCCGACTTCGACATCTTCCGGCCCTCGCCGTCGACCACGAATCCGTGGGTGAGGACGGACCGGTAGGGCGCTCGATCGCGCGTGCCCACCGCCTCCAGCAGCGAGGAGTGGAACCAGCCGCGGTGCTGGTCGGAGCCCTCGAGGTACATCTCGGCCGGCCAGTGCAGCTCGGGGCGTTGCTCGAGCACGGCCGCGTGACTGCAGCCGGAGTCGAACCACACGTCGAGGATGTCGGTCTCCTTGCGGAACTCGGTGCCGCCGCACTTGGGGCACCGGGTCCCGCCGGGCAGGAGATCGGCGGCCTCGCGCGCGTACCACTCGTCGGCGCCGGCGCCGTTGTGCATGATCCCGGCCACGTGGGCGACGAGGGCCTCGTCGAGCAGGAGCGCGTCGCACGCATTGCAGTAGAAGGCGACGATCGGCACGCCCCACACACGCTGGCGCGAGATGACCCACTCGGGGCGGTGCGCGACCATGTTGTAGATGCGTTCCTCACCCCAAGCGGGGAGCCAGGTCACCTCGTGGCGGATCGCGTCGAGCGCCTTCTGGCGCAGACCGTGGCGGTCGAGCGCGATGAACCACTGCTCGGTGGCGCGGAACAGCGTGGGGTTCTTGCAGCGCCAGCAGTGCGGGTACGTGTGCTGGAGGGGCACCTCGGACACGAGCGCGCCGACCGATCGGAGGTGCTCGATGATACGCGGGTTGGCCTCCCAGACGGTGAGGCCCGCGAAATGGGCCACCTCCGCGATGAATCGTCCGTCGTCGTCCACCGGGTTGTAGATCTTGAGACCGGCCCGACGCCCGAGCTCGTAGTCTTCCTCGCCGTGGCCGGGCGCGATGTGGACGAGACCGGTGCCCGCGTCCATGGCCACGAAGTCCGCGGTCAGCACCGGCACGTCACGGTCGATCCACGGATGCCGGGCCAGTGCCCCCTCGAGCGCGCCCCCGGGCACCGAGACCGGGAGCCCGGTCGCTCGCCCCTTCACGCCGGGCAGCCGCATGAAGGCTTCGGCCAGCGGCTGCGCCACGATCAGCACATGGCCCTCGAGCTCCACCGCGGTGTAGGTGGCGTCGGGATGGACCGCGATCGCGAGATTGGCGGGCAGCGTCCACGGGGTCGTGGTCCAGATCACGAACGACGCCGGTCGGCCCGCGAGGGCGGCGGTCAGCGCGGGCCCCGCGGACTTCAGCGGGAACTTCACATAGACCGAGGGCGTGGTCTGCTCCTCGTACTCCACCTCGGCCTGCGCCAGCGCCGTCTTGCAGTGCATGCACCAGTGCACCGGCTTCAGGCCCTTGTGCACGAGGTCGCGACCCACGAAGCGCCCGAACTCGCGCACGATGATGGCCTGGTAGGCCGGCGCCATCGTGCGGTACGGATCCTTCCAGTCGCCGAAGACCCCGAGGCGGCGGAACTCCTCGCGCTGGATGTCGATGAACTTGCTCGCGTACTCGCGACAGCGACGGCGCTTCTCCATCGGATCCATCGCGGCACGGACGTCGATCGACGCCTGGTCGAGGCCCAGCTCCTTGTCGACCTGGTGCTCGATCGGGAGCCCGTGGCAGTCCCAGCCGGGCACGTAGACCGCGTTGTGCCCCAGCATCGAGCGCGACTTCACGACGAGATCCTTCAGGATCTTGTTGAGTGCCGTGCCCATGTGAATGTGGCCGTTCGCGTACGGCGGCCCGTCGTGGAGAATCCACAGGGGCCGGTTCGCCGAGGCCTGCCGGATGCGCCCATAGATGTCCATCGCAGCCCAGCGGTCGAGCCATTCCGGCTCCAGCTTGGGCAGGTTGGCCTTCATGGGAAAGGCCGTTTTCGGCAGGTTCAGCGTGGCCTTGTAGTCCATAGAGCGCCCACGCTAACACTCATCCCCGCTTCCGGCAAGAACAGGGCCCCCGGGAGCGGGCGAAGCGGGGCGACTGCGCGGCGGGCTACTTCGGGGTCAGGACGACGACGCGGCTGGCGCTATCGATGGTGACGATGAAGTTGTCCAGGAAGTCGCGGCCGAGGAGACCGTCGCGCCCCGAGCCGAGGCCGGCATCGTGAGAGACGACCATCAGCGGACCGAACCGCGCCCCGTCGACCTCGATGCTCTCGACGCGCACCGCGAGGATGTTGGCGTCGCCGGTGACTCCCTTGATCGAGCCCCGCACGGCGTTGCGGTAGCTGACCCCGAGCGCGGCGAGGGCCGTGGGGCTGATGACGGTACCCTGGGCACCGGTGTCGAGGATAAGCTGGGTGGTCCCGCCCCCGTTGATCCGGGCGTTCACCACGATCGGCTGCCCGGGGGTGAACGGGATTCGCGCGGCGCCCGCGGACGAGGCGGCGCTCGGCGGCGCCTGAGGACCCGGGTCGGGCGCCGACGGCTGGCTCGGCGCGTTCACCATCACCGCGCTACCGCGGAACTGGGGCGGGATGCTGTTGATGCCCTGCGAGTAGCGAGTATCGCCCCGCTCGTCGGTCCACCGATAGATCTGGGCGGACGCCGGGGCGGTCACGCCCGACAGGAGGCTGCCGAGGGCGACGCCGGCCGCGAGAACGGTACGGAGAGCCTTCAGGGACGCCACGAGACGATTATACGATCCGTCGCGATTTTCCCGGGAAGCCCATCCAATCGGGGGCCCGCCCGGGCCGCCGCCCCCGGGCAGAGTTGCCGGTCGGCCCGCCAGCGGCTCCAAACGGTCTCGTAGACTACCAGCTCATCGGCGCCCGCCACCGTGTTGTGGTCCAGCCGGACCCGATAGATCGGCCGGAAGCGATCGGTCCTGGCCGAGAGCGCGGGGAACCACTCGGGGAACACGATGAGGTAGTCGGGACAGGCCCGTTCGAGGAAGCGGAGAATGCCCGCCTCCCCCTCCCGTCGGAACGGAATGATGGCCGGCGTCACGAGGCCCATGACGTCGATGACCTCCCGGCGGGAGATGTAGGGAATCGCTCCGACGTCGTTCAGCGCAAGCCTCGCTCCAGGCGGGATGTGCTCTACCACCCAGTGGCCGAGATGCACCTGCATGGCCTCGATGTTCTGCACCGCCCAGGCGTACCGGGTCGCCGCCGGCGGAAGCGCCACGAGCATTCCGGCCGCGAAGGCGAGCAGCGGCAGCCCTGTGGCAAACCGCCATCGCCTGGTCAGCCTGCCCTCGAGCGGGGAGAGGATCCGGATCGAGGCGACCGCGACGACGATGGCCAGGGGCAAGAGGTGGATGGAATAGCGGCCTTCCTGGAAGCCCGGGCCGCGGTACGGTGCGAGCAGCGCCATCGCTACCGGGTGCACGAGCAGGATGGATGCCGGCGCCAGCGCCGAGCGTCCCCAGCGGATGCCGAGCCACCAGAGCCCGGGGAGTAGCAGGACCGGCAGGAGCGCGTCCACCCTCCACAGCCATCGGGCCCACTCCGACTCGAACTGCCCTGGACGCGTCAGCAGCATGGTGGCGAGGGGCTCGCGGACGCCCGAGAGCCAGCCGACGAGCCCGCCTTCGATCTTCGCGGCTGCGGTCGCCGGCAAGGGGCTCCCGATCGTCGCCAGGTTGAAGGCGACCCAGGGACCGAGACAGACCGCAGCGGGACCGAGCCAGGCCAGCGCGCGGCGCCCACTCAGCGGCCCCGCGAGCCAGAACAGGGGCAGCAGGACCACGGTCTCCGGCCGCGCCAGCGCACCCAGCCCAAGGCCGGCCGCGGCCGGCAGGGGGTGCCCCTGCGCATGCAGGACGAAGGCGGCCGTCACCAGCAGCGCGGCCAGCGTCACCTCCATCCCCGACAGGGCCCCCCAGGCCATCGGCCCGGCGAGCGCGGTCAGCACTGAGGCCAGAAGCCCGAGGGCGCGCCGCTCGGTCCAGATCTCGGCAAGGCGCCCGGCCAGCCACGCGGTGCCGACTGCCCCGAGGAGGCCCAGGCCCTTCACGAGCGCGGGATGACTGCCGAACACTGCGAAGACGCCGCCGAGTACGAGGGTCCAGAGCGGAGCCGTCGAGCCCGACACCGGCACACCTGGGTTGTAGACGAAGCCGCGGCCCTCGGCGAGATTCCTGGCGAACTGGAGGTGGATCCACGAATCGTCGAGGGGAAATGCGCCGAAGCCGACGGGACCCGCGAGCTGGCCAGTCCTGACGAGAAAGAGCGCGACGGCCACCGCGAGCCCCGCGGCGGGCGCGGCGAGGGCGAGGGCCCGTCCCCTCACCGCCCGGCGCGCTCGAAGGTGTAGCCGGCGTACTCGACGGGCGTGCGGGTGAGCGGCAGGACGTAGAGATAGCGGCCGTACGGCAGCTGGATCTCCCGCAGACCCTCGGGCGCGGGCGTGGCCGGATCCCAGTGGTCAACGAACCACACGAGCTGGCGGATCTCGGCGGGCAGCGTGATCCGGGCACCCGGTGTCAGGATCATGGTCGCGGCGGATTGCGGCGCGTAGAAGCCGAGCGGCATCGCGCCGAGCTGGACCTGGTAGATCGGATACTCCGGCATGTAGAACATCGCGTGGCGCAGCCACGGGTACGAGCGCGGATTGCCGAGCTCGGTCACGAGCGCGGTGTCCGACGGATCGTACACCGCGCGGATGGTCTCCACGTAGGTCCGGATGACCGCCTCGTGCTCGCGCAGGGCGGCGGCGGTACGGCTCATGATCCAATCGTGGAACTCGTCGCGGGCCCGCCACACCCAGCTGTCCCCCGCGCGATTGTTGAACTCGCGCGGCAGGGGTCGGGCGCTCACGAAGAAACCGGTGTTGATGAGCACCAGCGGCAGCACCACCGCGGTGGTGAGCGCCCAGCGCCAGTTCGGGCGCCGCAGCCGCTCCGAGCCCGCGGCCACGACCCAGACCAGGATGCGGCTCAGCAGGATCACCAGGGCGGGGAGGAAGGTGAGCACGTACCCCGCCTGCCCGAAGTGCACCAGGGTGTAGAAGATGGCGGGCGGGACGATCCACGCGAGCAGGAACCACTCCGCCCCGCGCCAGCCTTCCCGGCGGGCATACGCGGGCACCGCCAGCGCCACCAGCCCGAGGGGCCCGAGCCCCACCAGAGTGGACTCGAGCAGATATCGCACCTGGGCCAGCGTGATCTCGAGCGAGCCGCCCAGCACCGAGGTAGGGAGCAGCACGGAGCCGTAGAGCTGGGTCGAGGCCGCAACATACGCGCCCAGACCGCCGGTCAGCCACATCATCGGGAGCAGCCAGGCCAGGACGGACGTCGTCAGGATGGAGCCGGCGATGACGAGGCGGCGGCGCGAGCGGATCCCGATGACCGCGGCCCCGAGCCAGAGCGGCAGTAAGAGCAGCAGCACGGATTGCCGTATGCCGCCGGTCAGGCCGAGGGCCAGCGCACCCCAGTAGAGGTGACGCGTGCTGCCGGTGAGCGTGCCGTAGGCGAACCAGGCGATCACCGAGGCCGCGAAGGCCTCGCCCGCGTAGGTGAGCCCGACCGACCCGTAGAACCAGAAGAGCGGGCTGACCGCCAGCAACGAGGCCGCGACCACCGCGGTCGCGCGATCGTAGAGACGACGCGCCAGCCCGTACAGCACGAACGTCGTGCCCGCGCTGAACAGCATCGCGAGCGCGACGTAGGCCAGGGTGGGATCGCCGAGCGAAGCATTGAGGAGGCGGCCGAGGCCGACGTAGAGCAGGTAGCCGGGCGGATGCGGCTGGTGCTTGGTGACGTCGAACTCGTGCAGGGCCAGCGCGAACTGCACCGCGTCCCAGTTGTAGAGGATGCGCGCCCGGTAGGGCCACCGGGAGAGCAGGGTGACGATCGCGAGGCCGAGGGCCAGGGCCGGATCGCCGTGCGAGGCCAGCCGAGCGGCCGCGCGCCGGCACGACTGCATCGCCGATGCGCGCGCCGGTATGGTCACGAGGAAATCAGACGGTCTGGATCACGAAGGCGGGCGGAGTTCTGGCGGGAGAGACTGGGCTACGCCTTCTTCTCGTCGTCCTTCTTCACGGCCGCGGTCGAGTCGTCCTTCAACTCGTTCACGCCCTTCTTGAACTCCTTCACGCTGCTCCCGAGCGAGCGAGCCAGATCGGGCAGACGCTGGGCGCCGAAGAGGATCAGTACGATCACCAGGATCAACAGCAGCTCTTGATATCCCAGACCAAACATGGCGGGACTCCTTTCCTTTACCTGACGCCCCCTTACAGTACGCGCGCCATCCGAGGATGTCAACGACACCGGGCGCTTCAGCCGCCCCGGCTCGGCTCCTCGCGCCCGTACCCCTCTCGCAGCACCCGGCGCTCACCGACCCTCACGGTCACTCGCTGCGCGTCGAAGTACTCCATCAGCGGGATGGCGTACTTGCGGCTCACCCCGAAGAGGTCCTTGAAGTCGGCGGGGCCGATCTCCTTCTTCCGACGGAGCAGCGCGACCAGCTGTTCCTGGACTGTCCGTAGAGCCTCGGCGTGGAAGAAGAGCGACTCCTTCACGCGCACCAGGGTCCGGTCCGCCACCAGGATCTGGAAGAGCTCGTTCTTCTCGCTGCCCTTGACCCCGTACTTCGCCAGTGTCTCCTCCGGGCTCGGAGGTGCGGCGCCGGCCCCACGGAAATCGGCCTCGATCCCCTTGACGACCCGATCCTGGTCCGCGCTCAGACGGATCGTGTGGGCGGCCAGGCGGACCTGGTCACGCTCGCTCCGGACCACGCCCTCGCTCTCGAGCGTGGTCAGGAGCTGGGCGAAGACCCGCTCCTGCGCCTGCCCCACCCGGCTCCTCAGCTCCTCGCGGGAGATACCGCCCCGCAATGGATTCTCCCGGTGGAACGCCTCGAGCACACCGAGCGTCAGCGTGCGGAGGCGATCGCTCGCCTCGCGATGGAGGTACCATTCCCGGTCCACCGCCAAGATACGCCCGGCCGCCTGGAGATCGTCTAGCAGCCGTCGGAGCTGCTCGGGGCCGAAGGGCGTCCGCGCCCGCAGGTCGGCCGCGCGCGCGCCCGCGGGGCCCGCCTGCTTGAGATGCTCCTCCAGCACCTCCGCAGAGCTGCCGGAGGCGAGCAGTGCCAGGTGAGCGGCGAGCGCCGGCCCCTTGCGCTTGAAGCGAGGCGGAGCGATGTCGAGGACGGTACCGCCGCCGATCGTGACGATCGGCGAGTACGAGCGCACCACGAAGCGGTCGCCCGGCAGGGCGACCACCGGGGCCTCCAGACGGAAGCGGGCATGACAGGTGCCCCCGGGCTCGAGCTCGGGGCGGTCGACCGGCAGCACCCGCGCCATCACCTCCTGCGTGCCCGCGTGGAATCGCACGCGATCGCGGGTCTTCACGGGGCGCGGCGCATCCTCCAGCAGCTCGAGGGTGCCGTCGAGCAGCAGCGTCGGCACCAGCGTTCCCGCCGGGGCCACGACGTCGCCGCGCTCGAGGGCGGCGCGCTCCACGCCCTGCAGGTTCACCGCGGTGCGCTGGCCCGCGGCCGCTTGCTCGACCGCGTGGCCGTGCACTTGCAGCCCCCGGATCTTGGACTGCACGCCGCGCGGGTACACCTCGACCTTCTCGTCGACCGCGAAGCGCCCGGACACGAGCGTCCCGGTCACTACGGTACCGAAGCCCTTCACGGTGAAGACGCGATCGATCGGCAGGCGGGCGGTGCGATCGGGATCCTTGACCGGCACCGCGCGCGCCAGCTGCGCGAGCGTCGCGCGCAGCTCAGACAGGCCGGTGCCCGTCTTCGCCGACACCGCCACGATCGGGCTGCCGGCCAGGAACGTGGGCTCGACCGCGCGGCGCACGTCGTCGCGGACGAGCTCGATCCAGTCCGGCTCGGCCAGATCCGCCTTGGTGAGGACCACCAGGCCGGCCTTGATCTGGAGGAGCTGGCAGATGGCCAGATGCTCGCGGGTCTGGGGCATCACACCCTCGTCGGCCGCGACCACGAGCAGCGCGAGATCGATCCCGCCGGCGCCGGCGAGCATGTTCTTGACGAAGCGCTCGTGACCCGGCACGTCCACGATCTCGATCACGAGGCCGTCCGGCTCCTCGAGGAACGCGAAGCCCAGGTCGATCGTGATGCCGCGCGCCTTCTCCTCCGGCAGCCGGTCCGTATCCGTCCCGGTGAGCGCCTTCACCAGCGACGTCTTGCCATGATCGATGTGGCCTGCGGTGCCGACGACTACGTGCCTCATGAGCGTGACGCGCGTATGGCGGTCGAGACTACGGCGGTCGCGGCGACCGGTCGGGGGCGGACAGTCGGAGCCGCACTTTCCAATGCGAGGGCCCAGAAATGGCCCCCGCACTCCCCCAGGCTGCGGATAATCGGCGTCGGTGCCCGGGCCACTACGCCCCCGCACTCCCCCAGGCTGCGGACGCTCTGACGCATCGGTCCTTACACGGCGGCCAGGCGGGTGGCGAGGGCGGGGACGTCGGTGGGCAGGACCGTACGGCAGTCCAGCAGGAGGCGGTCGTCGAGCAGACGCCCCAGCACCGGGGGCCGACCGGCCCGGAGCGCCTCGTCGAGCCGCGCCGCGGGGCGACCGGGCGTCCCGAGCGCGATGGCGGCGGTGGGCAGCTCGACGGTGGGCAGCGCGCCGCCACCGACCTGGGAGCGCGACTCGACGACCTGCGCGCCCAGCGCGCGCTGGGTCTCTCCGCCCATGCGGGCCAGGATCCGCCGCGCGCGCCGGCGGATGGACGCGAGCGGCTCGGTGAGCATGCGCAGTGTCGGGATGGTCTCGAGCGCGGTCCCGGCTTCGTAGGCGTACAGGGTCGCCTCGAGGGCCGCGATCGTGAGCTTGTCGATGCGCAGCGCGCGGTTGAGCGGATTGCGCGCGAGCCGCTCCACGAGCTCGGTGCGGCCCACCACGATCCCGGCCTGCGGGCCGCCCAGGAGCTTGTCCCCCGAGAAGGACACGAGGTCCACGCCGGACGCCACCACCTCGGGCACGGTCGGCTCGTAGGGGAAGCCGTAACGGGTCAGGTCCACGAAGCAGCCCGAGCCCAGATCCTCCATCACCGGGATGCCGCGCGCGCGACCCAGCTCCGCGAGCTCCCGGGACGACACCGCGGCGGTGAAGCCGACGACGCGGTAGTTGGAGGTGTGCACTTTGAGGATCAGCCCAGTCTCGGGTCCGATCGCGCCGGCGTAATCCTTGAGATGGGTCCGGTTGGTGGTGCCGACCTCGCGCAGGAGGGCCCCCGAGCGGCGCATGATGTCCGGGATCCGGAACTCGCCCCCGATCTCGATCAGCTCGCCCCGGGAGACGATCACTTCCTTGCCGCGCGCGAGACTCTCCAGGGCGAGCAGCACCGCGGAGGCGCAGTTGTTGACCACGAGCGCCGCCTCCGCGCCCGAGAGCCGTCGCAGCAGAGGGTCGACGTGCGCGTAGCGCGAGCCACGCTCCTTGCGGGGCAGATCCATCTCGAGGTTCGAGTACGCGGACGCGACCTCCCGGAGGCGCTGCTGGGCGAGCGGCGAGAGCAGCGCGCGGCCGAGATTGGTGTGCAGCACCACGCCGGTGGCGTTGACGACCGGCTCCAGCGAGAACACCCCCGCCTCGGTGAGCCGCGCCACCACCTGCCGGCCGAGCGCGTCGGCGTCCGCGGGCGGCCCCGCTGACTCGAGCACGCGATGCCGCTCGGCGGCGAGCACCTCGCGGACGGTGGCGGTCAGGCGCGGACGCGGGATGCCCTGGAGCGCGCGGTTGGCCTCGATGGCCCCGATCAGGACGTCGACCGCGGGCAGCGCGCGCAACATGGCCTGCACGGCCGCCGGCCCCGGGCCCCGCTCGCGCTTATCCGCCGGCGGCAAGCTCGGTCTCCACGCGCTCCTTGACCCGCGCGATGACTTCGTGCGCCTCGCGCCGGATAGCCTCGACGCTCGTGCCGTCCGCGCGCGTGCGCAGCAGACGCCGCACCGCGTCCTCGGTGAGGCCGGCCCAGAGCTCGTCGAGATCGCGCGGGGAGAAGCCCTGCCCGCGGAGGGCCGCGCTCCACTCCCGCGCCAGCTCCTGCACCAGGCCGTCGCGCTCGTGGGCCAGGCGCCGCGCGCGCTTGATCAGCTCCGGAAGACGGGGGGGCATGACGCCACTACTCCTTCACGAGGCGCCGCACCGAGTCGAGCAGATTGGCCTCCCAGCGCCCGGTGGATACGCACTGGAAGACGCGGTCGGTCTTGAGCCGGCCGGAGCTGCCGCGGCGGTAGGCGTGGGTACTCATCTTCGAGTTGACCTGGATCGCGGTGACGCCGTCGCGCCCCGGCTGGACGAAGAGGGTGAAGGCCACCAGCGCCTCCCCCTCCAGCAGGACCTCGCCGATGCGCCCGCAGTCGGCGTAGACCCCGATCGGCGAGATGAAGTCGTCCGACGAGATCACGCCCGAGTCCTTGGCCACGACGCGCAGCGGGATGTTCTCTCCCGCCAGCGCGCGGATCAGCGCGCGCCACGTGGCGTCGTAGCCCGCGGGCGCCTCGTCGCGGACCGGCGGGGGGGCGATCGGCGAGACCAGCGGGCCCGAGCACCCGCCGAGCACGACGAGCGTGAGGACCGCGGAATACACCACCGCGTGACGCCGGGACGGTCGCGTCATGCCCACCATTCTACCCTTTGTGGTGATCGATCCCGCGATAGGCGCGGATGAAGCGCACGATGCGAGCTTCGTCGAGCTCATCGAAGGCGTCGAGCCTCATCCACGCGGTCAGCGCGATGCGCGTGCGCATTGCGGGGAACGGCGCCAGGATGACCTGGGTGTCGTAGCGCTGCACGATCTCCGTGAGCTTGGCGACCAGGTCGGGGCACGGAGATGCGCAGTGATACTGGACCATCACCCCGCCGTCCTCCAAGTTGTGGACCTGCAGCTCGCGCGCGATCGGCGCGGTGTGGATGCCCCACGGCGCGATGTACGGCAGATGCGGACCGGACGTCGGCGGGTCGGAGTTGTAGGCGACGTGAGGCTCGCCGGCCAGCTGGATATGGGCGTTGCCCTGGTCCTCGAACCTGGCGCCGGGGAGGTCGGCGACCGCCCGGTAAGCGAAGTGGCCCACGATCGCGGCCGCCAGCACCGCGATCGAGAGCCCGGTCGTCCACATTTTCCACCGGCTTGCGCCACGGCTGCTCACCGTCGCGCTCGTTCCTGTCCTCTCTCTCCCCATCCCATCGATCCTCCGGAGACGCGCTCTGTGCTGACCTGGTGGCGGAAGCGTGTGGGAGTCGAACCCACCTCCGACTTGTCTAGAGCCGGACGCCGGATTTGAAGTCCGGGAGGCCCACCGGGATCCTAGACGCTTCCAGTGCTCCAACTCCGCCTGAAATCAGGGCGTTTCAGTGTACCACCGAGCGCCGGATCTGCGGGCGGCCCGGCGGCCCGCCCTGCACGCATGCTACCCTCGCTCTCGTGAGCCGGACCTGGTGCCGCCTGGCGTTGACGGGCCTCGTCCTAGTCCTCCTGCGCGGCGGCGGACCTGCATCGGGCGACGGAGCGGGTCCCCGCCAGCCGTCCTCCGCGGACGAAGAATTCCTGGAGCGTCACTGGCGCATGCCCATTCCGCCCCAGGGAGAGGCGCCGCTGTCCTTCTCGCCTCTCGAGCGGTCACTGGCCCCGCGCGACTGCGGCGCCTGCCACCCCGTGCAGTACGAGGACTGGCGGGCCAGCATCCACGCCCGCAGCATGGGCCCGGGCGTCGCCGGGCAGCTCGTGGAGATGGCGAAGCGGGATCCGGCGGGCCCGCGCGCCTGTCTCGTCTGCCACGCCCCCCTGGCCGAGCAGGCCCCGGTGGTGAGACGTCGGGCCGGGCTCGAGACCAATCCGGCCTTCGATCAGGCGCTGCAGCGCGAGGGCGTGGTGTGTGCGGCCTGTCACGTGCGGCAGCACCAGCGCTTCGGCCCTCCGCCCCGGGCGGATGCCCAGGGGGCCCGCGTACCCCGCGAGCAGCTGCCACACAACGGAGCCACCTACGTTGCCGCCTACCTCCGGGCGGAGTTCTGCGCGGCATGCCATCAGTTCGGGCCGAACGGGCCGAGCCTCAACGGCAAGCCGCTCGAGAACACCTACGAGGAGTGGCGCACGAGCCCGGCCGCCGGGCGCGGGCTCCAGTGTCAGGACTGCCACATGCCCGACCGTCGTCATCGCTGGCGGGGCATCCACGATCCCGAGATGGTGAAGTCGGGGGTCAAGGTGAGTCTGGCGCTCGAGCGCGCGCGGCATCGACCGGGACAGCGGGTGCGCGCGACCGTCACGGTGGCGAGCGTCAACGTCGGCCACTACTTCCCGACCTACCTGACCCCGCAGGTCGTGGTGCGGGCGACCCTGGTGGGGCCGGACGGCACCGCGATGCCGGACACCGCCAAGGAGGGGATCATCGGACGCCAGGCGCCGCTCGATCTCTCGCGCGAGATCTCGGACACGCGGATCCCGCCCGGCGGGCGCTTCGTCCTCCACTATGATCGGGCGCTCGACCGGCCCGGCCTCACCTTGCGGGTGACCGTGACGGTCTACCCCGATCACTTCTACACGCGCTTCTTCGCGACCCTTCTCGAGACGGGCGCCGGCGACGGAGACGCGTTGATCCGGGAAGCGCTGGACGCGACCCGCCGCTCGCCCTTCGAGATCTTCGCGCGGGATGTGCCACTGACCTGAGGGGGATGCGGAGCCCCCCCCGGAGCCGGGGAATGATCCACCGGCGCGATGTCGCCCATGTCGGACTCGAGCTGCAGCGTATCGGCGATCTTGGTGTAGCTCGAGAACATCTGGGTCACGCCCAGCACTTCCATGACCCCACGCCGGCCCACTCCGAGCCGCCGCATCTCCGCCAGGTGGAACGCCGCGCCGAAGCGGGAGCGGGACGTCACCGAGACCGCGAAGGCAAGCGACTCTTTGAGCCGTCGGGCGAGGCGGTTGTCGCCGAAGGCGTGCTTGACCGCCTGCCAGACGTCGGCGGCATACGCGGGATCGTGAGCCATCAGCCGGAATGGCAGCGGCACCTCCGCACGCTGGTAGAAGACGCGAATGTCCGCGAACAGCTCCGCCGGCTCGCCGCCGTCGCCGGCCACCGCCGCGAGCTCATCCGTCGCATCGCCCAGCGCGTCGGCGACGACGTTCAAGGCGTTCGTGATGCCCACCACCAGGGCGGCCTCGTACCAGAGCGCGTCATCCTCCATCCCCTGCAGCTTCCCGGCTGCAGTATGTGCCCGCACTCAGTAGTTGCAGGCGTTGGCGCCGCTCACCACCGCGGCCACCATCTCCTTCTCGGCCCGGCTGAATTCCCCCGGAACCATCGCGCGCTTCATGGCACGCCCGTGCGGCCCGCCGAAGGCAGGGTCCCATGCCATCACCCGGCTCATGGCCGGGGGCTCGGCGAAGTCGTGGTTAAACCAGGCCTCGGAGAGATCGAATAGCCTTCGAGCGGTCTCGGGATACTCGGAGGCGTGGCGCAATCGCACGGTGGGCATCGAGCTACCTCCTCATAAAGACAGCGGATGACTGGCCCGGCGGGAGCGGACTAGCGGCCGCCGGCAAGCGGCGGGAACAGCGACAACACGTCACCCTCGGAAAGCCGCTGGTCCGGGACGGCATCACGGCCGTTGACGACGGTCAGGCGCTCCAGCTCGGGTGGAATCCGAAGGGAGTGTACCACCTGATCGACGGTGGCGCCGTCGGGTACGTCGAGCACCAGGTTGTCTCCGGAGGTCCCGGCGGGCAGGTAGGCTCGCAGGGTAGCGGTGAGGTGGACCTCCACCTTCACGGTCTAGCGGAAGCCGCCCTGCTCCAAATCGCGCGAGCGACTCTCGCGCGGCTTGACGACCTTCGCGGGGGCCGGCACCTTCTGGGCCGCGAGATGGCCCTTCCGCTTGGCGCGATCGGCCGTCCTCGCGGCCACCGCGTTCCTTCGCTCCTCGATCTCGCGCTCGAGGCCCGTCTGGAGCGCGGCCCCGCTGCCGAGCGGCACCTTCAGATGATAGGGCGAGTCCGGCGGGGTCTGCTTCAGCCGGAGCTCCGAGTTCAGCCGCACCAGCTCCTCGAGCGGGATCCCGGAGAGGCCGGCGACGTGCTTGAGGCTCGTGCCCCTGGGTACCGTGATCTGCTCATAGCTCAGGGGTTCATCAGGGGTAATCGTGAACCCGTACTGCTCCGGCTCCTGCCCGATGATCGTCATGGCGTGGATGGCCGGCACGAAGTTCTTGGTCTCGTCGCGGAGGAGGCGGCTACGGGTCAGGCTCCAGAAGTCGCGCGTGCCGGTGCCCTCGATCGCCCGGAGGATCTTCATCTCACCCGCGTTGTAGGCGGCCTGGCTGAGCTCCCACGAACCGAAGATCGCGTAGAGGTCCTTCAGGTAGTTGGCGGCAGCCACGGTCGACTTCTCGGGGTCGAGTCGCTCGTCGAGCCACTGGTCCACCCGGAGGCCGTAGCGGCGGGCAGTGGGCGCCATGAACTGCCAGAGCCCCTTGGCGCCGACCCGGGACACCGCCACCGGGTTGAACCCGCTCTCGATCATCGCCGTGAAGACCAGCTCTTCCGGAAGCCCCTTCTGCCGGAATACGTCGAGGACCATGGGCAGATAGCGACCTGATCGGGCGAGCCATCGCTCCACAACTGCTCGCCGGTAGCCGGTCTGGAACTGCTCGAGGAAGTGCTGCACGTGATCGTTCTGCTGGATTAGGTATGCCGGCTTGGCCGGACCGGTGGGCGCGGATGCAACCGTTCTAGGGGCGGCCGGCGACTGTGGGGCCGGTGTGGGCCGGGCGGCCACGGATGGTGCCAGCGCCGTGAAGAACTCGGCCCAGAGGTCCACCTCCGGCGTGGTGGAACCATTGCTGCCAGCTGGAGCTGGCTCGAACAGAGTAGCGCCCCACTGATCACCGAGGGTGGCGGCCGCCGGCTCCGCGCTGGGCTCGCCGGTCCACGCCGATCCCTCGTCTGGCTCCGCCTCGACCGTCCCTGGCGAAGCCAGATGACCCGCCGAGACGAGCGCGACACCCATCAGCAGTAGCCGAACTGAACAAGGCATCAGGTAGGCATGAACTTTTTAACACGGCGAATATTTGGGGTCAACGGGGTCCCTCGCCCGATCCCGGCCCGAATATTTCTTGACACCCCTCTGGGCTGCTCCTATGTTAAGTCGCTTTTGCAAAAGGTCTTTTCGTACGACCGAATCAAGGCCGAAAGGAGGTGACCTCATGAAGAGATTCACGGCCCTGCTGGCGACCCTCGCGTTCTCGCTGGGCATCGGTCTGGCAGTCCCACAGACCTTCGCCCAGGCTCCCGCCCCTAAGGAAGACAAGAAGGGCGAGACGACGGACAAGAAGGGTGACAAGACGGAGAAGAAGTCAGAGAAGAAGAAGAAGGCCGACAAGAAGGACAAGAAGGACAAGACCGACAAGGGGGACAAGGCAGACAAGAAGGAAGAGAAGAAGTAGCCGGCCGCCCCCTGGGGCGCCACCGATCCTTCGGTGGCGCCCTAGCGGCGCTTCGGGGTGCTCGACGGAGGTCGAGGAGGCTTGGAGCTGCCGCCCTCCTGTCGGGGAGCGGTCATCCATACGCTGCGGTCGCTCATGGAGACTTCCGCCGTCTCGCCTCTCCGGACCGTGACCCGGGCTCGCCAGTAGGTCACCATCGAGTACGTCACGGTGGTGGGAAGGTCCGGGTATCGCTTGGCGTCCTGATCGCGGATCTTGTAGTGCTTCGACAGGTGCGCTCCCTCCCGCCACGCCAGGAGGAGCCAGTCGCCAGCGGGCAGTCCCGTCAGCTCCACGAGACCTTGCGCGTCGGTCGCTTCGCTCCTGACCAGCTCTCCTGCCCCGACCGTCACGAGGGCGCGCTCGTACTCGACCCGCGCGGATTCGATCCGACCCACTGCCTGGGTGAAGGTGTCCACGGAGTTGCGGAGACCGGCTTTCACCGCGTCGAGCTCTGCCTCGAACTCCGCCGAATACGGGAGCAGGACCATCGACACGGGCGGCTGAGGCGTGGGCGCCGCGCCCACCCGGGTCGGCTCCACGTATGCGCGCGCGGTGACCACCCCCAGTGCCTCCCCACCACGGGCCTTCAAGTAGGGTTCGACGAGATTCGCCAGATCCGTCTCCGCCGCCATCCCCGGCCCGGCGACCGCTACCCCCGCGGCCACGATCAAGGCAGCCCGCCGGAGCCCCCGGCGGCTCATGACACCGCCTCGCGCGGCTGGGTACGCCAGCGGGCATGCATCCACAGCCACTGCTCGGGCGCGCGCCGTATCGTCGCCTCGAGGACCTGATTGAACCGCGCGGTGTAGGCGATCACGTCGCCGTCGGGCGGCGGTGGCACCGGTGGTCCCACCTCCATGCAGTGACGACCGCCTGGTTCGCGGCGAAGAAAGACCGGCAGCACCGGGGCGCCGGTCCGCAGCGCGAGCAGGGCAAGCCCCTTGGATGTCGAGGCGGGCACCCCGAAGAACGGGACGAACACGCCCTCGGCGCGCGTCGCGTTCTGGTCGAGCAGAATGCCGACCATGCGCCCGCGCCGGAGGGCGTACAGCACCTCCCGCACCGCCTGACGTTTCACGATCAGCTCGGCCCCGCTGCGCCGCCGGAATCGGTCCGCCAGATCGTCGAGGAGCGGGTGATCGAGCGGGCGGACGACGATGGACAGGGCTAGCCCGGACAGCCCATGAGCCGCCGCCAGGAGCTCCCAGTTGCCATAGTGTGCGGTGAGGATGAGCACACCCCGGCCCTGGGCAGCGGCCTGCTGGAAGTGCTCGCGTCCCTCCACCCGAACCCGCGAGATCATGACATCGGTAGGACGGAGGAAGTAGCAGCAAACTTCGACCAGATTCATCCCGACGTGCTGGAATGACCGCCGGCCCAGGCGCCGGAGGTCGGCGGGAGACTGCTCCCCACCGAGCCCGCGACGCAGGTTCTCCAGGGTGACCTTCCGGCGACCGGGCAGGAGCCACCAGAGAAGATCTCCGATCCGGCGACCTACCGCCAGACCGACCGCGGCGGGAAGGTGGGCGAGGAGCCATGCCATCGGAAACAAGAGCCTGAGCCCCGCGGCCCCCGCCAGCAACCCAGCGCGGGAGCGCCGAGGGCTCATCCGATGCGGACGAGGACGAAGGTGGTGGCGGCCCAGGCCGCGGCGGCGATGAGGCCCGAGAGCGGGATCGTGAGGATCCACGCCCAGATGATGTTGCTGGCTACCCCCCAGCGGACCGCCGAGAAGCGCTGGGTCGTGCCCACACCCATGATCGATCCGGTGATCGTGTGGGTGGTGCTGACCGGGATTCCGCCGATCGCGGTCCCGATGAGCATGACCGCACCCGCGGCCTCGGCGCAGAACCCGCCGACCGGGCGCAGCTTGGTGAGCCGCATGCCCATGGTCTTGACGATCCGCCAGCCGCCGGCGAGCGTCCCGAGCCCCAACGCGGTGTGGGCGGCCATGATGACCCAGAACGGCACGTAGAATTCGGGCCCGAGATATCCGGCCGAGAAGAGCAGGATCGCGATGACACCCATGGTCTTCTGAGCGTCGTTGGTGCCGTGACCGAGGCTGTAGGCGGCGGCGGAGAGGAGCTGCAGACGGCGGAAGAGTCCGTCGACGCGGCTCGGCCGCATGCCACGCACCGTCCACAGCGTGATCACCATCAGCGAGAAGCCGAGGGCGAGGCCCAGGACCGGAGCCAGCACGATGAACACCAGGATCTTGAGGAGTCCGCTGGGAAGCAAGGCTCCGAAGCCGGCCTTGGCCACCGCCGCGCCCGCGAACCCGCCGATGAGCGCATGCGACGAGCTCGACGGGATGCCGTAGTACCAGGTGACGAGGTTCCAGGTGATCGCGCCGATCAGCCCGCCGAGGATCACCCACTGATCCACCACCCCCGCGTCCACCACGCCCTTGCCGACGGTGCGGGCCACCTGCACCCCGAAGCCGAAGGCGGCCACGAAGTTGAAGAACGCGGCCCACGCCACCGCCTGCATCGGGGTGAGTACCCGCGTGGAGACGACGGTGGCAATGGAGTTCGCCGCGTCGTGGAATCCGTTGATGTAGTCGAAGAGCAGCGCGACCAGGATGATGAACGCGACCAGCAGCAGGGACCCGCTCATGGGCGGCGGGCGGGCCGGTTCAGGCCATCTTGAGGGTGATACCCTCGATCACGTTGACCACGTCCTCGCAGCGGTCCGTCACCGACTCCATCGTCTCGTACAGCTCCTTCCACTTGATGACCTCGATGGCGTCGGTCCCGCCCTCGAACAGGGCCGCGAGCTGGTCGCGTAGCAGCCGGTCCGCCTCGTTCTCGAGACGATTCACCTCGACCGCGTGCTTGTGGTAGAAGGGCGACAGGGTCCGCAGGCAGCGGACCGCCCGGTCCGTCTCCTCCCCGGTCTTCACGATGATCTTGGCCATGCTGATGCAGCCATCGGTCGGCGCCTTGATCTTGTAGAGGAGGAGTCGATCGGCCACCGCATCGATCAGGTCCAGCACGTCGTCGAGCCGGCTCGCCAGCGCGTAGATGTCCTCACGATCGATCGGGGTGATGAACGTGGTGTTCAGCCGCCGCACGATCTCATGGGTGAGCGCGTCCCCGGCGTGCTCCAGATCCTTGATTTGCTGCGCCTTCGCCTTGGCGTCGGGGTACTCGAGAGTCAGCTCCTCGAGGACGCGGGCGGCGGAGACGATGTTGGAGGCCTGCTGCTCGAACAGATCGAAGAACTTTTCTTCCCGCGGAAGCAAGCGGAACACGGCAGTATCCTCCCGCACCGCCTGGCCGATGTCAACGGCGGGTGGGGGGAGCCGCGGCGGCCGGTGGCCCGGTTGACACCACCGGAAGCCGGTGGCTAGGATGGCGCCGTGACGCGCCTCGGGACTCGCAAGGTCCGCCACGTTCGCTGTCCGCGCTGCGGTGCCGCGAGGGAATGGACCGGCAATCCGCACCGGCCGTTCTGCTCGCTGACGTGCCGTCTCATCGATCTCGGCGCGTGGCTCGATGAGCGCCACCGTATTCCGGGGCCGGAGCTGTCGGCCGACTCCGACTCGGAGTCGCCGGCGTCCGAGCCTCCCGCCGGATGACCGATCTCTTCGACGATCCGCTCGGCTTCTTCTCTCGGCTCGTGTTGCAGATCCCCGCGCTGCTCGTGGCGGTGACCGTTCACGAGCTCGCCCACGCAGTGGTGGCCGATCGGTTCGGAGATCCGACCCCCCGCCGTCTCGGACGAATCACTCTGAATCCGCTGCCGCACATCGACCCGCTGGGCGCGCTGGCCTTCGTGCTCGCGGGCTTCGGCTGGGCCAAGCCGGTGCCGGTGAGCCCCCGGAATCTGCGCCATCCGGTCCGGGACATGGCGTGGGTCGCGGCCGCAGGCCCGCTCTCGAACTTCGTGGTCGCCTTCGTGGCGCTGGTGGCGGTCCGATCGCTGGGGCACGTCGCGGCCGCGGTGCCGTTCGTGGCCGAGCCGCTCGGCGGAGTTCTCTTCTGGACTTACGTCTACAACCTGGCCCTCGGGATCTTCAACCTGATCCCTCTACCCCCGCTCGACGGCGGGCACTTCCTGCCGTACCTCTTCCCGCGCGCCTCGTGGAGCTTCATCCACCAGCTCGAGCAGATCGGCCCATTCCTCTTGATCCTGCTCCTCCTCACCGGAGCGACGCGCTACATCGTGCAGCCCGTGTTCAACGTGGCGAACGCCTTCTACCTGTCCGTGGTTCGCCTCGTGGTGTAGTCCGACGGGTGGCTGCACGGGCCGCGCCTTCGTGGTCCAGCAACCACCGCTTCCGCCACAGCCCGCCTCCGTAGCCGGTGAGGCGGCCGTCCCCTCCGACCAGCCGGTGACACGGCACCACGATCGAGATGGGATTGCGCCCGTTCGCGGCACCCACCGCGCGCACCGCCGTGTGCCGACCGAGCGCGTGCGCGAGTGCCCCGTAGCTCATCGTCTGGCCGGCTCGGATGCCGCGGAGCGCGCGCCAGACGCGCCGCTGGAACGGGGTGCCGCCGGTATCCACGGGAATGGCGTCCACCGCGGTGAGCTTCCCGGACAGATAGTTCCGGATCCGCGTCGAGATGCCGAACGGGTCGCGCGCCGGACGGCGCGGCAGGCGCCCATATCGCCGGGCGAGTTGACGCGCCATGCGGGGGCGGCCGAACTCGAGCGCGCAGAGCCGGCCAGCGCGCGCGGCAATCACGATGCGGCCGAGCGGACTGGCGATCTCGTCCACGAGCAGGATCGATGGAGCACTGGATGTCGTGCGCATGAGGCTCCTCGCCCTCAGATAGAAGAAAGCGCCCGAGCCTTTCGGCCCGGGCGCCTGAATTACCCCGGCAGCGACCTACTCTCCCACGCCGTTACCAGCGCAGTACCATCGGCCCTGGAGGGCTTAACTTCCGTGTTCGGGATGGGAACGGGTGTGGCCCCTCCGGCAACGCCACCGGGAATCGGATGGCAATCGAATACGTTGATTCTCGAGTGCAGCCAAGCAAGGTTCACCTGAGCAGTTTCGAATGTATGAGTGCAACGTGGTCAAGCCGCACGGCCGATTAGTACCGCTCGGCTGAACGCCTTACGGCGCTTACACCCGCGGCCTATCAACCTGGTAATCTTCCAGGGGCCTTCAGAGGGCTTACGCCCTGGGAGGTCTCATCTTGAGGCGGGTTTCGCGCTTAGATGCCTTCAGCGCTTATCCCTGCCGGACATAGCTACCCAGCGGTGCTCCTGGCG
>DATIWG010000031.1:0-18282 GCA_035519555.1 Nitrosotalea sp. | reverse complement strand
AACGGTCTTGCCGTCGCGGTCGCGAATTGCGCCGGCTGCGTGGCCACCGGTGGCGGCGGGGCGGCGGCAGAGGACGTCGTGGCCGCGACAGTTCCTGCGACTCCCGCACCAGTTGCCGCCATCGCGAGAGCCCCTTGCCCTCATCCCGGGGTTGGTCGTCGTAGGCCTCCTGGCGGCTGGCCCGGGCACCTCCACCGGTCACGGCAAGCTGGCTCGGCAGGCTGGACTGGCTGCACGCTGGCTTCGCCATCGCACCTCGGCGGGCATGGGCGAAGCGTCAGTCCAAGCGGCGCCGCCACAGCAAGCCACCCCCAACCGGTCTCTGTTCCTCCCAGCGCCGCCCCCGGCAGCGGCTGTCACATCGAGTCCAACGGGCAGGCGAAGGTGGCGGGAAGAAGTTCGAGCGTCCCTATGCTCTGATCATCGTGAGCAACATCTTGAATCTTCTCACCGCCTTCACCGCATGCGGTTCATTCGCGGGCATGATGATGGCATCGCCTGTGCTCAAGTGAAAGAGGGTTCCGGAAATCTTGATCTCGACTTCTCCGTCAAGCACATGGACAAGCCCGTCGAACGGCACCGTGTGCTCGCTCAGATCCTGGCCTTCATCGAATGCGAAGAGTGTCACATTGCCGGTCTCAGCTTTGACCACGATGCGGCTGACAACCGAGCCGTCCTGATAGTCCACCAGATCGGCGATCTTCAAGATCTGTGCTCTTGGCGTTGTGGGCATATTCCCTTTCGTTCGGCTGTCGGCGCAGCTGCTCGGGTGACATGGCGATCTCGGCCCGGCGCGACCTGGTCCGTCCTCAGGCGGGCTTTTCGTAGGTGACGGAGGCGCGGATCGTCACCCGAGCCACGGGAGCAAGTATCCTCCGGGCAGGCCTCGCGGGAAAGTGACGAACGACCCACGCGCCGCGGTGCCGCCGAGCGGGCCGTCCGCCGAGCTTGTGTAGGTCCCGCTAGAGTGTCCCGAAATAGTGTTGACACTTGTGATCACAACGAGGGCCATCTGGCCTATCGTTCCCAGAGTGACAACCCCCTGCAAGGGACCACTTTGGGAGGACGGACCGATGACCCTCGAGGAGAAGGTACACGGACTGCGGTTGCATGTCATCCACCGGGCCGAGCAGTTGGGCAATGTCAGCCGGGCCTGTCGGGAGGCCGGGATCTCGCGGGCCCTGTTCTATCGCTGGCGCCGGCGGCTGGAGCGCTACGGGCAGGACGGCGTACATCCGCGGCGGCATCACGCGCGGGCCGGCCGGCCTGTACAGCTGGCGCCGGAAACGGAACGCCTGCTGCTGAGCGTGGCGGTGAGCGCGGCGACGTGGGGTGCCAGTCGGATCGCGGCGTACTTGCAGCACCGCTGGCGGCTGCGCGTGGCCCCCAACACGGTGCAGCGGGCCTTGCGCCGCGCGGGGCTGGCGACCCGCCGGCAGCGGCTCCTGGTGCTCGAACAGCGGGCCCTGCAGACGGCGGGCCTGCGCACGACCTGCACGCCTCCTTGGGGCCGGTCACAACACAGCAAAGTACTGTATCGCAAAACGATACAAACATCCAGTGGCGGGCCCCTCACGGAGCGGCCACAGCTGGAACGTGAGGGATGGGCCGACGCTGGTATGGCCCAGCCGCTGACCGAGAAGACGCGCGCTATGGCCACGGGCCGAGCTGGATGCTCAGGCCACGAGTAGACGCCCCTGGTGTCATCGCTTGGTGTCGCGCGCGACATGCGGCACACTGGATGCGCCATGCACTCGCCGCAGGAGCAGCGCTGGGCGCGGATGTTCGCCGAACACGGCACGCTGGTCGCGAGTCTCTTCAAATGGACGCTGCTGGCGGCCACGGTCGGGGTGCTCGCGGGCGTCGGCACCGCCGTCTTCCTCCGGGTGCTCGCCTGGTCCGTGGGAGGCATGGCGGACGCGCCGGTGCGTCTCCTCTGGCTGCCGGTCGGATTTGTGGTGGCGTACTTCCTCGTGCGCTTCCTCGCCCCCGACGCCGCGGGACACGGCACCGACAAGGTCATCGAGGCCGTCCACCGGCGCTCGGGCCGCATCCCGGTCGCGGTGGCGCCTGTGAAGCTCGCGGCCACCGTGGTGACGATTGCCGTGGGCGGCTCGGTGGGCAAAGAGGGACCGGCCGCGCAGATCGGGGCCTCGCTGGCCTCAGGGCTCTCCTCGGTGCTCCGGCTCGGTCGGCGGGATCGCCGCAAGGTCGTGATCTGCGGGATCGGCGCGGGCTTCGCAACTGTCTTCGGCACACCCATCGCCGGCGCGATCTTCGGGCTCGAGGTGCTCGTGCTGGGTTCGTTGATGTACGATGTGCTCTATCCGTCGTTCGTGGCTGGCATCGTCGGCTATCACGTGGCGAGTCAGCTCGGCGTTCAGTACTTCCACCACACGCTGCCGTCGCTGCCAGCCCCCACCGAGCGCATCTTCGGCGCCATGCTGCTGGCCGGGGTTGTGTTCGGGCTGGTCGCGCTGCTCCTGATCGAAGTGCTGCGCTGGGTGCACGGCCTGGCGAACCGCGTTCGGGCACCGGGCTGGATGGTCGCGGCTGGCGGAGGCGGGCTCCTCGCGGTCGGCGCGTGGCTCTGCTCCGAGCGATATCTCGGGCTGGGTCTGGCGACGCTGGAAGCAGCGGTGCGAGGCGAGGCGATCCCACCGGAAGCGGCGCTGCTGAAGATCCTGTTCACGGCCGTCTCGCTCGGGGTCGGTGGCAGTGGCGGCATCGTCACCCCAATCTTCTTCATCGGCGCCGCCGCCGGCAGCACTCTCGCCCGCGTCATGGGCCTGGACCCGGGCGTGTTCGCGGCCGTCGGGATGGTGGCAGTGCTCGCGGGCGCCGCGAACGCGCCGCTGGCCGCTTCGGTCATGGCCATCGAGCTCTTCGGTCCGGGCATCGGCCCCTACGCCGCCATCGCGGCGATCGTGGCCTTCATGATGTCCGGCCACCGTAGCGTCTATCCGAGCCAGGTGCTCGGCATGCCGAAGACGCGCTCGCTGAGTCTCCGCCGCGGGGCCGAGATGGGCGACGAGCCCGAGATCGACGCGCGGCTCGCACGGGTGCGCTGGCGGGCGTTCCAGAGGATGCTCGCGCAGCTCCGCCGCCGCCCGCGCGCCTGATCCGCGCCACCAGCCGCCGACTGCGGGTCACTTGCGTGGGGTCTTGAGGACCGCCTCGAGCCGGCCTGCACGTTCGCGCTCACGGGCGAGTTCCTCCGCCAGGACCTTGACCCTGTCCTGGCGCTGGCTGCGGTCGGCCGTCAATAGGACTTCAAGTTCTGCGCGCGCTCGGGCAAGGCGAGGTCGCTCCCACCAGGTGTCCATGGCGGCCCCGATCAGAAGACCTACCACCACCGACACAGCAGGGATCAGTATGTGCTTGCTGTCCATCACGATCCTCCTCTGGTAGGTAGGCTCGCTGTAGGATCACGGGCTCTTCACGGCAAAGTTGACATTGCCCTCCGTCAGATGACCGTCGGATGACATGACCTTCAATCTGGCCTGATAGGTCCCTGGCGACAAGTCAGGCATGGAATACGTGAGCGTGTCGGGAGCCGTTCCGATCTCTTGACGGAGGAGTACGTGGACGCGCTTCGGCCCCACGAGCGTCACGGAGCAGAGATTCTTTTCGATCCGGCTATTGAAATGCAGCAGGAGACGATGTGGGGGTGGGCCGGTTCCGCCATCAGCTGGTTCGGAGCTGAGGACGATAGCATGGGCGCGGGCGCCCGTGACCAGGGCGGCCACCAGACACAGCGGCGCGATCATCGTCGCGACAGACCGGACTACTGAGCACATGAATGCCTCCCCTCCTTCTCCTGCTGAGCCAGTGGCGCGATGCCGACGTCGTCTCGGTGACCACGTGCGAAGTATATCGCGAAGCGATATACTGTGCTGGTCATGCGGCCCAAGAGACGACGTCGGGGCGGGCCGGAGCGGGTTGACTATTGGACTCTTGCCGAGCTCCGGTACTACATCCGTCGTTTCCTGCGTGTTCGAGAAGTGGCAGCTCGTGACGTCGGCATCGAGCCTCAGCAGTATCTCCTGCTGCTCCAGGTGAAGGGATTGGAGGGCCGGGAGCCGACGACGATCAGCGCGCTGGCCGAACGGCTGCAGCTGCAGCATCACAGCACGGTCGGGCTGGTCGATCGGCTGGCTCGCCGGGGCTTCATCGCGAGGCGGCGTGACAGTCGAGATGCGCGGGGGGTGCTGGTCGAGCTGCGGCCCGCGGGTGAGGCTGTGCTCCGGCGTCTGGCTCTCCTTTCCGTCAAAGAGTTGAGGACCGAAGGACCTGCCCTGGTGGCAACTCTGAAGCGGCTCATCGGGTGAAGGCTCAAGCGGCTCAAGGGCAACAGGGCGGGTTGGCGCGGGCACTCCGAGTCGCGCTTGTCGACCGGGTTGCGAGCTGGCTGGAAAGCAGCCCGGCCGGGCTGGTGGTGGTCGCGCTCGTCGTGGGGGTAGGAGCAGGAGCCGGGGCGATCGTTTTTCGCTACCTCATCGCCTGGTGTACGTTGGTGTTCAGCGGTCACCCGGATCCCTCGGCGATAGGCCACGCGACGCATCCGTTGGTTCCAGTGCTCGGCATCTGGTACGCGGTGTTGGTTCCGGTCGTCGGGGGCCTCATCTACGGCCCACTCGTCGAGTTCTTCGCCCCTGAAGCACGCGGCCACGGGGTGCCGGAGGTGATGCTGGCCGTGGCGCAGCGAGGAGGCCGCATCCGTCCTCCAGTGGTGGCCGTCAAGGCGCTGGGGTCTGCGATCTGCATCGGATCAGGGGGGTCCGTCGGCCGCGAGGGCCCCATCGTGCAGGTGGGATCCGCGTTGGGCTCCACCCTTGGCCAGGTCTTGCACATGCCGAGTACCCGGCTGCGGCTTCTGGTGGCCTGTGGCGCCGCGGGCGGAATCTCGGCCACGTTCAACGCGCCCATCTCCGGGGTCATGTTCGCGTTAGAGCTCATCCTGCGCGACTTCGAGGCGCAGGCGTTCGGCGTCGTGGTGCTTGCGTCGGTCGCGGCCAACGTCGTCGGCCGAGCGGCCTTTGGCTCGGCCGCCTTCCTCATTCTTCCCCCGTTCAGCATGGCTTCGGTGTGGGAATTCGCCCTGTACGCCGGTCTCGGTCTGTTGGCCGCGCTGGTTGGGGTCGCCTTCATCCGCATCCTGTACGCGCTAGAGGACGTGGGAGATCGGTTGTGGCGCGGGCCTGAGTGGCTTCGGCCTGCGATCGGCGGACTGGCGCTGGGCCTGCTGATACTCGCATTACCGGAAATGTACGGGGTTGGCTACCCGGTCCTCGAGGACGCGGTCCGTGGAGACTACGGTGTTCCGTTCCTGCTGCTGCTGGTGGGCGCCAAGATGTTTGCCACGAGTCTGACCATCGCGATCGGAGGATCGGGTGGCGTCTTCGCGCCCTCGCTCTTCATGGGGGCGGCGCTGGGCATGGCGTACGGGCAGATCCTACAAACCCTGCTGCCCGGGATTGCTCATTCAGCGGGTGCCTATGGCCTCGTCGGGATGGGCTCCGTATTCGCGGCGACATCGCGCGCGCCGATTACGTCGATGCTCATCATCTTCGAGATGACGGGCAACTATCAAGTGATCCTGCCGCTGATGTTCTCGATCGCGCTGGCGGTTCCGCTGAGTCACCTCTTCAGTGAAGACACGATCTACACGGCAAAGCTTCGCCGACGGGGCGTCGAGGTGAGCCGAGCCCAGCCGGTCAATCCGATGACGATCCTCATGGTCCGGGATGCGATGCAGCCAGCTCCGCAAGTTGTTTCGCAGGACATGCCGGTTCCCCAGGCGATCAGCCGGGTCACCCGGGACGGGCGAGATGCCCTGGCAGTGGTGGATGAGCATGGACAATACCGAGGGGTGATCACCGCGCGACGGCTGGAGGAAACGCTCGAGGCTGGAGCGGTCGGGTCCAAGGTCGGGCAGCTGGCCGAGGATGTTCCCACAGTCACCGAGGACCAGAATCTTGAGGAGGCAGTGCGCGCGCTCAGCTGGACGGATGGATCGGGTCTGCTGGTTCTGACGGCGGACGGCGCGCGACCCATCGGGTGGCTGACCCACCGGGACGTGCTTCGGACGTACACCTTCCACCGCGCGGCAGTGCCGCATGGAAATCGGCCCGCTCGGAGGAAGAGACCGGACTGCTGAACCCAGTGTGATCCTCGGGAGGACGAGACCGCGTGAGGCGATATCTCTTTGTTCGATGGTGGCGACGTCTCTCTGCCATTGCCGAACTCCGGGGAGGCACATAAGGGATGGAACCCTCGAGACGTGGGTTTCTAAGATCGAGCGTGGGCTTCGGCGGCGTGATCGCGGCGGTGCTCGCTCGAAAGACGCCAGGTCTTGGGGAGACCAACACGGAGGGTGGGACCGACGCGCAGGCTCCAGTGACCCAAAACGCCCGCTCGCGCCAGGTCATCATCAATGCGGACGATTTCGGAATGTCAGCCGAGATCGACCGGGGAATACTCGACGCTCACGACCGCGGCGTAGTGACCAGCGCCAGCCTGATGGTCGACGAGCCCGACGCGGAAGCCGCCGTGGAGCAGGCGAGGCAGCGCCCCGGGTTGAGCCTCGGGATTCACGTGGCTTTCGATCGCCGCGGCCAGTGGTTCGTGGATATCGGGAATCTAGCGGCGGTCCAGCGGGAGCTCGATCATCAGCTCGGCCGGTTCGTGCGGTTGACCGGGAGGACCCCGACCCACATCGACTCACACCACCATGTCCATCGCTCGTTCAACGTCGCGCGCCTTTTTCTCGAGGTGGGCGAGCGCTACGGCGTGCCGGTGCGGGGCTTCTCGGAGGTGTTCTACATCGGGCAGTTCTACGGCCAGCTGGAGTTCCGCAAGACCGACCTGAGCCTTATCACGGTGGAGACATTTACGTCGATACTGCGCTCATTGAGGCCTGGCGTGACGGAAGTATCCTGCCATCCGGGCCATCTCGAGATGAGGCCGGATGCATTCTACAACCGTGAGCGCGAGGTCGAGCTGCAGGTCCTTACTGATCGCCGCGTGAAGGCCGCGATCGCCGACGCGCGACTACACCGGATCAGCTACCTCGACTACCCGCGCTTTGCTTCTCGCCCGGGCCGCGGGCTGCTGGCTGGCTGTCCACCCGCGCCAACTGCCCTGCGCCGATGACCTACAATGGACTTGGCTGTCTTCCGTTCTTCGTGTGGTGAGCGGGTCCCGAGGAAACGAGTTGTTACGCCGGGGAGTGTGCGATGACCAGACCGTTGCTAGCCGTCGTATCGATCGGGGCCGTGCTGGGGTATTTCGCCGGGCCCGTTGAGGCCGAGACCGTGGGCGAGGTCTTTCGCCAGGTCAACCCTTCCGTGGTCGTGATCCGGGCGAAAGGCGAAGACGTCGAGGGCGCCGGCGGTCTGACCCGCTTCACCGAGACGGGCTCGGGTGTCCTGATCTCGGCCGACGGCAAGGTCATGACCGCCGCACACGTCGTCCACTCGATGGATGCGGTCACGGTCGAGTTCCTCGGCGGCGAGACGGTGCCCGCCCGCGTGCTCAGCTCGGAGCCGGCCGCCGACCTGTCGCTGCTCCAGCTGGCACGCGTCCCGGCGGGGGCCAAGGTGGCGCGCCTGGCCGACTCCAACACGGTGCGTGTCGGCGACCCGGTGGTGATTGTCGGCGCTCCTTACGGGCTCAGCCACTCGATGAGCGCGGGCTGGATCAGCGCCCGGTGGCCGGCCAACAGCGTCTACCGGGCCATGCCGCTCGCCGAGTTCCTCCAGACCGACGCCACGATCAACACCGGCAACTCGGGCGGCCCCATGTTCAACATGACCGGCGAGGTCATCGGCATCGTCAGCCACAACATCTCCAAGTCCGGCGGGAGCGAGGGCCTGGGCTTCGTGGTGACCATCAACACCGCGAAGAAGCTGCTCTTGGAACAACCCACCTTCTGGAGCGGACTCGAGGGGCACCTCATCACTGGCCCCATTGCGCAGATCCTCAACCTGCCCCAGCCGACCGGCTATCTCGTGAAGAGCGTGGCCCGGGGTTCCATCAGCGAGGCGCTCGGCCTACGAGGCGGGGCCGCTCTCGCCACTATTATGGGCGAGGAGCTCGTCGTGGGCGGTGACATCATCCTGAAGGTCCAGGGCATCCCGGTGGGGAACGTCGCCGATCACCGACGCGTCCAAGACATCCTGGAGGCCTTGCCCCCTAACAGGGAGTTCACGATGACGATCCTCCGGCTCGGCCGGGTGATCGAGCTCAAGGGACGGCACCCGTGAACCCGAAGCGCCGTCCATATAGGGGGAGTACGCTCGCGAGCGCCGAGCTGTCCTTGACGCTCGCCGCTGATCAGCGTGAGCAGGTCATGCGGTGCCGGGCTCCCTGGAGCCCGGCCTACTGCCTCTTGTCCATCTTGATTCCGAGCCGAGGCGTCGAGTGCCTCCTGACCAACCCCCGGGTCCGCGAAGCGGACCTCGGCTTCTAGGGTCGCGTCGCGCCGATCGCGGCCACGTGGAAGAGGGGGAAGCGCTCGGTGAAGGTGGGCACGTCCGGCAGGAAGCGGATATCGACGAAGGCGGCGGTTTGCATGACCGCCTTCCATTGCCCGGGCAGCAGGAACCCGGCGGGCGGCTGGCCGCGCGAGGCGGAGGGCCGCGACCGGAAGGCCGCCATGAGGTTGAAGATGAACTCGGCGCTGAGCGACTGCCCGGGCCGCATGCGGACGCACTCGGACACGATGAGCTGTCCTCCCGGCTCGAGCACGCGGAAGATCTCGCCGAGGGTGAAGTCGAGGTCGGGCGCCACGTGGAGGGTGTTGACGGCGTAGACGATCGACACGCTGCCCGGCGCCACGCCCTGCGCCTCGAACGGGCGATTCATGTCGAGGGGGGCGAAGCGGAGAGAGGCGAGACCGGGAAACCGCGCCTGGAGCTCCCGCTGCCCCCGCCGGAGGAAGGCCGGGACGAGCTCCGTGAAGCGATACTCGCGCAGGTCGCCGAGCCGGCCCGTCGCCTCCAGCCGCTCCAGCAGGGCGCAGGCGGCGCTGGCGAGACCGCCGCCCAGCTCGAGGATGGCGGCGCCGCCCGGCCGCATCCATTCCTCCACGGCGGCGGCCCCCACACGATTGTTCACGGCATAGACCCCGTTGGCATTCGAGAAGTAGTCGATCCACAGGCGCAAGCGCGCCGGCGAGAAGAGGATCTCCTCGCCGGTGAGTTTGCCCCGGAGGAAGGGTACGTAGTCGCGTGCCGCCGTCTCCGCGAGGGTGTACGCGGGCAGCCACGAGGGATCGAGCCCGGCCTGCTCCTCGCGGACGGGATCCGGATCGAGAGAGGGCAGCGGTGCATGGCTCCGCACCCAGCGCGTCACGCCGTCGGCGCGCTCCCGGAGGATGCCGCGCGCGGCGAGCTGGCGAAGGATCCATTCGAGGGGAACCCGCGCGCGGTCGGGCTCGAGCCCCGCTCGGGCCGCGATCTCGACGGCGTCGCCGGGCTCCCGGGTCGCCGCCTCGAGGTCAGCGGTTTGGAAGACGCGGAGCGCCAGCCGGAGCACGAACTCGTCGTAGAGATCCCGGGAGCGGAGGAAGCGACCGTCGAAGAGCGGACGCAGCGGGGGCGGGAGGGCCTCCTGGAGCCCGGCGGCTAGGGCGGTCGCGCCGGCGAGCGCGATGTCGCTTCCACTCACGTCAGGCCCGTTCTTGCCGCGCGGTGACGAAGTCGGCGAGGGCGCCGGCAGACTCGAAGTGGGGCGCGAGGTCCTCCTGCTCGTCGATCGTGATGCCGCACCGCTCCTCGATCCCCATCGCCAGCTCGATGAAGTCCAGCGAGTCGAGGCCCAGAGACCCCTCGAGCCCCTGGGGCAGCAGCGTGTCGGGGGTGATCTCGGCCGCCCGGGCGGGATCGAACTTCAGCCGCTCGACCAGCAGGGCCTTGATGGCGTCCAGGATCTCGTCGGTTTCCACGACGGCGCTCTCCTCGTCAGTCTCGGGGTGGGTTCCAGATGTCGAAGAAATTGAACCACTGCGTGGGATGCCGACGGACGGTGTCCTCGAGGAGGGCGACCCAGCTCCGGAGCGCGTCCTCCTCCGCTCCCGCGGCGACCATGAGGGGCTCGGGCATGGTCACCACGTACCGGTGGTCGGGGCCGAGCATGCAGAACGCGGGTACGAGAGGCACCCGCAGCGCCCGGGCGAGGACGAACGGCCCCCGCGGGAACGGCGCCGGGTGGCCGAAGAACGGGACGAGGGTGTCCCCGCGTGTGCCCAGCGCGCGGTCGCCCTGCACGGCGACGACCTCGCCGCGCCGGAGAGCGGCGACGAGGCCGAGCGAGACGGTGGGCGCGGTGCGAGACACGAAGCGCACCCCATCGCCGTCGCGCCGCACCCAGCGCTCGATGTTCTGCATCTCCTCCTCCGCCACGACGACATGGGTGGGCCGCGCCGCGTTGCGCGCGAGGAGCCGCCCGGCCAGCTCCCAGTTGCCGACGTGCGCGGTGAGCGAGATCAGGCCGCTCTCGAGCGCATCGAGCCGCTCGGTGCCGGGCGCATAGCTCACGTGGGCGGCGAGCCTTGTCAGGGGCTGACGATTGATGGTGACGAGGTCGCTGAAGCACATGGCGAAGTCCCGGAAGACATCCGCGGTGAGCGCGTCGAGACGTGCTCCCCCTGCGCCCGTCATCACCTCTAGGGTCCTCCTCACCGTCGCCCGCTCCACCGGGAAGAACCGCCCCGCCGCCCGTCCGATCGCGCGCGCGAGCCAAAGCCGGGCGGGGCGGGACAGCCAGCCCATGGCGGCGGCGAGGCGGTAGAGCTCGGCGCGATTGTAGGCGTGGGAGTACCATCGGGGCGCCGCCCTCGTCCCCGAATCAGGGCGCGAGGGCGATGCCGACGCGGATGAGGCAAGGGATGGTCCAGCCATGGACGGGCTCCGCCCCGATACTACACCTGCACGGAGGCCAGGCAATGAGCCAGAGTCTCGGGGACCAGCGCGCTATTCGCGCTGCGGGCTATCGATGCGCGTCACGAGCGCTCGGCAGCCCGACTGCGCGGCAAGCAGGCAGCACACCAGGCGGCAAGCGCGGCGTGATAGACGACGGCGGGCCAGAGGAGGACGCCGGCCATCTTCAATCCAGCGCCGGCAAACGCGAGCAGCAGAGCGGCCAGCACGTTGTAGGTCAACAGGCCGGCGAGCACGCCGAGCTGTGCGGGCGTGCGGGTATCACGCCTGGCCGGCCAGCTTGCCACGCCGATGCTGATCACTCCGGCGCCGGCCACGCGACCGATCAGGAGCGTTTCCGGTGCGGCCTGGCGCCAGCCGAGCAGCAGCACGAAGACCAGGGCAGGCCAGAGCAGGAGCAAGAGCCCGGTCGCGGTTTCCACGAGCGCGGTCACGATCATGAGCGGCGTCACGCGCATCGTTTCAAGCCCCCGAGCGAATCGCCCAGCCGATGAGCAACAACCCGATCGCGGCGATCCAGCTGCCGGCCACCCGCACGACCACGCGGGCCCACACCGCGCGGAGCGGGACCACGAAGGACGCGGCGAGCGCGACGAGCGTGAACACGGCGGCGACGATACCGAGCAATCCCACCGCGCCGGGCCCGGGCCGAGCCAGGGCAGCTCCATTCAGGTAGCCGTGGCCGAGGCCCAGCAGCGCGGCCAGAAGGGTCGTTGCGCCCAGCGGGAGACGAGCGTCCGACGCCACGAGGCCGCCGAGCAGCACGAAGGAGAGCGCGGTCCAGATGAGGCTCACACCGCCATGCCCCGCCAGGCCGATGACGCCGCCGAGCAGCCACGCGGCCGGCAGCACGAAGAGCGCCCGGCGCCCATGGCTCACGCCGCGTAATCCGACGAGCAGCGCCAGCGCCAGCACGGTGACAAGGTCCTCCGGGGCGAGCACAAAGTGGAGGAGCCCGTCATAGAGGGGCCCCAGGCCCGTCGTCACGAGGTGGGCCTCCGCCCTCGATGGGCACACGGCGAGGGCCACGGCGCCGGCGACCGCAGCCATCCGGTGTGGCAGCCGCATCGTCGGGGCACTCATGCGACCGCCCTCCACATGAAGAACACCCCCGCCAGCGTGACGACGGCGCCCGCCGCACGCAGCACGGTCTGTCCCCACGGCCAGCGATGGATGAGCCCGACGGCGATGCCGACCCCGTGCAGGCAGCCAGTCGCCATCACGAAGCCCATGCTGTAGAGGAGCGCACTCTGGCCCGCCGGCAGCTCGGTACCGTGCGCGTGGCCGTGGAAGATGCCGAAGAGCCCCACGAGGGCGACGGCGACGGCGAGCGGCGGACGCAGCGCCGACATCACCGCCAGGCCCAGCAGTATCGCCGAGGTCGCGATGCCCACCTCGACGCCGGGCAGCGGCACGCCGAGCAGGCCCACCATGCCGCCGAGTGCCATGACCATGGGAAAGGTCACGGGCAGGAGCCAGACGGCCGGCGCACCCAGCTGAGCGCCCCAGAGGCCCACCGCGATCATGGCCAGCACGTGGTCGAGCCCCGACACCGGGTGTCCGAGGCCGGTGAAAAAGCCCGCCGCCTGCCCCTGCTGGACATGGGCATGGGCCAGCGGCGCCCAGAGGAGAACCGCGAGCAGGCCAAGCGCCCACGCTCTCGCCGGTCTGCTCTTCACCGGGCGCCCCCGAGCAGAACGACAACACGCTGGATGGTCCAGAACGCACCGAGCGAGCCGACCGCATACGCCGGCAGTGCCTCGATCACGCGAGGCCAGCGGACCTCCAGCACCCGGAAGGAGCGCTCGAGGAGCAGGACCAGCGCCACGAACAGGAGCTGGCCGACCTCGACACCGGCATTGAAGCAGAGGAGCGCGAGGGGGATCTCCGCGCGGGGCAGGCCCATCGCGGTCAACCCGCTCGCGAATCCGAACCCGTGCAGGAGGCCGAAGGCGAACGCCACGACCCACGGCTGCCGGATGGTCAGGCTCGTCCCGCCCTGCCAGGAGCGGACGATCTCCGCGCCGAGGAACAGGATCGAGAGCGCGATGGCGGCGTTCAGAGGCGGCGCCGGCACGCTGGCGTACCCGAGCGTGGCGATGGCGAGCGTGATGCTGTGCGCCACCGTGAAGGCGGAGACGGTCTTCACGAGCATCCAGCGGTCCTTCACGATGAGCAGCAGCCCGAGGACGAACAGCAGGTGATCGATGCCGAGCAGGATGTGGCGGATCCCCTCGACGATGTAGGTGCCCATCGCCTCCCACCGCGATTGCGAGCCGGCGACCTCGACCCACGGCTGCGACGGACGCACGATGGTCTGCATCGTCCTGCCGTCGAGCAGCTCGACCCGGACCAGGACATCGGTGATCGTGAACTGAAGTCCCGCGATCTCGATGCGCTTGCCGGCGAGCCCGTTCGGCCCGGCGTCTATCCACCGGCGCTCGACGAGGGAGTCGGCGAGCTCCTGGACCACGGGCGCCTTCAGGTTCTTCACGGCGCCGGGCATGGTCAGCACCAGCGGCAACCGCATGCCCGCCAGCACCGGGGTGCGCCAGAGCACGGAGAACTGGCCGGGCGCGGTTTCCTTGATCTCGAGATACGCGGGCCGCGACTCGTGGGCCTGCGCCGCGGGCAGGCAGAACGCGATCGTGAGCAGCAACGCGCCCGCGAGACGCCCGAGGCGCCGCACGAGCCGCCTCACGGCTCCGGTTTCGCGGACGATGCCGCCGGGCTCTTCGCGGGTGGTGGCGCGGGAGACGCGCCCGACGGCTTCTCCGGCGGCGTCGGCAGCAACACCGTGTACTTCGCCCGCATCGTCTCGTACGCCTTCTGCCACGCGAGCGCCTTCTGCTCGCCGAGCCACGCCGTCTTCACGTCAGACTCGATCTCCTCGAAGGCCGGCACGCGCCCGGGAATCACGGTGTCGACGAACACAAGGTGCCAGCCGAAGCCGGACTCGACCGGCCCCTGCCAGGAGGCTGGCGGGAGTGTGGCGACCGCCCGCGCGAACTGCGGCCCGAACTCCTTGCCGAGGAATTCCGGCGCGCGATCGCGGTAGTGGTCCTGGAACATGAAGCGATCGGCGAGCGACGCGGCGAGCTTCGCGTCCTCGGGCTGGCCGGCGAGCTTGGCGAGCGCCTGCGCCGCATCCTCACGCGCGCGGGCGCCGCGTCGGTCGGACGAGAAGTACAGGTGGCGGAAGCTCACCCGCGGTGGTTGCGCGAAGGACGCGCTGTTCTTCTCGTACCAGGCCCTGAGTTGCTCCGCGGTCGGCTCGCGCGCGGCGGCCACGTCCTCGGCCAGGAATTGCATCTTCTGCGCCATGCGGCGCTTGACGATCTCGTCTTCCTTGTCGAGGCCCATCGCCAACGCCTCGCGGTAGAGGATCTCGCCCTGGACCTTGTCCTCGACCAGCCGGTTGAATTCCTCTGCCCTCGGCTCGCGGCGCCACTGCGACTTGAAGAGGAGGACGACCTGGGCGAGCTCGTCGTACGACAGCCGGATCTCCCTCGACGCCGCGGGCGTGGCGCTTCCGGCCGGCACGGCGCTGTAGATAGCGAACAGCACGCCACCGATCAGCAGGAAATGAACCAGGGGCTCATTCAACAGGCGCTTCATCGCGGAAGCGGCAAGCATCAATGCGGGGCGACCAGGAGCGTATTCGGCTTGGCAACCGGACTGTTGAATGACCCAGTCGCCGGGCCTTCCGGGTGCGACGTCTCGCCGGTGCCGCGGCTCTGCTGCAGATAGACCGCGATTGCGAATCGCGACGGGCCCTGCTGCCGGACGTTCGATTTCATCAGCGCCGCATACTCGGGCACCGCGTCCCAGTAGTTCCAGGCCGCCAATTCGGGTGCGACGAGGCCCGCGAGATCCTTGCGTTCCCTGATGAAGAGGCGAAACGATTGGATCACGCGCTCGCGCGAGATCGTCGTGTTCGTGTCGCCGTGCACACCAAGCGCGAGAACCACCGCCTCGATCTCGCGCGACGAGCGCTTCGAGTCGCGGAGGTACTTGCCGTCGACCCAGCTCATGCGGGCTTCGCCCCGCAGCTCCAGGTCCGCGGCCAGCATCGGGCCCAGGTTCGTCGCCTCGCCCGATTTCCACGCCGCTTCGAGGCGCTGCTCGAGGGCGGCGGCATCCTGCGCGCTGCCGGCCAGCCCCAACAGCAGCAGGTAGAGCCTCTGTCGTGCCGCGAGCTCCGGGTCCGCCAGCCACCGGCGGACCGCGGATGCGCTGAGACGCGGCTTCGCCGCCCGCAATGCGGCATACGGCGCGGCCGCGAGCTCGGCATACGCGATCTGGGCCACCAGCGGTTCTCGGTTCTCGAGATAGGGCGCAACGAGCGCGACGCGGGCCCGCCAGTCCTCGGCGCTCATATCCTGGGGGCGTTTTCCGGTGGCGAGCTCTCGCAGCCAGCCCGAATGACCGGCGTCGATCGCGCCGAGCACTTCCCACGTCGGCAACTGTTCGTCTCTCACGAGCAGCAGCGACTTGCCGCTCCTCGGGGCTGCGGTGCCTGGAACGGGACCGGAGCGGGGGTACCCACCCTCGATCGTGCCGCTCGGCGGTCGCTTGCCCTTGATGACCCGGGTGACACGGAAGCGGGTTGCGTCCCGGGTCGGGAGCGCCAGCACCACGTCCGGGGCAGCGACCAGCTCCTGCGCCGTGGATGGCTGGCCCGCTCCCAGGCAGATCGGACATGCCACTGCCTCCGCGCTCGCCCATAACAGCGCCGCGACGAGCACGCTCCCTGTCCGGAGCCACCTCCGCAGAATCCGATGGCTCGGCGCGCAGCGCCTATCGTTCTCGCGCTCTACCGCCCCAGCCACACCCCCTCCGCGTCCTTCTTCAGCGTCTCGAGGTCCTTCGTTGCCGCCCCTTTCAACTTGGCAGCGGCCTCGCTCGCCATCTTGTCGAGCATCCGGCGCCGCACCCGTTCACGCAGGGCCTGGAACTTCGGCTGCTGCTCCGCATTGAGCAGTGGTCTGATCTTCTCGTCGAAGGAGACGCCGATTCCCCGCAGCTGCTCGACCTTCTTCGGTCCACTGAGAGACGTGTTCTTCTTCAGCGCCTCCAGTTGCTTCAGCTCGTCGTTCAGGATGGGAAGGATCTGCTGCTTCTGCTCCTCCGTCAGCCCCAGCTCGACCGAGAACTGGTTGCCGATCTCGGTCAGCGGGTTGACCGCGATCTGCGGCGCCGGGATGATCTCGTAGTTGGCGTAGCCGAACTCGTTGCTGCGGGCGCCGTAGTACGTGTTCCCGAGCTTGTAGACCGTGACGGCGTACGGCTCCTGCGAGACGAACGTGATCAGCTTGCCGCCCTCGATCTTGTAGTGGAGGCTCGTTCCCTCGTAGCCGTCGCGCACGACGTTGCCGTGGCCGCTCGGCACGTTGGCGCTCGTGCCGACGCGGAACACGATCGTGCTCCCCTCGGTGGTGAAGTTCTGGCTGACCTGCTCGCCGGTCACGTTGTTCCGCAGCCAGAAGGCCTTGCCGACGACGAGCGCCTTTAGCTGCGCGTCGGTCAGCGGCGTCGCGCCTTTCTTCTTGAGGTCGGCGGCGGTCAGTCCCGGCGGCGCGCTCTTCCGCGCCTCGGCCGAGGGCGCGTACCAGATCGGCGAGCTCCAGGCGCGTTCCTGCCCGGTGAGCGGCACCACGTCGGGCGGCTGCAGCCCGGATTTCACGGCCTGGATCAGGGTCCACCGCGGCGTCGGAATCTCCAGCACGCGGGCGTAGTAGAACGCATGCAGGCTGGCATCGAACTCCGGATCCCTCCACACCGTCTTGAGCTCCGCCGCGCCGACGCTGTTGGTGTAGGTGGCCTTCTCGAGGTCCACCGTGCTCTGGATGGCGGGAACCCGGCCTGACCACCGGTCGGGCCGGCGGTCACCCGCCCAGGCGACGTCGAAGATCTTCTCGAAGCTCTGGCCGTTCTTCGTCCAGCCCTTGATGACCTGGACGCGGTCGAGATTGCCGGAGGTCGGGTCCTTCACGGCCCACACGACGAAGCTCGGCGCCGTGCCCTTTCCCCCCGACGGCATGGGCCGCAGGTCGGCGCCCATGGGGACGCCCTCCGCGTAGGACCGTTTCACCCAGTCGCTGGCGTTCAGGAGGTCCTTGGCGTAGCCCCAGCCGCCGAAGAAGCGGACCTTGATGTGCGGGCCGCTGACGCCGAAGGTTTCCTTGCGGTACATCGCGTCCCAGAGCGAGGCACGGGTGTTCTCCTCCGCCCACACGCCGGTGAGGCCCCCGGGGTTTTCCAGGCGAACGTCCATGGTGCCGCCGATGAGGACGCCCGCGAAGCGCCGCTCGAGCGTCCCGTCCGCGTCGGCGTGAAGGCCGTAGAAGTTGTCCTGCCGGTACGGGCTGGCGGAGTTGTGCGAGTCGGAGCCACCCGCCATGCCGAACTTGTAAGGGTTGTAGCCGCGGACGTCCTGCATCGTGATGCCGTCCTTCAGCGCCTGGCGGCCGTAGCTGCCGACGATGCGGTCCCCGCGACCCACATTGGCCGGCAGGCCGAGGATTGCCTCGTACAGCTCGTAGCTCGCGAACTCGTCGTTGGGTGACAGCAAGGGGTGAGTCTCCGATTGGCCCTTCCCCTGCTTGATCTCGACCAGGCGCTCGTTGCGGTCGCGGGACGCGGCCCAGGCGGCGTCGATCGGCCGCCCGGTGGTGTTGTCGACGTCGACCGGGTACATCCAGCCGTCGCTCACGTTGGCGTTGTGCGAGATGGCGAGCAGCTCGTTGCCCGCTTTCCGCTGCGCATCCATCCAGTTCCACAGCTCCGTGGGAAGCTTCGAGTCGAGCGCGCTGAACGGATAGTCCGGCACCTTCTCGCAGGCCCTGAAGAAGACGTTGCGGTGCAGGTTGCGGTTGCCCGGCATCGAGGTCCACTCGTAGGAGCAGAACGCGGTGAACTTGCCGGGATGATTGTTTTCATTCGCGAGCTTGACGTTTTCCTTCCACACCGTGGACGTGACCTTCGGGTCCATGAACGCCTTGACCGGCGGGCTCGCGGCGAGCTTGAGCAGGTACGAGAAGACTCGGTTCTGCTCTTCCGAGCTGTTCGGATCCTTCATGATCATGGGCTGCGCCTCGGGCAGCTTGCTCACGTAAGACCCGGGTATGTTGGCCTCTCTGGTGACCCCGACGTACTCCGAGTGGTCGGTCACGCCCATGAAGTCCATCGGCGTCTCGATCCTGATGTCGTAGCCGAGCGGATGCTTGATCGTCTGGCCCTGGGCGTACTTCAGGGCGTCGCCCGGGCCGGTGAGGCGGTTGCCCATGACCCAGGCGTCGACCGACCAGCTCGTGTGGAGGTGGGTCTCGCCGAAGTA
>DATIWG010000030.1:0-2702 GCA_035519555.1 Nitrosotalea sp. | reverse complement strand
TTGACGACGGTATCGACCCCGAAGGAGGTCGGCGGTCCGGTGTCGGGCGCCGGGCCGGAGGTGCTGAAGCTCACCGGGGCGGTCGGCGTCCCGGGGGTCCCGATGCCGGTGATGAGCTGCTCGATATTCCCCGGGACCGATACCGGCGCGTTGAGCAGCGGGGTGTTGGCCGTCGCGGGATTCGACAGCGTCATGAACTGCGGGGTGGCGGCCACGGTCGGCCCGCAATCCGTCGACGCGTAGCCGGCCAGCACCATCTGGCGCTTCGGCTGCGGCGAGGCCACGGTGATGCACTCGATGCGAGGCTGGAACCGGAGCCCGGGCTCGGGCTCGACGGCCACCAGGGTCCTCGTCCCGTCGGTGAAGACCCACACGATCGTGCCCCTGGCCGCCGCCACCGCGGTCGGGGTCGAGATGCCGAAGTTGGACTGCCGGGCCCGTACCAGGGTGATGGCGGTCTGCGCGATCGCCGCCCGGACCTTCCCGACCACCAGGTGCAGGAGGACGAGACGGCTCTGATTCTGGCGGTCGTACTCGATCTTGGTCATCAGGAGCCGGCTGTTCTCGGCGAGCAGCACCGTGCTCTTGTCGGGCATCCCCAGCTCGGCCTCGGCGCCCGCGAACGACCGGAGGTCGTCCCCCTCGACGACCTGGGCCCCGATCACCGCGGGGATCCACTGCGTCTGGCCCTTGCGGAGGATCTCGACGCGGCCGATCACGCGCTTGAGCTCGGCGCTGGGTGGAGCCTGCTGGGCCCAGGACGGATGCGCGAGCGCCAGCGGGAGCAGGGCCCCGAGGGCGACCGCCGCCACGAGCCGGAGCGTTCCGTTCGTCCACCGTCCGCGCATCGCTACTCCTCCCCCGTGATCGGGTGTCCAGGGTACCGCATCAATAGGCCCGCACGGGCTCCTTTGTCAAGGGCGCCCGGACGGGCACACGCTCCGTCGTCTCCCGGATCCCGCGCAGCTCGTACACGACGATGGGGCGGGACTTGCCCTTGACCGTCGCCTCGCCCAGCCGCCGGACATCGAGCACGTCCTGCGCCGCGAGGTACGTCGACTCGCTGATGATGATCGACGTCTCGGTCGGGTACTCCTTGTTCAGCGATTCCACGCGGGCTCCGACGTTCACGCCATCGCCGGCCACCGTGTAGTCGAAGAGCTGCTCGGATCCGAGGTTGCCCACCATCATGTCGCCGGTGTTGATCCCGATGCCGATCTTGAACGGCTCGCGGCCCTCGGCCACCCACCGGGCCCGCAGCGTCTCCAGCTCCCGGATCATGCCGAGCGCGGCCCGGCACGCCCGCTCCGCGTGATCCGGCAGCGGCACCGGCGCGCCGAAGACCGCCATGACGCCGTCTCCGATGAACTTGTCGAGCGTGCCCTGCTGGGCCAGGACCTGGTCCACCATCTTCGTCAGATACTCCCGCAGCATCTGGACCACTTCCTGCGGCGGGTGGCGCTCGGTGTACGGCGTGAAGTCCCGGATATCGGAGAAGAGCACGGTGAGGTTCCGCATCTCGCCGCCGAACTGCAGCGCGGCGGGATTGTCCATGAGCTGCTCGACGACTTCCGGGCTGACGAACTGCTGGAACGCGCGCTTCGTCCAGAGCCGCTGCCGCTCCTCGGTGAGCAGGCGATAGACGGTGATCCCGAGGAAGGTGAGCCCCAGCGCCAGCGTCGGATAGACCACGGGGAGCCAGAGACCCACGCGGAAGGCGAGATGCACGACGCCGAAGAGGATCGCCCAGACGACCGCGACGGCGCCCACGCTCACCGCGGGCCGCAGCCGGGGCAGCAGCCACGCCAGCACCAGCGGGAAGAAGAGGATGCCGAACAGCTCGACGAGCTCCACCCAGTCCGGACGCTGGAGGAATCGCCCGCTCAGGATGTTGGCCGCCACGTTGGCGTGCTTCTCCACCCCGGGCATGATCGGGCTCGTGGGCGTGACGCGCAGATCGTACGTGCCGGCCGCGGTGGCGCCCACGAAGACGATGCGGTCGCGCACGGCATCGGCCGGGATCTTTCCGCCGAGCAGATCCACCGCCGAGATGTGCCGGAAGGTCCCGCCCGGTCCCGCGTAGTTGATGAGCATCCGCTCGCGGGGATCGAGCGGGATGGCGACCGACCCGACCGCGAAGTTGCGGCCGAAGTCGAGCGTGAGCTTTGTCGGCTCCACCCCGGTCGCGAGCCCGACCGCCTGCACGGCCAGCGAGGGGTAGTAGCGGCCCTGGTCCTCGAAGGCCACGGCCTCCCAGCGGGTCGTCCCGTCGCGGTCGGCCAGCATGGTCACGTGCCCCAGCGTCCGGGCCGCCTCCGCGAGCACGGCGATGGGCGGCGTGGCTCGTCGGCTGGCCGGAGGCGGATAGAGCCCTCGCTCGTCGTAGTGACGGAAGCTCACCAGCGCCGACTTGTATGGCGGCCCCGACGGCTCGGGCGGCGGCCCGGATCGGTCGGGGCCGACCTCGAAGACGATGGGAAGGATCACGCGGCCGCTGTCGCGGACGGCGTCGGCCAGCTGGCGATCGTGATCGGCGGCTTGGGCGAAGTCGTCGAGCTCGCGCTGGACGGCGGACCCGGCCGGGCTCGCGGCCAGCCCGAGCGTCCGGAGCCGCTCCGACAGCTGAGTGGCGGCCCGGAGCTCGCCGCTCACCTCCGGCTCGCTCAGGACGATATCGACCGCGATGACCTTGGCCCCGTCCG
>DATIWG010000029.1:0-4535 GCA_035519555.1 Nitrosotalea sp. | reverse complement strand
CTTCTTGAGGGCCTTCCGCAGGGTGGCGACATCCTTGTCGTCGAGGTTGGTCTCGATGATCTTGCCGCCGAAGGGCGTGACCGCGGAGGTGAAGTCGGCGACCGTCGCCTTCTCGCCCACCAGAACCAGCGCCGAGGTGTCTTTGGCGAGCGAGGCGGCGAAGTCGTCCAGCCGCGGGTCGTCGAACGCGATCTCGTCGCCGACGCCGAACATGGCGCCCATGGAGCCGCCCATCGCCGCTCCCGCCAGGGCTCCACCCGGTCCCGCCAGCACTCCGAGCAGGGCGCCGGTCAGGGCGCCAAGGCCGGTCCCGACGCCGACCGCGCTGTCGTCCTGGGCCCAGGTGCTGTGGATCCGGGTGATGCCGAGCTTGCTCCGCGACACCACGGCGGCATCCTCGATCCACGGGTAGACCGGCACGCGGTCTTCGAGCGTGTCGAGGGCCTTGCCGGCCGTCCGCTTGCCGTTGAACACAAAAGCCTTGAATACGTACATACGGCCTCCCCTTGAGCGACTCTGAGACTCCCTCGTGTGTTGAAGGACGCTCGATCCACGAAATCGCCGCCGGCCAAGCGCCGTCACACGCGGCGGGGTGGCTCCGTCATCCGATCGATCCTGCACCGAGGATCGTCCGGTCGCGGGTCCCAGGTACGAAGCTATGGCGGATGGGTGGAGCGGACAGTACCCGAAAGGGGGGAAAAACGGGGTAGTGCGCGGCGGGAGGCGCCTAACTGCGCACGCCGATCAGTCGTTCGCCCACGGCCCTGGCGACGGCTTGGCGCCGCCCGTGGACCTCGAGTTTCTGATAGAGGTTGCGGATATGCTTCTTGATCGTCTCCGGGGAGACGTGGAGCCGCTCGGCGATCTCCTTGTTGGAGAGCCGCTGCGTCAGCAACTCCAGGACGTCGAGTTCCCGGTTGCTCAGCGACGTCCCGACGGCGGGGGACGCCGTCTCCCGGTTGATGGCGCGCTCGGGCGGGCGCCCTTCGGAGGCCGCCAACAGGGTCGCGAGATAGCCCTGTGGTACGTCGCGGCCCGCCAGCGCTTCGAGCAGCCGGATCAGGCGTGGACCCCGATCGATGAACGGCCGCACGAGGCCCGAGGGCTCCGCCCGGCGCACCGTCGCCGCGAGGGTGTCCAGCGCCGCCGCCTCGTCTCCGCGATCGGCGAGCGCCAAGGCACGGAGCAGCGAGAACACGATCGATTGGAACAGGTTGTGGTGGGCATCGACCTTCTGGAGTGAGCGCTCGATGACGGGCAGGGCCGACTCGCGGACCGACGGGGAGGGATCGCGGAGGAGCGACTCGGCGTAGGTCACCGACGGCACCTCGAGCCACCACGACATGAAGTCGTCGGCCGCCGGTGGAGTCGACACCGGCGCCGGGCCATCGCCCACGTCGAGCGCCAGGCGTACCTCGAACCAGTCGGCGATGCTCAGCGACACCGGATCGCCGGCCTGCAGCGCCGCGGCGCGCACGGCGGCGGCATAGCTCGCCACCCGGGCCGAGTCGCCGGCTGCCCTTGCGATCAGGCAGAGTCCGATCAATGCGTCCTGATAGGTGCGGGAGTTGACCTCGTAACGCATCGCGACCACCCGGCCGAACTCGGTCGCGGCGTCGGCGAGCCGGTTTTGCGCGTAGGCGCACAACCCGAGCAGGTGGTGCGCGTGTCCCAGATGGTAGTGCTGGATCGTCATGGCGTCGTGGTGCGCGAGAATTCTCCGCGCCGTGAGCGCCGCCGCGCCCAGCTCGGTCGCGTACCAATGGGCGACGGCTTGTGTCAGCAGCAGCACGTCGATGCCCGGCTCCGCGGTGGCGCTCGCGTCCTCGATGGCGCGCTCGAGCAGCGCCAGGGCCTCGTGCTTCCGGCCGGCGACGGCCAGGGCGCCCGCCTTGTACCGGGTGGCCAGCCAACGGGTCATGCCGCCCCGCCGTGGCGGGAGGGCCTCCAGGGCGCGCGAACTGGCTCGCAACGCGGCCGCTGGATTACCGCTCCAGTAGTGCATGAACGCAGCCAGGGCGTCGACGTCCGCACGAAATTGCCGGTCCGCCGGTGCCGACCGCCGGGGCGCGGATCGGCGCAAGAGCCGGGCGGCTTCGTCGATGAGTTCACCCATGCCACGGAGGTCCCACCGGGCCATCCGGAGGTAGGTGTGCGCGACCAGGAGCGGGAGCCGGCCACGCTCGGCGCCAAGGGGAAACAGTGACAGCCAGCGCTGGAGGATCTGTCTCGTCATGTCCGCATCGAGCACCGCCCTGATGTTGCCACCCAGGAGATCCGCGGCGCGATCGAGCGCACCGGCACGGATCAGGTGCCCGAGGGCCTCCTCGACGAACCCCTCGCGCGCGAGCCATTCCGCCGCCGCGTGGTCGATCTCCGCCCGGCGCTCCGGCCTTGCCAGGTCGGGAAGGTGATGCTGGAGGAGGTCCTGAAAGAGGTGGTGATAGCGGTACCACTTTCCGTCCGCGTCCAGGGGGACGAGGAAGAGATTCAGCCGGAGAATGCGGGCCAGGGTCTCCCGCGCCGGCGGCTCGCCGGTCCGGCCCGCCAGCATGTGGTCGCACAGCGGCGCCGAGAACCGCGCCAGCGGCGCCGTCACCGTCAGGAAGTCCAGGATCTCCGGCGGCTGCGCGGCGAGCACTTCGGACATCAGATAGCTGGCCACGAGACGATCGCTGCCAGAGAGGCTGCGCGCCTGCTCCTCCGGGCGCGGCGAGTTCCGCAGTGAAAGCTGCACCAGCCGCAAGGCGGCGATCCATCCCTCCGCCCGCGCATGCAGCTTCTCGATGGTGCCGCTCGACAGCACGCCTCGCTCCGCCCCGAAGAACCGGTGCGCTTCCTCGAGCGAGAACCGGAGGTCGCCTCCGCGCACCTCGCCGAGCCATCCCTGCGCGCGCCAGCGCTCCAGCGGCCACGGGGGATCCACCCGCGAGAGCACCAGCAGGTGCATCGACGGCGGCATCGCCTGTACCAGCCTCTCGACCAGGCCGTGGACTGGTGTCGACGCGAGCGCGTGATAGTCCTCGAGCACGAGGATCAGCGGCGCCTCGGACGCCACCAGCTCCGAGACGAGCACCTCGCTCAGATACTCGAAGGGAGGCGGGGTGACCGCGGCGAGCAGGGCCGCGGAGTTCGGCAGCCGATGTGCGGCACTGGCCTCGATGGCGGCCAGGAGGTAGCGCACCAGGCGTTCCGGATCGTTGTCACCCCTGTCGAGCGCCAGCCAGGCCGTCGGGACGGTCTGCCGCGCCAACCACTGTGTGGCCAGGGTCGTCTTGCCGAAGCCCGGCGGCGCGGACAACAGGGTGACCCGGTGATGCTCGACGGCCTCGTCGAGCCGATCCAGCAGCCGGCGGCGCTCGACGAACCCGGGACGGGCGGGCGGGCGGCTGAACTTGGTGCGGATGAGTACCGGATCCGGCCGGCGTGTTTTCCGGTCGGGAGTCCTCACGGAGCCTGCCATCGGAGAGGGGTGGGTCCGTCCGTCTTCGTCGGCGTGCCCATGCGCCCAAGGTAGCAGACGCTCATTATGCAGGTGACAAAGGATGGTTCAAGGCGCATTCGACCATGGACCCGTATGAAGGTGCGGCGCCTCCGGTGCACTCCCTGGTGGCTCGCGGCAGCGTTCATCCGCCCAGGGCAATGGTAATCCCGACGCAGACCGCGCCCAGTCCAATCATCCCCATTCCCGAGCGCAGGGGTGGAGTTCCAGCGTAACGTCCGAATGCGCATCCGAGGCCGAACAGCATCACCAGGGCGATGCCGTTCGACACGCGGAGCGCAAGCCGCGGGTCGCTGCTCACCATGAATGGAATGGCAATCGGGAGTGTGGCACCCCAGACGAGGAGGGCCACGCCCGCCGCGCCGAGCAGGTCTTGGCCTCCAATATGTGGCGCGTCCGGCAGCGCCCCGGCATTGGCGATCTGGCGGAGGCGGGTGAGTTCGGCCGGACCCAGGGCCGGGGCCAGCGCGTCCGGGATCGCGTCGAGGATGAGGGCATCGGCCTCTTCCGGGGTAGCGGCCGCGCGGATCGCGCTCAGGACGGTCCGCTCGTGTCCGCGATCGGTGAGCGTCGTGAGGAGGTACATCAGTCCGTCCACCACACCCCAGGCGACATTGCTGCCCAGAGCGGCCCAGAGCATCGTGTGCACGGTCGCGCTCGCCCCCGCCGACACGCTCAGGGTGCAGGTAAAGGAAAGCGCCATGATCAGGCCGAAGAGAGTCTCGGATAGTCGATCGACGGGGTCCAGGACGGCGAGAGCCGGTGCGAGGTGAGCCGGAGTCGCGCCGGACGCTGGAGAAAAAGTCATGGTTCACCTGGCGCGAGCCGGGCGGCCCCGATTGGAGCCGCCCCGTCCAGAGAAGGGCCTACCTGAGGGACAGGAGCCTAGGCCTTCCCTACCGCCCCGGCCAGGCCCTTCACCTTGAACGCCAGCACCGAGAGGAGAATGCCGTACACGATCGCAAAGGTGGCCAGGATCGAAAGGATGGAGAGCGCGCCGTCGCCCGGCCGGGCGATGAGGAAGACGCCGAAC
>DATIWG010000028.1:0-24667 GCA_035519555.1 Nitrosotalea sp. | reverse complement strand
CCGTGCAGTCCAGCGTCACCAGCGGCCGCTCCCAGCGCGCACTCTGCGCGTGAATCGCCCGCGCGATCAGCTCCTTGCCCGTCCCGGACTCCCCCGAGATGCACACGTTGGCGTCCCCGGGCGCCACCTTCTCGATCTTCGCCAGGACCTCCGCCAGCGCCTCCGACCGCCCCACGAGCCCGTGCGCGCCCGCGCTCCGAATCGCCGGGCGAGCGCCCAGCCCGAGTCGGCTGACCGTGCGCTCGAGTGTCGCCGTCAGCTCGGCCTCGCCTTCCGGCCGCTCCAGCCACTGCACCCCCGGTAGCGACGGCGCCGCCGTCTCACTCCCTGCCGCCCCCAGCACCACCACCGGACTGTCCAGCCCCAGCCCCCGCAGCCGCTGCCCCAGCTCCCACGCCGTCAGCGGCGGCTGCAGGTTCACCACCGTCAACGCCGGGCGGCCATGCGCCTGCACCGCCAGCTCCAGCTCGTGCAGCGATCCCACGAAGTGGGGCTGCCATCCACTCAGACTCGCTAGCCCGCGGACTGGAGCCGAGAGCTCCAAGGTCTCGTCAAGCACTAGAACATTCACGGTTTTGCACTCCTCGAAGGATTTGCGCTCCACGCAAGGAGATCACGCAACGGGTATGCCATCGAGGGACTGCAATGCTGGCTGGGACTTAGCGGCGTTACGAGAGAAGCCGACGCCAAAAGCTGGTGGCGCGGGGTCCAAATCTTGTCACCCGATCGAGTGCGTCTCCTGTTCGCGGTGGCGACGCTTCCACGCGATCGCCGAGAACACCGCGACGTTCAGACCAACGAGCGCAATCGTCGCCGGCTCTGGCGTGGGTTGGGGCGCAGCGGCATCGCCGGGATCGAGCGAGGTGATCGGGTTGCTGAAGCTCGGCCCACCATTGCTGAACGGCCCCAGCCCATTGGGAAAGCCGCCGCCAAAGCCGCCGCCACCGTACCATCCACTCCCGTTGCCTTGTCCCTCACCGTACGATCCGGCGCCGAACTGGCCCGGAGTGGATACCGGGGACGAGCCCTCGTCGCTTCCCTTGTCCTGCATCTGATCCGTCAGGCCGGCGAGCATGCTCGGCGGCGACGATCCGCCGAGAAGCGCCGTGCCCGGAAACCCGCCGGCGCCCGGATCGAAGGCGCCGGGTGCGGCGCCCGGCTCATGCTCGGCGATCATCGTGAGGTTCCGAGGCTTCGGCGGTCGCTCCGGGTTCGGCGGTCCCTGCGGTGGCTGAGTGGCACCGGCCATCAGAGCGTCCCACACGTCGGCCGGGATGGTCGCCAGTGCGCCCGGGTTCCGCGGATCCTTCGGCAAGCCCGACAGTGCGGCGACGCGCGGGAGCGCTCCGAGCCCGCCGCGCAGCGGCCACAAGTAGAGTGGCAGCAGGATCAGCAGGAGGATCAGCAGTGCGATCAAGATCCTCCGGCTGCGGCGAGGTGACAAGGCGCCAGCGTCCGGCGTGGGCCGCATGGCCCAGGAGCAGAGCGAAGGCCATGCCACCGGACGAGGAGGGGAATTATCCACGGAATTAACAGATTGTCCGGCAGTCTCCGAAGCTGGCAGGAATTGCGCGGAACTGGGCGGCGCGGGTCTGGTGTCGAGGGGCCCTATTCAGGGAACGCCGATACCCATCGTCTGAGCCATTGCGCTTGCGCGGCTCCGGGCCCTACGATGCCGCCATGAAGATCACCGTCGTCGACACCGCCGTGCTGCGCATCCCGACCCGCAAGCCGATCGCGCTCGATTTCCCCTACCACGGCCTCGTGGTGGCGCACGTGCGCACCGACGAGGGCGTCACGGGCCTCGGCTACACGCTGGCCTTCGGCGGCGGGGGCGTCGAGTCGATCCAGGCTTACCTCACGACCCGGCTGGCGCCGCTGCTCGTCGGGCAGGATCCGCTGATGGTGGAACGGCTCTGGGAGCGGATGTACCGGGCGGACCGCGGTATCAAGCGCCAGGGCGTGGCCGCCTACGCGCTCAGCGCGCTCGACATCGCCCTGTGGGACATCGTGGGCAAGGTCGCGGAGCTACCGCTCTACAAGCTATGGGGCGCGGTGACGGACCGCGTGCCCGCCTACGGCAGCGGCGGCTGGCCGAGCTACACGCTCGCCGACCTGATCGGCGAGGCGCAGGCTTACGTCGCGCGCGGCTGCCGCTACTACAAGATGAAGATCCACGACCCGGATCCGCGCGTGAACCGGGAGCGGGTCGAGGCGGTGAAGAAGGCGGTCGGCCACGGAGTCCGCATGATGGTCGACGTCAACCAGAAGCTCGACGTGCTCGGCAACCTGCGGCAGGCGCGCGTGCTGGAGGAGCTCGATCTCGTCTGGTACGAGGAGCCGGTGCTCGCCGACGATCTCGCCGCGTGCGCGGAAGTCGCGCGCGGCATCAACATCCCGGTCGCAACCGGCGAGAACAACTACACGCGTTTCGAGTTCCGCGATCTCATCGAGCGCCGCGCCGCCCGTTACCTGATGCCGGACGTCTGTCGCGCCAACGGCTTCAGCGAGACGCTGAAGATCGGCCGGCTCGCCGCGGCCCACCAGGTGGCGGTCTCTCCGCACGTGGTGCACGAGCTGTCGCTGCACGTGGCGGGAGCGCTCAGCAACGGCTTCCTGGTCGAGTGGATCGACTGGGTGCCGGAAGATCTCTTCACCGAGATGCCGGTGATGAAGGACGGAGACTTCCTCATCCCCGACCGTCCCGGCCACGGCATGAGCCTGGCGCCGGGCGCCGAGCGCAGGTACCGCGCGGACTGAAGCCCGGCGCCGCGGATCAGAAGACGGCGAGCGGGTTGGCAGGCGAGCCCGTTCCCCCCACCACCACGAGCGGCGCGACGATCAGCATGAACTCGTCTCGCTGCTCCTCGACGCACGCGCGACTCAGCGGCTCGAGCAGCGCGTTGTCCACGAGGGCGACGCCGTAGGCGAAGAGGGCGGCGTGCACCGCCCACGGAATGTCGTAGCCCACCGGGAGATGGTCGAGCATGTCCCAGACCAGCACGCTCGCGTCGTGGTCCCGCAGGAACTCGAGGCACGAGACGTGCAGCCCCGGGCGCTCCATGGGGCCGGGGCCGAACGGGCGCCCGTACGGCCGATCGCCGCTCGCGGCCTGCCAGGCCTCGCGACCCGAGTAGACGCAGACCGCGTCGCCCGGCCCGAGGGTGAGGCCGCGCGCCCGCGCGATGTCCTCGAGCTCCCAGCCGTGGACCGGCCGGTCTTCGGTCACCGAGGGCACCCCGCGGTGCCGGGGCACGTCCAGCAGCACGCCGCGCGTGATGATGCCCTCGGCCCAGTGCTCGACCGATCCGAAGGTGGCGCCATCGAACGTGATCTCCTTCTTCGGATCGCGCCCGTTCCACATCGCCTCCTCGTCCCACGTGTGGCAGAGCGCGTCGATGTGCGTCGAGGCCACACCGTGATAGAAGATGCCGTAGTAGTCGGCTGCGAAGCCGCCCTTGCCGCGCGGGAGCGTGCGCATGTAGTGATGCGCGGGCAGCGCATTGTTCGGACCCGGCTCCTTCGGGAACGGCCGGCTCAGCGACACGCTGCGCCCCTTGCGCACGAGCCGCGCCGCGGCGGCGCGCTTGGCCGGGGTGATCATATTGAGCGCGCCGATCTGATCATCCTTTCCCCACCGTCCCCAGTTGCGGCGGTCGCGGATCAACGCACGCACTTCCTGTTCGGTCGGCAGCGGCCTCTCGGGCATGGTGGTCTCCTCCGGAAGCGGGACTCTACGCTCCGCGCTCGAGCCACGCAAGGGCTTGACGCGTCGCGCTATTGCCGTTGACTCGCGCTGGTCCCTGTGTCATGTTTGGCGCCCTCGCGCTTCCCCTACTCGGAGCGGAGGTCGGCGACGATGAGGGTTGCCGCCGGGGATGGCCGACAAGGGTCATGTTGGGTAGTGGATTATCCATTAGTGCAGGAATCCTCACCATGCACGGTTCGTCGTGTTCTCTGTAAGTATTTGGTTTCGTTCGACTGTGGCGACTGGTATGGCCCTTGCCCCCTCCGGAGACCAGGGGAAACTCTCGCCTCAAGGAGAACGATCGTGAAGAAATTCATCATTCACTGCTCGGCGGCCGTCCTCATCCTGCTGATCGCGGCAAGTTCTAGTCCGGCTGCCGAGGACATGGGGATCATCACCGGGGGCGACAAGGGCACCTACTACCAGTTCGGCCTCGACCTCCAGAAGCTGACCAAGCCCGCCGGCGTGAACCTGACCGTATACACGTCGAAGGGATCCATCGAGAACATCTTCGCGGTCTATCAGCGGCCGGGCGTCCAGATGGGCATCGTGCAGTCCGACGTGCTCGCCTTCGTCGCCCGCGTGCAGTCCGATCCGGTGCTGAGTCGCATCGCCAAGAAGACGCGCATGGTCTTCCCCCTCTACAACGAGGAGGTCCATCTGCTCGGCAAGCGCGGCATCCGGGACTTCGACGACCTCACCGGCAAGCGCGTGGCGATCGGCCGAGACGGTAGCGGCACCTATCTCACCGCGCGGCTGCTCTTCAAGCTCTCCGAGGTGACCCCGAGCGAGATGGTGCCGATCGATACCGGTGAAGCGCTCGCCGAGCTGAAGGCCGGGCGCATCGACGCCATGTTCTACGTGGCCGGCTATCCGGTGAAGCTCCTGAAGGAAGACGTCTCCGAGAAGGACGGCCTCGAGCTGATCCCGATCACCAACAAGAGCATCACCGAGTTCTATCCCCGCGCCGAGATCCCGGCCAACGTCTACGAGTGGCAGCGGACGCCGGTGAACAGCGTGGCGGTCAAGGCGGTGCTGGTGTCTTTCGATTTTCGTCGGAAGGACTGCGACAACGTGGGGCGCTTCGCCCAGACCATGTCGCGGCAGATGAGCTGGCTCCTGCAGAATGGTCACCCGAAGTGGAAGGTGGTCGACCTGAACTACCCGCTCAAGGGCTGGGAGCAGTACGACTGCGTGCGGAAGTATCTGGGCACGGCCGCGGCGGGCGCCGCGGCCGCGCCGGCCAAGGCCTCGCAGAACGAGAATCCGGTGTTCAACGCCATCAAGGGGCTCCTTGACGAGTAACCGCCCCCTCACGTTCGCGGCCGCGGTCGGGAGCCTCGTGCTCGTGATCGCGGTCGTCTTCATGCTGTGGCCGTCGGACCCGACCGACTACACGCTCACGTCGGGACGCGATCAGGCCGACGGCGAAACGGTGGGCTGGGTCTCGAAGGTCGAGGCCAATACGATCCATGTCAACTCCGGCCCGTTCGGCGGCGGTGTGGTGCCGCTGGTGGTGACCCGCGACACCCGCATCACGGTCGGCTCGAAGGAGGGCTGGTTCGAGGACATCCGGCCGGGCGGTCAGGTCAAGGTCACCTACGAGGTGAATCACGGCAAGCGGCTCGCCCGGACCGTCGAGCTGCTGGTCGAGGAGGGGGGTCTTCGGCGCCCGGTTCGCGCCGAACCGCGGGTGAAGAGCACGGCAGATGCCACCGCCGAGAGCGTGCCTGCCAAGGCTAGGGCGTTCACCCCCCCGACCGAGGCCCTACCGGCTCCCGCCGCCAAACCCGCCGGCGCCCCGCAACCCATCGCCTCCGGCGTGAAGCAGCAACCCGCACCGAGGCCGCCCGAGCCGGCCGCTCTGCCGCAGGCGCGCCCCGTCGCCAAGCCCGAAACGGCACGCCCGCAACCGGCGGACACGGCGGCGAGCCGGCCCCCGCCCCCGCCCGCGCGCACCGGCGCTCCCGTGGATAGCGGAGCCCGCGCGCCGGCCACGCCTTCGCCTTCGACCGCACCGGCGCCGGCTCGGCCCCCCGAGCCCGTGCGGGCTCCGGACGGTGGCGGGACGACCGACGGTTCCGACGCGGTCGACTGGCTGCTGAAGAGCCGCCGCTAGCCCGCGGTCGGCCGATCCAGCGGAAGGCGGATCAGCCCCTAGACGTTCCAGTCGGCGTAGGTCTGCGGCGAGAGCTGATCGGCGCTCCGTCCGGCCCAGTCGCCCTTGGCCATGCGTGGCCACATCCGGTCGCCCGCCGCCTGGAGCGCCCTCAGGATCGCGCGCTCGTCGGCCGCAAGCACCCGGCCGCCGTCCACCACCATCCGCCCGTCGACGTAGACCCGATCCACGTCCTCGTCGGCCGCGTTGTACACCAGGTTCTTGATCGGATCACGCAGCGGCGTCATCCGCCACGAGGTGGCCTTCCAGAGAACGAGGTCGGCCTTGGCTCCGCGGGCGATGCGCCCCAGGTCGTCGCGGCCGAGGGCCCGGGCGCCGCCGAGGGTGGCCGCGTCGAACGCGTGCGCGGCGGTGGTGGCCTCGGTGTTGCGCTCCATCATCTTCGAGCACACCGCGGCCCAGCGCATGGCCTCGATCACGCTCTGCGGGTTGGTGTCGGTGCCGAGCGACATGTTGACGCCGGCCTCGCGATAGCGCGCGAACGATTCCATGGCCACGCCCCGGCGCGCGAACACCCAGACCGCGTGGGCCACCGAGCAACCCGCGCCGGCCATGATCGCCACGTCGCCCGCCGGATAGTTCGTCCACGACGAGCCGCCGATGATGATGGCGTGACCTAGAATCGTGTTGGGCCCGAGCACGCCGAGCTCGCTCATCCAGGCGATCGGGGTCTTGCCGTGCCGGGCGACCATCTCGTTGAACTCCACCACCGACTGCGACGTGTGCACCTGGTAGGGCGCGCGGGCCTCGTCGGCGTGGCGCTTGGCCTCCCGGAGCAGCGCGGGCGTGCACGTGTCGATCTGGGCCGGCGAGTAGAAGCAGCGCACGAGGCCTCCGTGGGCGCCGTCGTGGCGGGCGTGGAACTCCACCGCGCGGCGCAGACCCTGGCGGCCCTGCTCCTCGCTCCACTCCCACTCCACGCGCTTGCCGTCCCGGGTGAGCCAGCGGCCGGACCGGAACGCCTGGCCCACGTACACGCGGATGCCGTAGTGCGGGGCGCGCTCCACCACGTACTCGCCGAGGCCGCCGATCTCCATCACGGTGGTGACCCCGCCCCGCAGCAGCTCGGCCATTGAGAAGTCCACGCAGGCCCGGCCGCCCTCCTCGTCCTGCCCCTCGCTGCGGACGGGCAGCATCTCGAACAGGCCGGAGTACCAGAACTGCGGGTTGCCGCGGTCCTCGATGAACGAGCGATCGAGCGGCGAGCCTCCGATGTGGGCGTGGGTCGAGATCAGGCCCGGCGTCACGATGCGGTCGCGCGCGTCGACCGTCTCGTCCACGGTGCCGTCGAAGCGCGGTCCCACCGAGAGGATGTGGTCGCCCTCCATCACCACGACCCCGTCCCGGAGAAGTCGGTGGCCGCGGCCGTCGAAGGCGAGGATGTACCCGGCCCGGATGGCGGTACGCTTCGTGGCGCTCATGGCTCCATGCGTTGCGAGGTGACGCGGGCCCCGAGCCTAGCCGCGCTCCCCCGGCATGTCAAGGCAAGGTAAGATGCTGGTCATGCCCCTGCTCCGTCCTCACCGCCTCGCCGCGGGCCAGACCATCGGGCTCGTGGCCCCGTCGTCGGCGCCGAACGAGCCCGAGCGCATTCGCTTCGCCACCGAGACGATCCAGTCGCTCGGGCTCCGCGTGAAGCCCGGCGCGCACCTGCCCGATCGCGACGGCTACCTGGCCGGCGCAGACGACGCGCGGGCCGCCGATCTCAACGCGATGTTCGCGGACGACTCGGTGGACGCGATCTGGTGCGTGCGCGGCGGGTATGGCGCCTCCCGCCTGCTGCCCGCGCTGGACTACACCCTCATGCAGCGCAAGCCCAAGGCCCTGATCGGCTACAGCGACATCACCGCGCTGCACATGGCGATCCAGCGGCACGCGGGCCTGATCACCTTCCACGGCCCCGTCGCGTTCCGGTCCTTCACGCCCTACACGGTGGATGCGCTCCGGTGCGCGCTGTGGACTCCCGAGGCGCCGACCCGGCTCGCCGCGCCGCCGCCGTTCGAGAAGCGCGAGGGCCAGGTGGACTGGGAGAACCGCGTGACCACCCTGGTGCCCGGTCGGGCCCGCGGGCGCCTGCTCGGCGGCAACCTGTGCCTGATGTCCCACCTCGTCGGGACACCCTACCTGCCCGACCTGCGCGGCAGCATCCTGTTCCTGGAGGACGTCGAGGAGGCCTACTACCGCATCGACCGGATGCTCACCCAGCTCTGGCTGTCGGGCGCCCTCGCGGGCGTGGCGGGTGTCGCCTTCGGCAAGTTCACGCAGTGCGAGCCGTCGCCGTTCTTCCTGCAGAATCGGCCGCTCGACGAGATCCTGGCCGAGCGATTCCGGGCACTGGGCATCCCGACGGTGAGCGGGCTGATGATCGGCCACATCGACGATCAGGCCACCCTGCCCGTGGGCTGCCTGGCCGAGCTGGACGCCGATGCGGGCACGCTCACCCTGCTCGAGCCGGGAGTGGCCTAGCCACTCCCGTCCCCGTCAGTTACTGCGGCCGATCGCGCGTTTCAGCTCGGCCAGCGGCACGATCCGGCGGTGCAGCGGGAGGAGCCGGTCGACCACGAGATTCAGGCGCCCGATGTTATCGGCCAGGTTCACGCTCAGCGGATTGATGATCGCGGGTGCCGGCGCGTTCGACGGGCCGGGGGTGACAGCGTCGGCCTGGATCAGGAGCCGCTCCTTGGGCAGGTAGACGATCAGCATGCCGTCGGCGTGCGTGTTCCCCGCCATTGGTGGCTCTCCACCGTGCGCGCGCCGTCGATGAGCACACGCTTGTCGTGCACGCCTTCCACCGGGACCCGGCGCCGCGCGCTCTGCTGCCGGTCCGGGGTCATGGCGGCGGGCGCCATCGGCGCGCTCTCGAAGAACGCCCGGTTCGACTCGTGCGTGATCACGCCGATGCCCGCCGCCGCGAAGGCCCGCAGGCCCCCCGAGTGGTCGAAGTGATGGTGGCTGTTGATCACGGAGCGGATCGGCTTGCCGGGAACGAGCCGGCGCGCCTCTGCGATCACCGCGGCGGCCCGCTCGTCGTTCAAGCGTGAGGTCGCCGCGTGCCAGACGCGTTGGGTATCGGGGACGCCGTGGACGAAGACGGCGGGCATGTGTTCGGCATCCTAGGGATGCCGGTGCGACGAGTCGAGCAGGAGACGGCGAGGCTACAGTGACGTGGGGTCTTCCGGGTCTTCCGGCTCTTCCTCGGGGGCGGGCACGGCCTCTTCCGGAGCCGGCGCCAGCAGCCAGCCTGCGACCTCGTAGAGCGTGGTCGGGTGCGGGTCTCCGGTCGTGGCGAACAGGTCCTGCGCCTCGGTCAGGCTCATCACGCAGACGTCGGAGGCGGGGCGACCCTCACGGGCCTTACGCATGAGCTGGGCCTGCTTGGGCGTGGTCACCAGCCACAGCATAGCGCCCGGTAGATAATCGACCCGGACCGCCAGGACATCACCGTGGGCCAGGAGGCTTTCGTAGAACTCACGGCCGCGACGCGATAGCGTCCGGTGGTGCCTCAGGACCTCCTGCAGGGTAACCACGCTCGGGGTCATCACGACTTCTGACGGGCAGCAATCCCCGCGCCACCAAAGGAATATCGATAATTCGACTAGTTACACGGCACGATCAAAAATCGAGTCGCGCGGGATTGTCACCACGGGTGCCACAGAATGCCAGCGCGAGACGCGTGAGCGGGGGACTACTTCAGAGCCCCCGGATGTCTCGAGGCCGGACTCGGTCGGCCGAACAGGAAATGGTTCACGGTCACCGTGGCCGCCACGTAACCGCGTTCGAGATGCTCGATCTGGCCCCGCACGCGCGCGTGCAGCCGCGGCAGAGCGTGAAACGGCACCGCCGGATAGGCGTGGTGCTCGGCGTGGTACGGCATGTTCCACGCGAACAGGCGCACGAGCGGTAGCGTGAGCGTGGTCCGCGTGTTCTCGAGGCAGTCGCGTGTCGACGCGCAGGCGGTGTGCTCGGCCAGGAGGTACGGGCGCAGGAACGCCTGGCCGACGATCCACGGCGCGATCCACACGAGCAGGAGGAGAGGAGAGCCGGCCAGCACGGACCCTGCCGCCACCACGAGGTAGCCGAGCAGGTACGCGCGGGCCTCGACGATGAGCGGCCGGCGCTCGGACGGGGACATCCACGGGCGATCGGCCCGTCCGCCGGCCAGGCGGAGGATGTCGCCGATTCGACGGATCGCGTTGGGGATCCCGCTCAGCACGAGGAGATAGGCGGCACGCGAGGCCGGCTTGGGGAAGTAGAGCTCGGGATCGCGCACGGGATCCTGCGTGTAGCGGTGATGGTCCCAGTGGTACACGCGATAGTTCCGGTACGGCCAGAACGTCAGGAATCCGGCGATGGTCCCGACCACCGTGTTCAGCCAGCGGGTCCGGAACGCGGTTCGGTGCGCGGTCTCGTGGAAGGCGCAGAACAGGAACACCAGCACGTAGGCGTGCGCCGCCAGCAGGAGCGGCGCCCAGGCCGTGGCCCGCAGCCGCCAGAGCAGCGTCCCGGTGACGGTGAGGACGCCGACGTGACAGACGGCCCGCAGGAGGGCAGGACCGTCCGAGCGCGCCATGAGGGCCTGCAGATCCTCGCGCGAGATCTGGTGCGCGGTGAAATGGACGAGCGGATCGTCGTGCATCGGCACCAAGATCTAAGCACGGACGACGGGCACGGGCAACGGCGACGGCTGCAGAAGACGACCTCGTATCGAGGCAGACATACCCCACTTGAGGTCCGCGGTGGGACGGGTCTGCCCCACCGCGGCTTCGCGGCCCGCTCTATCTGGGCGGGATTGCCGATGATTCGGCGATCTCCCTGTTGGCACGTCGGTTGCGCTCCCCCGTCAGCAAGGAGCGATACCCTTGCCGATGAAGCAGCTCCGTCCGATCACTCTTACCACCCTGTTGTTGTTCGGGTGTCTGATCGGCTTGAGCAGCGGCGCGGTTGCCTGGCTCGCGGGTAGACACGGGCTGGGAGAAGCGTTCTGGGCGGGCACGGCCGGACTCGCCCTCATTCCCACCGCCGCCGAGCTGATTCGCAAGCTTCTGCGGCGCTCGGCCGGCGTGGATGTCATCGCGGTCCTCGCCATCATCGGGGCGCTGATGCTCGGCGAGTACCTCGCCGGGGCGGTGATCGGCCTCATGATCGCCACCGGCCGGGCCCTCGAGGAATACGCGGCGAACCGCGCCGAGCGTGAGCTGTCGTCGCTGCTCAATCGGGCGCCCCGCGTGGCGCATCGAGTGCAGAACGGCGCTGTCGACACCGTATCCGTCGAGGAGGTGCTCGTAGGCGATACGTTGATCGTGAAGGAGGGCGACATCCTGCCGGTCGACGCGATCGTGAGTGCGGGACCGGCGCTCCTCGACGAAGCGGCCCTCACCGGGGAGTCTCGGTTGGTGGAGCGTCAGGTGGGCGACCCGGTACGGAGCGGGACCGCGAATGCCGGGGGGCCCTTTTACATGAGGGCCACGACGACCGCGGCGGATAGTACCTATGCCGGGATCATCGGGATGGTGCGCGAGGCCCAGGGCTCGAAGGCCCCACTGGTCCGACTGGCCGACCGGTACGCCCAGCTCTTCGTGCCCGTGACGCTGGCCGTCGCCGGGGCGGCCTGGCTGATCACCGGAGACCCGGCTCGCGCCCTCGCGGTACTCGTGGTCGCGACCCCGTGCCCGCTCTTGCTGGCCGCACCGGTGGCCATCGTCTCCGGCGTATCGCGGGCCGCTCGGCGCGGGATCATCGTGAAGGGCGGGGCGGCCATCGAGGCGTTGGCCCGAGGCCGGATGCTCTTCCTCGACAAGACCGGCACCATCACTCTGGGGGCGCCCCGTCTGCAGCGGATCGTCCTGTCCAGGCGGGAGAGCGACGCCACGGAGCTTCTGAGACTCTCGGCCTCCGTCGATCAGATGTCGTCACACGTCCTCGCGACGGCCCTCGTGAAAGCGGCGCGCGATCGGGGTCTCGACCTGACCCTGCCGACCGAGGTGACCGAGAAGGCCGGCTTGGGGGTCGCTGGCTCGGTGGAGGGCGCTCTGATCCGGCTGGGGCACTTCGCGTGGGTTTGCGAGTCGACGGCCCCCTCGTCCGAGCAGCTCAAGTTCCGACGGCGAGTCATGCGGGACGAGGGATCGATCATCTTCGTCTCGGTCGGAGGCGACCTGGCGGGGGCCTTCGTATTCGACGATTCCATTCGCCCCGATGCGCCACGGGTACTGCGCCTCCTCAAGCGCCGCGGCATCGAGGAGATCGTCATGCTCACCGGCGATCACGTCGCGGTGGCGGAGCCCGTCGGGGCGGCGATCGGTGTGGACCGGGTCATGGCCGATCTGACCCCCGAGGAGAAGGTCAGCGCGGTCCGACAGGCACCGCCCGATCACGTGACCATCATGGTCGGAGACGGGATCAACGATGCCCCTGCCCTGGCGGCCGCGGATATCGGAATCGCGATGGGCTCGCGGGGTGCGACCTCGTCCTCGGAAGCCGCCGACGTCGTCCTGGTGGTCGATCGCCTCGATCGCCTCCTCGAGGCCGTCGAGATCGCGCAGCGCGCCCGGTCGATCGCGGTTCAGAGCATGTGGGTGGGCATGGGCCTGTCGCTCGTGGCGATGGGGGGCGCGACCCTGGGCCTCCTGTCGCCCGTCGTGGGCGCCCTGGTCCAGGAAGCCATCGACGCGGCCGCGATTCTCAACGCCCTTCGCGCCCTGCGAGGCCGCCGGGAAGAGGCCAGACCGACCCTGCCGATCGAGGTCACCGCGACCCTGCGAAGCGAGCATCGCATGCTGATCCCGCGCGTGGACGAGTTCCGGGATCTGGCCGACTGCCTGGATGAGCTCCCCGCGACAGATCTCCGCTCTCGGCTCGAGCACATTCGGGAATCCCTGGTCGATATCCTCGCCCACGAGCGAGTGGACGAGCGCGACGTCTACCGAACCATCTCGGGCGCTCTGGGGGGCGACGATCCACTCGCGGCGATGAGCCGGACACACCAGGAGATCTTTCACCTCGCGCGGGTCTTCGAGCGCCTCGTGGCCAACATGCCCCCGGAAGCGCCCGACCCCGAGGATCTCGTGGATTTGCGGCGGACGCTCTACGCCCTCCATACCGTGCTCCGGCTCAACATCGCCCAGGAGGACCAGCTCTATCTCTCTCTCGACCGAGAGGCACCTTCTACAGCCCTGTAGTGGACCGGAACTTGCCGGGTGAGCTGAACCCGCTCCTGGATGCGTCTGGTGTGCTTCGACGCGGCGACGCTCCTGTCGAGCATCGCCGGGCCTCAGTAGACGAGGCGGAGCCGTCGCAGCAACGGGCGCTCCCATCTCCACACGTACGGCCGCCGACCCAGCCACAGGGCGAGCGCGACCCACTTTCGCATCCGGCGGGAGCGGGCCAGGCTCCGGTCGATGGCGTCGGCGATGTCGCCTCGCCCCTGTTGGAGCGCGAGATCCCGAACCTCCAGCAGCAGGATGACGTCGTTGTGGTCGCCCGAGAAAAGCCGGGAGAGCGCGTCGAGGGTGAGCCGCTTCCGGTCGAACTGAGGGCAGCGCTCGAGGGCGCCCAAGACCTCCAGCGTGGCCATGGTCCGGAAGCACTTGTTGCAGTTGGAGCAGTTCTGCTCGGAGCGGGTGTTCCAGCAGACTCGGAGCGTGCGCAGCGCCATGTCCGACCTGGCGACCAGCTCGGTCTTCTCCGTGCGGGAGAACGACGCGTCGTCGTGGATCACCCGGGTGCCGAGCGTGGACAGCAGCGGATCACTGAAAGGATGGGAGCCCCACGGGGCCAGGTTCAAGTAGCTATAGGTGGAGGCGATGACCAGCCGGTCGTACCGCTTCTCGAGCGCCAGACCCGTGCTCACGATGCCGCTGCCGTGCCAGAGCGGCCCCCATTCCGCATCGTTCTCGAGGCGCGTGGTCTTGAGGTTGGTGGCCACGAGGACGAGGTTCTTGCCGAGCTCCTTGGCGACCGACTGCATGGCATGGCGCGTCCGGTCGAAGGCGTCTGGCTTGTCGATGGGGACATCGAACCCCCACACGAAGATGAGGTCGTCGATGGGGATGTGGTCCCAGCTGTGAGTGGGCTGGTGATGTCGAAGGACCGTGAAGAAGGCGTCGACACCGCCCGAGAAGAAGGCGCCGGTTCTCCGCGGCCCGGCGGCCTCGGCCGGGGCGACGTTGGGGGCTTCGATGGGGATGAGATGCAGGCTCGGGTACCAGTTCTTCCACAGCTTGACCAGTCCGCGGACATTCTTGAGCAGGAGCGGATCGACCGGGTCGTCGATCTGGAGCCGCTCTCCTACCGTCGCCGCGAGGGGCGCCAGGCAGACCAGCCAGGGGTTGCCGGAGCGGCTGAGGGAGTCGCCGTACTCGACGGGCACGTCGAACCAGTAGGTCTCCGATGGGACCGGGCCCTTGTCGTATCGGACATGCCCGGAGAGGCGAACCCGATGCGGCCCAAGCGGGGATTCGGCGATGGTGGTGCGCGTGACCTGCATTCGTCTCTCCGGCCGATGGCGGGGGTGAGGGCGGCTCGCGTGCCGACACCACCATCCCGCGGGCGATCCGATCCGTTGGCGGCCCATTGGTGGAAGAGCATCCCTGCTGCGGGCAGGGAGCCCCCCCACGAGTCCGACTGAGGAAGGATCAGCAGGCGGGTGGAGCTCGCCCCGGGAGCGACAGAACCTCGGTGGGGCGGACCGGGTCTGCCTTGAGCTCGACGATGGGGCCCGCGACGGGAGCCGGTATGAGATGGCCCGCGGGCTCAGGCTCGAGAGCCGACCCGTCGGCGAGGGAGACAACGACGTCGTCGAAATCGCCATCGTCGTAGATGCCCGGGATCCACGTCGGGTCGGGCGGGCTGGCCTGGGCCAGCGCAGTCAGAAGGAAGAGCCCGACGCCGGGGACGAGCGCGAGCCCCTTCTTGACCTTCATGCGGGGGAGGCTACGCTCGGTTCCTTGCCGGGTCAAACCGCTCCGACGACGTGCGTCACGTACGATCGCGGTACGGAGCATCCTGCCGGGCTCTGCCACCCTCGGAGCCGAGCGGCAGAGCCGCGCCCTGTGATTCGAGCCCCGCGCTCGCTGGGTTTACAGGTAGGATAGGAGCGGCCCGGGCGCTGTCCCGGGCTCGGCCGCGCGTTCTGCTTCCGATGGCGGTCGGGAGAACCGCAGCGAGATGGGCGGGGCGCGATCCGTCGCCGGACGCGACCCCTGACGGCTGACCACGGGGGAAAGATGATGGACAAGGATATCTTCAAGGAACGCGAGCGCTCGCTCGAGGAAGAGTACTTCCGCAAGCACGAGGCCAAGCTCATCGAGAAGCTGCGCGAGCGCGCCAAGGTCGATCAGATCGCCGAGGCGCTGGCCGTGAAGCTGCGGATCGACAACCCGACCCTGCTGCGCCGGATCATGGCCCTGGGGGTGACTCTCGATACGGGCGCGGCCTTCCTGCTGGCGCCGCTGGTGCAGGTTGCCTGGGCCGAGGGCTCGGTGACCGATCGAGAGCGCGAGAAGGTCCTGCGCCTCGCGACCGAGCGGGGCGTCGACAGGTCGTCGCCCGCCTACACCCAGCTCCAGGAGTGGCTGCGAACGCGTCCGGAAGACGCGATCTTCGATACGGCGATCGAGGCCATCAAGACCGGGCTCTCCGTCCTCACGCCGGCGGAGCGCGCCGACCGCGTCAAGCAGATCGTCGACGCCTGCCGCGAGGTGGCGTCGGCATCGGGTGGCCTCGGCCGATTGCTCGGCCTGGGCACGGGCGTTTCGAGCGAGGAGGAGTCGATCCTCGACGCCATGATGGCCAAGCTCCGAACCCGCTGACCACCCCGGTCGTACCTGCGGGTTGGAGCCGGGGGCGGGAGTTGAACCCCGAGATAGACGCTCAGTGACCGTGCGCGAAGGTCTCGCCCTTGGCCATCGCGAGGTGGTGAGGCCCGTGATGCGCACCGGCCGTGAGCAGCCCGATGAAACCGAGGCCTCGCAGCCGCGTCACGGCCTTCGCATCGTCCGGCGCCTTCGCCGTCACCGTGAGCCGCACCCCGCCGGGAATCAGCTCGGTCTTTGCCGCAAACGCCGGCATCCGGTCGAGCTCTGCGGCGTGGGGAACGAGCATCGTGCGGATCGCCTGCTCGGTGCGACCGCTGCCGGTCACATCCATCACGAGCCCGCCGGGCACCTCGGACTGCTTGACCTGCGACCGCAGCACCACTTCGTTCATGTCGATGAGGTGCTGACGGAGGCGTTCCAGATCGACCTTGCTCCAGTCAGTCGAGGGATCGGCGTCGAGCATCTGGACAACCTCCGCGATGGCTCCAAAGGCGGCCTGACCGGGCATGGTGGGCGCCCCGGTAATCGCCATCCCCTGTGGCATGCCGTGCAGCGCACCGTGGGACATCTGCCCGCCGTGCATCGACTCATGCTGCATCGGCTGGTGCGGCATGGGCGAATTCTGGGCGAGAACGGTGTGCGCTACGAGGGCCGCACCGAGGACGACACCCAGCGTGATCAGTACCACTCTCCACATGGTCTCCTCCTGACTGGGGGAATCTAGTCGAAAGGAGTATAGGGAGGCCGAGGCTTCGACATCTATGACCTAAGTCACATCGCGACCTTGCTCCGGCGTGCTCACCAAGTCCCCGCGAGCCAGAGCCGCCAGCAGCGCCGCGTCCCGGATCACGATCCGGGCGCGCTTCCGCGTGATCACCCCCCGCGCCTCGAGTTGCGAGAACGCTCGCGCGACGAGCTCCCGCACCGTGCCGAGTCGCGCCGCGAGCTGCTCCTGCGTGAGAGCGAGGTCCACCGCGAGGCCTGCGGCCACCGGGCGTCCTGACTCACCGGCCGCGGTGACGATATAGTGCGCGAGCCGCTCGTGCACCGGGCGGAACGCAAGACTACCCGCCATGTCGGCGAAGCGGCGCACACGCCGCGCCATGGTCTCCAGCAACGAAACGGCAATCGCGGGGTGCCGCCGCAGAAGAGCGATCACTTCCGCCCTCGGAACGAAGAGCGCCCGCGTAGGCACCGCCGCAACGGCCGAGGCGACGTATCCCCCATGGTCGAATAGCGGGGCCTCGCCGAGCGTTGCCCCGGGACCCTCGGTGTGGAGGACCTGCTCTCGCCCCCGGGGCGAGAGCTGGCGCAGCTCGACGCGGCCTGCCACCAGGAGGTAGAGGCCACGGCATGGCTCTCCCTCCGCGAAGAGCACCTCGCCCGCCTCAAGGGTGCGCTGCCTGCATCGCCCGAGCAGCTGCCGCCGCTCGGCCGCAGGCAGGAGGCGGAAGTGGGCCGCCCGACCGAGCGGATCCCAGCGGGTGTCGCCTTCGGGCTTGGCCATCGCCCTCCTGGGGGTCAGCCGGCCCTTGCGCTTGGCCGTGGACGTCATAGCCTGACGGTATCATCGGCCTAAGATCGGCAAACAAAACCGCATGACCTTGCCCCACGGGACAGGGTCTACGCTGCCACCATGGCACGCGATGGTCTGCCGATCGGTGAAGAGCGAGTAAGTCGGAAGGCTCTCCGTCTGTACGTCCCGCTTGGGCGTCCGAACCTCTCCGGTCCACGCCTCATTCCATCCTGAGCGCTGAGAGGATCGGACGCTTTGCCTGATCCAGGATGAGCGCAAACGCCATCGTGGCGACCGCCACGACGAGCATCCGGGGCCACGCCAGGGGCGCCATCAGCGTACCGGACAGCGCCAGCGCCGAGACGAGGGCCACATCCACCGCGGACGACGCGAACACCCACCCGCTGGGCCTCGATCCCCACATCCGGCCCCGCTCTCTCAGCACGTAGAGCAGGGCCTGGTTGCCTAGAACCAGGGTCACGAACGTGAGCGTCTGCAGCTCTTCCGCCCCGAGACGACCCCACAAGCCGACGCCCAGCATCGCCGTGGAGAACCCGAGCTTGCACAACCCGAGGAGCACAGCCGCCGCGGTGATGCGCGGCATGTGCCAGACGCTCGGCCGCGGTGCGAGACTGGCCCGATCCGTCGTGAGCGACATGGAGAGGAAGTCGTTCGTCAGCAGCATCAACACCATGAGGACCGGCGTCATGACCGGGTGGCCGGTGATGCCGAGCCCGATCCCGAGCAGGAGGACGATCTCGGTCTTCTTTACCAGCATGTTGAGCGTGTACGTCAGCAGTCGCCGAAACGCGATCCGCCCTTCCCGGACCGCGAACACGATGCCGGACAGCCCCGGCTCGGTCAGCACCATGCCCGCCGCCGCCTTCGCCACGTCCGTCGCCGACGCCACCGCGATCCCTATCTGCGCCTGCCGCAGCGCCGGCGCGTCGTTCGCGCCATCGCCGCACATGCCGACCACGTGACCTCCCTGCTGGAGCGCCATCACCAGGCGGTATTTCTCTTCGGGCACCACGCGGGCAAACACCCCGAACTCGCCGCCGTTCAGCGTCTCGGACAGCCGTTCGGGCGGACACACCGCGCCTGCGATGCCGACCTGGCCGGCGATGGCGGCTGCGGTGACCGCGGAGTCACCGGTCACCATCACCGTCCGCACGCCCAGGTCGCGCAGCGCCGCGATCAGCTCCGCCGAGTCCTCGCGCGGGGGGTCGCTGAATGCGACGAGGCCGGCGAGCCGAAGCGTGGCGGGCGGCCCCGCGGCGACCGCGATGACCCGATGGCCGAGCGCGGCCAACGCATCCAGGCGACCCTGGGCATCCGCCGGCATCTCCGCGACCCTGGCGATCGCCTGGAACGCTCCCTTGGCGATCCGAATCTCGGCTCCGCTGTCGTCCACCGCAGTGGCTTCCGCGAACCGGGTCGCCGGGTCGAACGGCACGAAGCGAACCAGCCGTTCCGTGGCGTCGGCACGTCGCGCGCCCGCGGCAGCCCGTCGGATGCTCGCGTCGATCGGATCCTGGTCGCTCTCGGAGCTGGCCAGCGCCGCGAGCGTCAGCACCCGTTCCCGGTCGAGCCCCGCCAGCGCCAACACCTCGGTGACTTCCAGCGCGTTACGCGTCAGGGTGCCCGTCTTGTCCGCACACAGGACGTCCATGGCCGCGGCCTCGTGCGCCGCGGTCAGCCGTGTGAGCAGCACGCCACGCCGGCTCAGGATCTGGGCTCCGATCGCCGCCGAGAGAGTAAAAGTCATCGGCAGCGCCACCGGAATCGAGGCCAGCAGCGCGGTGAGGGCCAAGCCCACGAGGTCGGCAGTCGGAATCGCGATGGCGTGGGCATACACAACGATGAGCACTGCGAGAGCACCGTTCACCACCGCGAGCTTCCGCACCACTCCGAAGATGGCCCGCTGTTCGGTGCTGACTGCGCCGGCCACCCGAACCAGCTCGGCCGCCCGCCCGAAGTACGTCCTCGATCCGGTGGCGGTGACCTCGGCGAGCGCTTGGCCGCGCCGAACCAGGGAGCCTGCGTACGTCTGATCGGCGGCCTCGGCATCGATCGGCACGGACTCGCCGGTAAGCATCGACTGGTCGACCATCACGGATCCCGACACGATGCGCGCGTCGGCAGGGACCACGGCCCCGAGCGTCAGCCGGATCAGGTCGCCGGGCACCAGATCCGCGGCCGCGCGCTTCGTCCAGATGCCATCACGGCGCACCAGGGCGGTGGGGGCAAGCCGCTTCTTGAGCGCGGCGAGTGCGGCTGTGGCTCGGCTCTCCTGCAGGAGGCCGAGCGTGGCATTGAACGCGAGCAGGCCCCCGATGACCGCCGCCTCCAGGTACTTGCCGAGGCCGATCTGGATGACGATCGCGGCTTCCAGCAGCCACGAGATCGGGGCCCAGAGCTTTGCCAGTGCAGCGCGCCAGGGTGAGGACGTCTCCGCGGCGATGACGTTCGGGCCGAACTCCGCGAGCCGGCGCCGGCCCTCGTCAGCCGTCAAGCCGGCCAGCGTGTCTGTTGCGGAGGGGATCGGGGCGGACAAGACCTGGGCTTACCCTCTCAGTGCTGCGTGCGGAGCGGCTAGGCCGCCGCTCCAACGCGGACGGGCTTGGAATCTACCCCCTTCGCCATCCGGCCCACAGCGGGATCCCGGCGTCATCCCGGAGCTTGAGAACCTCGTCGCCTTTCTTCACCTCGGCAGCGATGAGGACAGGCTGCCCCTGCATCGTGACGCGCGAGGCCTTGATCTCGATCTTGTCCTTCGGCTCGATCTTCACGTCCTGATTCTCCAGATACCACTGGGGACCGAGGTGCACCGAGACGTCACCCTTGTCCGTCTTCAGTACCAGGTGCACGCCACCGGACATCCCCCGCATGGGGGTGATCCGGTCCACCTTGACGACCTCGCCCGTCACGGTCTCGACCGTCTTGGGATCGTACATCCGGCCATAGGCGCTTCCTGGACCCCAGCCGCCGCTGCCCCGCCACTTCATGCCTTGGGCGAGCGCCCCGGGACCGAGGGGGAGGAGCAGGACCGCACAGACGGCGGCAATTGCGACGAGCTTTCTCATAGTGTGCCTCCTTGGCCTCAGGAGAGACCAACGCAGACAAACGCAAGCGGCGTGCCACGCGCGAACGACGTGAAATCGGAACGATGTCCGACATCCTTCCGGCGGAGTGGGGCATCGCTCGCCCCGAGCTGTGGCGCTCGCGCCTCGATCTGACTGCTGGGCACTGCGGGTCGAAGGCGGCCGGTCCGTCTGGGACACTCGTGCCACAGGCGCTCAGGCTTCGTCTGACTAAGTAGTGGATTCTCCACTCAGGAGGAGTGGCATCGCCGTTGCACCCGTGCCCATGCGGGCATCGTCTCGGCGTTCAGGAGGGGGTTATATCACTCGAGCGGTGGATGCGTGTGATCACGCCGGGCTTAGGCTCTGCGGCTGGCAGACGCACCATGTGCTCGATTCACTGTGGGAGCCGGCCTGAATGAGTGAAGCGCGCGAAATCGATCTTGCCCTTCTGATCGCCGATCTGTGTGGATACACGGCACTGACCGAAACACATGGCGCACTGAAAGCCTCCGAGACCGTTCTCCGCTTTGTGCACCTCGCGAAGTCGTGCCTTGATCCTGGCGTTTCGATTGTCGACAGCATCGGCGATGAAGTCTTCTGTTCTGGCGCTGACACCCTTGCGGTCGTGCGGACCGGGCTTCGCTTGCGTGAGGCGATCGAGCGCGAGCCCGACTTTCCGCGTGTGAGCATAGGAATCCACCGCGGGCCAATCGTGGAGCGAGAGGGACGGCTCTTTGGGGCGCCGATCAACTTGACGGCGCGCCTCGCGGCCCACGCGATCGGCGGCCAGATCCTGTGCACAGAGCCGATTGCACGAGCGATCGGTACATCCGCCGGCGTCGAGCCTCGGCCGATCGGGAAGCAGCAGTTCAAGAACGTGACCTATGCCGTGCCGCTCTTCGAGCTCGTACGGGTGAGCGAGAAACCGGTGGCTACCACTACCGATCCCGTCTGCCGGATGCAGGTGGCGGTTGACGGCGCCGTCGCAACGATCGTCCACGAAGGGGTGGCCTACCGGTTCTGTTCTCCGGAGTGTGCGCACTTGTTTTCAGACGGCCCCGGCCTGTACGTTGGCACGACGGCCGCCGGCGGGCAGAAAGACAACCCGTATCGGACGCAGAAGTCCTGGAGAAGACTGGAGCCGGGGGCGGGAGTCGAACCCGCGACCTACTGATTACGAAGAGCCGCGATAAGCTCCAACTCTTCGATACTTCGACAACGCCCCTTCGCAGATCGGGGCAAATTGAGGCAAGAAATGCAACCTCTCTGCAACCGCTGACAGACCTTCAAGCCTGTGTTCTTGTCACGACCCGGGTTCGGTCAGCCCGCCGTGCCCAGAGACGGGTGCTCACCGCGAAGCACCTCTACATGGTGAGTCCTCGCCAGACCGAGCGTCATTGACGCGCAACCGCCCTGGCCAGGCTCTCCCGGCTCGTAGCGATGCCCTGCTCGTCGTGAGTTTCCGAGTACAGCGCCAAACTCTGCTCGAAGAACCGCGCGGCGCGCGCCACGTCACCGTGCGCCAGCGCCGCCGCGCCGAGCTGATTTAGGCGTGGCGCGAGCTCACCTTTGGCGTCCGCCTCGCGCAACAAGGCCAGGCCCTGGTCCCCGAGCACCCGCGCCCGCTCGTGATCGCCCACCTCGTGCGAGGTTAGAGCGTAGCCGATCAGCGACTTCGCCAGACAGAACCCATCGCTCATCTCGCGGAAGCGCGCGACGCTATCCTCGTAACAGCTCCGCGCCCGCGCATGATCCCCCCTGTGGTGCGCGACGCCGCCGAGACTCCGGAGCGCCGTGGCGACAGCGTGGTTGTCGCCGAGCTCCTCGGCCAGCCGGAGGCTCTTGCTGTACAGAGCTTCCGCGGGGCCGTAGTCGCCCTGCGCGGTGCGAATGCCGCCCAGATTGTCGAGCGCATGCGACAAGCCCCGCCTGTCCTCGATTGCCTCAAAGAGGGGGACGCTTTCCTCGAACAATGCTCTCGCGCCGGATAGATCGCCGTCACCGCGGAGGATCTCGGCCAGATTGTTCAACGCGTGCGCGGTGCCACGTTTGTCGGAGAGCTCCCGGAACAAAGCGAGACTCTCCGCCACGAGCACCCTAGCTCGGACGCGGTCCCCGGACTGCGTCGCACCGACGGCGAGGTTATTGAGCGCCTCCGCGATCCCGCGCTTGTCACCGAGCTCACGCCACACCGCGAGCCCCTGGGTCAGGAACTCCGTCGCCTGCGGGAACTCGCTCCAACGTGCCCGCGTGCGTGACGCCGCATCGAGCACCTTCGCGAGCGCACGCCGGCCCTCCAGCGTGACGGTGGATGTCGGCCGCTCGCGGGCGCGCGCCAGCAGCTCATCGAGCCACTCGCGTCCCTCACGGACGTACCCGTGCGTGTCCCAGAATAGCGACAGCGCGCTCCCGAGCCGGAGCGCCGCCTCCGTCTCGTCGCGGTCGAGGGACCAGCGCAGCGCCGCTCGCAGGTTGTCGTGGTCCGTCTCGAGCCGCTGCAGCAAAGCGACCTGCTCGGGGCCCTGCAACCGGGGCTCCGCGTCCTCCGCGAAGCCGAGATAGAAGTCGCGATGACGAGCACGCACGACCTGGCCTTCCGGCGTCTCCGCGAGCTTCTCGAAGCCGTATTGTCGGATGGTTTCGAGCAATCGATAGCGCGGGTCGCTCCCCTGGCCGTCTGTCAGGCAGAGCGACTTGTCCACCAACCGCCCGAGCAACTCGACGATGTCGTAGCGGTCGACGCCGGCGCCCGTGCACACCGCCACCGACGCCTCTAATGTCCAGCCACCGACGAACACCGACACACGCCGGAACAGCCCGCGCTCCGCTTCAGAGAGCAAACCGTAGCTCCAGTCGATCAGGCCGCGCAGCGTCTGATGCCGCGGCAACGCGGTGCGGCTGCCGCCCGTCAACAGACGGAAGCGCTCGTCCAGATGCGCGGTAATCTGCTGGACGGACAGGGTCCGGACACGCGCCGCCGCTAGCTCGATTGCGAGCGGGATGCCGTCCAGCCGCCGACAGATCTGCGCCACGGCGGACGCCGTGTCGTCCCTGAGCGTGAAGTCGGGCTTCACCGCAACAGCGCGGTCCACGAAGAGCCGGATCGCCTCGTACTCCGCGAGGCGCTCGAGCGGCGCCACATGCCGTGAGTCGGGCAGCGATAGCGCCGGCACGTGGAAGGCGACCTCGCCCGTCAGGCCAAGCGCCTCACGGCTACTCGGCAGGATCTTGACTTCCGGGCAGCCGCGCAACAGCGCGTCTGCGAGACGGGCGCACGCGTCAATCAGATGCTCGCAGTTGTCGAAGAGCAGCAGCACCCGCTTGGAACGGAGATGGTCGACTAACGTCGTGAGCAGCGGGCGGCCCGCCTCCTCGCGCACGGCAAGCGTCGTGGCCAGGACCTGGGGCACGCGCGCAGCGTCGGCCAGCGGCGCGAACTCGACCAGCCACACGCCGTCGGGATACTCGGCGAGGAGGCTGGCCGCGATCTCCAGAGAGAGGCGCGTCTTGCCGCTGCCGCCGGGTCCCGTGATTGTGAGCAGATGCGTCTCAGCCAGCAAGCGCTTCGCCTCCGCAATCACGCGTTCACGCCCGATGAAGGTCGTCAGCTGTCGCGGCAGGTTGTTGGGCACAACCTCCAGCGACCTGAGCGCGGGGAATGTGTCCGGCAGATCCTGCGCGACCACCTGGTAGATGTGTTCCGCGCGCGTGAGATCCCGAAGCCGATGAAGGCCGAGATTGCGCAGCTCCACCAGGGATGGCAGGTCGTTACGGACGAGCTCCCGCGTGGCGTTCGACACGAGGATCTGCCCGCCGTACGCGACCGACAGCAGGCGCGCCGCGTGGCTCAGCGTGAGCCCGGACATGTACTCCCCGGACTTGTGCTCCCCCGCATGGAGGTCGGCCGTTCCCGTATGCAGTGCCATCCTCACCCGGATCGGGCCCGTCTCGCCCCACGGCTCGCCAGCGAGCGCCCGCTGCGCGGCGAGGGCCGCCGCCACCCCCTCCGATGCGGTGTGGAACGCGGCGCAGAACGCGTCGCCGACAATCTGGAAGACGTAGCCGCTGAATGACTCGATCGATTGCTGGAGCAAGGCATGGTGCCGGAGCAGAGCCTGCTTCATCGGCTCGGGATGCTGCTGCCAGAGCCTCGTACTGCCCTCGATATCCGTGAAAAGGAAGGTGACCGTGCCTGTGGGAAGAGCCGACATGTTCACCCCTCGGCATCCGCGCGATGCGCGTCACTCTATCAGATCGGCGCTTCGTTCGCCCGAGCCTGTCAATCCTACACGCGGGGGACATTGGCGCGGCCGTGGGACGGGG